>JAAEYY010000004.1:112948-136754 GCA_018223105.1 bacterium | reverse complement strand
AAAAAGTTCATCGATCCACCTTTCTGACGAATTCTGATGGCTTTTATAGTTTGAGGGACCCCATTAAGTTCATAGGAATAAGCCTCCTCTCCGTCAAAGTAAAATGTGGCCATTTCTCCTCTTCCAAATCGCGGCATATCCGGTATGAAGGTTACAGAGTCTGTTTCGATTATTGATCTGTAAATCCAACGGCTTAACCAGACTGTTGTTTGATCCTCAGGAAGTGTATCATTATATGGGCTAAAATAATTTTGCTCTTTAATAGCTGAGTCCAGTCCTTTCTTGGTGATGGTATAAATACTACTGTACTCTCTCGTGTTAGTCATTCTATATCGAAAACTGCGATCCGGATCCATTTGAAGTACATTCACAATATATTGATAGCGCTCACCCCCGGAGGTAAGGTTATAGTTTAACTGCCAGCCATCTTTTACCTCTAGCTTATTGTACTTTATTTTCTGAGTTTTAGTGCTAGAACACGCCATTATAACCATAACCAGTACAAAGAATTTAGCCTTTACCATATCCTGAAATTGTTATCGATGTTCTCCTGTCTGTCATTGGGTATTTGCATACCATCCGTACGTTCTTTAACCTGCCCTGAAACATATCTGCTCAGCTCAACTACACTTACCTCGCCATCGTCATTGATATCTGCTCTTCTATATAACATAGCTTCAATAATGACATAGGTAAATATTCCGTTACTCCATTCAGGAGATTCAAGAGCAAAACTATTACCTGCTGCTGCAGAGATAACCGTTGCTCCCGACTTGCTTTCATAATTGCTAAACAAGGTTTGTTTGAGTTCACTTTTGTTTACGGTTTCACCGTCCAATTCAAACACTTCTGCTCCGCGATAACTGTAGCCCATCAGCATACCTCGGCTCCCATCGGGAAGATATACTGTGCTGTCTATCGTGAGCTCTTCCGCTATTACCTCACCGGAATGGCAAGCATCCATCAAGAACAATTTCTGTTGAGCGGGGATACCAACAAGGAGGTACTCTAAATCCTCAAAGGACATTCCTCTTTGTGCCGGATTATCAAAATCTATATCGTGTGTTGCAAACCAAAAGTTGAGCGAATCATCCAATAAGCCATGTCCGGAAACATAGAGTAAAACATAATCATCCGGATTCGCTTTCATCAGTTTATTTCTCCACTGAACTATGTTTTCTCTGGTCGCATTTTGATTATAGAAACTGTCGACATACACATTAGCAAAACGAGAAGGGAAACCCAGTGTCTTTTCTCCATTAGTTTGTACAAAGACCTCGGCAAAATCTCTTCCGTCCTTTACCGCATACTTGAGGTTCATTGTACTATCTGCATACTCGGATACGGAGATAGTAGCGATATAAAGATTGGGCATTTTATACTTTTTCTGACAGTCAATGGTCACGATACGCTCATTAGATTCTATACCATTTTCATCATAAGAAACAAAACGAATTGCATTGCTTCCATAGCGCAAAGGGATTTCCCACTTCTCAACCCATTTCCCATCCTTATCTTGATTTGATCGCGGCTCCTCTCCTTCTGCATAAATAGGCACACCATTGACCCATATTTTCATGTAATCCAGTTTTGCACTTTTTGCTTCTACCTCCGTTTTTATGCAGACCTTTTTGTTTGAGGTGGTATAATCAATTTTGTCTTCATCAATAAATCGTAATACCGGCGGTGTATTTTCTGCTAATGCGGCACTATCAATACTCAACAATACATCTTCCTCTTTTGAAGCAAGCTTTTCAATAAGTTGAAGCCGGTCTTCACCCACTAAACCTAATTCACGCATCAAAATATGCGGTCGGTTATAATATTTATCAAACTGACTCAATCTTGTAATCTGACCTCCTCGATATAATGCAACTGCATCTGAAGTGTTTTTGGATCGCTTATAATAACCCTGGTAATCCATCACCAGAAATTCATTGTTATCGAGCGCTACCAGGCAACAGATATAATTTTTATTCAAGTAGTTATAAATGTAAATAACTCCACTACTCATTCTTAACAAGAGAAATCTATTATCTGAAGAAAGTAATAGCTGCTCCAGCCCATTTCCCGTCAATCTTCCTTCCCAGACTGTATAATACCCCCCATCTCTATACTCAAAAACTCGAACCGATCCATCGCTGTAACCATAGATCAAGTGTTCATTAATACTGTCATACAACATTGTGCTTATATAAGCCCTCGAGTTTATCCATGATGATCTAATCATATATGAATTAGATACACTTTTGCTCACATCCCAAATACTACTCGTACCATTAAGAATGTTCTTGTATCTTAAATTTCCATTACTCAGGTTTGGGATAGCAATGGATCGCCACTCTGAAGCATAGTCTTGATGATTTTCATAAGGAAATGTATCATAGACTATTCTGTATGTAGCAGAGTGAAAACTACTATCCGGAGGAAAGAATATTCCAGGTAAATTCAAGCCCTCTGTTCTTTGTCCTCTGCCAAATGACCAGGTCTTTCTTCTATCAAAGTTTATGACCCGTAAATCTTCACCTAGTGCGATAACATCTGAACTAAAAGGCGAAAACACAATTTCTTCCACTTTCGAAGCAGCAATTCTCGAATATGTATAACCCGCAAAACTATTGCTATCATTTTCCTCGTCGTCATCCGCCAAAATTGAAATATCCAGTATGCCAAATTCGCCTCCTTCTGAGAGGTAGGCGTAGAACCTCTTATCTTGACTAATTCTGCCGAATCTTGCAGAGTATGCTTCTAAGTTTAAATAGGGGATTGTTCCTGTGCCTTTAATGTCATACATGATAGTGCCTTCAGAATAAAGGACTAAATCTGAGCTATAAGCATGTGGTTTCCAGTCCTTTTCGTAAAGCTTCTCACGCAGCATTTCAACCTCTAGTTTCTCTAAGTCCCATTTCTTAATTCCAGACTCATATTCAACTAAAAGCTCATCCCCAAACTGCCCAATCATCCTTACAGGCTTATCGGCCATACCTTTAAACTCTATCCTTTGGCTTAATTCGTTTTGGTTTACCAGATACACTGTAGGTGATTCTGAGTTCGCTATTGCCATCCATTTGCCATTGGGTGACAGGCTCAAGTGAGCTTCAATATTATCTTTATAGTAGAGTTGATCGCGTTTCCAGAAGGTATTCAGGAGATTGATTCCTCCGGTTGAATTTATATACAGAATATTTTTGGGATCAATAAATTGAATAGAATTGAAATTGGCTTGAAGATAAGTGATGTAGTTTGTGTTTGAATAGATCAGTTTCCTACGTTTGAGGTTGATTACACCTAAGGTACCTCCCTCATAGCCCTCCGTTCCAAAGGCTAAATATTTACCATCTTGAGAAACCGTTACATCGCTAATATTATGTTTTTGACTATAAACCACTTCTATCATTTCTGAAGACAGTTTATCTCCTAATCTATAGGCTAGAATTGAGCCTCCATAATCTCCAAAATACAAGGTTTTAGAATCCGGACTGAATTCCATTCCCATTATGTCGCCGTTCCAGTGCAGCGTTTGTAACTGGCCTTCACTGTAAATCGCTAGACTGTAATCTGCAGATCCCATGGCGATATGTTTGCCATCCGGACTAATATCTACTGTGGTAGCATAATAAATAAACTCGAAGGTTTGAATCGGATCATAAGAGCTTGAATCTAAATCATAAAGAAAGACTTGTTGATCGTAAGTTCCAACAATAAGAAGATTAGAATCTTCGTGATAATCTATGCAGCTTACCCCACCTGTAAATCCTTCGAGTGTAAACACCTGTTTCCTGCTGTTAATATCCCAACCCAATACCTGCCCATCCATACCCGCACTAAAGAAGTACTCCGAAGACGTGGTAAAAGTTACTGCGGTTATTTTCTCAGAATGGCCGGTTTGAATTAAGGGAATCACATCCTGAGCTTTACAGAAACTGCACAGAAACAAGAATAGGAATGGGGTGATCAGTCTCATGTTGAAATAGGTAAAACTTCCCCTTGCGTTGTGCAAGAGGAAGCATTAGACAGGGTAAATTGAACTAATATTGTTAACGACCTTTAGCCGCTTTTTTCAAGTATTTCTTCATTGGCTTTTGTTTCGACTTTTTAGCCAATTTTTTAGGTGTCCAACCTCTTGAATTAACAGCGTCTAAATTCGCTCCTTTGGCAATAAGATAACCTGCACTGGAAATATCTCCTCTTCTCGCAGCAATATGTAACGGAGTATCTCCATAACTATCCTTGCCATTGGCACTAGCGCCTCGGTCTAAAAGTTGTTTCAGAATATTGGATTGGCCGTAGCTCACAGCCCAGAACACCGGATTAGAGCCGTAACTATCTTCTTTGGTAGGGCTTACACCTTGTTCGAGCAAGAACTTCACCATATCTGAGTTACCGTTCTTGATGGCATAATACAAGAGACTCCTACCATTTTCGTCCACAATGTTTTTATCTTCACTGTCCTCCATTACAGCTTTTAATGCCTCCAGGTTATTCCCTTCTGCGGCCATAAACTCAAACCTCCCTCGCTCTACGGTATACTCATGTTCCACTATACCTTTATAGATGAGCCATTTTGCAAGCCGGGCCTGATTCTTCTCTTTTATGGCGTACTCTACATTTTCATAAATAGAAGTTAAAAGCACTTCAAAAGGCACCTCGGTAATACGATGAGCAGATGCTCCTCTATATCCGCCATATGGCCAGTCCCACTGAACTAGAGTAATACAATCACAACTTTTATCGTATTTGTAATCTCCGGTTCTTGAAACTTCATCAACTGAACCTCTTACGTGAATACCTTCAATAAACCCGGCCGCGTCAAATACGGGACCACCAGAGTTACCGGGGAAGCTCTCCAGGTTACTAGTAAAATACTGATTCCATGAATTGTATCTAACATAACCGTTGGTAGATAGTTTAAGAGGAAGACCGGTAGATGAACCAATCATAAAGATGTCTTCATAATCTGCGATTTTTCCAGAAGTTCTGAATCGATAAGGATCGCGGTTTGTTTTTCTATCCAACCTGATGAAACAGTAGTCATCTCCATCACCTAATTTAGTGGTTATGATTTCTTTACAGTTATATATATCATCGTAATCTACAGTGATATAGTTTCCGGCATCATTGTGATAAATATCGTTAGTGTAATCAAAGAGCCAAACAAAGTCTTTACATTCTTTCATTGCCTCAATGCAGTGACCCGCTGTTACCAGAATATCCGGTGCTATTAGAAAACCGGTACAAGATCCTGCGGTAATTTGGTCTAGAAACTTAACTTTAGGATCAAATTTATCGGTCCCAAATTGGTTAGTTAGGCTTTCTCGAAGCGACCATCCGTAGACTTTATTTCCACGAACATTTTCTTTCAAGACCATTACCGCAGTGGCTCGTACAAAGTCGTCATATCCTTCTGCATCTGTTACATCCAATCGGTCGTCTTCATCGTAGACCCCTCTGGATCCGTCATCCGACAAACTGAATGGCCATTCTCCTACTCCTGTTTCTCCGCGCATCGTGTCCTTGACTTGTGCGCTTGCGCTGAAGCTAACAAACAAGCTAGCTAACAGCAGATAAATGTGTGATTTTTTCATGGTGTAAATTTTTAATTTCTTGGGTTAATTATTCTAAATGTGTATGCAAAGGTGCAAGCATCTGTTTCTGCAGATAGTTGGCCTACACTTACGCCTCTGCTCATGGTATAACTCGTTTCAAATAAGTTTTCAAGTTCGTTTTTAAAGCCTCTTGTTCCTCCTTGTCCTTTTGTTCTCAGAATTGGGCTGAAATCAAGCGGTTCATAGCTCGCAAAGATTTTAAAGGTCTCCGTTCCATAAGGTGGTGCGAAGTAGATGATCTTCCGCGGCACAATGAAGGTCTGTCCTGCTTTGATCCTAAAGTCTTTAGGATTCTCAAATTTGCGAGGATCCGGCATCACAGCGTTCACCTGACCATCTGGCTGGATATCGATGATGTTAAAGTATACATCAAAGCTTCCGTGGTTGGTTATTTTTAACAAGGCTGCATCTCCTGATTGAAACTCGAGCATTCCACCTAATCCTGTTTTTGCAGAAGGGTCTAAAGTATCTACAATAGTTCTGTTTTGAACGGTTACCGGAATTAATTCCAGTTCAATGTTGTAATCCGGATTGTTGATTTCAAGCTCTTTCAGGAACTTGCCTTGAGCATATTTGCTGATCGCATCTTTTAATGCTTCGTAATTGTTTTCTGAGCTCAACCCGTCCTTGTAAACCGTACCATCCTGTACTCGAATTAAGGTCAATTCAGTACCTCGAGGCACTATTTCAAATACTGCGCTGTCCTCTGCAACAAGAGCTAATGGATAGCCTTCCAGCATTTCGTTTATTTCTTTCCTCAGACCCCGGTCTGAAATGTTCTTGGTTTTAATTTTAACTCTTACATCTCCAAACGTACGATCCGATGCAAATACCCAGTAGTCTACAGCTTTACCGTCGAGTTTCTTATCTAAACTAGCCGCACATTTAAAGGCAGAGCTATAGCTTATTTTACCGCTTGCTAAAGGCTCTATACCTTTTGTTTGTATAGTTCCTGCGGGATAAAGTTTTATTGTGGTTCCTTCATTTAGTCCGGTGAATACACCGCCTTCAATTTGAACATAGTCGCCATCAATATTTTTAAGAGCATAGTATGGTTCCTGATTTACGACTTTACCTCCAAAGAGCAAACGGTCAATATCTCCCTCCAAAGCTGGTGTTTGTTTAGGAGCGATGATGGACATCTCCTTTACTATTTTGCTGAATAAAGTTCTGTAGGAGTAGTTATTGTTTAGATTTTCAAAACTCTTACTGAAAGCCACAGATAAGGAGCCGTAGTTATTGTACTCATAGTTCAACTCATCTGCTCTGGCTGCGCTGATCACAACCATAGGCGCTAAGTCTGTTGACGCTCCTCGAGTTTGAACTTTGCTCTTCTCAAACATTCCGAGTTCATTATCATCCACCCTTTTTGGTTTGTAATCTGCAGGTGCAAAAGGGGCTTTACCTCCTCGAGCTACAGCTTCTCCACGAGTACCTGTTCCACTATGACAAGCATCGATGAGCACCATCAAATCTCCATTTTTGCCCAATTGAGCGCGGACGCCATCTAGCAATTCACCTAAATCTTCATCTCGCAGGTGATTTTCGCCATTGTAGCCTTTATCGTATCGTGCTGGTGCCCCATACGCAACAATTGCCTCATCATAACCATCAATTTCATCGCCGTCATCGTCCATAATCTGCTGACCATGACTCGAGAAATGCACTACCACAACATCATTTTCTTTAACAGATGCCGTGAGTTGTTTAAATGCACTTTCAATCTTCGCTTTATCTGCAGCGCTGTCTTTTAGTATGATGAAATGATTAAATCCCTGCTTGCTCAAAGCACTTTGAATAAGTTCAATATCATTCAGTGAAGAAATTGGACCCCAACCCGAGATTTCAGGATAGTTTCCAATCGCAATGATTAGGGCATGCTTAGTAACCGTTGGTTCTGCCATAAAATAGCTCGCCTGTACTAGCATTATGGTGATGAGTGTAAGTGTTCTTTTCATTGCTTTAAGACTTTTAATTTCTAGTTAATGCTAAAAGTGTACAGTATGGTAAACAGATTCTATGTCATAAGAGTGTAAAGACAAACCTAATAAAAAAAAAGATTCGTTGCTCAGCCTGTGTTTGAAATAGGATAATTTCATAATTCATTTTTAAAGTTCAGAGACTAAACCATTACCATACTCTGTAATCCAATAATTTATTTTCTATTCTCGAAGTAGGCTGTTGTGCCCCATCCGATAGTTCGCTTACTTTTTCAAAAACATATTTCTGTATTTCGCTCAACCAAATTTCACCATCTCGGTTAAGGTCTGCTTCTCCATTTTGAAGACCGTTTAACATGCAATAGGTGAACAATCCGTTTTGCCACTTTTTACTTTCTAAGGCATATTCCATACCACCTGCTGCGGAAATTACCGTTGCTCCGGTGCCCTTTCTAAGGTCGAGAAATAAACTTCGCATGAGTTCCGAAGTATTTGTAACTCCCATGGCCTTGTTGTTTTCATTTAATTCCATGATAGCCACACCACGCTTTTTCACCTTTTCTTCTTCCTGTTCGTTTCTAATCATGCTGTAGCGGTTAAAATCATCTTCATCCACCTCACCACTATGACAAGTATCCATAAACAGCATTTTCTTCAAGGGTTTAATCTTATCGAGAAGATCTTCTATCAACTGGTAGTTAATTCCGCGCTTAGCGGGATCCTCAAAATCCATATCATGTGAAGCGTAATAATAATCCAGACTATCATCCAACAAACCATGACCGGCGATGAATACAATGACCACATCATTGATATCAGCATCCGCTAAAAACTCGCGTACTTCTATTATGGACTCTTTTGTAACAGATTCATTGTCAAGAACCTTCACATTTATATTGTCGTAATATTTACTCTCTTTAAAAGTCTCCGCTACATCCCGGGCATCTTTTGCTGCATAGGTCAGGTTAAATCTAGAATCTTGATATTCACTTACACCTATACTAAGCACATAGAGATCCGATAAAGCCTTGCCGACATAGGACTCCACCTCGAAACTTTCTCGATAACTCTCGGCACCGGCAGAATTCATCACGCTCATTTGAACCCGATTTATTCCTTTAGCCAGTGGTACTTGAATTTTGGTAGAATACTCGTGCACTTTCAATTGTCGAAGCGAGATCCCTCTTGTTCCAAAAACAGCCACATCGTTTACCCAAACATTCACTCGATCTAACATGTATAAGCTATCCTTTGCTTCAAAGCGTACCTCCATGGATGCTCCGGCATGACTTGCATTATTTTCCCGAAAAATTTCAAATTCGGGAAGATGGAGATCGGTACGCAGCATGTCCGGTGTAAATCCCAGTTTCTTAATCCTTTTTAAGTAAGCATGATGATAAGCTTCAAGCAGCATATCGTCTGCATAACCTAATCTCTGCATTACGATATCAGGCCGATTAAAAATGGGATCGAACTGTTCCGGCAAAAAGAAGTCTGCACCTTTTTTAAAGCCAAAATGATCCAAACTTGCAGTATTGGTCATGTAGTAATTATCCGGAGTGATGTAAATACAGTCTTGTTTCCCTACCGGTACAATACTTAGGATTAACTCTTGAGCGTGCTCACTCCATACTTTCACACTACCATCTTTAGAACTGGTCCATATTTTATTTCTCAAAGCATCATAAGATGCCGCAGTTATTTGATCTTGATGACCGGTAAAATTGCCGCTTAGTTCAAGTGTCTCATTTTTTAATGCTACCGTCTTAAAGCTATTATCTTCATCCACTAAAAGTCCTAGGCCATTCTTAAGGAAATAGAGATCCTGAACATCATCCAAATCCTGAACCCATTCTCTGCCGGAATAAAGATCATAGATTACAAGCTTCTTGTTTTCGTGATAAAGAATGGAAGTTTCATTGAACTTGCATATTCTGGTGCTTGGGAGGGACGTTTTTAAAAGCTCTTGGGTGTAAAGTTGATGCAGATCTTGTCCTCGAATAACAAAAGCCATAACCGATTCTCCGGGGTAATGTGCCAGAAGTGTAGAATCGTTTATAAAATGTAAATTGGGCTCGATCGTAAAACCTTTAGTGTAAAGCTTTCTGCTTTTTATCACTTTCTTTCCGTTCAGATCATAAATGCGGATATAGTCTGGAGCTAAAAGTGATTTCGTAATGCCGGTAATATTGAGTTCAGCTTTTTTACTTAAAGCCAGCCATCGCTTATTCGGACTCAATTTTATGTCCTTGTAAAAACTAAACGGCTCTTGGTAAAAGCCAAAGCCTTTTGTAAATATACTATGAATAAAAGCCTTAAAAGATCTTGAGTTTTTAATCCTTGTGAGCTTCCCTGCTCTATTGATTATGAGCTTATTATCCTCACCGGCATAGATATAAGCTGAATCGGCGAGCTGAAGACTGTGAGACAAGCTATGAAAGAAAACCTTCTCACTTTCGTATGCAGGCTTTTGTGCGTTAAACTCTACCCTCTGCAAACTGCCGATTTCATTGCCAAACATGATTTGAAGACCGGCCGGATCCAGAGATAAACCATAGGTTGGAAAACTTTTTCCGGCATATCGAGTGTCAATTTTCCTGTTTTGAAGGTTCCACTTAATGATAGATCGATCGGAAGACACAGAATACAAAAACTGCCCATCTTGAGATAATGCAAGATCATTCACATCTGCATTATGGCCTCTTAGTTGAATTTTGAGATTTAAGTCTTCATCATAGACATAGATTAAGCCATCTTTCGCTCCGGCAACTATTTCTTTTTGGGATGCAGAATAAAGAGCGGAAGTAAAGCCCTGATCAAAATAATCTGTGGTTCTGGTCTTAAGTTTATGGCCTAAAGGATCTCTAAGTTGAATTTTAGCTTCTTCAAAACTGAGTTTGTTATCACCCACATTTATTGCTCCGTATTGAAGCAGATTATAAGCTTCATCATCTGAGATATATTCAATTCCCATAGAAGCGATATCCAATTTGAATGATCGCTCAGTCCGAAGAACAAAAATGCCTTTGTTGTCCTCAGAATATCGAAGTTGATATAGCGGTCCGGCCACATAGGTAAATGCCATTTGGTTATTCGTATGCTCATCCCAAATCACCAGTTTTTGATCTATACCATAAGTCGCGAAGCTGCTTCCATCTGAGCTTACAGCAATTCTGAAAATAGCATCTTGATGGCCTTGCTGAACCGACAGGGATACTTCTTGGCCATGCACTGCAAGAAAACCGAACAGCAGTAAAAAGGAAAGTGCTATTTTATGGAATCTGTACATATATAGGCAGGTAATTATTGAGTCGAGGTGAACCGTCTGAGTAGTTTAAATTCGTTTCATAACGATAGTATAATAGATCATTGGATTGCCATGTCCCCGAAGGTTTTGTGATATCAATACTCAACCTGTAGACATGAATATTTCTACTGAGTAATCGATGGAGCGAACCCAGTACGGGCGCTCCTTTATCCATTAAAGCGCCAAGTGTAAGATCATATCCACTGGTAGAGCTAACCAGATTAAAAAAGCCTCCTGTTCTAAAGGCAATGCTGTACATTCCCCAGTGAAACACATCGCCGAGCACGATCATATTAATGATCACATTCTTCGACCTTGCATGAGAAATAATATCCTGAATGCTGGCTACATTCTGATTATCCGGGTAATCGCGAATAACTACTGTAAGCTCAGTAAAATCTTCACCCGTATTTTCATCTGCGTAAATTATGGCAGCATCCAATGCGTCGTATAAGTTGCAAGTAGCCCCATTTTGATTTGCCGCAGCGAAGAGAATGCTGGCGTACTCATCGTATTCATAATTATAGCCATTACCGCTACTATTGACCCATACTGTGAATGTAGACCGTCCATCGAATAGTCTTGAAAATGTTGAAATAGCAAAGGGAGTATTCCGCTCCTTTTTTGCATCCTGAATGCTTTTATTGAGAGAAAGTGTCCTCATATTAAAGGCATCCTCTGAATCCCAATTTCCGCTTACATCCAACATCTGAAGATTGGAATATCTTCTCTGTTCGTTTAATTGCACCGACTGAACATTGGTGACATCAATCTGATGTGATCCGAACAAGGTGTCTTTGAATGCAGAGAATGGTAATGAGACGAGATCAGCATGCTGTCCGGAGCCCACTACCGCCACATCCATTTCGATCTTGGCTGTTGAACCTGAATGACTCAAATACCGACTTTCTAAAACCACCGCATTGTTAATTCCAATTCCCGGAGGATTCTTTTCCGGTTGCAGATAGTTTTCTTCGGTACATCCCGCAAGGAATAAAATCGAAATGATGAAGACGTATGTGAACCTAGAAATCATTCTTCCAAATAAATTTTATATCCTTTTCTCAAGCGCTGAAAATTGAGGGTTCTCACATGTACTAGTTCTAACTTCAATAGATTGGCACTCGGCATTACAGCGCCGGCTTCAGGTATCCTGTAAGAGTATCTTAAACTGGTATATCTATCCTTATTTTTTAAACCTAAAGCAAGTATTGCATTCCAGTATTTAGTGTCATCTGTATAGAGGAAACCATACATTTCATTTTCAGAGATAAAAAGCGAAATCCCGTTGGATATCTCAGAATCCAGATTGTCTTGCCTTTCGTTGTAACGGTTAACACTGTATTGAGCCCCGAACTGTAAAAAGGGACTATTCGCTCTGCTAAAGAATTTTACAGAAAGTAAAAGAGCCGTGTTTAGAGAGCTATTGATTGTTTCATAGGTAGACCAATCATCTTCCAGTATACCACCGAGGTAAGTAGGAAAATACACAGGGGTCCGAATGGTATTCCGCATCACCGTAAACTCTGATGTAAGCATGAATCGCTTATAATCAACATTGATATTAAACCCGGTGTGGAAGCCATTAAAAAACTGATTGTAAATGGGCTTATCATCTTTATCCGAGTTTCCGGTATAATAGATATAATACGAATTCTGGGAGTAGAGATAATTGCTTTGAAACTCGGTTTGATGAAAAGCGTTGAGTCCGATCTGAATCCCGGTTGTAATTCTTTGAGCAGACAGCTGAAAGGAGCCAAGAAATAACGCAATGAAGATATAGATCTTTAATAGCTTCATCTTGGGATTATGTATTTATATGTGAGTTTAAATACATTGAAAGTATCGTCAATAAAAAGAGTTGGGATCCAGGTATCGGTCCAAGATTGGAGCCCCCATTTTAATTCAACTTGATTGTATTGCAGGTCCAACATATAAATGATGGTATGCATTTCCTTCGCTTGAAAATCGAGATTGTAGGTGAAATTTATTTCGGTACCTCCAAAAGCACTGATGTATCGATTATTATCTCCTACAGCCAAGATCTTATGATCTATCATTAAGTTGAACTTGTGGTAAGCATCGGGATAATGTTCAGCCTTAACACCTATACCTATTGACTGTGGCAAATCATCTAGTCCAATTTTGTACATATAACCTAAACCAAAACCCGCATTGATACCCTGTGCAACATTACCTGTATCTGCTTCTTCAAGATCGATATCCAAGCCCGTATTAAAACTAAAATGAAGTTCACTCCACTGTGTAAGGTAGGGTCCGATCCTGCGGTTATTGTAAGGCTCAAGCTGGGAAGATTGAATTTGAGCAAAGCTGGTGTCTACAGAAAAAAACAGACATAGCAATACCACACAGACTTTATACACTTTAGTTTTAGGTTTCAAGTTGAAAGAATAATCTTTACGCTTCGAAGATATAAAACCTATTTAAAGTAATATCCACATTAAATATTATAGTTTTGTTTCGCTTTAAAAATTATGAAATATCCCAGTTTAGACCCACAGTTATTTATTCAAAATAGAAAAAGATTTATTGCAGAAATGGAACCCAACAGTATTGCCATTTTCCATAGTAATTATCAATACTCATGGAACGGTGATGCGATGTATAAGTTCAAGCAAAACTCTGATATATTTTGGCTGTGCGGAATTGACCAGGAAGATTCAGTACTCGTATTGTACCCCGATTGTCCTATCCCGGAGTATCGCGAATGCTTATTCTTAATGGAGACTAATGCGCATATTGCCACTTGGGAAGGCCATAAATACACCAAAGCAGAAGCTACAGAAACTTCAGGAATTCCGAATGTCTATTGGAACAATGATTACATGGCGCGTATTCGACCATTAATGAATATGGCCGACAATGTATATTTACCACTCAATGAAAACGACAGGTACAGCCCAAAATCCCCTTATAAGAATTTAGATTTCGCAAGAGAGCTCCAAGCGATGTATCCCTTGCACAACTATTTAAGAGCAGGGAAAATATTACAAAGACTCCGTTCATTAAAAACAGAAGCTGAACTTAAAGTAATGCGTGAAGCAGTGAACATCTCTAAAAAAGGATGGGAACGCGTCTTAAACTTTGTAAAGCCGGGAGTTTGGGAGTTTGAGATTGAAGCTGAGTTAATTCACGAGTTTATATCTAACCGCGGAAATGGATTTAGTTTTGATCCTATTGTTGCTTCAGGTCCAAGCGCATGTGTATTACACTACATAGAAAACAACAAACAAGTTAAAGACGGTCATTTAATCTTAATTGATTGCGGTGTTGATTATGCAAATTACGCCAGCGACATGACCCGTTGCCTTCCTGCAAATGGAACATTCACACCGAGACAAAAGGAAGTATACAATGCCGTATTAAAGGTGATGAAGCAAGCGCGTCAGAAGTTAGTACCGGGCACTATGCTGATGGAATATCAGAAAGAAGTAGAAGGTTTAATGACCGACGAGTTACTAGCCTTAGGCCTGCTCACTGCTGAGGATGTAAAGAATCAAGATCCGGCATGGCCTGCAGTTAAAAAGTACTTCATGCACGGCACTTCTCATTTCTTAGGAGTAGACGTTCACGATTCGGGAATGCGATACGAACCGATGCAAGCGGGAATGACCTTTTCTTGCGAGCCAGGCATTTATATACAAGAAGAAGGTATTGGTGTTAGAATAGAGAATGAGATTCTGGTAACAGACCATGGCCCTATCGACTTGATGGATGAAGTAAACATGCCTATCGAAGTAGAGGACATTGAATCAATCATGAAATCCGGGAAATAAGGTTCAAACATTTCCGATTTATACACTTTATTCTCATTTCGAGAGTATTATCCATTAGTAGACCCGCTCCTAAAAATACTGTTCAGTTCATTTTCTAGAATTTTTTATCTGTTGATTATCAAGTCATTACACCTCGAAATTCGCTTTTGAAATTCTAAAAACTATCTCTTGGCACGGCCTTCGTATTAGAGAGGGTACAGACAAAAATTACAAGAGATGACAACAAAAAAATTACTATCCCTGGCATTTGCATTTTTTATCGCATCATTTAGCGCGAATGCTACAACTCAAACATTAGCAGAAGGAAACACCGTAAATTCAAGCTCTAATCCTTTCGGAGGCTTATCTAGCGGTGACACCATCTTAATTCACGGTACCTTCAATTTAAACAGTAACTACAGTACGTACTCTAGTACCACTATTGTAATGATCATTGATGGTTCTAATGCGAGCATCCATTGGGCCGGAAATAACGACCTATCATTAGGTTCGGGTAGCAGCTTAATCATTATGGATGGCGGAGCTATTAGCAATTCCGGTTCATGCAATGGTGCAAAAAACATTTACTTCGGAGGAACCAAAGTAGCTGTATGTAATGGCGCAGGAGGACTACCAAGTTTTGGCGATGTAGTTTCAGCCGGCGGAATCGACGCAAGTGGAAATCCACTTCCGGTAAGCTGGTTAAGCGTTGATGCATCAAGTACAGCATCACATCAAGCTGTAATTAACTGGGCAACGGCATCAGAAGAAAACAACAGTTACTTCGAAGTTGAGTACAGCCTTGATGGAGCAACCTGGATTACAGCAGGTTTTGAGCAATCTAAAGCTGCAGATGGCACAAGCCAAAGCGTTATAGACTATTCATTTACACATTCTATGGCAGAGACTAGTGCTAGTGCTTATTACCGAATCAAGCAAGTTGATTTCAACGGAGATTTCGATTACTCTCCTATAGTAAGAGTAAACTTCGAAACAAGTAAAAAATTAAACATTGCCACCCTGGGTAACCTCAGTATTAGAGTTAACACAGGTAACATCACAGATGAGAATAGCACATTAAAGGTGTATGACTTATCAGGTCGTGAGGTTTACCAAAGTGAAAAGCTTAACGAGGTAATCACTTTCGATCAACCCGGTGTCTTTGTAATCGAATTGCATGAAGGTAACTCAGTACAAAGAGTGAAACATGTAGTACGCTAGTATCAGTTAAATCAAACTTTCAACCCGGACGGTACCGTCCGGGTTTTTTTATATCCAAAATCCCCATTCCATTGCAAAGAACACAGGTCCAAATTATAGACAAATCCTGAAATGGAACATATTCTACCCAAGCAAAAACCAGCCACAAATCACTTATTATCTGCACTTTACATCCACCCCTTTAAAAATACAGGTTTGGCACAACTATGGATATATATGAGGAAAGATTACATCTTTTGCCATAAAGACCTTTTAAGAATGTCTTACATGACAAGGGACTCCTTGGAAGTGTAAGGTCTGACCCCCCGGAGAACCGCTAGCTACTTGAAAACAAGTTTTGCCAGTCGGTTCTCCTTTCTTTTATAGAAAACCAACAAAAGCTCCTTCTCCGAAATCTGAATTGAACTCTGTGGTATAAACTCCATTTTTATGTCCTCGTACTTTAGCAGTTCCTCTTTATTCAAATTGCCTTCGTTATCGAAACTCACGATAAACACCGAACTACATCTTTTCTTGCGAGTCCAGGTTTTTAAATCATCATAATTATTAATCGTTAGATTCTCTTCATTATCATTAAAGAGAATATGGCCTCCCTTTTGGGAGGTGAATAAAGCATAGCCCGACATAAATCCGGCATCATCGGTTGTAATCTGACGTTTTAGAATCTTCTTCGACCATAGAATTTCTCCGGTAGAATCAATACTCACCAAGAGGATATCCCGAAAAATATAAGATGCTGCACTACTGGCCTGTTGATTCCCCACTTGAGGTACATTCATATCCAGATACTCCCCAACCATCAGCAGCTTGCCTTCAGAATCTAATTTAAAGTCTTTCACTCGGATCGATTGTATTCCAACTGATTTACCTCTACCCGCTTTTCGTTTAATTCTATTGACTTCTTTTTCTGATTTCCCTTGCTGAAGAAGTTCCATTGAAAAAGGCTGTGTATTATGAACTTTTAATTCTAAATCCTCGATACTGTACTTTCGGTAATAAATACCTTCGGCAGTCCCGAGAGTACGGCTATAGAAGCCTGCACATACAAAAGCTCCTTCTTCATTAGGTTCAACTTGGACAGACCTGATTTCTTGATCATCAAGCTTGAGTTCTACCTGTCTTTGCTCATGTTTTGTGTTAATTACCCAAAGCTCGTAGGTATACTCATCTCCCCTATGCTCTTCAATTAAATTTCCCGGTTCATAAACTTTGATCAGACAAATAATTTCCTTTTCATTCGTTATATCTACATACTCTAAATCAACTCGATCTTTAGAATACGGCAAATGCATGGTATCTGTGAAACTATGATAAAATAGTTCATCCCTTACCTGTATCGTTAATTGGGCCTTCTCCTCATAATCCCCGGGTTCTTCCAGGGCAAATACAATCGAATTATTATCGTTTGATGCTTTATAAAATATAGAACCTCGAGTATATCTCAGCTTACGAAACAGTTGAATATTATAGATATCAACCATATCTCCCGAAGGCTTTAAGGTCTTCTCATCAATTATCTGTGCTTTCAGTTCCTTCTGCTCGTAATCCCCGCGATATGTAAGCTGCCAGACATCCGTGCCCAGTTTAAGAATTTCGGTGATCTGCTCATCGTGCATTTTATCCTTAAACTGTTGAACCACTCTGCGAATGTCGAGATTCACAAAATGCTCCAGATAATGATTTACGCTAAATACTCCGGGATCTTGTCGCTGTGCATACAAGCCTACGGAATCCATATCCAAGACTTTACTGATATAAGACCCGCGCGGGCTTTCAAACACAGGGCCCCACTGTAGCTCGTACGCCGGAGTTTGAGCACTTAGACTGTAAGTAGATAGTATAAAAAGTAAAATCGCGCCCTTCTTGAACATCTCTGCGAATTTAATAGCATAAAATGGAGAAATTTAAGTGGAATAAAAAGGATGTCCTTCTTCTAGTACTACTTCTTCTTGCTCCACTCCGCCTGAATGTACTTCATTGGGACCAGCAACATGCCAAAACATTCGCCATCTTCCTTGCCTAAATGTTTATGATGGATTTTATGTGCTCTTCTGATGGCGCGGAAATACGCATTATCTGTTTTTCTAAAGAGTTTAAAACGCTGATGAATAAAGATATCGTGCACTAAAAAATAACAGAGTCCATAGGCACAAATACCAAATCCAATTGCATTGGCGAAAGGCATACCGTAGATATTCCCCAAGCTTAAACTCAGAGCAGCAGGGGTAGCAAAAATCACGAAGAAGCTATCGTTATGCTCAATAAATTGATTGGGATTTTCTTTTACATGATGATCCTTATGCAAGTTCCAAAGGAAACCGTGCATCACATATTTATGTGCTGCCCAGGCAACAAATTCCATGAAGAAAAACGTCAATATAAATACGAGAATCGCCATTCTATTTTTTAAGTTCCTTTTTTAAGGTGATCATCAAATCTGTTTGACTTTCACTTAGCTTTCCGGTAGCAATTAAATTCTCTACAAATTTAAGCTTCCATTCTTGAGGTAACTTAGCGCTTTTCAAATTAAAACGCAAATGATTGAGGTCCGTTTGAACTTGATCACTATAACCTAAGAACGAAGGTGTGTAGAGCTGCACCATCAATCTAATGTATCGCAGTTCGGGATTGCCACTTTCAGCTTTGATTGCAGCTTCAATCTTTACTTTTCCCTTTTTAAAATAGTCGTATTTATCTGCAGGCCAAAATGCATATTCCGCCATCATTGCTTCGCACAATCCATAATATGCTTTTGAGGTGTTGCTTTGATTCTGATCGATGGTTTTTAGCAACACTTCCAATCGATCTTCATCGGGTTCCACTTTGTGAAACAAGGTTCTGGCTTCGGAAGCTGAGGCGCTGAATTCAGCACATATTAATATCAGAAAACTAATCAAACTCATAGAAGATTCAATTTGGTACTCACATAAGATTTCGCCATCAGACCAAGCTTAACGCTATTTGGCACTCTTATTCTGGTATCAAGAATCTTGGTTGATGGAGTTTTCTTCAACTTGTTGAGTAACTGCTTATAGTAAATATAGGCGGTATAAACTCCAAACCTAGCTTGTGGAGGTAATGCTATTATTCCCTCATAGGCCGATGCAAAATCGGCTTCAATTTCAGCAATAATTTGATCTTTCACTTCATTGTTGAGGTTATTAAAATCAACATTTGGGAAGTAACTTCTGTTGAGAAGCTCAATATCATCTTTAATGTCTCTCAGAAAATTCACTTTTTGAAAGGCCGAGCCCAGTCTCATCGCCGGAGCCTTTAACCTTTCGTATTCCGCATTATCCCCATTCACAAAAACCTTCAAGCACATAAGGCCTACTACATCGGCAGATCCGTAAATATATTCATTGTACTCTGCCTCTGTTTTGTATTTCTCCTTGTGAAGGTCCATTTTCATACTTTTCATAAACGAATCGATAAGGTGCATTTCGATTCCATACTTATGAACTGTTTCCTGGAATGAATTCAATACCGGATTCAAACTTATCTTATGGATAATTGCAAGCTCTACATCCTCTTCAAATCGAGTAATTAAGCTTTTCTTGTCGTATTCGTGAAAGGTATCTACTATTTCATCTGCAAATCGAACAAAACCGTAAATGCTGTGAATTGCAGGGCGAATTGCAGGAGCTAACATTCCCACAGCCATGGAGAATGAAGTACTGTAAGCATGGGTTACATCCTTGCTAAATTGATATGATAATTGATCAAACAGCTGTTTCATAGGCCGATTTATTTTGGAGGTGATTTTCTTTAATTAATAGTTCAGCCGCCAATTTCCCTGAAATGAGGGAAGGAGGCACGCCGGGTCCGGGAACCGTTAGTTGACCCGTAAAATACAGGTGTTTTACTTTTTTGCTTTTCAGTCCCGGACGCAGAAAAGCGGTTTGAAGCAATGTATTCGCCATGCCATAGGCATTGCCCTTATATGAGTTGTAGTCTTTTTTGAAGTCGCTTATTGCGTAAGATTTTGAGTAAACCAGATGGGATTTAAGATCCTGTCCGGTAAACTTCTCTAATCTTTTAAGCATAATCCAGAGGTACTTCGTTCTGGTTTCTTCATCATCGGGAAGATCCGGTGCTAAAGGAATGAGCAAGGTTGCGCACTCTCTATCCCCCTCATTGAGATCGGGATCTGTGATGCTTGGAAAACTTGCGTAGAACAATGGATTTTCCGGCCATGCAGGTTGATCGTAGATCAACTTCGCATGAGCATCAAAGTCTTCATCAAAGAAGAGCATATGATGCTTCAAGCCCTCAAATTTCTTGTTAAAACCAAGATAATAGAGCAATGCTGAAGGAGCAAAGGTCTTTTTATCCCAATACTTCTCCGAATACATTCTCATGGGCTGATCCAAGAGTTGTTCTGTATGATGGTAGTCGGCGCCGCTGAGAATATAATCTGCTGCATGTAACTCCCCATCCACTATTAAGCCTGTAGCCTGATTTCCGGTAACGGCAATTTTCTCCACGGAAGCATTTGTGTGAATCTTAACTCCCAATGATTCTGCCAAATCAACCATTGCCTCAACCACTTTATACATTCCCCCCATAGGATACCAAGTCCCGAGTGAGAAATCAGCTTGATTCATGAAGTTATAGAAAGCAGGAGTATCCTCGGGTTTAGCTCCCAAGAATAAGACCGGAAATTCTAGTATTTTTCTAAGTTTCTCGTTTTTAAATCGTTTGTGTACCTGGGCTCTGATACTGCTGAAAAACTGATTTACTTTTCCAACGGTTTTGGGAGTTACTAACTCAAGCGGAGAGAGTCCCGGTTTGTAAACCAAATCTTTAATGGCAATTGCATAATTTTCTTCAGCATCCGCCATAAACCTCTTAAGCTGCCTTCCACTACCCGGTTCAATCTCTTCGAAAATTCGCTCAATGTCTTCCAGGTTATCCGGTATTTCAATGGACGTCCCATCTTTAAAGTACACTCTATAGCCCGGCGCTAATCGCACCAAATCATAAAAATCAGAAACTGTACGATTGAAATCGTTGAAGAATCTTTCGAATACATCCGGCATCCAGTACCAGGATGGCCCCATATCAAAGGTAAAACCATCTTCCTTGAGCTGTCTAGCTCTTCCTCCGGCTTGTGCGTTTTTCTCGTACACATGAACTTCGAGCCCGGCATCTGCCAGATAAGAAGCTGCTGCTAATGAGGCAAATCCGGATCCTATTATATTTACTTTTTTCATGTGATTACCAACAAAGTAACAAGAAAAATCAAACTTTGTTCAACAATTCTTCTATTTTGTTAAACAAAACTATTCTGGGGTGCATTTCCTTTCCTTGAATTGGCTCTGTTCCCCTACCCAGCAACCAAAGTTCATTGTTAGATTCATTTAGGAGTTTACGTCTAAAATCCTCTAAATATTCCTCTATTGCATCCGGTTCCGGCTTCACTGTAAAGAATGATACGTAGGTTATCTCCGGATGGATTTTGATTAGCGATCTCAAACTCACTCTGGGAACACTCTGACCGAGATAAATCGTTTGATAGCCTCTAAGGGTCAGCTCAAAATGTAAATAAAGTAAACCAAGCTCATGGATCTCGTTACTCGGCAAAAACAGTACAAAAACCCGATCCGTATGCTCCGGATTTTGCCTTTGAACACGTTCAATATTTAGGTGAAGCTTTTGTTTTATCAGGTTTGAAAGAAAGTGCTCATGTGCAGGTGTTATGCTGTCTGTTTGCCAAAGCAATCCCACTTCTTCCAAGAGCGGGATTAGCACTTCGAGAAATATCTCGCGGAATGATCGTTCGGCAACCAGACGGGTGTAGGTATGTTCAAACAAGGTTTGATCGTAATTCAGCATCGCCAATTTAAGCGAACTCAAATAGTGGTCGTTTGAGTCTGATTTTGCAATCTCATCTCTAACCTTTGTAATCAATTCCTTTTCGCTTAGCTCGGCGATCTTAGATATTTTATATCCCTTGTTATACAACAAGGCAATATTCAATAGCTTTTGCAGATCGTTAGTGTCGTAGGTTCGAATATTGGTTCCGGTGCGGTCGGGAGATAGCAAACCATACCGCTTCTCCCAAATACGAATAGTATGTGCTTTAATACCGGAAAGGTTTTCCAAATTCTTTATGCTAAACTGAAACTGTACGTTGTTTAAGCTATTCATTACTTCTTTAAACAAAAATAAGTCAATTGGGTTTTAGTTCAACACTTTGTTTTACGGGAAGGGAGCGCAAATTGAGCGACAAAAATTATCTTCTCGTCCAGTAAGCATTTTTCAAAGCCAAATAAATCTCTAATTTGAGCTTCTTAAAAGCTTTGCCTCATGTACAAAATCAGTTTAGTTCTAATGCTATCAGCTCTGCTATTTGGTCAGTCTTGCGTTAGCGGACCAGGTCACGCGGAAGCGCCTTCAGCAGACACCTCAACCTCAGTTATCATTGGCGACCCATTTCAATACGGTGAAGAAAGTATTCTCATCTTTCCGGTGGGCAGAAAATATACACCGGAGATCATCGAAGCCAAATTAGGAATTAGTTCCAGGGACGATTACTCAAAAACATTGAACTTTAACTCCAATGAAAGTCAAGATTCCAGAATAGACAAGCGAGCGAACCGGGAATTTGTCAATATGGATGATTTACAAAACGACATCCGGAATATCCTCTTTTACGATAAAGAATCGGGCAAGACCTATCCTTTATCATTAGACACATTGCACATTTTATCATTTGCAATACATGCCGACTTCACCAGGCCCTTGATTTTCTATCGGATTGTGAAACACGATTTCAATCAGGACTCTGTTTATACCGACAAGGACGGGGTTATGCTCTATGTTTCCGATGAAGATGGCAAAAACTTCACACAAATCACACCGGAAGACGAGCAATTCCTCAGTTATGATGTCCATTATAAGGACGATATGATTCTGATCAAATCCCGAATTGATGTTAATGGAGACAAGGAATATAACGATTACGACGAGACCAATTTTAGAACTATGAGTTTAAGTAATCCGGAGTTTGGTAAGGAAATTTTCACGAAAGACTTGAAGGACTCTATCAGGGCCTTGATGAAGGATTAGGAATGCAGTGAGACGATGTAGAAGATATATTGCGGTCATTCTATTCTTTTGTATTGGGACCATAAGTAGAGGTCAGACCATCTCACCAGAAAGCATTAAACTGTTGATCACCCAGAAATTTCAGGAGATTAATTTTAAGTTATTTCATGCGGTTAATGAAGGAAAAGTACAAGCCTATTGCAAGGCTCATCCAGATTCAATATTGGACCTAAAAAGTTTTAGGGAACGTTGTAGTGGCTCTAATGCTTTGAGATTTTCTTCGCATCGACACCAAGAAATTTCGGATAGCTTCATCCCTGAAACATTTTATAATACGGGCATGTATCAAGTTGATTACAATTACAAATACACTTATTATTCTCCTTACTTCCTGCAACCACATCCTCAATCATTAATAACAGAAGGTACCCGCACAGGGTATTTAGACTATACTTACCCACAGTTCATGATCAGTAAAAAAGACCTAAGTTCTGCACTAGATTCTGATGATTTAGAATTTCTAAACTTAGCATTCAAACAGCTTACTGGTCTGGAACCGGGGAGCAATTCAATCGGAAAATTTGTAGGGTATTGTGACATTGGAAGCGCTGAAGGCATATTCAATCAACTCCTTATAGCTCTTATTAAAGCCAAAGACAGTTTATCTTGGTATCAATCCCCTGGACTTAAATATACTGATTCTTTGCCGGTACTTATCATGAATTACGATCATGGTCCCACATACTCTTGCTTAATACTTCCAGTCACAAATTGGAGCATTGAATTTCCTCTTTATCTTAGTTTCATCAAACAAATGGCATGGATCAAGTCGGATTCCTCTTCTTACTTACAATTGAATTTTGTTAAGCATGATGTAAAAGGAAGTGATGTACCTGAAATCTT
>JAAEYY010000004.1:0-112938 GCA_018223105.1 bacterium | reverse complement strand
ACCCGAAATCTTCATTGATTTCCAAGAACTCAAAGAAATCCTAAACAATACCGAGAATGCTATGTTGCTTTTTATACTGGATGAGTTCTCAAACGATTTTTAACCAATATTTAACATAAAAACTTGGTTTTGAGCTCATTTAGTATTATTCTACCCCGATGCCAATGACAGCACAAATGACACAAAAATTCGATGCCGTAAACCGGCCAACAGAAAACGAAAAGAATGAAATCGTGGACTTTCTTTACACTCACCTTGAGGAGTATGGCGATCCAAAACCCGCTATTAAGAAAGCCATTAATTATTCGGTCAAAGAACACGCTTCGTTCGGAGGCTTCACTCTTGTGATTCGCGATGACAAGGAAATCACGGGAGTAGTAGTGGTGAATGAAACCGGAATGGAGGGGTACATCCCTGAAAATATCCTGGTTTATATCGCTACGCACAGCGGACATCGAGGAAAAGGTATAGGCAAACGCCTGATGGAAGATACCATAAACTATGCGAAAGGCGACATTGCACTTCACGTAGAAAAAGACAATCCGGCCAAATTCTTGTACGAGAAATACGGCTTTAAAAATCCTTATCTAGAAATGCGATTGAAGCGCTAAACGCCTGTCAATTATCCACTGGATAGACCTCAGCATATTTGTTGTTTATTTATTAGCCATGCTTGGAGTAGGGTTCTACTTCATGCTGCGCAATAACTCCAAGGAAGATTACTACGTAGGTGGCAGAAATATGTCTGCAGGCCATGTAGGCCTCTCTGTTGTAGCCACAGATGTAGGTGGAGGATTTTCTATTGGACTCGGCGGATTGGGTTTTGTAATGGGAATTTCGGGGAGCTGGATGTTGTTCACCGGTCTTTTAGGAGCTTGGCTAGCATCAGTTCTTCTAATACCAAAAGTGTATAATCTATCAAGAGATCACAGCCTTCTGAGTTTTCCTCAGGCTTTGGCCAAAAAATACAATGGATCCGTGGCGCTGGTAGCCGGGATTATTTCACTCATTGGCTATACCGGTTTTACCAGCTCGCAGATCCTTGCAGGAGCAAAACTGGGATCTGCCACTTTCCCCAGTATCAGTATCGACACAGCCGTACTCACCATGGGTATAATTGCTGTTGTGTATACTGTTTTTGGAGGAATAAAGGCGGTAATTTATACCGACACGGTGCAGTGGATTATTCTGATGGTGGGACTCATTTTTATTGGGATTCCACTGGGTTACTATGCTCTTGGCGGATGGTCTGAAATCCAAAAAATGCTTGGGCCTGAGTTTTTCAGTCTCACGAATATCAGCATACCTCAACTTGTAAACTGGGGTGTAACCATTATTCCGATCTGGTTTGTTGGGATGACCCTCTATCAAAGGATTTATGCATGTAAAGACGAGCAAACTGCTAAGAAAGCCTGGCGTATTGCCGGACTCTTCGAATGGCCTTTTATGGCATTCATGGGGGTGGTATTAGGCCTTTTTGCTAGGGTTGGATTTGAGCAAGGATTATTCACAGAATTAGGCTTTGCCCCGGGATCAGAAATTGATGCAGAACTGGGCTTGCCTTTGTTTCTGAGGCAAATTTTACCTGTAGGATTAATGGGTTTGATGATGTCTGCCTATTTCAGTGCTATTATGTCTACTGCTGATTCTTGTTTGGTTGCAGCCTCAGGAAACCTGCTTACAGACATTCTTGAAACCTTACATATTGGGAAGAAAGTGAATCAGATTCGATTGAGTCAGGCCGTTACATTTATTATAGGTGCAATAGCAATCGTTCTGGCAACCAGGATGAACAATGTGCTTGAACTGATGTTATATTCCTACGCAATTATGGTTTCCGGATTACTAGTACCTGTAATTGGAATGCTCAGCCTCAAAAAGCCCTCACCCGCTGCTGCATTAGTGGCGATGATTGTTGGTGGAGGCACTACCTTAACTTTGATTCTTAGCAAAATTGAACTACCTTTCGAACTCGACGCAATCCTATTTGGGATAACAGCATCGGCTTTGAGTTTCATAATTATACAACTCACACAAAAACAAAATCATGGCGTTCATCACACTGGACAGGGATAAGCTACAAAAGAACTTCAACTTTTTAGACGGAATATTCAAAGAACATGGAATTGAGTGGGCCGCAGTGTCCAAACTGATGTGTGGCGACCGTACATTTTTGAAGGAATTGATTGACTTAGGCATTCCGGAGTTATGCGATTCCAGAGTCTCTAACCTCAAAGCAATTAAGGCAATCGACCCCAGCGTTCAAACTGTTTACATTAAACCGCCTGCAAAGCGTGCTATAAAATCTGTTGTACAGTATGCAGATGTTAGCTTTAATACTGAAATTGATACTATCGAATTGATTTCTGCTGAAGCAAAACGACAGAACAAAATGCACAAGGTACTCATCATGATCGAATTAGGTGAGCTGCGCGAAGGAGTATTAAGAGAAGAACTGATTGCATTCTACGAACGTGTATTTGAGCTTCCAAACATTAAAGTGATTGGACTGGGAACAAATTTAACGTGCATGTACGGTGTACTTCCGAGTCACGATAAACTGATTCAACTAAGCCTTTACAAGCAGCTCATTGAAGCCAAATTCAATAGAGAAATTCCATTTGTCTCCGGAGGATCATCTGTAACCATTCCTTTAATTTTCCAAGGTTTACTACCCGATGGTATTAATCATTTCAGGGTAGGAGAAACTTTGTTCATGGGAACGGATGTATATCACAATACCACATTTGAACAGATGGAAAGTGATGTATTTCAATTATTTGCAGAGATCATTGAACTTACCGAAAAGCCGAGAGTGCCTCAAGGAGAAATGGGTTTCAATGTAAGTGGAGAACAAAAATCCTTTGATGATGACACCGGAGAGACTTCACATAGGGCAATTATCGACATGGGACTATTGGATGTGGATCAGGAGCATGTAAAACTCAAAGACAAGCACTTAAAAGTAGTTGGTGCAAGTTCAGACATGATCGTACTTGATCTCGGAGAAAATGAGGATCAATATAAAATAGGAGATCTTATAGAATTTGAGCTAGACTACATGGGCATTCTAAGGATTATGAACTCGCGTTACATTGATAAGCGAGTGAAGGAAGTTGTTCCACAGAAATGATATGGATATTCCTTTAGTAATCTTTTCACTCATCAAATCTCGCAACTACCGTAAAGTTCTTCGTATAGTTGATCGTTGTTCTTTTTACTAAGCGATCTCCAACATAATCCTGAACTATCTTTTTCAATAGCTTTCCACGGAAATACTCTCTGGTTTCTACCAAACGGCCTTGCTTATCCCGTTTGTAAATAGTCTTCGCTTTGAAAGAAGCATTTGGCATCTCTACCTTGGTTTTAAACTTCTTCACCGCACCTTTTGAATAAACCCATTGTTTCTTTACATAATGCGGGCTTTTAGGATTTGGGCGATATCTGGAATAGACCCGATTAAAAAAATGACGATACACCGTTGCATCGGCAGACAAGGCACCAAAACTTATGGTTTGAACAGTATAGAGTTTATCATCTTTATAGCGATTGAGATAAATATATTCTGTGGTATCACCATCTCTAATTGTAATGAGGGAGTATAAGTTTTGCGATGAGTCATAGCTCCTCAGAGTTTCGAAACCATTGAAATTATAGTACGTCTGCTTCCCGTGAATATTTAATTCCCGAATTGCAGTATCTGTTAAGTTTCCATTACTATCAAAATGAATAATATGCTCCTTTCTTAGCCGATCTTCATCGTCGAAGCTTAAAGTATAATTGACTTCCTCACTTTTAATACTGTCAGTTATAGCCTTTGGATCAGCGCTGTTGTACCAGGTCGCTTTGGAGTTTAGGGTGTATTGAGCTATCCCCGAAAAAGGGATAAAGAACATCATAAGGAGAATTAATCGCATGGCTCAAAAGTAAGAGCCACCGGCTTAAGGACGTATGATTTTAATCCTTTTAATCTCTTCAGCCTGTTCTATATGCAAGATGTACAGCCCTGAACTCAGTTCGTAAAACAAAGGCTCAAGAGATACTCTCATTGATCCAAATTGATCAAACACTTTCTCATCAGACCAGAGGAGATTACCTCTATAATCGAAGCATTTTAGCGTAACCAAGCTTCCCGAGTCACCGGAATGAATAAATTTTGAATTGGCCGAAAGTGGATTTCCTTGTAAGAGGAATGTATCAAGTTCTATTGGTTTGGGTTCAGGAAGTGGATATACTCTAATACTATCCATCACCACATCCTCCAAAGGTCTATCTGAGCTATTGGTTTGCACCTTTCCTATGGTTTGTACAATATCAAAGCCTGAAGTTACCTCCCCAAACACAGCATGTCGCGATGAAAATGGCATTTTATTATAATCGAGGTAGGTATTGTTTACTAAATTGATGAAAAACTGAGATCCACCGGTATTTGGACCTGAGTTTGCCATGGAGATGGTCCTTTGCACATTACTCAGACTAGGGTGAAACTCATCCGGTATCGTATAACCGGGACCACCTGAACCTGTGCCAGTTGGATCACCTCCTTGAATCATGAAATTATCGATCACTCGGTGAAAAATCACCCCATCATAATACTTCTGCTCCACTAGATCCTTAAAGTTTCCTGCGGTGATGGGTGCCAGAGAATCGTTCAGTTCTACAATAAAGTTACCGTAGTTGGTGAAGAACATCACTTCAGTTTGTGCCCTAGCTGAAGCGCTAATTCCAAATAAAAAAAGGAGGGGATAAATGAGCTTAGTCATCCCCTCAAAAATAAGAAAATATGGTATTGAAGAATTAATTTAAAACAGCTGAATTCACCTTTACACTTTTAGGAAATGATACAATTTCTTCTGAATCAAAGGTTCTAGGCAGCTCAAACTCAATTGGTCCTTCAGCACAAGGCCAAATCACATGCTCAATTTCTCGTCTAAACTCAAGATCGCTCCTGCGTTCTTCTTTGAGCTTGTCAAACTGTTCTCGATGAAGTTCAAACTCAAACTCCTCTTCTAATTTCCAGCTTTCCTTCTTTTTTGATGAAGTTTTGAGCTGTTCTTCTAATTATTCTTTAGATACCTTGCTGTACTGAGCGCTATAGGTTTTGTCGCCCTGCTCCAATTGAGTCTTATAGATGAAATACTCCTCATTTTTCTTGGCGATACTCACCAATTCATACTCAATTAAAGAATTGACTTGATAAGTAAAGCCGGCATCCTTCTTTTTCATGCGCTCAAAGGATCTCAACTCTGTTGGAATGACATAGGCCTTCACAAAATCATAGCTTTCAGACTGAGGAACATCGAGGTTTACAGTGTAATAGGTAAGCTTTACCTCTTTGCCATTAAACGTCCCGCTCGAGGACTCCCGACTTTGGGTCACTTCCATAGCAAAACGATCGATATTCTTCCAGCCTGTACTCCGAATCGGCATCACATAGCCTTGATTATATCTTCGGTTCGGCTTGACATAGGTGATATTGGCTTGTCGACAAGCCTCTTTCAAATTGATCTCATATTCTTCCTTAAAGTTTGCTTTTGAATCTTCATCCGAAGCTTTAGCTCTTTCACTTTCTGCTTTGCGATATTCCTTTTCCGCTTTGTTGAATTCCTTGGCCAATTTCTGGCGCGCTTTCAAGGCTGCCTGATTGAATTTTGCTCTTTTGCGCTTGAAATACTGGTTCAGTTTTGCAAATCCGGGGTTGGCTTGTTCTGTATTGCCTAATTTTTGATGATAAAAAGCGGTCCAGACGCTTCCTCCAAATCTAGAAGCAATAATAGAGTCCGAGTACCACAGCGGTTTATCGAGGTTTACGACATAAACCTGAAGAAACTCTTCATTGCAGGTCCCAAAGATATATTTCAATCGCTCTGTAAACTCTTCAGTGGCTATGAAGCTTTTGCTAAACTCTGCGGTTTGTAGAGCTTGAATAGAAGCCGGACAGATCTGACGTTTGCGAGGAACACTAGAAGAATCCTGAGGTACGTCATCTATAGCTCTTTCAGTATCCGGTTCATACTGCATAAACCTCATTAATTCACTTGACGAATTTCTTGAAGGAGCATCGACAGGTGCCACATCGTCTACCTCACCTCGAACTTCTGAGTTGTACAAACGAATGACACGATCCTCACTTAGTTCAGGAAGATCACAAACAAAAGAGTAGTAAATACTGTCGGTTACTGCCTTATTTGAAACATCTATACCATGCTCTGCCAAAGTTTTCAGATAGTTGGGAGGATAGAAATCCAAATCGGCAAAATCGCGGGTCAACAAGTACTTTGGCAATGGTTTCGGCTTCACCCAATTCACCCCATCTTCTGTCTCTTCACCTTCAAACAATTGCATTTCAGGATCTACCTCCGCCGACCTCAGCATGGCCGTTATTTCTTTGCCTTTGGCAATGTCAATAGCTGCTCCTCCCCTTTTTGCTTCCAACTTAAACATTCCGGCAGTTTCTAACAGACTTGAGTCCGACATGGTGCTTAATCCAGCTTCCATTATCTGCAAAGCGTCATAAGCTTCATTCACTTTCAACTCATAATCCCCTTCACCAAAAGTCCCGGCAGGAATACTCAAAATGAGTCCATTTTCTGTTTCAATCACGGTATCTTGATCAGAGTTCAACATAAACACCGTCTCATCCAAAGCTTCTATCTGAATCGGCGTATCCGACTCTTCTTTATCATGTGTTAAGAACCAGGTCGCCGTACCCAAAATAGCAGCTGCAGTCACAATCACGACCACTGCTTTAAACACTTTGGTAAACTGATAGCCCTTATATGCTCTTTGCACTTGATTTCGCAATCCTGAAATCCGAGCTGCATCGGTCACTTGTTTTTGAATTTCAACTTCTTGTTCCAGCTTCGGATCAGCCTTCATTTTCCGCTCAAAATCCGACTTCTCATCTGAACTCAGCAGGCCTACGAGGTATTTTTCTATTAACTCTTCCATTATGCCTGATTCATTAAAAGTTCAACTTGTTCCTTTACATTTTTAATGCAGCGGTATTTCTGTGCTTTAGCTACTTTCTCGTTTCGAAGCTCCAACTTTGAAGCAATTTCTTTCATGCTTTTTTTGTGGAGGTAGAACATTTCGAGGAGTTGCTTACACTTCTCTCCTAACTCTCTAAAAGCGCGTTCAGCAATGTTCAGTTTGCTTTCATACTCTTTCCACTCATCCACATCGTTTGAAGCTGCAATTTCAAGATCGTTGAGATCTTGAGCTTGTTCTCTCTGTGCTTTTCGTGCATGGTTATAATACAAAAACTTCGATACCGAAAACAGGTAGGTATCTACTGAGCTAGTCATCACAAAATCTTCATCTCTACATTTCTCGCAGAAGACAATCAAGGTTTCTTGAAAGATATCTCGGGCCAATTCTTTATCGCATCCTCTGCTGATCAACCATTTCTTCACGACGGGGAAGTACTTATACAGCTTTTTGAGCTTTTTATGATTCCCTTGACGGATCTGTTCCACTATTTCTTGTGTTTTCATGTGCTTATGGATGTCGGACAGCAGGAAAGGTAAACATAGAAATTTTCATTAAGCGGTGGATGTGGGAAAAAAGCTGGTCGAACGAGCCACAGATGTAGGCGTTCAAGGAAATTGATTTGCTTGAAATTTACTTTCTGTACTAACTTGAACCTGGGGAGGAGGAGTGGCGGACCCCATGGGGATTATGGTAATAAAAGGCCAATATCAAGTGTGTTTCGCTAGTCGATATCCTACTCCAATTCTAAACTCAACTCTGTTTCTAAAATACTCCAGGTCGAAACTGCCGGTTTTTTGTTCATTCGCCGAGAAGTTCGGGTTTTGTACAGTGATCTCTTCAAGATTAAGGAAGCCCAAACTTACCGGTATGCTAAAATCTACGAACCAATGCTCATTCAAGTCAGATTGGAGTCGAGGCATCGCAGCAATATTCAAACTTATATTACTAGTAGTAACCGCAAATGCATTACTTGCATAGGGTCGACTATTCATATAATTGAAATTGAGTTCAAGTGTGGGACCTATAAAGAATTTTGTCGCATGATCATTGTTCTTAAATAGTTTGACAGAATAAGCATAAACGAAACCTATACCTGATTTCAGCATGCGTGTCCCGGTTACTTGTTTCACTCCATTTTCCTCGTAATAAATTGGACGATCTTCATCTTGTATAAACAATTGACTAATGCCAAATTCATGAATATTCCCTTTTTCATTGTTTACTAGTAATGAAGGCCAATTAAGATGAAATCCTATATCGGTTTGCTTTTCGGTATAGTTCAGGGCAAAGTCTGTGTTCTCAATTTCTTGATACTGGTAAATTAGACTTCCTGAAGATAGAATAGAATACTGCAATTCACGCTGCGCGGATACTGTTAATGTAATACAGCAGAGGGTGAAGAATAAAAAAACAGCTTTAGAGAAACTCATTATATATCAACGATAATTAAGTGCTAAATGTATGGACAAACTGTCAGACTTGGTGATTGGTAATTTCTAAATCTGCTGATTAAGGTCAAATAATGAGAAAAATTCACGCTTTTTAAGCATATAAGGGAGTTCAACCTATCAATTCGTGTTTTTGGAATTACTTTTGTGATACTTATTTCACCATTGAATCTTGAAATTTGAATTTTAAGATTTTTCTGGTGCTTGCCTGCCTTCCGAAACGAAGTGCAGGGAGGTTATTTGACATTTGAGATTTCACACATGCTATTGGGGCTGTTTTGGTTTTGACGGGTTGGACGATAGATGTGTAAGCACGTAGAGCTTTATTGGTATGCTCTTAAATCTCACCGATAAACCTTTAAATGGCGAAACTAATTTTGCCATGGCTGCCTAATCCAATTGATTAAGTAAGTCATCCGCCTTCCTGAGTCTTGTCCGGACTACGAGGGGTTTAAGGCGGTCGATAAGTCCGGATAATGTTTGCCCACTTCAGCCAAGCAAACATTTATTGTGCTGAATAAGGAGTTAATGAGGTAAGAGACTCACCTTTTTTCTCCCGACAATTAAGAGTTTCTAAACGTGTAGAAGGCGCAACTCTATCCCGATTCGGACCCGGGTTCGACTCCCGGCAGCTCCACAAATAAAGAAACCGCTTTCGCGGTTTTTTTATTTGTATTGGAGCAACAGGGAGGAGAAGTTTATCCAGATCGTAGCGAAGCGAAGTATCTGGAACTCCCGGCGGATTTGCTTTTACTTTTTTGAAAAAGCGTTTAGTCACCCGATAGGGGGTAACAAAACCTTTCCTTCTTTTGTCTTGACATGCTCCTTTCTTTTTGAGACCAAAAAGAAACAAAAAGTCTTTCACAATATAATGCTGCCCTCCCTCTTTCATTTGTTCGAAGAAAATCTAGCAAAAGAGTGTTCGTTAGCCAACGAACAAATGCAAGCACTTTTGCTGATTTTCTAGTCTCTCAAATGATTCACGCCAGCACACTCCCGCAATATTGTGTGCCCGCCCGCAATTTCGTCATGATGTTAACTTAGTTACCAAGACGATATACTTGGTTATTTTCCGCCAGCCGGCGGATTGAGTATTGGAACTTCCTTGGAATTTGGTGCTTGCAATTTGCTATTTATAAGATGATGGCCTTCGTCATCCGTAGCCTCGGCATAGGATGACCTGCGCTATCCGAATCCGTTAGCCAACAGAGAAGTTTGGATTATTCCACCAAAACCACCCTCAAACCTTAACATCCCCAAATCATTTTCAGTCCTACCTTTGTATAATTCCATGATTTACAATGGCTTTGACAAAATAATAATTGTATGCGCTGTGGCTTTGCTAAGCGCAGAATCGCAGAAAGCCTTTGCACAAGTGAAGTTTGAAAAAGAAATCCGAGTTGACCGAGCAGAGGTTCCAGATTCGGCTTTAATGTTTATTGATTCATGTGATTTCAAGAAAAAAGTGAAGTGGTACAAAGAAATTGGACTGGACACACTTTCGTATGAGGCTAAAGTAAAACACAGTAAAAAAAGATATAGCATAGAGTTCAGTGCCGATGGAAGTCTGGAGGATGTCGAGATCGATATGAAAAGTAAACATCTGCCTTCCAAGACCATGCGAAACATAGACAGTACACTTTGCTCAAAATTTGAAGATTATAGCATTGTAAAAACGCAAGTTCAATTCGTTGGAGAAACTCAGCAAGTATTAAACTTCATCAAATCGAACGTTGACACTGCGGTCGACAAGAATTACGAATTAGTAATCGCAGTTAAGGAAGATCATGCATATGTGAAATATGAATACCTTTTCGATGCAGAAGGGAGCATAATTCATTGGGCCAAGATTGTAATCAAGAATGAGGATTATATTGAATACTAGAAGAATTGCCCTTCTTAGCCTGACACTTGTATCTCTTGTCGCTCATGCTCAACCTAGTTATGAGTTTGGCATTCTCCCTTCCATCAACCTCAATACATCCCTCCCGCACAACTTCAAACTGAACTTTAAGCTGGAGTCTAGGCAGTCGATTCGTAGCGGACTCGGAGCAGCATCGGATATCGAAGGTTATGACTATATCCTCACGGATTTTACAACTATCGCTGCCAAGCAAATTGCCTACAACAAAACCCTAGCTTTGGGTTATCTTTTTCGCTTGCGCGATGAGCAAATTGTTCACCGAAGTATTCAGCAATTCATCGTTACTCAGAGTTTCACCGGATTTAAATTTTCGCAAAGATTTGCTGCCGACCAGACTTTCAGCCCTACTGAGGATTTTGAATTCAGACTGCGATACCGACTAGCTGCTGCAATTCCGTTCAGTGGTTTGAGTGTCGACCCGAAAGAACTTTACTTCAAGATCAGCAATGAGTACCTCAACTCATTGAAATCCGGAAGGTATGATCTCGAAATCCGGCTTTTACCTTTTGTCGGGTACAAGGTCAGTGAGCTCAGTGAATTGGAAATGGGTATAGATTACCGAATCAATCAATTTCTTCATTCCCCTGCTCAAAATCGCATTTGGTTAGGTATGAATTGGTATTGGGCGCTTTGAAGTTTTATTTAGAAGCGTATTTAGCTTATTATTGAACATGCCTCTTCATCTATTATTTGTCTTACTATTCTGGTTTCCCAATAACAAATCTGTTGAACCAATCAAAATACCGTTTCAGGATCTGAGTTACCTGAATGAGATCAACCAGATGAACGAGAAAAGCTATGAGACATCAAATGTGGTTGTCATTTATACATTCCTCGAATGCAAACCCTGTCTAGCCCTCGCTAAAAAGCTAGAGAAAGAGATTAGTAAAGCACAATTTGCTTCGGAGAGGATTATTTATGTCAATGTGTTTAATCAAGATACTTCTCGAATACTCCAATATCTCGATAAAACTCAACTTAGCTCAGCTTATTTCAAACTGCCATACACGGCGGATATGGAAGGCGAATATCCTAGAATTTCAGGATATGATGAGCGTGGCAAGATTGCATGGACCACCTCGGGTTATGGGAGGGAAAGCTTGAAGAAGATTGAGGAGCATCTTCAATAAATAACGCGTGGTATCACAAATTTTTAAACTAAGCTAAATAGCTGATTACCTGATAAAACCACTATTAAAACCTTCATTTAGATACAATCAATACTTCTATTTGAATACATAAATCGTCTTCAAATAGATAGGAAAAAATAAGTTTTCATTGCTTCACTTTGAGGGAGATTCAAGGATGCTTTGATCCCCTAGAAATTCAAAATGGGCATCTGTGGTTTCAAGCTTCTTTCTTTTAAATTTAATAATTAACAACATGAAAACTTACCTCAAAAAATTAACGAATCCACCTAACATTGGATTCAAAAACAAAACCAGAAAACTAGCTTTACTCACGTTTAGTATTTTGTTTATTCATTTCACGTCTGAAGCTCAATTTGCCGGTTGGCCGTCAAGCTCAAGTAGTCCAGAAGTTGATGTGATTTCTAAAACTGTTTCTACTCAAGAATTTTTGGATGAAGATCGTGCAAGGGTCACTGCTGTAACTCAAACTTCGGTTACACCTGAAGTATACGAACTTACAGTATCACCCCCTAGTGGTAAAACCCTACCAGACCTCAATTTCCCTGCTAACAAATGGTGTATTGTTATACAAATGGAAGATAACACAGGAAGCAATAAGGTGGGGCAGCATTGTAGGGTAAAAGTCCTCTCATACAACTCTGGTACAGGCATTCTCGAGGTTGAAATAGAAGGCACCAATGTTTGGTTTTCACCCACTCTTACATCTACTACTCGTGTTCAAGTGCAAAGAGTTCCCGTGTACTGGGATCTCGATTTGAATGATGGTGGAGAATTAACATGCCATGCTTATAACCATGGTGATGGAACAGGTGGTATAGCCGCTCTAGTGGTTGGGAATAGCTTGGATTTTAATGGAGGAATTATACATGCTATAGGCAAAGGATATCACTATGATTGGTCAGGCGGTCCGGATCTAGGTATACCGGGCAGTGGATTGTCCGCTCCAAGCTACAATGGAAGTGGCGGTGGTTGGCCCGGTGGCCCATATGCATATCCAATTTCTAGCTCATCTTCTCCAAATGGGATTATTCAAGGCGAAGCACCACCAATAGGTTTGGATAATACAGTAGGCGGATACCTATGCAGTTCAGACCCTACTCGAGATTTTTTAAATTTCAAAATAAACTCACCAGATCCATCCAATGGACAAGATGGTGATGCTGCGAATAATGCAGTAAACCCAGGAACCTATACAAACCTTGGGAATGTAGTGCACTACGACCCAGCAAGCCCTAATGTAAGTTCTCCATGGACTGTGCTGAGATTAGGTGATGCAGGTAATCCTGGAATTAAAGCTGGAGATGGTGGAGGATCAGGAGGGTTTGGAGGCACCGGGGGTAATAACTCGAATAGCGTCTCAAGCCCCTATTCAAATTCTGCCGGAAATGCTGGTGGTAATGGAACTGAAGCAGCTGAAGGCGCGCGTGGAGGAGGAATTGTTCTAATTAAGATGAACACTTACGCCAAATCAGCAAATATTGCCTCTAATAGAAAAATGATTTTTGTTGACGGAGCCAACGGCCATCATGCAGATCCCGCAGGGGATGGAGGAACTGGTGGCGACGGAGCTCTTGGCGCTGATGGAGGTTGCTTTTCACCTACAGAAATTATTCTACCTGGAGGAACTGGTGGCTTTGGTGAAAGTGGCATTGGTGCTGAAGGTGGTTCCGGAGGATCCGGAGGCGCTTGTGGAACCTTATGGATTATGAAGGCTTCACCTAGCGGCTTTGCGCTTGGCCCACATGTTAGCTTACGAGGTGGTCGAGGAGGCGGAGGAGGCCCCGGAGGTTACTCCGTCAAATATGAAAACTTGCCACTTGCACTCAATTATTCAGGTGGATTAACCATTGACCAAATAGCTTGTAATTCTTATGGGTGGGAATTCTGCGAGCCCCCTTTACCTCCTATTGAAATTGAAACTTGTGATTGCGAAGAAGTTTTTACCTACATAGGTACCAACCTCAGCATTATGAGAGTTGTAAATAATTCAGGTACTCCTACTGATGGGTCTCCATGGATAATTGATGATAATACTGGCACAGATTTCATCTATTTCAGTGGAAATCACGATGGTCAACCCGTACTTTATTACACAACAACATCCGGCCCCTACACCTACCGGTATAATTGCTACATGTACAGACATGATTTGTTCTATGACATGATGGAAAAGATGTTCAAAGTTGAGCCTTTACAAACTTATACTCCTGGAACTGGTAACAATCTGCTTGTTGGGGCAAACAGCGCAATCATTGACTTTGGAACCGGTAATGTAGATATTAAATATGGAAGTCATAGAATCTTATTCTATGAGCCAAATGGATTTCTAAGAGATGACTTAACTGACGTAGATGACCCGAGAAAACCCATTGTTCATTCTGGAAACTGTCAGTATGATTATGCTGATTATATTACTTACCTTCAATCTCTTGGATCTGGTGAGAATGGGCCCGTATTTAAAATCATTAAATACAAAGAAAAGACTGGACCTGATGGTTCAGACGGCACTGATGAACCAGATGGTATTGTTCCAGACAACTTTTTTGCTGACGGACCTGCACCTGAGGCCTTCCCAGATCAAAATGACAATCATTTTCTTGAGTTGACCGAAATTGCAGAAGTCATTCAAAAACCGGATGAGCAGATTGTTCTCCAAGCTAATAACATTGAAACTGAAGTTTCGTACTTTGTTTACTCAATGGATGGTAGATTGATCTACTCCGGTTCATTCACTAATAATTTAATCCTTAACCCATTGTCTCAAGGAAGTTATGTCATCATCCTTGAACAAGATGGAAACTATGATCGAAGAAAATTAATCGTTTCTGAGTAAATAGCTATAATACCGATTAAAAAGAGGCTTCATTCCTGAAGCCTCTTTTTACTTTAAAATTCACTATATTTGGTATACTCAGCCTCTAAATGCATAAGCGACTGACATACAGCATTTTAACTTTAATTGCTTTTTTAAATTTTGGAGCATCTTCTTACGTACATGCTCAACCGCAAGATTTAGTCTATACGGCATTACCCCCAATGGGGCAAAGTATTCCACTTAGACATGGATTTGGTTATAGCACTGCATTAAACTCAAACTTTGCAGTTATTACTAACCCAGAGTCTCTCGATAGTAATTTCTTCTATATTTACAAGCGCCAAACCAATGGTGTATGGAACTTACATCAAACAATCCGACCTAAAAACCTAGGGACCTTATCAAGACTCGGTTGGACTTGTGCAATGAATGATAGTTTTATTGCAATCTCTGCTGTTGGTGATACTAGTAGCAAGAATGGAAATGAAAGAATCACAGGTTCTGTACTTATTTATAAACTTAGTGTTGCAGATCAATGGACCTTTCATCAAAAAATCACACCGTTTGATGGTGAAACCGAAGATGAATTTGGCTTTCAGCTCGACATAAGTGATCATAATTTACTCATTTCCAGCCATTCAAGTACCGATGAAAATCAATCAAATTGGATCAGTGGAACCGGAGCTGTTTATCATTATCAACTACAAAATAATAAATGGGTTTTCAATCAAAAAATATGCTTACCAAGACGAAATATGGCTTCAGTAGATTGGGGCTTATCCGTTCATAATGATTTATTAGCGATAGGGGCTGCAGATTTTTATGATGAAAATTTTCAAAATTTCATTGCTGGTGCAGGTGCTGTTTATATTTACAAGTTTGAGTCTAATCAATGGGTATTCAATCAAAAGCTTTGTGCGCATGACAGAAATACTGGTGAAAGTTTTGGAGGCAATATTGATTTAAAAGGTAGAGATTTAGTAGTACGTAGTCAGTCAAGTACGGATCAGAACTCCAATGGCTATGTGTTTAGTTCAGGAGCTATCTATTATTACTCTATGGAAAATGGATCATTTGAATATCAACAAAAACTTGCAGCTCCTATCAGATCTTATGATGGAGACTATGGATATTCAACTTTAATTTATAAGAATATGTTATTCTGCAATTCAGGGTGGTTGCCACATACAACCACAGGAGCTAATTATAAACGCTCAGGATATTATTGCTACACATTAAATTCAAATAATAAATGGCAATTATCTAAGGAATACTGGAACCCTGACGGTGATACAAACTCATTTTATTTTGGTGAAGTTTCATTTAATGGGACTACTCTTCTATTAACCAATAGAAGGTCATATGAAGTCCATTTCTACGAAGTTCCATATCTCCCTCCTTTCATTGGTAATGATACCACAATTTGTTCAGACAACAGTCTTATCATTCACTCTCAGTACAATGCCGATTCCTTTCCCCATTTATGGTCGGATGGAAGTAGAGATTCATTCATACTCATCTCTGATTCAGGGAAATATGAACTTGAAGTAGATTTTAATGGAACGAAACTCAGAGATTCGATCCACATATGGCATCACCCTCAAGCACAAGTATATGTGGGTCCGGATACCGCGTTTTGTGGCCTGTTTGAATACACAATCAAAGCAAAAGGAGAAGATCTTCATTCTTACCAATGGAGTAATGGAGACAGCCTCGAATACACCGTAGCTTTTCAAGCCGGAATGTATCATGTGAGAGTACAAGATTCATTGAATTGCCCGGGCGGAGACACCATGCAACTTGAAGCCTTAGAACCTCCAGAAATACAACTCATCCCGGATACATTCACCTGCAATAATGCATCCTTAACAATAGCGGTAGAGCAAAACCAAGATTATCAATATTTGTGGAGTACCGGTTCTCAGAGTCATTCCACTATAATCACCGACACCGGCTGGTATAGCTTATCTGTGAGCCGACCGTTTTGTGAAGAAATCGATAGTATTTATGTCTATGAGTTTTGTCCACCAAAGCCTCAATATTGGATCCCCAATGCTTTTTCACCCGATTTAAATAATCTAAATGAGAAATTCAGACCAACTACGGTCAACATCAATTCTTATACAATCTCAATTTTTAATCGTTGGGGTGAATGTATTTATTCAGGAAACGAAGGTTGGAACGGGATCTACGAAGGCAAATTATGCCAAGCCGGAGTATATGTTTACATGATTGAGATTAATGCAGAAGGGATGAAGCGGTATGAGCATGGGACGTTTACTTTAATGAGGTAATGTTGTGACTAAGTGTAATTCATATATCTCATTTGTTACTCTTATCCTAATAGTTATAGCTCCTTTCAAGCTTCTAGCTCAACCACAAGATTTAGTCTATACAGCATTACCCCCAATGGGGCAATCAGATCCTTCGGCAGAATTTTTCGGCCAAGAACATGCTTTATATGGAAATCACGCTGTTGTATGCAATAAAAACTTCTATAAAAATCAGGTCTTTTTTTATAAGAAAAATGAGAATGGTGAGTGGAAATTCAATCATGAAGTTATTGAAAGCAGTATAAATAGCAATAACCATTTTGGCTTTGATTGCGATATGAACGAAAGATTTACGGTTGTGGGAGCTTTAGATAGCATTAAACTTCAAGGGACATTAATGGAGCGGGTTGGTTCTGTTACAGTGTACACTCTGAAGAATGAAAAATGGGAACATACACAAAGAATTATTGCTCCAGACCCTGAGGCTATTGGTTTATTTGGACGATCCGTAGAACTCAATAAAAATTGGCTATTTATCGGAAGCAGATCTAATCTGGATCAGAACGGTAATAATAATAAAAGGGAGGTAGGGGCAGTGTATATTTACCAACTTGATAGTGACACTTTTAAGTTCCATTCTAAAATAGTACCTCCTTTACGCTTTGAAGGAATTAGCTTTGGGTACTCCTTAAAAGCCTTTGAATCAGATCTCGTCATCAATGCCATTCTCGACGATTATGATGCAAACAACAGCAGTCTCGGGCATAGTTGCGGCTCGGTTTATTACTATAAGTTAGAAGGCAATACCTGGCTCTTTAAACAAAAAATTGTACCCTTTGATCATGAAGAATATGACAACTTTGGAGTAAGACTAGCTATTAATGGCGATAAATTAATTGTTTCAAGTCGAACAAGCTTGGATGAAAATGGTGATAATTACCTGTATAAATCAGGTGCTATTTACTATTACAAGAAAATCAATGAAGTATGGGAGTTCAAACAAAAACTTACAGCTGCTAATAGATCTTACGATGCTTATTTTGGTCTTGACATGGCACTGCTAAACTCGGAATTAATTTGCTTTTCAGGATTTCATACCGACCCAGTAACCGGAAATCCATTTAGCCGGTCAGGGTATAATGCCTACTCGTTAACTAATGATCTTTGGACTTTCAGTCATTCATATTGGGCCTCCCCAGATGACCTTAGCAAATTAATGGTCGGGGAAATTTCATATAATGGAACTACTTTAATGCTTTCTAATTATCGAAATTCAAAGGTCCACTTCTACGAAGTACCATACCTCCCCCCTTTCATTGGTAATGATACCACAATTTGTTCAGACGATAGTCTTATCATTCACTCTCAATACAATGCCGATTCCTTTCCCCATTTATGGTTGGATGGTAGTAGAGATTCATTCTTATACATCTCTGATTCAGGGAAATACGAACTTGAAGTAGATTTTAACGGAACTAAACTCAGAGATACAATTCACATAGGACATCATCCCCAAGCACAAGTATATGTGGGTCCGGATACCGCGTTTTGCGGCCTCTTTGAATACACGATCAAAGCAAAAGGGGAAGATCTTCATTCTTATCAATGGAGCAACGGAGACAGCCTTGAATACACCGTAGCTTTTCAAGCCGGAATGTATCATGTAAGAGTTCAAGATTCATTGAATTGCCCGGGCGGAGACACCATGCAACTTGAAGCCTCAGACCCTCCCGAAATACAACTCATCCCGGATACATTCACCTGCAATAATGCATCCTTAACTATAGCAGTAGAGCAAAACCAAGATTATAAATATTTGTGGAGTACAGGTTCTCTGAGTCATTCCACTATAATAACCGACACCGGTTGGTATAGCTTATCTGTAAGTCGCCCGTTTTGTGAAGTAATCGACAGTATTTATGTCTATGAATTTTGTCCACCAAAACCTCAATATTGGATCCCCAATGCTTTTTCACCTGATTTAAATAATCTAAATGAGAAATTCAGACCAACAACAGTAAATATTGATTCTTATACCATCTCAATTTTCAATCGTTGGGGTGAATGTATTTATTCAGGAAACGAAGGTTGGGACGGGATCTACGAAGGCAAATTATGCCAGGCCGGAGTGTATGTTTACATGATTGAGATTAATGCAGAACGGATGAAGCGGTTTGAGCATGGGACGTTTACTTTGTTAAGGTAATTTATAAAGGTCTATTTCGAGCATTGTAAAGGCCATGTTGAATGGCATAAATCACTAATCCTGCTGTATTATGCAAGGAAAGCTTCTCCAAAATCCGGGTTCTATAGGTGTTCACGGTGTTCCGTTTAAGCTTGAGTGCTTTTGCAACTTCCGCATTTGTTTTTTGATCGCAAATCAGAGTAATTATTTGTTGTTCAACTAGACTTAGCATGGGTTTTTTATTTTTCCTTTCATTCATCATAATCGAAGTAATTCTTGGGCTCAGGTAAAATCCGCTTTTCTGAACTTGTTTAATTGCATCAAACAAAATTTCTGCACCACTGGATTTCGACACAAAACCATTGGCTCCGTAATCAAACATCCTATCTACAATTCTTTTTTCTTCATACATAGATAGCACAATTAGCATGGGGCTCTCTCCATACTTCTTCCTCACTGCTTTTATTGTTTCAAAACCATCCATTACCGGCATTTCATAATCAACCAATACCAGTGATGGAATTGATTTTATTTTCACCTCTTCAAGAAACTCTTTCCCGTTACTGCTTTCAATAATCACTTCATATTGATGATTATCGGTCAACAAGGAAGTTAGCGACGCTCTGAACAGCGCATGATCATCAATAATACCTACAGTTGTTCTCTCACTATTTGCTTTCATTCTAATAGATATATTATGCCTTTTTTGAATTTGATCTCTTCACCCTTTTTCTTGGTTGTAAGAGTGTAAACGTAATAGCCACTTTGGCACATAGCACCTTTGTACTCTCCACTCCACTTCACTGAAGGGCTATAGTAAGTCAACATTTTCTCGCCCCATCGATTAAATAAAATCAATTCATAGCGTTCGAAATCACAATCGGAATACACTGAAAAGGAGTCATTAATACCATCATAATTTGGACTAAATGCAGAAGGCACAAAAAGCTCACAGATACAATTTTCTATGCTCAGATTTATAGTATCCTTTACGGAACAACCGCTGCTGTCTAATACCAAGATGTATTGACCAGAAGAAGTGATTACTCTGCTCCAGGGTTCAGAACCATCAAGCCATTGAAAGATATAAAAGCTACTATCCACTTGAGGTGAAAGTTGAAACTTTTCGCATATAATCGTGTCTTCAGGAAGAACTGGTCTTGGCTGTTTTCTTATTTCAATGTTGTGTTTGATGTTCCGTTGAAGTCCTTCTTTATAAACCGTTAAATCAAGCTCATAAAAACCATGGGAAGAGAACTGGTATTGAAGTTCAGAACCCCACGTAATAAAAACATTGCCATCTTTTGTGTCCCAAAAAACTGAATCGATGCGTTCTTCTTCTAGTCTTAATATGGTTTGATCACCCTCACATAGTAAGCTATCTTTAATACTACAATTAATAAATAATGATTTAACTGAATCTGTGGTAGTACATGAGTTTTTAAAAACCGTCACATGATACAGACCATCACTATTAATCTCACGTAAACTGTCCCTATTACCATCCGACCAGAGCAAACTGTCTAATCCAAGTCCTGTGAAGTCCCGGTATAGTGTTTCGTTGTTACAGAGCAAGCTATCGGGACCTAAATCCAATATAGGTGGTTGATGGATGATCAATGAGTCCGAAAGAAATCGGTAGGCTCCTTTAAAGTAGACCTTAGCAGTAAGTTTATAATTCCCGGAGGGAATATTATCAGGAGTAAATGTGGAATCAAAATAAGTCGAATGGTAAGTTGAATCCACAAAGAGTTGGAGGCTATCTAACGCGTGATTTATTATACTCACTCTGATGTCATCTAAACACCTACCTTCAATCCGCCATTTCGGATTAAAGACAAAATTGTTAATATTAAAATGTGGCAATCCCCGAATCGCTTCATTTGGACTGAGATCAATATGATTTGACTTATAATCTGCTTCCATTTCAGGTAGATTAGGAGCCCCGACAACTGAAAGGAAGGATGGACTATTTACATCTAAGATATAAATTCTGCCGTCAAGTCCCATTTCCATTCTCGAATGAGTTGTATTTGTTACCAAATCAAAGCCCAAAGTGTCAATATAGATCACGGGATTTTGTAACTGCTCAATTTCATATTGAGTCAATTTTCTTTTTCCGGTGTTCCCCAGATCAGTTTCAATCAAATACAAAAACCGATCATTAGAAGAACTTAAAACATCCAAAATTGATCCATCTGAATACCATGTTTTCTCATTACTAATTGTCCCGCTAGATGGATCAAAATCCCAGCAAAAAACCAGCTGTTTAAAATTCCCATTCACAAGCTTACTGCCTCTGCTCATTAAGTTCGTGGCATCATTGCTTATTCTAAGAGCACCAAACAAATACTGCGCACTTAAAGTGCTAACAACAGGCGACAAGGCAAGCCCTGAGCTGGTTAATCTATAAGCGTACAAATCAGTTGCGGGATACTGCCTCGTGAGTATCCAAATATCCTCTTTGTTTGAATGATAGCAAGCTGTAATCGTCTCGCCAGAATTGTTTAGTAATACATTGTTTTTAGAAGTTACTCCGCCTCTTCCATTATCCAAGCTAAGGTCAACAATAGTATATGACACTGTTCCACTCCCTATTAATCCCGTAGTAAAAATATAGTACAAGCTATCACTTCCGGGCTGTTTTAAAATCAATGCAGATTGAAAACTACTGGTATGTCCATCGAGCTGAGAGCCATTGAGTAGAGTATCATGATCGGCATTCCAAATGGTTATCCCATCCGTATAAAAGAGAAGATTACCTAAAGAATCACAGATACTGGCACTTCCTTCATCCGTTACTATTTTACCATTGTTTAGCACAGTAGGTGGGTCCGTGCGAAAATCCAAACCAGCCTCATCTCCAAAATACCAATGACTGTATTCAAATTGAGCAAAAGATGAAGTTCCCTGTACCAATATGATCAGCAGGCTAAAAAGTTGGATCAGTATGGAAAATGGAAACTTCATCATGGATATTACCAAATTTAATTAATTCAAAATACTGAAGTCAGTATTTAAAGTCATAAAATACTGACTATGAATAATTAATAATGGAAATGGAGTGTTGCTGAATTCGGAGGATTATACGTAATTGTAACATAAACAGGGGTACCGTTACAATCCATGAACGCTACTCCTCCCGGAGGTGGATTTTGAGTACTAGGATTCTCGAAGGCCCAAGGAACATAACCCGGGTTACCATTAAATTCACCAATTCGCATCCAGGCCGGACAAAGGCAATTACACCCATCTCCGGTAAACTTTCGTTCGTAAGCGGTAACCGTTTTGGTCTGACCAGCTGCTACTTGGTCTTGAAACACGGTTCCACCACAACTTCCAAATTGCGAATAGTCAAAATAAATGTCGAGGTCGCATGCCAGGTCATTGATGATTTCAACCTCCCAACATTCAATGAGTTCCTTGCAAATTGGGCCTGGATGTCCAGGAGGGCATGGAACTTCTTGATAACAATAGGATTGAGCTAAGGCACCTAGGCCTGATAGCATCAACCCACAAAAAATAGTAAGTGCTTTTTTCATAACGTTAATCAGATTAGGGTATCCGGAAGACCCGATGGGATACGCATCATATTCTTGAAAAAATTGTGCTGTTGAAACAGAAAATTACTAGTTGCTCATGCAGAGCCTGAGTGGTTTCTCAACACCTTACCAAGGTCTTTATTTTCAAGAGGTCTAAAATCAGGTTAGACCGAATTTAGTCTTTAACTCGCAATTTTGAAACTTGCGTTTTTTGTATGGAGTGATTCGTTACCCCAATTGGGGTAATCATTGGGGTAAAATTAAAATTCGATTCATCTCTTTGTGGTAATTTCGTCCACATGTCTAATGAAATAACACTAACAGAAGCTGAGACGATGACTCATGCTTATCAAAATGATTCAAGATTTACCGGCTTAACAAAAGCTGTTTTAATGGAGAAGGCAGATATTCTGGAAATTTTTCAGAATACGAATGTAGAAGGTCTACGTATCTACTTTGCTCTAGATTCTAATGATAAACTAACGGTTGTTACCCTTGGAACGGACTCCAATAATGAAGATGTTACTTCGAAGATTATGAACAATGGAGCGATGTGCCCCCCAAGTTGTGATAATAACTCGCCTTTGATGTAACTGCTTTTTGGGACTTGTATACCACATAACAATTACATTAGCATTTCTTGTAATTATCATCTCAACTTTTAGGGAGAACAAGCAATTTCAAAAGAATATCAGATATTCACATTTGGTAGTTTACATTATTCTTTCCTTTTGTATGACTCTAATCTTCTTTCTTGTAAAAGTAACGGATGTTAAATTTAATACAGCTAGTGTGATATATTCAAGTCTTGCGCCAATTGCCATTTGTATTTCATTCTTCCTAAAGGATATTAAAAAAATTGGATCACTCATAGGGATTACAGTTTTATTTGGATCCTTATTATACTATTTAGATTTTACGCTACCTCCAATAGTTTCACTGTTTCCATCTGTTTTATTAGTACTTTTTCTCAATTATCTTTTAGTAAAAGAAGGTTCTAGCAGAAAACCACAGCTCCAAAAAATCATAGATTACGTGCTTATGGCACTTGTTTTCAGTTTTGTTTTCATGTTTACCTATCTTACCCCTTTTGAAACACTATGGAGGTCCTCAGCTGTTCTCGCACTATCAGCTGTTGCTTATCAAATATTTCTTATAGGTTACTTTATTACAGCAACTTATATCTATGTCAAGCACTGATCCCTATTTCCATATCGTAGTTTCAGTGGCATTGTTTGTTCTCATCGTGATCAATGTCACGATCATTTTAATTATTAACCTTAGAAAACAATACAAACTATTATCAGAGACAAGGAGACGAGAGCATGAAGTGATAGAAAAAGAACGCTTACGATTGGCGAATGATTTACACGACGGTGCTAATGCAATTATTCTTCAAGTCACCCAAGAATTGAAGGCTGATTTAATCCATGCAAATATGAGTGGAGAGGTGATTGAGCATGCATCAGAGAATTTTACAAACTTTAGAAATGAACTTCGAGTTTTAGCCGAAGAGCTTTACCCCAAAGAGCTCGTTGATAACAATTGGATAGCCGCCTTAGAGGCTCAATGCAAACGCTATCAGAATCAAGATCTCAGCATAAGTTTTGAATCCGAATTTAATACTCCCCTTTCTGAAGAAAAAGCAATCCAGAGCTTTAGGATCATCCAAGAATTACTCTCGAACAGTATAAAACACAGTCAACCAGAACACATTTCAGTCTTTGTAGAACAACAAAAAGGCGAGGTACTTGTAGAATTACATTATTGTCCCAAAATTAAGATTAAGGTTAACGGAACATCGTCAGGCAGAGGATCAACCACTATAAAATCAAGATTAAAATTAATAGGCGGACACTTATCTTCCTACTTTGACCCTGACGATGCCCTAACCCGTATTGATCAATTAAAATTTAAAGCATGAGCAATACCTATAAAATTCTTATATGTGATGATCATGAAGTGGTGAGTTATGGCATCGCAGAGAAAATTTTAAATGAGATGCGAGATGTAGATGTGCGAACCTATGAAGAACCTGAATCTGCTGTTTCAGCCTTGTCAAAATTTAAGCCTTCGATTGTAATTAGTGATTTACACTATAAAGATGAAAAATCATTTGTACTAGTTGAGGCATGTGTAACTAGAAAAGTTCCATGCCTCATTTTTTCAAGTTATGAAAATAAGATCTTTATAGACAAAGCCCAGCAACTAGGTCCTGTATCCTACGTAAGTAAGCTCAGTTCATTTGAGCAGTTACTTGCAGGTATTAAACATGGAATTCAAGGAAAAGTCTTTTTCTGCCCAAGAATTATGGGTGTTTTAAAGGATTACAGTGAGGAAAAGGAACTTTTTGAACCAGAACTAAGCGAGCGGGAAGTTGAGATCATGCAAAAATTTGCAAAAGGGAAAAGCATCAACGAAGTAGCTCAAGAATTGAAAATTACATATGCTACGGTGCGTACACACCGCAAAAGAATGACCCATAGAAACAGATGCACTTTTGATCAATTACTTTTTGCGTTTAGGGAATGGTATGGGGTGCAATAAGTCTAACTATTGAAAAGTACATTCACTCCCTCCCTATCTCATCTATCTCCGACTCCACCACTCTCAGTGGTTTAGCGAAGAGAATCAATATCAAAGCAAAGAGTGGGAGAAACAGACCAAACAAGGCCCAAAGACCGGAATTGCGGTTCAGCTTCTTTGCACGGTTATAGCAGAAAAGGACTACTAAAATCCGAAGTAATATGGGTATGAGTATCAGAAAGCTCAAACTGGGTGAAACTAGTTCCATTATTCTATATTTCTAAAAAGTCCATCATGTAGTTTTTTGGCATCCATCCAATTCTCAGGAAACTTATATTCTTCCAGATACTCATGACGATATGCCCAATAAATCTGCTTTGCACAAATATCATATGGCACTTGTCCAACACCGGTTCCTAAGCCACTCATCGTCACAGTTTTTATCTGCGGATTTTCCTTTACCACTCTGAAAACTGCTTTACTCGCCAAATACACATTGACCGTGTTGGTGAGAATTAAAGGGACCCGCATGGTTGGTGCAGAAATTAAGTATGGAATTTTTTCGTTTCCCGTTTCAACTAAAAGCGCTTGTCCCACCAATAATTCACCATGAAATTCATTACGAATCTTTTCCTGAACTCGTTCTTGTACCTGCCAACCTAATGTTCTTGATATCGCATAATCCAATCCTCCATCCATAAATCCAAATGAATTAGCCGGAGATACAATACAGTCAGTTTCTAAGGAAAAGAAATCGGCGCAGTGAATGGAAACATACTGCTCAGAAGAAAAAAGCTTTTCCCATTCATTACAGAGACCTATGTTTCGATCTACCAATTGTAGGTGCATTGCTCAAAAATGCAATATCTCGATGTTCAATCCAAGTAAATCTCAACTACGGCTCCTCCCAAGCGTCATTATAAGCTTCGTAAATCATGCTACCGATAAAGTTGTTGGAAACATTCAGCGTCACTCCTTGAGTATTCATGATCACCACGATTTCTACGTCGTTGAAAGGGAAAAGTACGATTTGACCCAAAACGCCCTGATTGGCTCCATTCGCAATCGAGCCATTTTTTCCGTAGTAAGAACCATGTTCCTCTCGACTCGATTGTGTATCAAAACCCATTCTGTGTTCTTTCATCACGGCTTTCATCTCATCCGACAAAATAATCTCGGTATGTTCGTAGTAGGCATTCACCGCCGCCATTTCGAGAGGTGTCATAAAGTAGCCGCCACCGCCTGACATATGTGACCAACTTCCATAATAGGATCCGTTCGCATTTATATTATCATCGTTCACATTATAATACAAAGTAGCTTCTTGCCGATCTTCCGGAGAGCAGTTAACAAATTGAAGTCCAATAGGACTAAAAATATGCTGTTGCATGTACCATAAATACATAATTTGAGTATTCGGACTGCTTTCTATATCTATGGTTTCCGGTGCATCGTCGAGGCCATCCCACAAAGAGGGAATTAATACTCGGAATAAGGCGAAATTCACATTGAGATATAATCTGGTCTTGGGGTTCACTACACCATCCTCAATACACGATTCTAATCCGCTGTAACTTAAGGTTGAATCGAAATTGGAATTGATCGAGTTTAATCCCGATTCGTGTTTTAACAAGTCCTTAAAACTGAGGTCATTCACACCCGGACCTTTTACCCAAGAGTTGGGCAGCCATGGTGCTATTTTACTGTCAATATCTAAGTTTCGCGCTTCCAGCAATTGCAATACCGCTATGGCCGTGTAGAACTTACTAATACTTGCGACATTAATTTCTTTGCTCAAGCTAAAATCAATCTGACCATCAGCACTGGTCCTAGCATCGCCAAAAGCATCGAACCTTTCTAAGAGTCCATTTTGGGTAATAACATAAGCCCAACCAATGGGTTGATCTCCACCGGCATTCACATAATCAATGATGTTTTGCTCGAAAAGATCCATGTTAAATACGGGTTGATTTGAGGCTAAGCTCTTCGGACCATTATCTTTCTCTTTGCAGGAATTAAGAATGAATCCGGAACTCAAGATGAGGGTAAATAAGAGTAACTTTTTCATGAGATTTGGTAAATTAGCCCAAGCAAGATAGTACAATTTCAATTCATATCCCTCAACTAAAATTTAGTTTGGGCTTAGATGAATTTCCTCTTCTTGCTTACATATTCAATTCCCGGCAATTAAGGTGCTGATTAAAAGACCTTTTAAAATCACCATGCTTATATTTACTCCGAAAAGCAAAATATGAAACAGTCGGAAGAATATATTTTGGGCACTGATGCTGATGAGCTACATCGCTTAGGGGTACAACATCAAGTATGGGCATCTGAAGCCCAAAAAGGTTGGGAACTGGCTAATTTCAGAGAGGGTCAAACTCTTTTAGATCTGGGCTGTGGACCCGGATTCTGCAGCACAGAATTGGGCTATCTCGTTGGACAAAGCGGTAAGGTTTTGGCAATAGATCGCTCAGAAACTTATATCAATTATCTTAATAAAATCAGTGAATATCACTCGCTCAACATTGAAACCCGACAAAGTTTATTCTCAGAATTGAAACTGGAGCCTAATTCATTGGATGGTGTTTTCAGCAGATGGGTTTTAGGATGGGTCGAAGGAGCTGACGAGGTGCTTCAAGAGCTTTATAAAGCGCTTAAACCAGGTGGTAAAATAGTACTGCAGGAATACTACAACTGGTCGTCGCATGCAGTATACCCTCAAAAACCGGCTATGACCCATGCTATCAACACTGCCTTGAAGAGTTTTAAAGACCTGGAAAGTGAGTTAGACATCGGAAATTCATTACCTCAAACCCTAAGCGCCATGGGGATGGAGATCGTTAACCTGAGACTATTACCGAAACTCGGAACACCGGAGAACAGCGTATGGCAATGGCCCAAAACCTTCTATGAAACCTATTTTCCTAAGCTGGTTGAAAACGGATACTTGAGTCAGGCAGAAATGCAAAATGCTTTTGCAGAACTATCTGAACTTGAAGCTACGCCGGGGGCGATGATTTGTTGTCCGTTGATGGTGGAGGTGATCGCTGCAAAACCAAGGTTTTGAATAATCAATTCAGAAATTACAAGCACCAGAAAAACACCAAATTAGAAGTACCAAACTCCAAGGAAATCTCAAAATTCAATCTTCAATTTTCAAGAATTACGACTTAATACAGGAGTTTCATCGTTGAAAACGCATTTGAATGTCCTTCTAATTTTTTGATCAGAAATCAAGTAAAGAACAGCCAAAGAAATTACTATCCTACGCCAAGGCTTCGGACAGCGTGGGCATTAAACAACAAAATTTAGATATTAAATAACCCATCCTACGCTGAAGCTTCGGATGACAAGGGCCTTCCTACTCCGTTAGCTAACGGATTCGGATGACAAGGGCAAACTTCAAGGAAGTCCCAAATATCAAATCCCAAACCTTGCGGGTGACTATACGCTTTTTAAAAAAGCTTAACTACTAAACAACGCCATATATTCATGAAATAAATACAACTTATTCCGTTTACTTCCTGAGATTTCTTTAATAATGTCTAGTTGCTCCAATTCATCTATGAGTTTATATACTGTTGCTTTCGATTTACCCGTGATTTCTAAGACGACCGAAGCATCAACAATGGGTCTTTGATACATGTATTGCACTATCTTCAAGGCATCTGCTGTGCGAACGCCTAAACCGGATAGTTTTTGCTCAATATCACTTTTCAATTGCAGTATTTTGTCAAATGTTTCTACCCCTTTTTCTGCAATTTCAATAATGCCGGTCAGGAAAAACTTCAACCATTGATTTATATCGTCGTGCGTCCTTGCACGCATAAGATTATCATAATACAAGGTTCTATTTCGCTCAAAAAAATCAGAAAGATACAGTATAGGCCTTTTGAGGATCTTTTTATTCACCAAATACAGGGTTATCATTAATCGCCCTACCCTCCCATTTCCATCGAGAAAGGGGTGGATAGTCTCAAATTGATAATGGATTATTCCAATCTTGAGTAAGTCAGGAAGTGGGTTCAATTCATCATTTGCAAATTGCTCCAAATCCGACATAAGAGCTGAAATGTTATGATGTACAGGAGGAATAAAAGTCGCATCATTGATGCTAGCACCACCTATCCAATTCTGACTGGTTCTAAATGTCCCCGGTTGCTTATGCATTCCCCTTACTCCTTGCATCAGAATCTCATGAGTTTGTTTTATCAATCTGGAAGAGAAAGGCAGTTTATGTAATTCTTGAACTGCACTGTTCATTGCATCAATATAATTCTGCACTTCTTCCCAATCATCTCGCTTTTCAGCATTTATCTCTTCTCTATTGAGAAATACCTCTTGAATATTGGTGCGAGTTCCCTCAATCTTGCTGCTTGTCGTAGCTTCTTTTGCAATATGCATTCGGATATACTGGTCAATATCAACATAAGAGGAATACATATCTAATCTTCCAAGAAAGCGATCTGCTTTACTCAAAAGCTGAAGAAGTGTCATATCATCAATCTCCCACTGCTTATTGATAAAAGCAGGTTCGAAACTCTTATATGATCCTTGTTTAATATAGTGTCCGGATTTAAACTTCCTCATCCTGTTAGTTTAATTTTATATCAAAAATAAGAATAAAGGACTTCTTAGTTTAGTTTTTTTGTTTTTTCTAAACTAAAATGTTTCTTGAGGTCAATTTTCATTGAATTATAGCTCAAAAGAATAATCCACCCTACTCCGCCGGCTGGCGGATTCGGGTGGCGAGGGCCATCCTACGCTGAAGCTTCGGATGATAATGACATACTCTAAGGAAGAGCTATTATTCAAATTTTAAAAAGCAAATAGTTCCACTTAAGGTGAAGTGTTGTTCACTGGAAACGTATGAAGCGTCCTTCTAATTTTTTGAATAGAAATCAAGTAAAGAAATTGTGTGAGGGGCGGAGCTAAGCAACCCTCGAATCCGCCGGCTGGCGGATGGCTTGGGTTGCGGGGCCCGTCCCTATCGGGAGGTAAAAAAATTTCGAAGCGCTAGATTTCTTCAAAAATTTAGTAAGACCTGAGTGCCAGCCTGCTGGAATAATCAAATAACAAGCCTGTCTGCCGACAGGCAGGCACCAAACTCCAAGGAAATCCCAAATATCAAATCCCAAACCTTGCGGGTGGCTAAAGGCTTTTTTTAAAAAGTACAAGTGAGCTAAGCTAAGCAACCCAGAGTATGCTAATCTCGTCTTTTCTACATGCCGCCTCTTAAATCAGTATTTACTACCCTCTTAATACTTGTGTCAAGTTTATGCATGGCTCAATGCGAACCGCTGATCAATGAAAAGGCTCTTCCGGAATATTTAGGCTATTGCCAAAATACTATGATCGAGTTAAAAAGTAATTCGCCGGGATATGACAGCAGCGTCACTTGGACCTTCAATGGAACTGAATACTACGACAGCATACAAAACATCTCACTTACTGATACCGGGATTTTTGAATTACTGTTTGAAGGCATCGGTAGAAGAGGAACTTGTAATAGGAGTTATGAAATAAAAGTCAACCCCCTACCGCAACCCGGTTTAGAAGTGCTTTCTGCAGACACACAATGTGCTTACAATCTTGATGTTCTTTTAAAAAATACAAGCACAAGCCAGAATGGAATCAGCTACTTCAGTATAGGAGATAATGAAGGTAATCTTAGACAATGGGAATGCCACAAGATCCCGGATACGCTCACTTGGAACTTTCTGAACTTAAATACAATCCGCAGGCTAGAATATAGAATTCACATAGAAGATGATTTAGGGTGTAAAAACAATTTAACCATGGATAGCGCCTTCATCTATAGTCCAAAAGCTGTAAATGTTTTCTTTAACAAGTCGCCTAATTGCGACAAAGTGGATAGTGCTATCCTCAGAGTAACCAGCAATATTAATCAAGGCTATCTCGAGTATTTTCACCTTGATTTTGGTGATGGGACTACAATTTACGGTGACCGAGATACCAATTTTAATTTGTTTCCGGATCGAAATGGGAGTAGGTGGTTCAACCATAAATATCAAGACTCCAGTCCTCATAAAGTTACTTATACCGTCAAATGGGAATATTCTCCCTGTGTGGAGACCTATTCAGCCACTATTGGATATGGTTCGAAACCCAAGCTAGAGCGAAGTGTGAACATAGACACGCTCAATTGCGGAACTTTAGTGCAGGTAAAATACAAGGTATCACTTGATTCCAGAACCTCCGATAGCATCAGCCATCAAAACTGGAATAATATTTATCTCCCTACTCTTCAAGGTGCAGGCGATATTCACTATCAAGACGAGGACAGTATTGCCATTCTCATGTCTCGTGATGCATATTTTGGATATAAGGCCAATACTAAAAATGGGTGTCAGGCAGAAGATGCTTTTAAAATAGAAGTCCCGGATTTCCCTCTGCAGCCCGAGTTTTATCCGGCAGGCGGACTCAAAATATTGGGCATTGAGAAAGACAGCACCATTCACTTGCGAAACTTAAGCTGGAATACTGCAAATGGCCGACTCAAAATGGACTGGGGAGATGGATCGATAGAAACGTTTCCACCTCAAACCGACACGTTTTCACATACCTATTCAAGTACGGGACGGTATACCCCTATTCTGTACCTTTACGATAGTCTAGACGGAGCCACAGCCTCTTGCTCCAATAGTTATCCGAAGTCAACAGATTGCTCGGTAATTATTGAGAGTCACGATCCTATTGTAATTGAAACCGGGAATGTAATTACAGAGCAGATTAGTTTCAAAGCTTACCCGGTTCCGGCAAGCACAGAGCTTCATCTGGAAATCCCTTTTGCGGGAATAAAACACATCACTTTACGAGATGCGCAGGGCCGAACGGCACACCATGTCACTAGTACATCCAATGAACTAAGTTTAGACATCCGAGGTCTCCCAGCGGGGATTTATTTTTTGATGGTGGAAACGGAAAGAGGGACGGTGGTGAAGAGAGTAATTATTAGCCCTTAGGAGAATAAACAATTCAGAAATTCCAAACTCCAGAAAAGTTCCAATATTCAATATTAAATAATCAAATTTATCGTCTTGGTATCAGGGTTCACATCATAATGATATTGTGCGTGGGAATCACAATATTGCGGTCCCCTACTCCGTTAGCCAACTGAGAAGGAAGAGCTCAAAAAGTATGAAGCGAAAACATCATCTTTCATACCCTACCTTAAACCCAATATTAAACAAAAAAGATTGAGCCCCTTTAAAGTAACTAGGATAGCGAATGCCTTGTTTAAAATTTGGACCGTAGTTAAATTCTGATGTGACCCAAAAGTTTAGATCATCGAAGGCATAGATTAATGCTTCATATCGCAGCATTGGACAAACCGTGATCCCACCATCGATATAAGTTCGATCTCGATGCTCGACATGATATACTTTTTCGTTCTCGTAGACTTGCAAGAAATATTGACTCGAAATGAGTTGAGACAAATGGACTCCAATTCCCACGGTTTGAATAACAGATGTTTCAAAAACTCGGTGTATAGATAACTTCAGATTGAGATTATAGAATTGGTAATAGTAAGGATCAATATCATAAGAACTACCTGTAGAATAATCGAATGCAACAGGATCTACCTGATCATAAAAACCAAAGGTATCATGTTTCGTTCCAGACACATACGATTTTGAGAAACCAATATCAGAATTCAACTTCCATTTCTTGGCCGAATCCAAAAACTCAGCATATCCCAAACTGATGGTCCAATTTTTCCTGTAAGGTTTGGCATTCCCCTCTCCTTCTTTGAGGTCTTCCCTTTTTATCACACCCAGACTTCTATCGTTAAATTCAAAACTACTCGGCATTTCATTCGGCAATACCGTTGGATCATTATACCAGAAGTAATTCAAGCCGGCATTGAGATAAAAGTAATCATCTAGCACGTTTTGTGCATTTGACTCGAAAAGCAATAAGATCAATAAGATTGCTAGGGGAAAACGCATGGCGGAATATAGGGCTTGCAATTTGTTGGAACAAATTGCAAGAAATTTCAAATGGCAAGCACCCTCCCTACGTTCCACTTCGGGAGGCAGGCCATCCTCCTCCTTTAGCTAACGGATACGGGTGGCGAGGGCCATCCTCATTGAAATATTTTTAAGTGATTCGTCTAGGCAAAAAGCTCACATAATGACGAATCTGCGCGTGGCCTTCACAATATTGCGGTCCCCCTACTCCGCCGGCTGGCGGATTCGGGGGATGAAGAAAGATTCGTTACTTATAAAAAGCAATAGAAATTAATAAAGTACTTTTGAGTCAGCTGTCCCAATGAACTATCTTAAAGCAACATCTTGGGTTTTGATTTTCATTCTGGCTTCATCATGTTCTGTAGTAAAGCAAAACGGTTATTATCAAAGTAGAAAATACAAGCCCAAAAACCTTAATATTTCATATTTCAAGAAAAAGGTTCCTGAGCAAAAGCAGGAAGAGATTTTGCGGGTAGAACCTGGCATAGAGCAACATGGAATTGAAGCATTTCAAGAGCATTTTACTACAGCTCAAAGTTTTAGCATGAATGAGGTCAGTCATACCGAAATTCCTACCCAAATGCCACAACTGAATGAGCCTGAAATACAGACTGTGGATTCCGGAGCAACAGAAAAAGTGCCGCATCCCGACATTCAAGCCGGGGCTACAAAAACAGGTTTAGCCTACTTAATACTAGGTGCCGGAATAAGTGCCGGATTAATTTGGTGGGGAGCAGGCGCGATTGTCGCCATAGCTTTTATTCTCTTTATCTTCCTCATTTCTCGTGGCACCACTGAATTATGGTATGGTTACCAAGATGCAAAATCGAGTCCCGAGAAATACAAAGGCAAAGGACTTGCCCTGAGCTTGCTTATCCTCAACATTTCATTTGTTGGCATATTGACAATGGGGCTGCTGGCGAGTATTTTGATTTTTGCGTTGCAGTGAGGCATAATCAAAATTATCCAGAGTAATAATACCATAGCATTCATTCGACATTACCATTACATAACTTGATTTATATCCGCTTACTTTAGTGCGTTAATTACACGCACGGTTTTAGTACAGTGCCCCAAAACATTCCGACTATGAAAAAACTAATCTTAAGCCTTACTATTTCAACTTTATTTTTTGCTTGTTCACAAGAATATGCTCCTTCTGCCCAAATGTACTATGTGGCTTCCGTTGTGGTGAACGACAAGTATGAACAGCTCGAGGAAAATCCTTTCTTATTAACAAAAGATGAGCCGGTATCTACCTTCTCTATAGATGCAGACGGAGCTTCTTATGCAAATGCCAGAAGATTTTTAAACGAGAACTCACTACCTCCTACTGAAGCAATTCGAACAGAGGAGTTTATCAATTATTTTGATGTCGACTACAACTATGAAAACAGCGGTCATCCCATTTCTTTAAACGGAGAAGTTTCTACTTGCCCATGGAATGCAGAACATCAGCTGATTAGAATCGGAATACAAGGCAAACCGTTGAGTCCATCTGAAATGCCTGCTTCCAACTATGTATTTCTAATTGATGCCTCCGGTTCTATGAATTCTGACGACAAATTAGAACTATTAAAGAGTGGTTTTATTAAATTGACTGATGAACTGAGTGCAAAAGACCGGATTGCTATTGTTGTCTATACCGGTTCTGCCGGATTGTATCTAGAATCAACTCCCGGAGATCAAAAGGATAAAATTAAAGATGCTATCGGCAAACTAGGAGCAGGTGGAAGCACGGCTGGCGCCGAAGGTATTATCACCGCCTATGAGATTGCAGAAGCTAATTTCATTGAAGGTGGCAATAATAGAATCATACTTGGCACTGATGGAGATTTTAATGTAGGAATAAGGGATCAAGACGACCTGGTAAAACTGATTGAAGAAAAAAGAAAAAGTGGGGTTTACCTAACAGTTTTGGGTGTTGGCAGAGGAAATTTGAATGATGCTGCAATGGAACAGATTGCAAATCATGGAAATGGCACTTATGAATACATCGACAATGTAGAACAACTTGAGAAAGTATTCATACATGAGAAATCCAAATTCTACACAGTAGCAAAAGATGTAAAAGTACAGGTTGAATTTAATCCGGATCTCGTAAAGTCATATCGATTAATAGGCTATGAAAACCGCATGCTCTCTAAGTCTGACTTTACCAACGACAGTTCCGATGCGGGAGAGATTGGAGCCAACCAAAATATTACTGCACTTTATGAAACTGTACCGGTGAAGCTCGCTCCTAATAAAACAGGGCCAACTTTTACCATCGACTTCAGATACAAAATGCCGGATTCAGAAAGCAGCATTCCAATGCGACTCGAGTTTAAAGATGAAGGTAATAGTTTTGAAAACTCAAGTGACCAAATGAGATTCGTTTCCGGGGTTGCCTATTTTGGGCTGATGCTTCGCGAATCTGAATATCTCGGTGATGCCGGCTTTGCCGAAGCAAAGTCTTGGGTTCAATCTGCAAGCCTCCCAGACCCTCGCGGCTTCAAATCAGAATTGATTCAGTTGATTGATAGGGCTGCTAGTTTGAAGTAGATTGGTGATATAAATTCCATTTTTCACGAAGCTGAAGCTTGCTACTTCAATAGTAATGTAGTAAAAAATTTCATAGTGCTACAAGGTTCTCTTTAGACAAACATAGAACCTCTATGCCGATCTAAATACTCACGATTAGCACTTGAAAGATCAGTGATTATTTCAGTCCCAGTAACCCCAATTTTATCATAAGCCTGTTTCTCAATATCATTTGAAAGAATGATTTTTCCATTGTTTTCAAAACTGATGAGGTGTCGGTCAAACAAAGCATCGTAGGTGGGTGAGAGCAATAAACCGTTATGCACATCTAATCTTTCATCATCATTGGCTTGCGTCCATGGAACTATATGTGATGCAATTAGAATTTGTAAATCATCAAAGCCTGTGACCGCGCATTGGTATTCCCAACGATGTAAAATGCGCTTCCTGTAGGCCCCCTGCCCTACTCTGGAGGTCACAATACCCGCTCTTTCAGTCTCGTTTGGTTTACGAAATGGAATATCAGGAGTTTCAGAATCTCGCCAAGACTGCTGATTTAACTGCGAAGGTTGAACAGGCACATACGCTCCTGCTCGTTGAAAGAAAAACTTGATCCCCGTTCTTAGATCGCCATTGGTATCCGGTGTTTCAAAATAGTCGACGTCATAAAATGCTACCTCGTCCACGAATCTGACAAATCCCTTCTTAACAGATTCAAAAAGAAAAACCCGCTTGCCATTCTTAATATGTTCAAGCAACGCAAGATTACCATGAGTGAATTTCATATCCCCTTTCTGCCCTTGCCCGGTATAAGAGAAAATATTAGGATTATCCCATCCATCTTCATAACCATGCTGCTGCCCGGTCTTTCCCGTAAAAATGAAGATATACGGGACCTGAGACGACGGTGCTATGCCGCTTTGTCTATTCCCACCATACAATTTATGGATGTCGTTTCTACGATTGTAAATTTGTCCGGGTATAAATGGAAGCTGGGCCAATGGGGTAAATATAGGATTAAGAATTGAATACCTCAATTGGGGCAATCACTACTCTGTGTGTAAAAAGATTAACTCAAAATACCGTATTTTAGCAAAGCTTAAAACCACTATGAAGCCCTTTTTATCGCTCTTATTTACCTCTGTCCTATTCTTGGGAACCACTGCTTTTAGCAGCCCAAACGACACCAAAGTCTACCTCTGTACCGGACCCGACAGTTATGCCTACCATTTCAAAAAAAACTGCAGAGGCTTGTCGAATTGCTCTACTGCGCTTAAAGAAAGTACGGAATCTGAAGCCAAAGAGTTGGGTAGGAAATTGTGTGGGTGGGAGGATTGAATAAGTATTATCATTTACCAGAAACTGAATTATGAATAAAAAACTAGCTTTAGCAACTTTTAGCCTTCTTCTAATCATTGAATCATGTACAACATCATACTACCAAGTTTATAATGTTTCAAAAAGTGATGCTGACATCAATGAACTAGAAGCAATCATTTACGACCACGAGTATTTTACAATTGAATATAACTTTTGGTCTCAAGGCGGAAGCACCAACTTTTCAATATACAATACCAGTGATAGCAGTATATATTTTGATATGACGAATTGCTTCTTAGTTGTGAACGGCGAGGCTCATAATTACTACGATGGCAAGATTTTTCAAGATATTTCTGTTCTGAGTATGGGTTCACAAAGCACTACAGGTTCTACTAGAGGAGGGATTAACACTAGGCAGTCTGTAAGTAGTCGATTTACTAATATGGATTTTCAAAGCTCTAGTCAAACAACCGGCTCTAGATTCACACAGAGTAATTCTGAAACTGTTGCCCAGCCGATGATCGTATGCATACCGGCAAAAAGCTATAAAACATTCTACGAACGAAAACTATCATCTTATATTTATAGAGATTGTGACCTTGGCCATACTCCAAAAAAAGGACTACCATCAAGTACCTTCTTCAATTTCGAAACCAGTCCATTGAAAATTGAAAATAGACTCGCATATTCAATCCAAGATAATGACAGCCTTATTAGAATCCAAAATGACTTTTTTGTATCAAAAATTAGCAACTATTATTTCTCAGATGTCTTAGACCGAGAGCAGGTTGTGAATTGCGGAGTGAAGCAAAGCAGATACATAACTACAAATAATCAAGCCCACCCATCGAGGTATTTCTTATACTATTCAGCTACTCCGTCGATCAATGACTAAAATTCTATCATTATGAAAAAATCAATATTTCTGATTATTACTTTTCTTTTCATTCTTTCTGCATTTAAAACTGATCAAGAAGTAAAACCGAATGTAGCCGAAGTAGATCAAATACATGGCTGCTATGTATTTATTGATTCCAAGCCTATGAAAGAATATGAATATCTTGGAACTGTAAAAAAGATAATGACCTGGGGCACAGGACAATACCAAGATGTTCGAGATGCTCTCCTAAAAAAGGCGAAAAAAGAATATCCTGATGCGAATGGAATGATTTTTCATTTTCATGATGGTGGTGCTGATGAGGTTGATGCAATAAAGTTTGTTGAGTAAATTATGTCAAATATTTTAGAGTTGAGGATGTGATTGCTTTCTGAAACTCTCGAATATTTGAACTACACTCAACCATCATCAAACCACATTCCAGCTCGTCTAAATCCTCATTATGTTCCCGGTAATAAGTTCCCTGGACTAGGTCATTGGCCGGACCGGGGTAAATTAAGGCGGCTTTGTCTGCGCCGAAATACTTGATATAGGTAAACATCTGTCTCAAGTCGTTGGTATTTGGGTTATGCTTCCCTAAGTTCTTCCATTTGGTGTCTAAAACATAGGTTTTACTATTTACTTTATCCGTAATCAATATATCCGGCCTTAGTGTGGTAGTTGCACCTTTATGTCGCTTCCAGAAATTCTTGCTTTTCTGACCCTGAACTCTATATCTAGATCCAAGGTTTCGCTTTAAACTGCTCAGGACAAATTCCTCCCAGAGCACATTCATATCAAACATTAAGGCCAAGACATCTTCTTTACCCTTGTTGATGTCGGGATGATAGTTCAGTAGCAATAATTTAGCTATCTCAATCGCTTTTGAATACGGTTCAGTCTTTCTACTTCGCGGTATTTTATTAAATAGCCCTTCATAGATTTTGATCCGATCTGTATGAGGGAAATGGAGTTTCAGCGACTCAATGGTGCTTGAGAAAACAGTTCTCGATGTTATGCTTTCAATCAATTCTAAGGTTTGAAACAAGATGGAATTAAGGAGATGGTTCTTGTTATAAATCGTATGCCTTACAAAAAAACGCTCCTTATGCACCAGATTCTTTTGCAGATGTTGCGCAAACATGAGACTCCCTTTCAATGCAGCAGTATTAGCTTCATGCTTGCGGTATTGCTTTATTAAACCTTGTCTTACAAGATATTCCAGCTCTTCCAGAAACAACTGAATATAGAGATCCAGTATGGAGTTAGGCTTTAGCTTTAAATTGCTGGAACTCGGGGCCTGAATCTTAAAGTACCCCACTGACCGAAGCATGTCGATTAGCATTTTGTTCCAAACCTCTTTCTGCTCCGGACCACTGTATTTATCTGCTTTTGGCAGGATGTTGATGGTGTATTGCCCTACTTGTAGCACCCCGACATAAGAATTGAACTTCACACCATTATGTATGAGTGAGTAATAAGGAATATTCCCTTCGCCCAGAAAGCGATCTAAAGCATCAATGATCGGCGATGTGATCTTCACACCATCAACCACTTGGCCCTTTTTCAGCTTCTCATATTCAAAGACAGATATGGTCTTAGTCTTCGACACGCTCTCCCATTAGTATGCGAATTGCATCTTCAAAATCAAGATCGTTTTCTCCTGCTGCGCGATGATCAATAAACTCATAGATTTCTCGATTCTCATAGTCTTCTCGAGCATCGTAATCAAACTCGGCAAAGAGGTTTTGGTTGCCATTTACCTTCTTCCGCACAAAACCGGGCCCCAGAATTAGCCCAATCTTGCCAAAGTCACCAAAGAAGTATTCCTGAAGCAAGGGAATGATATTTTTATAGAAGGATTGAACTAAGGTTTGTTCCGGTATTTCGTGATCCTTTTTCAGGAAATAGGAATGACCTATAAGATGATCTTTGTCTAGCAAATACTCTATTCTGTTGTTGATGGTTTTTAGAATTTCAGCGGCGCTAAAATCAGCAATCTCATAATCTAATCCGGGTAAATTGTATTTCGGAGGCATTTCCTCAAAGGAGAACCTTCTTCGCAAAGCAGAATCTAATGCTTCTACACTTCTATCTGCGGTGTTCATGGTTCCATAAATATCGAGGTTGGCAGGAACTGTAAACTGCTTTTTAGAATAAGGTAAAGTTGCACTCATTTCATTGGGCATACCTTTCCGTTTGTCTTGCTCAATCAGCGTAATTAATTCACCAAAGATGGCCGACACATTTCCTCTATTGATCTCATCAATAAATATGGCATAGCGGTTATCCGGGTCATTTTCGGCCTCCGTACATATTTGCTTAAATATCCCGGGCTGAATGGAATAACTCACGGACTCTGAATTCTCTTCGCCTAATTCCGGTTTTATGCCTTCAATAAAGTCTTCGTAAGTAAAAGATTGGTGGAAAGTGGTGAAACGGTAGCGTTTGACTTCTTTATCTGGATTCTGATTGAATTTTTTAAGTGATGAATAAATGTGATTTAGTTCTGGAGCAAATTCGTTTATTACATCAAAAATTACTGCCCACTTAGAATCAGATTGTTTCTCAAAAACATAAGGTGGCCGTTTATCCTTGTATTTAACATTTTCAGAATCTTCTAATGCATGCGATTGTAGCTGACCCCATAAAGTTGCTCTAACCGTATTATTTGAAGTTAATGCAGTTTTATGCAATATCCATTCATGATCAGCTATGTCTGAAACTGAGATAAATGGTTTGTCTTTTAATACTAAAGCGATTACTTGCCACCAGGTTAAATCCTTTATAATATTCTTTTCAAACTCTTCCTTAGTAAGGCTCGACTCCTGAGTAGTATATCGATGGAAGTAATTTTTCTTCAATTCATAGGTCTTACCTGTACCGGGAGGGCCGAATAGTATCTTATTCACTGGTTTAGTACTTTTTGATTTTGGTTGATCTTTATTATCAGACATTAATGCCATAAGTTCTTCGTAGTATTTACTGTAGTCTTCATCATAGCCTGAATAAGGAGTAATATCGGTCAACGTTTTAAGCGACAAATAATGGTCAGTTTCCCACCGCCCTTTTTTAATCCAATCTACTTTTCTGCATTTTTGATATGACTCTCGACTCTCATCATAAAAATAGTCTGATTTCACAACTCCATACCCTAGGAGTGCAGACCTTCCAAACTTGGCAATCACAATATCACCAATCTGAATCTTATTCTTAAATTCATCATTTGCAGTGGCATCATTCTTCTTTGAACTTGTAGTATTTTCTAGCTCTTGAAGCCTTTTCACTTTTTCTTCCTTATTTGAATACTGATTTAAATCCCCAAGCTGGTCCCAGCCTAAACCCATAATACCTAGTTCATAGAACTCCTCCCACATACTAGCAGCTTCTCCCGGAGAATAAAGCCAATATTGCACATCTTCTTCTATATATGAGTCCTCTTCCTGTTCAAGACCGCGCCCTTGTTCTAGCATCTGAAATATAATATCTTGGGCTATGATTTGTTTAGAGTCACGAGTTCTAAAAGGCACATAAGAATTCACCATTTCTAGAAGCTCTTGGTCTTTCTCAATGTAATCTGATATTAGCTCTTTAATGAGCCTTGTATAATGAACATAGCGATCATTGGTTTTGGCTATTGGCTCGCCAATTAAGTTACAATACTTCTTATAATATGACGCTTTATACAAAGGGTACTTATACGGATTTTTATAGCACAAGTAAGTTGCCATAGATCGCTCATCCTGGTGATGTCCATGCTTTTCACCTAAGGCCCTAAAAAGTTTCAATGTTTCTTGCTTAAAGCGTCTAACTCTATCACCAAGTTCTATTGATTCATCATATAAAGCTTTAAACTCCGTTCTAAGTTCTTCCGGTTTTTCTTTAGCCAACTGCCGGATCACAGTATTAGCCATTGCATAGATCAAATTACTAAAGTCGATGCTCCTTATCTCTTCGTAAAAATCTATAGCCTCTGTATTTGGCCTCCCTTTATGTTTGTCAATAAGCTCCCACTTATAGAGTTCGTCGTGAAGCTTGGTTTGTTTGATGTGATTCTTGTAGGAGAGAATCATGTCTGATATGGGGTCAGCTGATTTCATTTTGGATACAATTTTATAACCTAAACCTTCCAGTAAATTAAACGCCGGAGTACCATCGCCCCCTTGAAACTCAGAGGAATCTAATTCCGTGCCGTTAGCGTATCTATTAGCAATTGAAATAACTGCTTTTGGCGGGTATCTTTTGCCGTTGTATAGTAAGTCATAAGTGGAGGAATGCCGTCCTTTGGGAACTCCTTCTTTATCAATTTCTCCTAAAGCACTTAGTACATGTTGCTTATTTATGTTTTGGGGTATCATAAGGTTGGTCAAAAATAGGGAAATGTAGTGCTAATCGGTTTTGACACAGTTAAATCATTAAACAAGGTAGAATTAAGTTGATGGCTAAACTATTATGCATTTCATTTGATTAAAAGAAATGTAAATGAGACGGTTAAAAGTAATTTGTACTAATGTTAGAAGTTTCTAAAAAGGCATCCATCCAAATGAAGGTTTTCATTGTTTCTTGGCTTTCCTTTTTGAAGTTTCCAAAAGCTTTTGCAAGTCTCCGCTTGATTTTCGGATTCAATTGTTTTTTTAAACTTTTTACAATAAGGAATTTGTTGTGGCGCATTTCTACCACGATAAAAGTGGTGATACTCCGTTTGAAAACGACATAAATAACAGTTTCTTATATTTAATTCTTTGAACTGATGCAGGTCGAACATAAAAGCGGTATACTTATAGTATTTATACTGATAGTCATTGTAAAACTCCTCCTCATGCTTTTGATAATCAAATGGTTCAAGTATTTCATAGAAACAATCTTTAGATCTATTAATAATTCTTTGTATTGTCTTCATACTACAAAGTCCCCAACGTGATTCACCTGAAGCGTTTAAAAAATTAAAATTAAACTCTTGCTTACATTGCCGAGGCGAGAAGTATTTTCTTAAAATCTGGGTCGATTTAAAATTGTACCTTCTACAATTTTTCATTCCAATCTCAATTTTTGGCCTAAGAATATCAACAATATCTGCTTCTTGCTCCAACTGAAATTCTATTATTGGGATCTTAGAATCAATCTTTTTTTGATCACAATTATGGGTTACTGCAATTTCAATAAATAAGGCCTTCTCCCCATCCTCACTTACTAATAAAATATCCGGTTTATATTCTTGAAAGGACTTTTCTAAATAGACTTTTGGAAAATATTTCACTAAATCAACTGTTTGCTTTATCGCTGGCAAACTGCAAGCAATATCAATTTGAGTCGATTCTCGACATCCAGAACACTTCCTTCTTAACCAATATTCATACAGTAAAGTTCCATTTGAATCTACGAGATTTTTATAATGTAAATAAAAAAGTGTCTTTGATATCTTGTGAAGGTATGATTCAAAGCTACAATTGCTATCACTTTTGTGTGCAAAGTGATGAATTTTTATCTTTCCTTTCCTCGCAATCAATTCTCCTTGACAATTTGGACAAGTATATTTAGCCTTAGTGGATTTTATGACTTGATCAATATTGATCAAGTTTTTCTTAGAATCATATGCAAATTGAATCTTTACTGTGGGCATAGCTATAAAATAATCTAACTATAGAATGCTATCGCTTCCGTATTGGGTCTCCATCTATATTTATCAATAAGCTCCCACTTGTAAAGTTCATCGTGAAGCTTGGTTTGTTTGATGTGATTCTTGTAGGAAAGAATCATGTCTTTAATTGGGTCAAACCCATCGTTTTTACCTACCACCATAAATCCAAGTTTTTCCAACCATTTATTGGTTTGATCTCCTCCCCCATAGTGCCAAAGGTGCTTTCCGTTCATGTCTTCATGAGCATATCTCATAATCTCCTTTGGAGGGTAAGGGTTGCCATTGATCATTACATGCCAGCGCGTTGATGGCTTTATTTCGTGCTTCTCTCGCTCAATTTTTCTGACAGCTGCTAGTATATTATTTCGTGTAATCTTCTCTGGTGTGAATGACATATTTAGGAGAGCATAAAATTAGATTATAATGGAGGTCGTCATTTTCTAAACAGTATTATGGTTTATAAGTCATTCTCAAGAGCTTCAAATAGGGATATATTAGCTCTGTTTTCTGCCTCTGGAGAATCAACAAGAATCAAGTCTTTCTTACTTCTGGTAATAGCCACATATTTTAAGTTTTTTTCTTGAACTTCTTCCCAATCGGTTTGATCAGGCCTGTATAACGGTAACTTATCATAGTTGAGAATAAAAACTGTATTATTCTCAAGACCCTTGGCTTTATGAATAGTTGAAAGTTTAACGGCATCCGTTTCACTTTGAAACAAATTGAAAATATTCTCAAGAAGGTCTTTTAGGTCTTTCCACTGCTCGATCGAAAATGAAATATCTTTTATAAACTTAATTTTCACTTCAAGAAGCTCTAGTTCTTCACTTATAAAACTTGATTTAATTGTTTCATCAATGATTCTTTCTGCATCTTTTTCTATGAAATATATGTTTCGTGATCTTACATCATCCCAGAATAAAGGATTATTAAGCTCAGTTATTTCAAGCTCTTCCTTTTTAAATAGCTTTTTCAACTCAGAAATCAATAGGTTTAAGTCATCCTGATGTACATCAATTGGCACTGATAATTCAATGAACCGGAAAATTGCTTTTAGGATTGGAGCTTTAGTTCGGCATAAAACCATATCATTTGGCTTTACCTTGTCATAAAATTCATCATAGCTTATTCGCGAAACTTCACCAGCCTTATCCTTGAACGGTGTGATATCATCACGGTAGTTTTTTGCGAGATCAATAACAGTATTTGGACATCTAAAACAATAGGATAATTTAAGATTGGTCACATTAGGAAGCTTATTTCTAATGTTGTCAAATGATGAAATATCAGCCCCAGCAAATCCGTAAATAGATTGAGACGGATCTCCAACAGCCAGGATTCTACCGTTTTGTTTTACATATTTCAATGCAATCTTGAACTGCGCCTTTGAAAGATCCTGACATTCGTCGATGAAAACCATGTCAAACTTTCTTTCTGGAATAATTCTCAGCTGATCTGCTTGGTAAATCATGTCAACAAAATCGATTTCTCGTTTTGTGATTGCAGCCGTATTACCCAAATCAAGAATCTCCAATATACATCTATGATACAGTTCTAATTCTTGTTTAAAACCTTGCCTTTCACGCGCAACATCATTGAAGATATTAAAATGCAATATTAGACTTTCAAAGTCTTCTAAATTTGGGCCGCATAGCGTTAACCGATATTTATCAGTAATATCTAGAATGTTAAATCTATATTCATTGGCAAGCAATTTTATGTATTCTTTGGCGCTTGGCTCTTGGGACGTAGGGTCAACGTTTCTGATGTTTAGTAGCTGCTGAAAACCATTGTAAATTGTTGAATTTGAATTTTTTACAATACGATCAAAAATTTGAGAATACTTTCTATCATTGTGATTATGCCGAACTCTGGATTGTAAGTTGAATAAAGCCAGACCTAATGAATGCATTGTTTTTACACTCACATTTCTACTCCCTATTTTTTCTACTCGTTTAGCAATCTCTCTTTGGATACTTTTGTTGAAGGCGCAAAACAGAACTTTTACATCTGGTTTTATGTGGCGCATGCTTTCAATGATGGTAGTAGTCTTACCTGAACCAGCAACTGCGTCAATAATCCCGTGTCCTGACTCATATTTAACAAAGTCGTAGACTCTACTCTGTTCTTTAGTGGGGGCTAATTCCATAATTAATAAATGTCAGCTGCTCAAAAATATACCTTTTGTCCATTTTTTAATGGACTTCTCTCCTTTTAGTTTGATTTGTTAGAAATAGTCAGTCATTACCAAATAAGCTTTCAATTCACCCACTCCCCCTTCTCTAACTTTTCTTTCAACTTTGGCCAATCGGGACAGTATTTATTCAACAAATTCCAAAATACGGGACCATGGTGTCGATACTTTAAATGACACAACTCATGGATGATCACATAATCAATGCAGTGAACCGGAGCTTTGATCAGGTCTGAGTTGATCACAATGTTCCGTCTTGGTGTACAGCTTCCCCAGCGCTTGTTCAGTTTTCGGATGATGAGGGAGTTTACTTCTAAACCTTCACGATTCAACATGTATTGAAACTTCTCAATGCGTTCCTCCATTTTTATTCGGGCATGCTGCAAATACCAGGCATTGACCAATGCTTCAATTTGCGAAGTGTTCTTTTTATCCGGTACTGAGACCCGTAGATACTTGCCAGCCATTTTTACATTGGGTGAACCGGCTTCAACTTTCAAACGGTATTGTCTTCCTAGATAAAACATGTTCTCTCCACTAATCCACTCCGGTTGGTTGGCACTTCTTTCTTTGGAGTCAAAGTGGCGTTGTTGTTTTGCTATCCATGGTGCGCGTTTCTCTACTTTGGCCTGGATCTGTTCTGGAGTAGCACCTGCTGGCGCAATTACTCTGACCGAGCTGTCCGGATGCACTTCAATGGCAAGGGTCTTTCGATCTCTGTATTCAACCTTATAGGTAATGTTTGTGGTTCCATATGAAATGTTTCTTGCCATTAGAATACGTTTCTTGCCACTTTCATTACTTCATCCAATATGATGTCCAACTGTGTGAAGCTCAATTCAACACCGTAATCTTTCCGATGATCCAGAAGATAGTCTTCAATGTCGTTCTTCATTTGCTTCTGAATATCATCGTTGCGTTTCCAGTCTCGGATCAACAGCCGCTGGATCATTTCTGATAAATCTACTCCTGCCTGAGCAAGCTGATCATCCACATTGGTCAATTCCGCGAGAGGTGTTTCTCTTGACAACACTTCTTTCACAATACCATAGAATGCCCTAGCTTCCGGATTTCTCTGCAGTTGATTAGGCACATCACCAAAGCGACCTTCGAGCAGGTCTTTTCGGGCTTGTAACATCTGTTTGAGGTATTCTGCTTCCGAAATCCGTTTTTCAATAAAAGCTCTGATGGCCTCATCTATCAATGCACCAAACTTCTTATAGAATACAGGATCCTCATCCATCTTCTCGGTGATCACTTTCTTCATTCTATATGCGATTGCATCCGCTTTTGAGGCAGTAGATCCGGTCATTCGTTCCACCTCTTTCTTGAACATCTCTTCATTGAAGATATTGATCGGCTCAGTGGTTTGCTCAACACCTTCTGCTCCAATCTGAGTATCCAGAAGTTTGCGAACACGCCCTTCATATTCTTTGTAGTCGATCTTTTCTGAATACCTGAGTTGCACTGAGGTTTTCAGACTTTGGAAGAACTTGAAGTCCTTTAGAAAGGTCTTTTGACGTTCGTCCGAGTACATCTGGTAATAGGTATCTGATGCCATACCGGATTGAAGTGCTTTGGCAAAGGCAATGAGTCTTTCTCTGAAATGGTCTCTGACGTCCTTGGGTGCCAGGAAGCGTTCCATTTCTTCTACATCTTTCTTATTATTCACCCCTTTGAACACATCCCAAAGATCTGAGTGATATTGCGGGATCTTTCGGATTTCCTCATCTACTTTAATGATTGCACCTTCAATATCTCCCTCTTCAAATTCCTGGAGCGCACTGTACTGTGTAAGGGCTTTGTCCAGATCCCCAAGTATTCCCACATAGTCTACAATGTATCCAAAGTCCTTGCCTTCGTATAGGCGGTTTGCCCTGGCAATGGCCTGAAGGAGGTTGTGTTCTTTCAGTGGTTTGGCAATGTAGAGGGTATTGCATCTTGGCGCATCGAAACCGGTAAGCAATTTACCTACTACAATAAGGATCTCGACCTCATCATCCGAATCCTTGAATTTATTGATAATAGTCTCTTCATAGGATTCTACAGAACCATAGCGTGCGTTGATCTTTTTGAAATATTGCTGTACTTCGCTGGTCACTTCTTCTTCCACATCTTCATGATCTACACGAGTATCTGAACTGGAAATGACTACCGCAGTATCAATCTGCAAACGTGGATTGGTCTGCTTTTCGAAATATTTCTGGTATTTTAACGCGGTATCCTTCAGTGGCACTGCCAACAAAGCCTTGAATTTGGTTCCCTTCCAGTTCCTGCAATAATGCTCTGAAATGTCATAAGCAATTTCTTCTATCACCTGCTGGGATTTATAGATCTCCTTAATGGATGAGAATTTCTTCTTAAGGTCTTTGGTCTGATATTCAGTGAGTGGTTCAGAAAGGCGGTCAAATCCCCGATCTATCTGTTCCTGGTTCACACTGAGTTTAGCCGACCGGCCTTCATATATAAGGGGGAGTACAGCTCCATCCTGGACAGCCTGATCTATAGTGTACTTGTCTATGTATCCACCAAACTTATTAGCGGTATTCTTCTCCGCACGCATTAAAGGCGTTCCTGTAAACCCAATATAACACGCCCGTGGCAGGGCTTTCTTCATCAATGCGTGATTCTTGCCATACTGACTGCGGTGACTTTCATCGACCAGGACAAAGATGTTCTCTGATTTATTTCTGAAATCCTTGCGTTTAAGTGCTGACTCGAATTTGTCAATAATGGTGGTGACGATCTCAGTACTGCTTTCCTGTACTACATCAATCAGGTGATTACCGCTCTTAGCTCTTACCGGTTCTTTACCGCAATGCCTGAAAGTTCTGAAGATCTGCTTGTCCAGTTCTACCCGGTCTGTAACCACCATGATCCGTGCATTAGGGATACGCTCATTCAGGATCACAGACTTAGCCAACATGACCATGGTCAATGACTTACCACTTCCTTGGGTGTGCCAGATAACACCACCTTTGCGTTTTCCGTCTTCATCAAACTCCTGAACACGAGCAACTGCATTGTTTACAGCGAAATACTGCTGATAGCGGGCAATCTTCTTTACTCCTGCATCAAATACCGTGAACTTATAAGTCAATTCCATTACACGTTCCGGTCTGCAAAGGCAATACAGTATTCTATCCTGCTCCGTAGGTAAGCGATCTTCCGCAGTCTGACCGTTTTGTTCGGATTGTATGATGTGTTGAACTTCAACTTCTACAGAAGTCTGTTCCTTCCAGTAGCTCCAGAACTTAGCCGGTGTATCCGTGGTGCCGTATTTTACTTCGTTGGGTTGAACTGCAAGCAGGAGATGAGTAAAATGGAAAAGTTTAGGAATCCCTTCTTCCTTTTTCTGGTTTCGGATAAACTGTGAAATGCTTTCTTCCAGTGAGGCATTTTTATCCCGCCTTTTATTCTCGATCACTGCAAAGGGAATACCATTCACAAACAATACCAAGTCTGGCCTTCGGGTTTCATTCACCCCTTCAACCTCAAATTCATCCGCGATATGGAATACATTGTTCTCAAAGTTTTCCCAGTCTATGTACTTTATCGTGAAACTCTTTTTGTCTCCCTGCACATATTCCTCAAAACTCTTGCCCAGGTTGATGAGGTCAAAAATCTTCTCTGAGGTTTTTACCAATCCTTCATCGGGTACATTTTTAATGGCGTAGATGGCATCGTGTATGCTGCCTTTGGAGAAATCGTATTCACTGCCTTTATATTCAAATGAGTTGATGGTGTGAAGTTGTTGTTCCAGGATGCCTTCCAGGATCACATTGCTTTTAATTCCACCGCGTTCCCGGATGGTTTCTTCCGGAGAAATGTATTTCCAGCCGAGCTTTTGGAGGAGGTTTAGGGCTGGACCTTGAGAGTCTATCTGTTCTGTGTATTCTGCCATGGTAATCTTCACTTAATTTTTTTCAATATTTTCCATTGACCAGCCTTAGTAGATCCTACTCTTTCTATCAAGCCCATTTTCTTCATTTTGTCCAGGTTATATTCAACTCCTCTTCTGGTAAGTCCTGTAACTTCTTCAAGTTCTTTAGCGGTCACTTTAGGGTTTTGCTCCATCGCCTTTATTATTTTCACCACAGTTTCTTCCACAGTTTCTTCCACAGTTTCTTCCACAGTCCTGTGGAACACCACTGTAAACATTCCATCCATTTTGAAATCGGGTTCAGGAAGCTTAGCTTCTTTCATTAGATCTTTCATTCTGCCGATACCAGACCCTACCTGTTCGACCATATTAATACGAACGAACAAACCAAAGATGAGAGGATTGCGACTATGACTCTTTGTTCCAAACTCGCTTGGAGTAATAGCACTAGTAAGTCCACCGGGATTGCTGATCTCCACGCGGTCATCGAATAATTCAATGGTAATACGAGCTCCTTTGTCATAGTAATCGCGATGGGAGAGTGCATTGATAATGGCTTCTTTAAAAGCTGTTTCCGGAATTTCCCAATATTCCTTCCTTGGCCCACTACCCTCAATTTCATAACGAACATTTAGCTTGCCTTTTAACCAGTGCATGGCTTGTTCGTATTGCCTGATTAGCGGACCACCAAAGATCTTGTCATCAATAATGATAGTCTTGGTCTTGCCGTCAAATGCTATACACCGAATGGTCGCGGTATCAATAAATTGTTCAGGCTTTTTCCCAAAGAAAAGAGCTCCTCCATTTTTGATATCATTATCTGGAAGTAACAATTTTAAATTCCGAATGATCTGCTCCTGGCTAACAGCTTTAGATAAGCCAGAATTAGTTCTAAACTCCTCAAACCACGCTTTATCTAAATCATTTGATAAAGAAAACCCGGAGCATGGAGATTCATCAAAATAAATGCGGTCTGATTGCTGAAAGAAGTCCCGCATTTGTTCCACAGCCGTCAACTTTTGTGTATTAGGGCCTTGCCTCATATAGATGGCCCCTGAAAGAGCATAGGGCTTTTGTGGGCCTGAGTCAACCTCAATAACTCCAACCGTTTTCCCCTGAACTTCTACCAGGTAGAATGAAGTTGCAAGATGAGGATCAATCTCATTGAGTGAATTTTGAATGGCAGATCTTTTTCCATTATCAATGGTAACGCCATGTATTACATTGTTATCATCAACCCCAATCAATAACACACCTCCTGCCGCATTCGCAAATGCACAAACTTCTTCAGTAAGTTCTTTTACTTTGCTTGGGACCCGAACCTTAAACTCGGCATTATACCCTTCTCCGGATTGCACTATACTTTCTATATCTTGAGATGTCAGGGTTTTGCTCATATCGTCATCATTGTTATACTGTCTAAAGTTGTGAAGCAGCCTGCTACAATACTATTGCCCTCATCTTCAGCGCATTTATTTTGTGCAACAGGCTGTTGCACAAATAGTTCATGTCCCCATTCCTGGGCGAACTTTTGCATGTAAATAAGGTTCCGCCTTGACAAGCCTTTCATATCAGGAAATGCCTTAGAAAGGTCTGCCGATAATTGATCTATAACCATAGCTTCCCACCCTTGTTTGGCCTGCTCTCTAAGGATAAGGTTCCCCACCTGCCAATAGGCAAATAAAAGGCGGCTGTTTACCGCCATGGTAGCTTGTTGCTGGGCAGAAACTACAGCGGCTTTGATGTTTCCGAGGAGTTGGGTGTATGTTGGGGTATTTTTCAAAATTTTACTACTTCCAGAGAAATGTTTTTCCAGCCCAGTATTTGGAGGAGGTTGAGGGCTGGTGTTTGGGAGTCAATCATTTCTGTATAGTTCATAGTTTAGTCTTTCTTTCTCGAGAAATTTCTGCTAAAACCGAAAAGGGCTTTAATAAGTCTTTTTATCCATTTTCTAACAAGCTGAATCCCTGTTAATAATGCAATCCCAATAATGGAGAAAACAGCTCCTAAGTCGTTAATAAAATCTTTGAAATCTTGTGACCGTGTATAGAAAATGAATATGAGGACTACTAGGGTCGTAAGAATCGAAAAGTAAATGACATCTCCTATAATCGATACCCGCTTTTCAAAGTCAACCTTGAAATTTCTCAGGTTCTTTACTTCAATAGCATCAGGAGTGTCTTTAGTGGTAATAATGACATCATAAGCACGCAGGGACATAACGGCCAAGAAGTCATTGTGTTTTTCTAAAAGATCTGATTGATTAGATAACTTCAGATAAGTAGTGTCCAATAATTCTCGAGAAAGCTGTGGTTGATTCAATATATCCAGATAGACAATTACTATTTCATGCAAATTATCAGTGTTAGTTAGATTTCCAGACAATACATTTTTCAGGGTTTGGTTAATTGCCTGAAAATCAGTGTTTGAATTACTTCGCAATGAAAGTACTCCTTCTATCCAATTCCGTTTTAAGAAATACTTCACGATTCCTATCAGAATCACAAAAACAAGAAAATCATTATAAAGCCATGGACTTTCTTCAGAGGGCTTTCTTCTTGTAAAATCCTCATATGCTGATATGAAATCTTTTTTTGAGTTCGAAGAAAGAGCTATTATCATTTTAGAATAAATCTTATCCATTTCATTAGTTGGATCAGATGTTGCCACAATTGTTCTTCCATTTATCAGTTCGATAAATGATTTGATTTTGGGCTTATCCTCATACTCTTTGAGGTATCCTATGTGATCGATTAAAGAAACCATTTCTTTCTTTTTAAGTTAAAATTCAACACATTGGCTTGCCAGCCTTCAATTTTTCTTAGTTTCCCAAGGAGTTGTGAAATGAGGTCCGAGTACAGCATTGTTGCCGGAGTCTCTCCTGGTAGAAATCCTCGCCAAGACAAATACGAAAATGAATAGATCTGTTGGGTAATGTATTGGATGTCGGTAAACAGCAGTTCTTCTATCGATTCTGCATTGTAATTTCCCTGTGGTAATCGAATCCTGATTAGTATTGGGGCACTGGCTCCATGTCTATTAGTTTTAATTTGTTGAGGACCTAACATTTGAACAAGACAGGTTGAAGAATCCAAGATAAGGTTACTTTTCCTTTGAGGAACAAATTGCCCCTTGATATGTCTACGGTATCCTTGAGTACCGGTTTGAGATGAATCAAACAGCATGTAAGGATGCTTCTTGCTTATTGTTACAAATGCAAACTGAATTCTATATTGGGAGTACTGACGTATAAGTTCACTTACAACATCAAACTCAACATTCTTAATTGGTTTGAATATGTGGAAGATAAGTCGGATCGTATCACCATCTTTCCATCCTTGTACTTCTTGAAGGCGCGCAAAAGAATCTTTTAGGTTTGTCAATAGCTCCTCAAAGTATTCTTCATATGGTACTTCTTTCGCTTTATTTGATAGCAGGTATTGTCCATCGCTGGAAAAGAATGTTGAGATACCCACCACCCGGCTTTGTTCATTACCACTGAATGCGTTTGATCGAATTACGCTATGACCGATACCAATAATAATCTCACGATCTACTGATTGGCTTGATGTTAGTACCCATGGCGTACCACCGAGCTTGGCATAAATCTGAAGAGCAATTGAATTCAAGAGGTACTCATCGTGATTTCTTACCTTTTCTTGTAGAACAAATTGGACCGGTATTTCCAAGGTAAGAAGTTGTGCTTTGAGTCTATAATATGGATTTTGGTTATCAGGTAGCTTCTTGAAATTACCTGGTATTTCGATGATCGCCATATCAGGCTTTCGATCTATGTCACTAACAATGCTGTTGTACTCTTCGTAGGTTGTGCTGTTAACCTCTCGAATTTCTAAATGAATATCGTTAAGATCATATTTCTTTTTCAATCCCTTTTTAAAATACTTTGAGTTGGGTAATCCATCTACCAAATTAGCCATGAAAGTCGAGAAACTTCCACGGTTATCTTTTGCGCAGATGGCTAAAACATTTGGGCTTTTAGTGTCAAAATTTAAACTATCATAAGGTCCAAAATTGCTTAGTCCCCTATCAGGATAAATGGCTTCTGTTCTATTTGCGGCTGGATCAAAGACAAAAGTGGGAGTCTTCAACTCAAATGAACTCTGCTGTGAAGAAAGAGGTGTTGTACTAATTTTAAAACAAAACCCATCTTTGTTTAAGTGCAGAAGTTGATTGTCAGAACCCCTGCCGGTTGATAACATTCTTGCTATGGATGCGATTTCTTTGAATTCTTTTTTTGGGTTCAAGTATTCAGCTTTCCCTTTCTCAATTTCACTAAATATCCTATCACATTCTTGTTCAGTTGTTGCAAACGTGAGGTACGCTTTTATATTTCCTGTGGTTTTTATAAGTGAAAGCTCAATCAAAGGGATAGTTTGGTCTCCAAAATTTGTCGCAACTACAGCCAAACCTCCAGTTACTGATTTAATCTTACCTATGAATTCTTCATTCGGAGCCAATATCCCTTCAAGTCCTAGTAAGTGTTCAGAGTGCAGGACTTCGCATCCGATTAAATCAAATCCTTCTTGTCTAAGCTCTTTGCAGTTCTTGTTCAGGAGCCATTTCCTGTTGGTTCGTATCACCAATCCGAAGTACGGTTGTCCGTCTTTTTCTAACAATCGAAGCTGTATCTCAATAAGTTTCTTATAGGATATTACATCTTTAAGATGGTCAGGTAATAATGCTCTTACTAAATCGTCGCTTTCTCGTGTTGAATAAATTCTGAATGGGTAAAAGCTAACCGGGACAATATGACTAAACCTTTCTTTAAATGTTCTGAAAAAAATATGTTTGATGAGGGAAGCTGTAATTTTGTCATCACTATAAGTAGAAGCAGTGAATGTTTCGCCTAATCGAACAGAATCATCACCATCCATATTAGAGATATAGATATAATCACCATTTCTAAAAAATGAATGTGTATTGTTGTGTTGTTCTCTGAGCTCTTTGAGCTTTTCTTCTGAATATTGAAGACGACTTATTTGGTACTCTTCAAATTCTATCTCTATTGGGTAAATGTTTGTTTCCATTTAGAGTTCTTTTTAATTGGTTGACCGCACTCTTAATTTACCTGTTAACAATTGCTGCATTAGACCCTCCTTTTGGTTCATGAAAAATCCTAATTCATTGTTAAGGGAGTCTAATTCCTGATCAATTTTTGTAAATAATCTTGCAATCTTTTTCTGTTCGTCCAACGTTGGAATGAGAACTCGGATCTGATAAAAATCCTGAGGGTTAACTCTTTGATGCGATCCTGTACTTCCACCAATAATTCGATTGACCTCATTCTTAATGACATGGCTATTGAGAAGATGAAAAACAAACTCTACATCAAAGCTTGATTTATCTGGAGTAATAGGCAAAAATTCTGTTGAGGCAACATTAACATAACCATTATCTCTAACTTCAACTTTCCACACTTTCCAAACCCTAGGATTGAGTTTGCCGAACAGGATTGTATCTGGACCGACAACAATTTTGGAACTTTTTATCTTTTCACCGTTAACAACTAAAGGCTTTCCTTCCTCCCACGCTGGTATGCTATAGTAGTTATAAAGGGAATCTCCAGGTTCTATGACTGCAGGCTTCTCATATCCAATCTTTCTAATTTGGACTTCCTCCCACTCCCCCTCAAACCCCGGAAACCTCAACTCACCACTCAGCAACTTCTGCATCAGACCCTTCTTAAACCGCTCTTTGGCGGCAATGAGTTTGGTTTGTTGTTCTATGAGTTTATCCCAGGTGCGGAGTATCCGGGCGATCTTTTGTTGCTCAGGAAGGGTAGGTAATACTATTTCCAGATTTGCCAGGTTGGTCTTGGAAATACCAAAAACCTTCGATCCCGTTGCAATCTTCTTGAGTTCATTGCTTACCCATGGATGCTTGAACAAATAGCTCCTATATCCCGGAGCTGTAATGCGGGATTTATCCCTGACAGCAAAGGTGTGTAGGCCTGCCGTAATTTTCTTACCATTTACATTCTCAATTTCAACGGAAGATCCAACACCTTCATAGTCTTCACTTGCATCTGCTATTATCAGGTCTCCATCCTGTAGATATTGTAATTTAGTCTGATCTACTTCTTGCTTTATAATTTCTGGAAGTTGCTCTTTATTACAATCCAGAATTGGAAAAGAAAATGAGGAATGAATGTCTCCATAATGAACATTGTGCACCCCAATCCCTCGGCTTTCAATAGAAAGTTCATCCCGAGAGAATGTTGCTGTTGAAAGGAACTCAAAAACTTCACTAAACCTCTTTGAGGTCCATCCATCAGGGACTATTTTGTTCAGCCTGCTCATTAGTTCAACCCCAATTCCTGTAAATAATTCTTGATCTCAGCCTTTACTTTGGAAAGGTTATTCTCTAGTGTCTCAATCTCTTCCTTCACTGCATTCAGATCCACTTCCTCTTCTGCCTCAAAGGTGTCCACATATCGCGGTATATTCAGGTTAAAGCCATTGCTTTCAATTTCCTCATAGCTTGCTTTGTGTGCAAACTTTGCTACATCTTCCCAATTGGCTGCCATGGCTATGAAATCTTTGTACGTGTCTACAATCTTCTTGATATCCCCTTCCCGCATCTTATTCTGTTTCTTTCCACTTTGAAACTCCTTGCTGGCGTCAATGAAAAGCACATCCTTATGCTTCTTTCCTTTGTTGAAAACAAGGATGGCTGCCGGAATCCCGGTGCCAAAGAACAGGTTGGCAGGCAGACCAATGACTGCCTCCAACAAGTTTTCTCTGATCAGTGCTTCCCGGATAGTTTTTTCTGAACTTCCGCGGAACAAAACGCCGTGTGGTACCACCACACCCACTTTACCACTACCTTCTACGGCAGAATCTATCATGTGCAGGATAAATGCATAGTCGCCCTTGGTTTTGGGAGGCACACCGCGCATAAAACGTTTGTGGATGTCGTCTGCCGCATGTTCAGCTCCCCATTTGGCAAGAGAAAAAGGTGGATTAGCCACCACTACATCAAACTTCATCAGGTGGTCGCCTTCAATCAGCTTTGGGTTATTGATGGTATCACCCCATTCAATCTGGGCTGCATCCATCTCGTGCAAAAACATGTTCATTTTGGCCAGAGACCAGGTACCACCATTGCTTTCCTGTCCATAAAGGGAACAGTTGCGGATGTGGGTTCCGGCTTTGAATGGCACCTCTTCTGCAACGGTAATCAATAATGAACCGGAACCACAGGTAGGATCATAGATCCGTGCACCTGCTTCCGGTGCCATCAGTTTAGCTAGCAGAACAGATACCTCATGTGGTGTAAAAAATTCTCCGCCTTTCTTCCCGGCACCTTCGGCAAAACGTTCAATAAGGTACATATAGGCATTACCTATAATGTCCTCGGTACCTATCACCGATGGGCGAAAATCTAGCTTTGGTTTGTCGAAATCCTCAATGAGGTTTTTCAATCTTCGGTTCCGGTCTTTGGTATCTCCCAACTTAGAACTGGAGTTGAAATCGAGGTCGCCAAACACCCCTTCCAGCTTCTTCTTGTTATCGTCCTCTATTTTCTCAAAGATCTTATTCAGGAACTGGCCCAGGTTATCATGATTCTTGTTTAGTACAACATACTCAAAAGTGCAGTCGTCCTGTAGCACAAAAGGCTCGCGGCTCATTTTTCGTTTGATAATCTCCTCATCATCACCGTACTGGTCTTTGAACTCCTCATACTTGTCCCTGTACTTATCGCTCAGGTATTTAAAGAAGAGAAATGCCAGGATATAGTCTTTATATCCCTGTGAATCGATGGATCCACGGAAGCTGTCACAGGCTGCCCAGAGGGCCGCGTTTATTTCGTCTTGTGTTGGTTTTGCTTTAGCGCTTGTCATAGTACGTTCTCTTTTTGAAACATTATGTTTTTGGTCGCATTGTCATAAAGGGTAATTCGTTTAACCATTTCATGATCTATACGTTTTAGATACTTTTCTGCCTTCTCCTTCTGTGGAATTTTGGGGTTATTCCAATGTCTGACATTTTTTAACTCAATGTATTGCCAGCCACTGAGTTCTGGCTTGTGCAATACGCTTCCATCATCTTTCTTGTAAGTTCGTGTAGTAGTTTCAATGTGAAAAAATGTGCAATAGATCTTGTTAGTAGTCAATCCTTCATCGCTAACTATATTTTCAATCAATTCGATTTCTGCAGGGTACATTTTGCTGTGAACCCAGATGTCACACCAGTTCATGTATTCATTGTCTGTTTGTCGTTCCACTGTTCTGCTCATAGATAGTTCTTTTAAAAGGTTTTTGTAAAGGGTCTCTTTTGCTTTCAGGAGACTTAAAGTGTTCTTCTTTTCAAGCTCCCACAAACCATAAATAGTTTCTATCCTACTCTGCTGTTGCAGATCCGGGAGTGGAATTTCAAGTTCTTCCAATACCCGTTTTCGAATATTTCCAACAGTAGCACCCATCCTGTGCTGATCAAAATATTGTTGTGCCGGGGATGAGTTTATGTACCATGTGAGATATTCAGGATGAACCTGATTCTTATCTGGACGAATCACAAAGAAGAATGAAGCCGCAATGGCAGGGGCAGGATCCGAAGACCGAAAGGTAACTGCGTAGTTGTTATTCCCTTTGGCAACAAACAGGATGTCCCCATCCTGCAGTAACTGCTCGGGGTTCGCTTCGTTGTGGTCAATTTTCATTAAATTGCTGGAAACTCCTGATGGTGAAACGTCTTTCATTTGAACAAGACCCACACCATAACCGTAAACGAATTCCGGCTTAGACCGAAAGGATTTTCCGGAATCGATTTTGGCGATGGAGTGCAAGTTATTTTTGTGCATAGTTTATCTTTACTGCACAAATATAATAGCTCGACTCCGAAATTTCCAAAAATATTCATAAATATAATTACAGTAAAGATGAACTACTGGATGAAATCGAACAAACTTTACTTAGTTATTTCAACCAAATTATAACTGAATATCGGCTGCAGTTCCTCATAGTTGAACCATTGCATACAGTAATGACCCGATAGCATTATCGGTTTCATTCTACCTTTACCAACACTACTTTCTTTGGGCTTTACCCAATCTATTTTTCCTGACTTGGTCATTCCTGGATTAATGTAGAAGTTGGGTCCCAATGTGCTGTGTTTGGGGTTTCCTGTCCAGTAAGACCTGTCGTTTGAAAGAAATATGCAAAATCCAGAATCCAGTTCTTCATTCTCAATTAAATATTCAATGCGTTCAATGTCCTTCAGAAAATCATACCGTCCAAGGCTGGTAGCAGCATGGTTGGTAAGTCGAAATGATTCTAGATTGCCTAAAGAAGAAAGTTGAGCTTGTGGAATTACCCGGGTTTTGTATTTCAGCTCAATGCCAATTCGACTCTGGCCATCCATGATCAGGATATCCAAGTACCATCTTTCGCTTTCATTTATATCATACGGCTTTTCCATTCGAAGTTCAAGCTCCGGATTAATAGATTTTAACTCCCAAGCCAGTTCAAATTGAAAATCGGCTTCTGAATGGAAAATAGGTCGCCTCTTTGAGAGCGATTCCATAGCTTTTGTAATTTCACTTGCGGTCATGCTAGTTAACTTTAATGATATTAAGCAAGCCTACTCCTGGTGTTGCATATGCTGGGTGAATTGTTTGAAATTCCTTTTGTGCCACAATAGTGGCACTCCATTCTAAAATTACCTTAGACCGGAGTGATTCCTTGTAGTCTTCAATTTGTTCACTGAACAGAAATTTGAGAGCAATGAGATATCTGTGATAAGATTCACTGAGTCTTTGCAGCTTTATGATATCAGATATGTACGAATCAATAGCCACATCCATTTTAAATTCAAGCACTATTTCTTTATGAACTGATTGATCTATTGGTTCCAAGACTAAATCTGCAATGCCATACTCCGGATATGTGCGTTCTCTTACCCAAATGTATTCTTTGGATATCTCATTTTTTGAAAAAAGCGCCTTCCCACACAAATAAGCAAAGGCAAGCTCAGGAATAAAGAATATTCCTTTTCCTGTAAGGGCTCTTAATTGCTCATCTTCCCTTAAAGTGAGCTCTGTCAGGATTTGATTCAAGGTTTTCTCAGCCATTACCTAGTATTATTGATCTAAACTGTTTGGATAGTAATTCAATTTCATTAATTGTAGCGGGGTCCTTATCAGTGAATTGATTAGCCCAATACTTATCTAGATTCCATTCCAAACTTCTGTTTTTACCAGATCCTTTCTGATTTATATATCCCCAAAACCATAAATCATCCCAAACTTCAACACCGTTTTGAGAGCAACTTGTGATAACCTCATTGATACTATAAAAGTCTGATATAGCCCCATTCGTTATTCGTTCAAATAGCTCAATTATTACTGTATCAACCGGCAAGTAGAGTTGATTCTCATCCGATAACTGTTGTGGCACATCTTGCCAAAATTCAAACTCTTTTGGATAAGAACCACAATGCAGTTGATACACCGATTTTACAAATAATGAAGAGGTCTTAGGGCCCCAACTATCTTCACTAGTCATATTCTTAAAAAGAGTAGTCAAGTTAAATATTTCTTCGTTTGGATTTAAAGTTAGAATGAATTCTTGCATTGAATCTAATGATCCACCTTGGCCCAAAATCTTCCTATAAAATTTAGCAACATTTTGTATCCGGGGCTGAGATTGAGTGTTTGTAACGTGATAAAGAAGGTGCAAGGTTCGTTCAATGGGCTCGGAATAAGCACCTATGTAAGCTTTATAATAGTTGTATTGGACCTGATGGTTGTACTTTCTATTTTCTTCCAGAAAATCGTAAAGTTTCGTCAATTTTTTATCTATTTCACTCATATTTCATAATACTTGCCGTTTCAACCTCCCCAACACCTCCACCATCGCTCTCGTATCCATCTTGCAATATTCCAAAAGCGCTTTTCTTGTTTTGTCTATATCTCCTTCAAAAGTTCCTTGAATCATGGCCAAAAAAGTGTCACTGGCCGTGCCGCCTTCTTGGATCTCGAGGTCGGAGTAGGAGAGGTCCGGACAGAGGGCAGGTAATACCGCTTTAATGCTGTAGCTTCCCTGCATTTCTTTGGTGTAGTAATATTTCTTGCTGAAAGGGATAGCGAGATCTTGGATTCGTTCAATAAGGGAAATTAAATCTGTTTCAAATTCAGGAAAATCCCGGGCCAGTTCTTTAATTCTTCCTTTTTCAAAACCGCTGCTATATGCAAGTATAGTTCCTTCTACTCCTGCCCCTAAGTCTGCCAGCATGTTTTGAATTAGTTTTGGTCTTGGATCCGTGCCATCGGATTCCGCTAAAAATTCCCTGTGCTCCACACTTCCATCTTTCTGCTCAATATGTAAGGAATATTGAAAAGGTATTTGCTGGTAGGGCCTGCTCTGGTCAAACATGGGAACAGCCGGCATGATGGTTTCAAAATCGAAATGGTAAATGGGGTAAACAAGCTGATCAAGAAATCGTTGGATACCCTCTTCATTAATGAACTCTTTACCCATTAACTCAGCATCTCTTTGGATGGCTTGCGCATCAGATAAAGGAAATTCCTCCGGAATATCTTCAATTTTTTCAATTCCCATCTCATACAAATCCCAGGCTTTAGAACCCGCACGTGTCAAGTTAAAAACAGAGTATTCCGGTACCTCTTTCCAGCAGTGTCCCATGAAATCGCAGGAATAGGGATTGCTGCAATGGGTTCCAATTTCTACCGAAGGACAAGTATCCGATTGCTGTACCTCCATTAAATCCGAAATAATATCAGGCAGGCTGTCTTCCATTTCCTGAACTTCCTCAGTAATCTCGTGAACTTTAAATAAACTCTGAATATCTAGCGCTCCCCTTCGAACGTAGTCTCTATTGAAAGTGATGATATTCATGCTTTTGAGTTCTAGGCCATATTGCTGCATTACATAGTACTGAATTGCCGCATCAGGGATGTGCTGCTCTTTTAAATCGTTGGTACTTTTAACCTCATAAGCATGCCAGCCATCTTCATTCTTAACCAAAATATCTACCGCAACCAGAACCTGATTAGCAATAAATGTAGCTTCATAAATCACGCTTTGCCCTTTGGCAATAAGTTCTGTGGTACTTTCAGCTGATGGAACCCAAGGGTACTTGAAACCTTCACTCGCATCTATACCATTCGGGTAAAGTTGTTGGGCTAGAATCCCAACATTTGTACCAGTATCAAACCGTCTTTGCAAAGAATCGTCAACTTCACGAAGTTCAGGACTGTGCTTGTATAGCCACAGAGATTTAGGGCATTGTATACCTCTGGTAATTCGTGACTTGGTTAATTGAACTAAACTCATCGGGGTAAATTGGCTGGTGAAAATATGAAATATTTCTTTAACTGACAGGATTGAGGGGGTGTATTACCTCAATAGGAGTAACACCAAATAGAACTAAAACATGAATAATTAGTTTTTCAAAGAAACTTCAGAGTAATATTAAATTAGCGGCCATCATTTATGGCCAAATTTCTAAATAGAGATAATTCAGTTGCAGCGATTGCTGAAATAATTAAAAACGCAGAGTCAGAAATCGTGTTGATAGTTCCGTTTATCAAAGTTTCACCACTACTGAAAGGTGAAATAATCGAAGCCGGTAAAAATGGGAAAGAAATAATGTTAGTGTATCGAGAAAACTCAATGGATCATAAACAACGACAAGAGCTATATGAGCTTGATCACCTGACTATCTTGAATCATTCTAACGTACACGCAAAATGTTACTTCAATGAAAATCAAATGATAATAGGGTCTATGAACCTTTATGGGCCAACAGAAAAGGAAAATCGAGAAATGGGAGTACTTCTCTCTAAAAACGGCTGGCACTCAGATGACAACCTTTATTATGATGCACTTGAAGAAGCTTCAGCAATAATCCAAACGGCACAAATTGAGAAAAAAAGTCAAAAGCAACAGGATTTAAAAACATTTGGATTCAATTTATTGAAACCGAAGAAGGACAACTACTTACACCTGAGTGAAATAGTAAATGAGGTCTTTGAGAATAAAAAGTTTGAGTTATTTGAGAACAACAATTATGTATGGCTTAGTTGTGACCCTTATTTAGAAAAATTAAGTGTTGATATAGAATTCGGAAGTGAAAATAATGAGCTTGATGAAAATATTAGGCGTGTAAGCCTTAAACCAAAAATTAAGGAGGAAGAGTTGGAGCAATTGTATGATATTTTTTGGCGAAAAAATGCCATGAATTGTATTCATGGCATTGACGTCTATTGGAGTTACTACAAGTCCAATATTACGATCTATGCTAATAAAACAGTATATCCAAACTGGTATAGAGAAGACTTTAGGAAAAATATCTATATCCTTAAAGATGGAATGAATAAAGTTATAAATCATTTAATAGAAATCATGAAATACTTGAGGATTAGAACTTAAAATCATTTGCTCAAGTCATATTCGGCACAAATCAATCCATTAACCTACCAAACATCGACATTTCAATACCTAAACGACCCTTATGGCAACATCTGGAGAAAGGAGATACCTTTTCAGGTAATTGGGCTCTAATTTCAAAACTCCAACTCCCTCAACCTCCCCTTCAACTCCTCCAAACTCAAGGATTTAAAATCCGGGTCGATTTTGAGTTTTTGAGTGAGGGTTTTGAGCATGAAAAACAAAGGGACTCCATTTTCATATCTTAGGCCAACGATATAGGCTTCCAAATCTTTTGGAAAGTCTTTAAATTGATAGTCTCGTGCTTCGATATCTGCAGCAATCACAAAGTTCATTGAGGGGATTACTATTTTAAAATCGGTGCTGCTATCGGGTTTAAACTTTACAACCATATCTACCAATTCTGAACCAGCTAGGTCAGCAAAAACATCGATATTCTTCCAACCAAGATTAGATGAATTGAAGATGTAAAAATTGTAATCTTGAAACGAGATTTCTTTGTTTTGGTATGCAACTTCAATATCATCCAGATTACGGTTCTGTATAGCAGACATTAACTCAGGCATATTGTCTACTCCAAACTCATCTAATAATGGCTTATTGATAGCCATAAAGAGCTCTTCGAGGGTCTCGACATCATAAGTTTGCATGAGAGATTGCAATTCTTCACATTTCGCAAGATCCAATGAAACCGTTCCACTTTTTGCTATTGCATCAGCTTCACGCAAAGCATTATAAATGTCATAAATCTCCTCTTGCTTCTTGTTGTTTTTTATTGGATTGTTGAAATTGATCTCAGGCCAAGTAATTCTCATAAAACTCATCATACTGTCTAAAGAAAAACTAGGGGCATTTTGCTCCATTCTTTCTAGCCGGCGCAAGCTTCTCTGACAAGCTCTAAATTCTTTGTTGATCCAATGCTGATCTCGACTAACAATCCCCAGTAGACCCAAAGGTGCTCTAGCTATTCTGCATAAGAATTTACATCTGTAACAACCGAGTGCACCTTGAATACAACTGTAGAAATAATCTCGACACCTGGAAGCAATAGAGTCACTATTGTACACGAAACTTTGACTATTTTCAAAACAAGGCAAGCAGTTCCCCCTTGTAGTAATACACCGATCTACTTGTACAACATTAAAAGATCGGAGAACAGAGCTATTATTCACAGTCCAGTTCATCACATCGGAATGAGGGTCTCGTTCACCGTCGAATATTTTGGCATCAGGATCCACGCCATCCGAAGGCATCATAATGGTAATCTCTTTTTTAGGTTTCACCGTATCTCCATCCACCATGGCGTTAAGGTAGACCATTCCTTGGGTAGACAATAACTGACCATTGGAGGTGGTATTCAGGTTCTCAAGCAGCATATCAGAAAACGTATATGCCTCTTTCAATTCAATGTTCACGCATTTATTCGCTTTAAATGTGCCAGCTTTTATATGAAGAACCGTGCCTTGCTGACCTGTGATAACAGTGTCGCGGTTGGGTTTTATGCAAAACCGTTGAAGCGGATTTGCTAATTCTTTAAATAGATCGCGGATATGGCTGTTGTTGACATTGTATGATAACACCACCCTTCGATTTTGAGCCATATTGCCTTGTTTAGCTTCTCCCTCACCTTTAAATGATACTTTTATTTTTACCTCTTCTTCACTTAAACTTTTCACGTATTCCGCCACATTAGAAGCCCTATTCTTAGAAAGTGCGTCATTATAATCAAAAGAGCCTGAGCTATCGGCATAGCCTATAATATCAATGCTACTATAAGAAGGTATTTGCTTAAAAATAGACCTGAGTTTAGATTTATGTTGCTCACTTAAATGATAGTCATCTACTCCATAGAAAAGAGTATCACTTACCACTTGAGCTTGAACATGTAAAAGAGAGAAAAGGACGACGATAAGAAAACTGATATTTTTCATAGCTTAAAATTTAGAGTATGTGTTATCTCATATTGAACCTCCTTTATTAATAGAACACCGGATTTGGTTTTGGTTACAACTGCAAATTCAGATTTGTGAAATCTGAAATTGAATACTCAATTCGGAAATTACAAGCACCAGAAAATATTCAAAAACCAAATTCCAAATTCCAAGGAAGTTCCAATACTCATGTATCAATACCTAAAAAGTTCGTCTAAATAACTATCAATTGGATATAAAGTCGAATCTGTGCGTGTGTACCACAATATTGCGGGCCGGCGTTGGGGTGAATCAGATTATTGATTAGAAAATTAATAAAAGTGCTTGCATTTAAATCTGTAGCTCCTGCAAAAAGCCATATAAAAATAAAATGTAATGATATCTAGCAGCACTGAAGTTCCCATATAGGTTAACAGATTTGTTGCTTTTATTAAATTTTCTTCAATTATCTGAGAGAGGGTGGACAGCATTATATTGTGAAAGACTTTTTGTTTCTTTTTGGTCTCAAAAAGAAAAGGGAATGACGGCAATTGAGGCGATAGCTTGTGCGAAAAGTCAAAAAGCAGCACATTTATATTTCCTGATTTCCTGCCTACCGGCAGGCAGGTTTGTTACCACGCTTAAGGGTGACTTAGCGCTCTTAAAAAGTAAATAAAACCTCCTGCCAGCCGTCAGAATGTATCTTTTCTTTACCATCTGCGTATTAACGTTGTATAAGTTCAAAGTCCCGTAACATGAAACCCAAGGCCTTCATTCTACTCTGTATTATATTCAGTTCATGCGCTGTAATTAAGCAGAACGGATACTACCAAAGTCGGAAATACAGGATTAAAACGCCCAAGATCTTTCAAAGGCAGGATTCCAAGAAAACCATTGAAGATGTGGTTCATTTCTCTGCGCCTCAAAAAATTAAAAGTAAAGATCTAAATAGTTCAGATATAAGACCTCCAGGGAAGTTTGACTCTATAAGTTTAAAACAAGAAGTTCTTTATACCACTCCTTCTATTCAGATCGATACACCGGATCCAGTTTCTTATGATACGGCATTATATAGAGTGAAGTATCATCCTTTAATTATAGAAAACACCAAGTTCACTCTTCAAACCTATGGTATTTTACTGTACTTCATTATTCAAACTATTCTCTTTGGCACTATCTATGGTCCTTACATAGTTGTAGCACCGTTCATTGTTTATGCACTTTACATTTCTACCTTCAGGTTTTTTGATGGGCTTTGCTCTCTAAAATGGCTTGCCCCTAGCCTCAAAGGCCGAAATCTCGCTATTGCACTTATTATATTAAATCTGCTGATGATGTCCATCATAATGGGAGGGTTGATCTTAATCTACTTTGTTCTTTAAAGCTTCACATCAATTTAGAAAACGGTGAAACCCAACAGAAAATTCAAAATCCCTATCTTTGGCTAAGGCATATCGCTATGAAACCGCTTGTTTTAGTCCTAACTATCCTAACTCTCGCATCCTGTTCTGTAGTGAAACAAAACGGATACTACCAGAGTACAAGATACAAGGTAAAACATAAAAAAACGTGGGCTTCCAAGTCAAAAAGAGACAAGGACACTAAACTTGAACCGACCAACATCAGCACTGTTGATTTCCAAGGTGAATCTGTACAACCCGAGTTTAAAACTGACCCTCAATTACATCCCAAACCTCTTATAGAACCTCGGGAAATTTTTATAGAAAGAGAAAGGAGCGTCTTCACCCAAGTGACGGACATCCCTCAAAACGACAGCCTAAAAACTAATTCAAAAAGACCTTTTCATCCTGATATTAAAAAAGGAATCGGTCAATCCTTTATAGGCGTAGCTGTTTTACTAGCAAGCATTTATGTATTTTACTATTCAACCTTTTTCGGTTCACTACTGTTAGCACTAGCAGGGCTTCTCTTAATTATTGGACTTGTAAATTTATTTACCGGTGTTTCTTTCGTGCTCTACAATCCAGAACCCTACAAAGGGCTGGTTATAGGGATGATCATGTTAATCTTATTCTCAATGTTGACGATCATAATGGGCTTCCTTATCGCGCTCTCGTTGGCTTGGTGAGGGAGGGCAGATGGAAATATCAAATATGAATCCGCCAGCTGGCGGACAATAGTTCAAGAATTAAGAAGTTTAAATTGAAGCCCAGACTTAAAGACGAAAACCGTGTGGTGGGCCTCACAATATTGCGGTCCCCCTACTCCGTTAGCCAACGGATTCGGGGGATGAAGAGCGAAGTATAATATTGTGAAAGAAATAGACCCAGAGCTTAAGGTCAAGGCGGCCCATGTCTTCCGTATCAGTTAGCCAACTGAGAAGGAAGATCTCAAAAAGAAAAGATAAGTGTCAAGACAAAAGATCCTCATACACAAGTTTCGGAGAATGCGGAAGTTCAAGGAGAGGCTTATGTCTTTCATATCCACCGACTGGCGGAGAAGGAAGATTTGTTACCCCCCTTACGGGTGACTAAGCGCTTTTTCAAAAAAGTAAGATAAATTCTACAACCTTATAAGATCCTTTACAAGCTCATCATTCTCATCAAATAAAGAAATCCGAACTAAGCCGGCTCCTCTAGCCCAATAGTAATGAGCTTTGTAGGTTCCGGTGGTATCTAAGGTGTATTCATCTATAGTAAATCTTGCTACCTCGCGATAAATGATGTTGTTAAGTTCCATGGAGTCAAATAAATCAGGCGCATCAAAATCTCGTGTTAAGCATGGCTCATCCACCATTTCTCTGAAAGGGTAGAAAAAAATCATGTTAACATTCCCATTTGTAGAAGTAAAGAACTTAAAAAAGCCTGTATCAACGCTTGTAGGCGAGCAAGGCCCAAGAGTAAAAATATGGAAATCTCCTAGACTACTTGTCCATAATATTTGATAATCAGGTTTTGAATAAATTAATCCTGCTTTAGGGTTGTACAAGCCACTCTCATATTTTTTAAACGACCTGAAAGTTATAGTGTCAAACTCTGCAGAAATTTCGTCTTGAAAAACCCATCGATCTCCTTCATTAAACTTAATGTACTCCTCACCTACGCCCATTTCGAAAGTACCTAAACTTGCAGGTACTTCCTCATTGTTTTCGGTGCTACTACAAGAAAGTGCTAGGATGCACAAAGCAATGCCGAAAATCTTATTACTCATTGCACCTATTAGTTTATTAAGATTGTCCTACGGACAAGTGAAACACCATCTGTGAAGACCAAAGTATAAACACCCTTCGCAAAACCGGAAACGTTTATCGCGCTTACAGGAGTTGCATCTGCATAAGACTGAACAAACACTTCCTGACCCATAGCATTGATCATCATCACAGGTCTGAAGGTGCTGTTTCTGCAGTCTACGTTTAATACTTCGCTTGCAGGAACAGGATATACTTTCACCCCTATTTCTGCGATGTCTTCTATAGAACTGCTTCGCTCACCGGTGGTGAAGGTCCAAGCTTCACTCCATGGACTTGAAACTCCATTTCGCTTGTACTTCACCCTCCAGTAATAAGTTTTGTTTTTGGAAAAACTGAACTCTAATTCATTGATACTGCTGGTTCTGGTAAATTTGCCGAGGAAGTCGGGGTCCAAGCCGATTTCTATGGTATACTCCGATGCATTCTGCGCGGGTTCCCACTTCAATTTCGTGTCGATTTTAACATCATTTGCGCCATTTGCAGGCGATGTAAGAATCACTTGAGGATAGCCTTTGATGGTCGTGAAACTCCACGGCTCTGAATAATCCGAAGTAACAATGGTAGTATTGTACATGGCTCTCACTCGCCAGTAATAGGTCTTGTTAAAGGTCAAATTTGGATTATGCCCCGTTCCGGTTACGTACTTCGCAACTGAATCCGACATATCCGGATTCTCAGAATATTCAATGAGGTAACCGTTGGTATTCGAACCGGAATAGGCTTTCCAACTCAAATTGATGTTCAATGGTACGTCGGTGCTTCCATCTGCCGGACTATTATGCACCGGTGCTTGCCTCGACCTCGTGATAAAACGTATAATCTCCGAATCCAGAGTGTCTTTTGGATGAAATAAACTCACCTGATAGAAATACTCCTGATCAAAATCTAATTCAATACCATACACCCACAAATAATGGAAAAAGGCATTCTCTTCCATTACCGTATCAACTCTTGCTGTCGATAGATCGGAATTGGTATCCAATCTCATGATATAACCCGTAGTGCCGGTAATTGACCTCCAATCTAAGCTGATTGGATAAATGTTGCTATCATTCTGTTCGGGATCTAAATCTCTGATCTCCCGAATCGTATTAAAATTTCGTGTGGGACACCAATCCGATTTCAAGTTGCCTTTCACAAATCTCACCCTGCAGTAATACTCCTGATCAAAATATAGATGTTCAACTTTATGTTTCCCGTCGTATTCAGTTACCAGGGAATCGTACAAGACTGCACTGTTGAAGTTGGGACTTGTATCCAGTTGAATCTGATAATGGGTATTACTCTCCTTATCCCAGCGAATTTCCGGAGAAATAATCGTCCCTGTATTCCAGCCTTCATAAGGATAAACCAGATTAGGGTAACTCAATGTATTGAAAGTTCTAGTGACTTGGATATTGCTCCAAACACTCGTATCATTTTCATTAGCAACTTTAATTCGCCAATAATACGTCTTACTGTAATCCAGTTTAGGTCTAAAATAAGTTAGAAACTCATTGGTTTCAGTTATAACCGTATCGAACAATCCCACCGATGAAAAGTCGGAAGTGCTATCTATTTGAATTCTAAAATAATTCCCATGCCTTTTTGAGTTGTCAAAGGTCACAGAATCTCCCGGACTAACAATGTCATTGGTATAAGGATATCTGAGTTGGCCAAAAGGACTTATCGTTCGCGTTCTCAATTTCCAATCTGATGTATCTTTACTGTGGAAACCACGAATTCGAACGAAATAGGTTCTTCCATAATACAGATTTTCAGCGGGTATGGTCACAAAATAACCGTTAGGAGAACTAGTATCAGTCATGATAAACGAATCCAACAAATAGGGTGAAGAAAAATCGGCAACTGTATCTAACTGCAACTGTGTTCCGTGAATCGCATCGTCTTGAAAATAGTCGATTTCAGTATTGCAGTAATAGCCTATGTCAGGATTACGAATATCATCTGTGCTTAGGCTCTCTGAACTAGACCAAGTAAAGGTGTCCACTGCAGAAATAGCTCGGAGTCGCCAATAGTACTTTGTATCAAAATTGAGTTCATGAATCCAAATTTCATTATTAAGTTGTTCTGAAGGCTTATCAAACTCCACTAAATCCGGAGAGTTATAAAAAGTATCGGTATCAAATTGCACTTCGTACTTCACTATACCAGGATAATTAACCCAACTAATTTTCACACTGGTTAAATTTCTGCTTAAAAACTTCCTGTATTGATAACGTGTGGTAGAAAAAATTTGATGAACAACAGACCATTCAGAGGTGTCTCCATCTTCGAATGACCTCACTTTCATGTAATAGTTTATTCCAAAATAAAGTGAATCAAACTCCGTGTTTTCCCAATATCCTGTTGCAGCGCTATCACTTTCAACTCTTCGTCTGAACAAGGTTGAATTAAAGTCTGCTGTAGTATCAAGTAAGTATTCATAAAATTCATGATTACTTCGATATACTGTTAGATAAATAGCACCGTACAATTCTGCTCCATCAGCAGGTGAATAAATTGTCGCCTTTGTTCCGGTAGTAAAACTTAAAGTTGTAGACCAGTGGGATGAATCATTATTATCGTAATATCTCCCTCTCCAATAGTACTTTGTATTGTACGCCAGAGCATTAGCATAGGTATTGTAGTAATCAGATGTTACTCGAGTAACATCAGTATTGAAATTACTGTCTTCAGAAACTTCAAATACCCAATAGTCTTTGTTCCACTGTGGAGCAAAGCTCAGTCTCGGCGATGTAACTACATCCGTACTGTTATCTGCGGGAATTTGTCCCGTAGGTGCCGTCAGCAATGCGCTTGAGTCTATCGCGCTAAACAGTAATAGGAAAATAAGTACTAGCTTGGGGTGGAAAGATTTCATGCAAGGCGAAAATAGCTCGAAACTCCCCTTAAATCATACTTTAAGTGCTGAATTTGACCTTATTAAGAGATTTTTTAACGATTTATTTGGCTTCAATAACACCACAAGCCACTCTTTTTCCTGCTGCGCCCGAGGGCTGAGAGGTGAAATCATCCGCTCCGGAATGAATAATCACGGCTTTGTTCAGGATATTTTTGGTAGAATCATCGCAATTCAAACACCAAAGATTGGTGCTAAATTCAAAGTCTACATTCCCGCTAGAATCAACATCTAAATTCCCAATATCACCTCGGTGGAACATGGCAGATCCTATCTTCCCATGATTCATATTTAATGGATTCCAGTGGCCTCCGGCCGATGATGCATCTGAGGCTGAACAATCTCCATTCTCGTGAAGGTGAATTGCATGTTTCCCTGCGGAAAGGTTACTCAAGCGTGCTCTCATGTGAACCGTGTCATTGGATTGAGTAAAAGTTACCAAGCCCGAAATATTGGCTTCTGTTTTATCGCTGATATAGGCCTCTGCTTCCTTCACTTCAACATTCTTCTCTGAGCTATTGCAAGCTGCAAATAGGAAGGCAAAAACGGTAATATATAAATACTTCATCTTACTTATCCTCCTCCTGAATTTCAATAATTTGATCTAAGTGATGAGAGTGTTCGCTGCCATATGACATCACCAAAGTCCCTTTGGTTCCATCACTCGAGCGAAGAGCGTATAAAAGACTACTATCCGCCGGATTCGACATTCCCTCGAATCGAAATTGACGTGTAATCTTAAGATTTTCAGGTTTATAGTATTGGTCTGAGCTAACAGAGCGAATACCTTTCTCATTACACTCAAATTGAGCGGTATAACCTTCATCTCTCAATCCGTTCATAGCTTGAGACAGGGTGTCGTAATCGTGTTCTGTTGCTTTCATAATCATCTCGTTTAAAAGCCGTGACAACTTGTACTTCATGGTAGTGCAAGGGTCACGGCAGCACAATGCTCTATTTACATTTCTTGAGCCATACAGGCTCTTGCTGATATAAATAGCGCAAGAAGTCTTCCATTATCTTATGATAAAGAGAACGCAATTTGAATAGAAACAGAAGGTGTAATGGTATTAGGATTTTCAGCAAGCTGATATACTGAAAATCAAGCTGTAACAGATCTATTTTCCTTGGAGTTACTGCGAATCTTACTGCATTAGATTGTGGTTAAACAGCGCTACTTTGCGATCTAGCGCTAATCTAAAATCTGCGAACTGAGGACTATTTTCCACAACCTAAGAAGATTTGAGGACTTTCATACACTTGCGAGCGTTAGTTTTATTTTCAACTGAGCTTATAAAAGAGATCTTATGATAGTAATTTACTGATCAACATAATCATCAACTCATTATCGCCTCCCCATCATCACCCTCAAAGAGTCCTTCAAACCCTCAGCAAAAATTGATTCACCAAATTTCGGATGAATCAAGTCTACTTCTGTATAATCGGTCTCGTCCAAAGCCGTAAAAGTACTATCGCCATTAAGATCTCGAAGTGTCTTAACCAATATCATATCATCTTCTAAATACTCCGTGTAACCGTCGTAATACGTTTCATCCGGAGTGATTTGCTTGAAATTTTTACCATTTAAATCCGATACATAAAGCACCACGGCATCTTCATCCGTGTACATAGAATCTCCATTGAAATCCGTCTTTACAATGCGATAAAAAATCATAGGCTTCTTATAATCTTCGTGGATAGCAAACGACAGAATATGAAGGGAATCGTAGTATAAAGAATAGCTCTTCTTCGTCTTCTTATTATAGAAAATTAGATTTTGAATATCGCTTTTCAGCTGTAAATCGTTCCTAAATTCGGCATTTGCCGTTCTATCGAACATCATCGCTCCATCTGTGGCATAATACGACCTCAATATGATGATGGTCTCCTTCTCTTGGTTTGAGCTAGGAGTAATGGGGATCTTCTTTTTAATAATATCGGGGCTGTACGATCGTCCCACCGGAAAAATGAGGATATCATCTAAACTGTATGAGACCGGATCGCCTATAACCAGAGAGTTTGAAGTGTCGATTTGCTCCGGGACCGGTGGCTTACTCACTACCTCTTCTGTTTGCGGTGAACCACATGCGAAAAGAAAAAAAGCCAGAACGATACTTAAGTACTTCATGATGCTCAAACGAAATTTTTCAAAATATATTCTCAATGAAGATGGTATGAAAACATAAAACATCCTTTAAAATATAAATCCCATCACTACCGAGACATAAGTGCCTGAAACTTCATATTCTTTCCAGCTAATCGGGATATTCTCTTCGGTGAGCTCTCGATAGTAATTATACCCCTCTACACTCACCCCCGGTGCCCATTTCTGGTCGATAATCCCCGAAAAGCAGATTCTTTCTTCAAGTTGATACGTATACCTCAACCTAAATAATGCACCAAAATTCGATCGGTCGAGCTCCTGTTTTTCATATCCATCTCTATTATTTCGATTGGTCCCTCCGGTAAGCTGAAACGATTTCACTTCATGTCTGAGTTTGAGATTATTATATAAAACTCCTAAGCCCAAGCAAAGCTCATGCGCTGGATTCTGTTGTTTAAGATGAGGTAAGATATTGTACTCTGTCTGTAATTGTATGATATTATTCCTAGCGGTCTGCAACATTTCAGTTACCCCGGTACCGTTCCTGAAATTGACATAAATAGCTTCTTGCTGACTATAAAAAATACCCAGAGACCAGTTTGATTTGAACAACAAACTATATTCAAAACACATGCTAAAACGGTTAGGGCGAAACACATCCTTAGGATCAGAAAGCACGCGGTTTAAAAGAAAACCGGCTGAAACTCTGTGATGTATTTTCTTTCCGATAATGAGCGAATCTGATTCTGAATAAAGCTCCTTAATTGCACAATTTGCTGTACAGGTCAAGATGAAAATAGCAAGGAGTAGATTTGAGATCCGGAACATAGTTTACTCTGAAAAGATACAAATAATTACGGCATTTTTCTTTTAAAATTCATCCTTATCCCCAGATCAAATAGCATCGAAGTGTATTTCCAATTTTTCAAACCATAGCTATGAACGTTGGTAAACATATATCCCCCGGTTATTGATCCGTCTGCAACTATGTTTATACCACGACTTTCGTAAATAGACCTGCTTATCGAGAGGATGGGAGTAAGATTAAATCTACCGTACTTTCTTAAATCATTAGAAAATTGATAATGATGCTGACTAAAATCTTTAAAATGGGAGAGGTAAAGTGTGTAATCCTGACTCAAGAGATACTGCATATTCACCCCTACTCCAAAGAATACCTTTGAGGCACCTATCCTCAACTTACCTTGAATTTTACTGTATATTACCCTAAATCGCAGCCGATATTCTTGTACCTTATAGTTTGAGGGTTTTACAAAACCATGTACTGGATCAATCATGTCACTGAATCGAAAAGTACCCACTGTTGGACCATCCCAAAGTGAATTAAGATTTAAGAATCCAATTTCAGTTGAAATCGACTTTGTTGCCTGTTCATCTATCTTAAGTTCTAGTTGAACGCCATAATAAAAAGTAGGGGGGTAAGGTCTTGTAGGTCCTTCACCTTCGCTAATATCTTCGACATGAATGGCAGGCCATTCTGTTAAGGTTCCGGTTCGCCCTTCCTTTGAATGATTAAATATTACTCGATCGGGTTTTTTCCAAGCTGTTGATCCAAAAGACAAGCCAAAATCTGCAAGTTTTAAGGCCTGGGCACCGGCTAGATTCCAAGTTATTAGTAAGGTTACAATTCCTAGAATTATTCTCATGGATAATCGGACAACACCCAAATATACCATCTACATACGTATTCCAAGACCTAAAGATAATGATGCATTTGACAATTGAGCATAATGCCCCGGGAATCCAACTTCTTCACCTGAGATCGTTATTGCCGTAACATCCTCTACCCAAAAAGGAGGTGATACCACGTATTCAAATCGGCAAAAAAACTTTAAATTTCGTGCTAAATATTGATTGGCCTGAAGCCTCAGATTTAGTCCTATTCTATCTCTAATTTTAACCGTGCTTACGATTTGTTTAGGTCCGTCTAGTAACATCACAAAATAGCCAGCTTCGATATGAGTTAAACTTATACCGGCTCCAACCAGAACTTCAAGATTCTTATGAAACATGAATACATTATCACTAACTAAGTGGTCGTAGTACAAATTAAAGCGATGTCTTTTAGTACTGGAGAGTAACCTATACTCGGCACTTACTTCCACATCTTGTTTATAGTAGGAATGGACAAAACTAAATCCATACCTCTCCCGGTTTGTGACATAATAATTTAGTTCCAAGAGCATCGGATTATCTTCTAAATCCTGAATTCCATCTCGCAGCAGTTCAGGAAAAGTTAAGCCAACTCCAAACTCAAATCTGGTATACTTCCTTTGATACTCTTGAGCTTGATGCTGATATACACGATCTGTAGTTTGAAATGTATCCAAATGCTGTTCAACCTCTTGCTCTACTTCTTCTTGCTCTCTTTTACTTTGTTCTTTTTCCTCAATCCGATCCAAAGTGATTTTCAAACCTTCCTTCAAAACTTGTGATTTGAGGTCTAAAGTTAAGCAACTAAAGACGATGAAAATATAATATTTCAACCTCAGGTTCATGTTTGTGGGCAATACCAAAGATACGATCTAATTCCTAAAACAAAACTCCCAATCCCACATGAATAAAACTGCCACCAACATCATGTTGCTGTTCTTCAAAGCCCTGCATTCCATTGGCTGTGCTTAGCTTAAACTCCGAGACCTTACCTCCAAACATTAATCGCTGTTGCCAATCGAAACTCACACTTACCCTCGAACGAATATAGCGCACAGCTTTGAACCTCAGGCTAGGTCCAATTGCCGGAACTCTGTATTTCCTTCGGTCTCCATACAGTCCGATAGTTGGCGCCGATGCTATAATCAACTGCACCCCTCTTATTTGGGTATAATTCAGTCCTAATCCCAAAATCAAATCGAACTTCTTTACATTAATTCCGCTGTACCGCATTAAAGAGTAATCAAGAAAACCGTAAATGGACGGAAAACTGTAATGCTCTGTTAAACTGTACTGATTAACATCTACATAGCTTGACGGGCCATCGGTGTAAGAGAATCCGGCAGCAAATCCAAAATTAGAATTGCGCAATTGATACGTGAGCTCAGATTTTAGGGTAAGAGTCGCTGTGTTTTTTTCCTCATTCCTGTTCTTTAAATATTGAGCAACTCCAAATCCGACATCTAATCCAACCCGTGGTAGCAATGCATGTCTTTGATACACCCGCGATTCTCTTAAAACCTCTAAACCAAGGGTGTCTCTCGTCAATTTATTCACCAATTGCGAGTAAGCCGAAAAGCTAGTTCCAAAAACTACAAGAAAAGTTAAAAATAGGGGTCGCACATTGTTAATTACAAAGCACTAAAATACTACTGAATTTCGTAAATACCGGGAACAGTTACTGTTGTGGTAGATTCTCCGGTTAAATAATGCGAAACAATGAGGGTCTTCGTTACCTCATAAGTCCCTTCAGATATCTCATCGAAACTGTAGGTTACATTGGTAAGACCGATGATGTAATTTACTTCTCCATTGTTCCAATCATAAGCCTCGTCCCAGTATCCCCAGTAATCGGTTCCCCATGAGGTAACACTTGGGTCGGTATAAAACATGACCTGATCTCCATCGACCGCGAATCGGTATAAAGGATCGTGATCCTCAACTTCTGTGAGCATATACTCTACTGCATTTCCGGTTTCAGTGTCGGGATCAGGATCTGTAGTATCATTGTCCTTATTCTTACCTTTTCCTTTATTATCTCCACCGCGTCTGAGTTGATCTTCTTGCTGATCAAAATCTTGATAAACCGGCTCGGGCTCATCGCATTTTATACATGAGCTAAAGGTGAAAATTAATAGTGCCAAGGCCGGGAGTATTGTTTTTATGTTCATTGTGGTTTTCTTTAATACTACCGAAGTAATTAAACTATTCTCCAAGCCCGGTCACGCTTAAGTAAGAATATACCTATGGCATAAAAAAATCCCGTGGTATTACATACACACGGGATTATCATCATCAATTTCGATTTTAGATGCTATCTATAATAGATTTTAGTTTCTCTTTAGACTCTCCGGTTTTCTCCTGAATTTTACCGATGAATTCGTCTTCCTGACCCTCAACATATTGAAGATCATCTTCGGTTAATTGTCCGTATTTCTGGCGGAGAACTCCTTTGAGTTGATTCCACTTTCCTTTTAATTGTTCTTTAGTTGCGTTTTCCATGATATTATAAGTACCGCAAAGGCTATTCCGACATTTCAAGACCTGATTTTCAGCGCTTTACGTTTTAGAAATTAATACTCTTGGCATCGACATTGCCCGAGCTGTGGATTTATTACACACCCAATTGATCTAATAGCTGCTTTTTCTTGCTTTCTGATACCTCAACTTCGCTATCATCTGTTAATATAACCGTGCCTCCTCTACCTTTCCTATAAGCGGTAACACAGGAAAGATTGATGATATGGGAACGATGAATCCGCATAAACCCGTTTTGGTCTTCCAAATCTGAAAAGAACTTCAAAACTTTACTGATGGTTTTCTTCTTTCCGCTCTTAAGATATATATCTGAATAATTCCCGTTTCCGCTAATCCTAACAATATCTGCAGTTTGAATAATCTCAAAACCCTGCTGATCCGGGACCACGATCCTCTGAATTCCATCGCCTTGAAGATTCTGCTTTAATACTTCTTTCAATACCGAAGTTTCGCCCTTGGCGATAAGCTCTTTGGCTTTATCTACGGCTTTCACCAACTCTTCAATGTTTATTGGTTTCAATATATAATAGGCCGCACTGTAGTTGAAGGCTTTTATGGCGTACTCAGAATAAGCAGTAATGAAAATGGTTTGAAACTCAAGCTCCGATGTACCTTCCAACACATCAAATGCATTCCCAAAGGGCATTTCCACATCTAAAAATACCAAATCGGGTTTGAACTCCTGTATCTTAGCTATGGCCTCATTCGCATCCTTCGCTTTTGCCACTATTTCTAATCCCTTACAGTATTTAAGTGCGTACTTCTCTATCAAATCCCGACTCATCTTTTCATCGTCGGCGATCAATACTCTTATGTTTCCTGAACTATTCACTGTAGTCTAATGGTAAGCTTAAAATTACGCGGGTTCCCACATCTTCACTCCCGGGAAATGCATCTTCAATCCTCACTTCAACCGAGGTCTTATTCAACTCATTTAACAGGCGAATTCGCTCTTCCGTAGTCTTTATTCCCATACTCTGATAATCCTTCTGATGAGGTGTTTTCATCTCCTTAGAACGTGCGCGTCCTATCCCGTCATCTGCAATTTCTACCCGGAGCTTATTCTTATGCTTACTAAAACTGAGTTCTAAGTTCCCCTGGTTCTCCTTGTACCTCAACCCGTGCCAGATTGCATTTTCGATGTAGGGTTGAATCAGCATGGGAGGTATAGACAAAGCCTGAACTTGTAGGCCTTCTTCAATTTCTATTTCATAGTCGAATTGATCTTCAAATCGAGCATGCTCCAATTTTAAATAGATCTCTAAACTTTGAATTTCTTCACTTAAACTGATGGTAGCATGGTTAGAATTATCTAAAACCGTTCGCATCAATTTGCTGAAATCACTTAGGTAATGATTGGCCTTTACTTCATCGTTCAAACTGATATACTCATTCACCGAGTTCAAGGAATTAAAAATGAAATGAGGATTCATTCTACTTCGCAACGAAGCCAGTTGAATCTGCAAATTAGAGCGTTGTTTATCGCGAATGTTCTTCACTAAAAAGTAGGTAAGGACTAAAAACAAGCTCAAACCTACCGCCAAGCCGAGAATGGTTCTCTGCTGTCGCTTTAACTCCAATGCCCCGGCAATTTGAGCATCTTCCAAGTCTTTAATTCGAGCCTCTTGCACTTCAAACTGAGCACTCAATACTTCTTTTCGCAGCTCTGCTTTTAGATCTGCTATTTTCATGGAATCAACCAGCTCTACGTACTTCTTGTAAGAGCTCAAGGCTTCTTTGTATTTGCCTTCTTTAGCATAAGATTCACTCAGCTTTTCTACTGCTCTTATGTATTCCGGTGTTTTGGGCTGATCTTCCACAAGAGCAGCACTCTGTTCAAAATGGTAGGTTGCGAGTTCCGGGTTGATATCTAAGTAATCCATCCCCAAATTATAGTGAGATACGGAAGTATAGGAAGGCACACTGGGCTCTTGCAATGCGGAATTAAGCAGATCTCTGTTTTGTGCCTTAAAACCATTATAACTCAGAATTTTACTCGCATTTTGTAAGGTGACCAATTGAACTGAGTCTCCGGCTTTGTCCTTTGTTTCACTCACTGCCTTCTTTATCAGATCAATCCCTTTAACACTATCTTCCTGAATGTAAAGCCCTCCTAGCTCGAGTTAAGCATTGGCTTTTTGTCGAGGATCCAAGGCCGAGTTATTATCCAGCTCGTACTCTAAGCTCTTCTTCGCCAATTCCTTATCTCCCGCTTTGTTCTGAACTCTGGAATTGGAAAAAGCAAATTCAAATCTGCTGGAATCAGAATCGGCCAAATCTTCTGCTTTAGAAAAATACCCGATTGATTTATCTAACTCGCCCAAGGCTTCGTAACACTTGCCTAGATAATCTAAGACGTACTCTCTGTTTTTATCGTCTTTTAAGACTTCAAACAACTTGTCGGCTTGCAAAAAATAAGGAATGGCCTTATTGTATTCGCTATTGTTGTAATACAAGGTGCCAAGGGTTTTATTGGCTTCGGCTTCGCCTCGCCGATCTCCTTCCTTCTTACTCTTAGCTAAAGCATTTCCTGCGATTGCAAAGGCATCTAAAGGTGCGGATTTCAGCTTCTTATTGGCAGAATCCACCAAAATACTGTTCGAAGTCTTTGTCTGCGTAAACCCTAAAAGGCCCGAAAACAGAAATAGGAGAATCAATATATATCTTAATAGTATCAATCTTGTACGAATATACTTTGAAATTTCTGCTCCACTGCTCAAAAACACCCCTTCCAAGTTGCCTAAAATACAGGTTCACAGCTTCATCTTACAGTTTCACATATTGAAGCCGACAATTCGCTCAATAGCCTCATTTACAGCTCTTTTTCTGCTCAACTTTGAAAGACAAAATGATATCGATTATGAAAAAGATTATGTATTTATTAGCTTTCACCGTTTACGCCTGCACTTCATCTGCGCAGCCCGGTGATTTAGGCTTTCTAAACTTAAGTGAAGCGACACTTCCTCACATCACCCAAATCACCAATCCTTCTATGGTAGATTATTCTGGTTTTGTTCAGCTTACAAACGAGGTTGATAGCTTTAGACAAACCAGAATGGTTATGGCTGATAGCTTCTGGGCGATGGCTCAAGATTCAAACACCATCATCCTTGATACACGTTCAAAAGCGATGTATGATGCCAAACATGTTAAAGGTGCTGTACATCTTAACTTCTCCGATTTCTCCGAAGAAAAACTGGCCAAAGTAATCCCGGACTCCAACACTCGAATCCTGATTTATTGTAATAACAATTTCATGAATGACAACCTATTTTATGTAAGTAAAGGACCGCCTTTAGCACTAAACATCCCCACTTTCATCAACCTCTACGGATATGGCTATAAAAACATCTACGAGCTTGCTCAGCTGATTCCGCTTCCGTCGGAAGTAATGCCTATGGAAGGCACTGCCGTTTTTACACCAAACTTAGAAGATCCAAATCCCGAAGTCTCACCTGCAGAAAATCAAGATTAACATGAAAAAGCTACTTACACTTACCTTATTGCTTCTGACTATTACCGGTTTTGCTCAGTTCAACTCGCAAAATGTAAACCTATCAATGTACCACTCGGTGAATTACAGCTTCACATCTCCGGATATTGATAATACCAGATATGAAGCCATGATCGATTCCCTTAAAGTGGTAGAAGACGAGTGGACCAAAAACGATATGCGGATTTACCCCATTATCGCTACTAAAGAATTTGAAGAGGAGAGTAAAATATCTCCCAATTACCTCAGTCTTCAAGAAGCTCTGGATACCGGCGCTATTGCCATACACGAAGTGAGTAGCAGCGGTACCGTTAACACCGTAAGTATTACCAATCTCGGCAAAGACACCATCTTTATTATGGCGGGTGAGATTGTGCTCGGCGGTAAACAAGATCGCGCCATAGGCGAACAACTTATTCTACCTCCCGATGCTAAAAATGTGCTGGTAAAGGTTTTCTGTGTGGAACACGGACGCTGGTCGCAAAACGGCACCGGAACCGACTTTAAAGGCTATTATGGTATCGCCGGAAATCAGGTCAGAAAGAAAGTAGTGGTTGACAAAAACCAAGGCGAAGTATGGTCAGAAATTAGCAAGACCCACGAAAAAGCAGGAGCTAATTCTTCAACGGGGTCCTTTAAAGACATTAAAAACTCGGAAGAATTTCAAAAGCAAGTGTCGGAGATTAAAGAACATTTTAAAGCAAAACTGCTGAATGTAGATAATCTTATTGGCTTTGTGATTGTCTCCGGATCCAATATTTTAGGTGCAGAGCTTTTCTCATCTCAAGACTTACTGAATAAACAATTGGAATCTCTTTTGGAAAGCTATGTGGTTGAAGCATTGCAAGTAGAAGGTGAGCTCACTGTTACTACAGCACAAGTCGATGAATTTATTAGAGAATTACTGGCTGAAGACAAGCAAGAAGAGCTCATTAAAGAAAAAGGAACAGATCTAAAAGTAAATAACAAAACGCTCCATATGAGCATACTGAACGATGATTAAGATTGCCAATTAACCCTTGTTCTGCCTTGGTGGATTGTGTAAGATAAGCGGACCTGATTTTCAGGTTCGCTTTTTAATGTATTGAAATTTAAATCTATGATGTAAAGACGTATCTTTCACGCCATGAACATCGGTCTTATCCGCGAATTCAAAGAACCGGCAGATAAAAGAGTAGCCTTGAGCCCTAAACAATGCGCAGAGCTACTTCGAGATTATCCGGAAATAAAAATCTTCATAGAGCCTTCTCCTGCAAGGGCAATACCCATTGAAGATTACCTGGATGCAGGTGTACTTTTGGGCGAAAACATGGAGCTATGCGACCTTCTTCTCGGGATTAAAGAAGTGCCTATAGACCAACTTATTGCGGGTAAAACCTATATGTTCTTTTCGCATACCATTAAGGCACAGGATTACAATCGAAAACTGCTTCAAAACATTGTAAATAAAAGAATTAAACTCATAGATTACGAAACCTTGGTTTGGCCACAAGGCGGCCGAATTTTAGGTTTTGGTAAATGGGCCGGAATCGTAGGAACCTATAATGCATTTCTAACTTGGGGCACAAAAACAGGTCGTTTTGAGTTGCCTCCTGCTTATAAGAGTCAGGGTTTTGAGCAATGCATGGATCTCCTCAAATTTATACATCCCGGACCGGTAAAAATCGCCTATACCGGCACAGGAAGAGTTGCAGCGGGTATTAGAGAGGTTCTCGATATCATGGGGATCAAAGAATGGAGCAAGGAAGACTTTTTAAACAGCGAATCTGAAGAACCTGTATTTACCCAACTCGACAATCAAGACATCTACGAGAGAATAGATGGTAGCGATTGGGATACTGCTCATTTTTACGAAAATCATGAAGCATATCGAGGAAAATTTAAACCCTTTCTTTCTCAGACCGATATTCTAATCAACGGAATGTATTGGGAGGATGATATGCCCCCACTTTTCACTAAAGAAGATACCGCTAAAGCTGATTTTAGGATTAAAGTAATTGCCGATATCACCTGCGATGTAGAAGGATCAGTACCCATTACGATGGAAGCCACCGACATCTATCACCCCACTTTTGGCTGGTCTAAGTCTCAACAAAAACAAGTTGAGCCCTTCGGCGAGGATACCATTGATATTATGGCAGTAACCAATTTACCTACAGAGTTACCGGTAAATGCCAGCGAAGAATTTGGCGCACTGCTAAAAAAGCACGTCTTACCACTTATTATTGAGGGCGACAAAGACGATATCATTAAAAATGCCACCATTACAGAAGGGGGTAAGCTCACAAATGAGTACGCTTATTTACAGGATTTTATAGACGCTGGTTAATTCATCCAATTATTTTTAATCTAATTGTAACTTTTCATCTACTAATGTCGTTTAAGCTGCAAACGAATATATTCTTGCAGCATGATTAGACGCCTCGCGTTCATTTTGGCTTTGATTGGATCTTCATTATTCACCTTAGCACAACAGTATACTATTTCAGGTACTATCACAGAAGCCGGAAGCCGTGAACTGCTTCCCGGAGTAAGTATTTATGAAGCAGATTTGAAAATTGGAACAACCACCAATAAATACGGATTCTATTCCTTAACTCTCCCTGCGGGAGAATACCGTATCATCTATTCATTTATAGGTTATAAGGTAGATACCTTAATGATCAACCTCAATGCAGATACTACCTACAATGCAAGTTTAGGCGATGCTCCCAATGCCATTGGCGAAGTGAAGGTTGTGGCGGCGAGAAAGGTGGAAGAAAGTAAGAAGGTACAAATGAGTAGTATCGATATCCCCATTCAGCAGATTAAGGATATTCCTACCTTCCTGGGCGAAAAAGACGTTCTAAAAACCATCCAGCTCATGCCTGGTGTTCAAAGCGGTTCCGAAGGTCAATCCGGAATCTATGTTCGAGGAGGTGGCCCCGATCAAAACTTAATCATTTTGGATGATGCTGTTGTTTATAACGCTTCTCACCTATTTGGTTTCTTTTCGCTCTTTAATGGTGACGCGCTTAAGAGTGTGGAGCTAATAAAAGGAGGTTTCCCGGCGCGTTATGGCGGTCGACTCTCCTCTGTTATCGATATGAGCATGAAGGAAGGAAACCGCGAAAAATATACCGGAGAATTAGGAATTGGTATAATATCATCCAGAGGTGTTTTTGAAGGACCTATTCCCGGTTTAAAAGGGAAAGGCTCATTTGTTATTGCTGCGCGAAGAACCTATATCGATATACTGGCACAACCCTTAATCTTTGCTGCTTCAGGTGGCGAGACTTTCGGTTATTTCTTTCACGATTTTAATGCCAAATTGAACTATGATCTCAGCGAAAAAGATCGTCTCTATCTCAGTGGATACTTCGGAAAAGATAAATTCTATTACCGTTATAGCTTCGATGATCTTACCGAAAAAGGAAACCTCGGCTGGGGGAACTACACCACTACCCTTCGCTGGAACCGATTAATGAACAAGAAAATGTTCTCTAACACCTCTTTTGTTCTTAGTAAATTCGATTTGGGAATCAATGCTGAAACAGAAACGGATGACGATGTATTTGAACTCAATTTCGGTTCGAGTATTCGCGACTTAACTCTGAAGTACGATTTAGATTATTTCCATAGCCCGCAGCATTCAATTAAGACAGGAGCTGTTGTCACTTATCATCAGTTTAATCCAAATGCAGTGGTTATAAAAGGAACGGATTTCCCTACAATCGAAGGTGATAATATTACCAATGCATTTGAAAGCGGTATTTATATAGAAGATACCTACAAACCCATTGATGTTTGGAAAATTAATGGAGGTCTTCGCATCAGCCATTTTTATCAAGGCGAAGTAAATTACATTAACCCGGAGCCTCGACTCTCAATGGCCTATCTCCTTACAAACTCTTTCTCATTAAAGGCGAGCTATGCTATGATGAATCAGTACATCCATCTATTGAGCAATACCGGACTAGGACTACCAACCGACCTTTGGGTTCCAACTACAAACAGAGTAAAACCTCAGCGTTCTCAGCAAGTAGCCATTGGAGTTGCCAAAGACATCGCCAAAGGCAATTTCTCTATCACCTTAGAGGCCTACTATAAAACCATGAATAATATTTTGGGATATAAAGAAGGCAGTAGCTTCCTCGCTCCTGAGTTTGATGGAAATGGAGTTTCTTTCGGCGATTGGCAAGATAAAGTGACGGCCGGTGAAGGAGAAAGCTACGGAGCAGAGCTCTTCATACAGAAGAAATATGGAGCTTTTAGCGGTTGGATTGGCTATACTCTTTCTTGGACCACCTTGCAATACGACGACCTAAACAACGGCAAACCATTTTACGCCAAATACGATCGTAGACACGATATATCTCTTGTAGGAATCTATAAAATCTCAGACCGTGTGAAAATCTCAGGGGTTTGGGTTTATGGAACGGGTAACGCTATTTCTTTAGCAACCACAACATCTAAAGGTGTGGCCTATCAAGAATACTTTGGAAGCAATATTTTAGACTATCGATCGGTATACAATTACGGGGAGAAAAACAGCCATAGAATGCGAGCTTATCACAGACTTGATTTAGGGCTTCAACTCTCTAAAACAACGGCAAAAGGAAATGAAAGAACCTTCGAGTTTAGCGTTTACAATGCATATAGCCGCTCAAATCCGTTCTTCTATATGGCCATTGTTGATGATCCGGATGATAACTGGCAAACGGACAATAGCGAGCGTAACCTTTACCAGATATCGCTCTTCCCAATCCTTCCTTCAATCTCATGGTCTTTAAAATTTAACTAATGAAAAACTTAATTTACATCATCATAGGTCTGGTTTTCATAAGTTGTGAAGATCAGTTTTTGAAAAAACTTCCAAACCCCGAAGCAGAGGATCAAATATCAGTGTATTGCGTTCTATTTGCTGATCAAGCACAGATTAAAGCAGAGCTTTATCATTCAAAAAAAATCTTTGGCCCCGTAGATACTGAGTTTGAAGATTACGACCCTGTAACGGATGCAGTTGTTAAAATAATAGGTCCAAATGAGACCATTACCTTAGAATACAACTCAACGCTTGAAGAATATCAATTTAATGATAGCATAGATTTTCAAAAAGCAGGAGATACCTATTATTTGGAAATAACAACCGTGGATGGGAAGAAAATCACCAGTCAAACTACCATACCCTTTAATACCATTGAAGGCATTAAAATGGATTACGATTCTATACCCGTAAACCCGCGATTTGGTATCAGTGAAATGCTATTTGAATCCTCCTTTCAGGATATGCCGGGAGAAGGTCATTATTACCAATTACTAGGCCGTTATAGCAGTGGTTTTGGGACGGAGCAGATTCAATACGAGACGCCACTATACTTAGCAGACGACAAGGACAGAGATGGGGAATCTATTGATCAAACGGGAAGAGGTTATAAGATTGAATATGACAACACCCTTGATTTCTACATGGTGCTTCAATCGATAAGTAGAGATCTATACCTCTATAATCGTTCTATGAATTCGTATGCCAATTTCACCTTTGACCCGGATAACCCTTTTACAGAGCCTACCATTATTCACACCAACATTGAAGGTGGATTGGGAGTCTTCGGAAGTAGTAACCAGAAGGTATTTAACTTTACGAAGTAATTAGGCGCTTACTTCTGTAAGTAAAGCCTGAAAGAAAGCGAGTCCATCTTCGTTGAACAAATCGGCAGACGCTGCTCGTTCCGGATGAGGCATCATCCCGAAGACATTGAATCCCTCATTGCAAACTCCGGCAATATTCATCTTGCTTCCGTTTGGATTGCTGGCTTCATCAACAATACCGTTGGCATCGCAATAGCTGAAAATGATTTGCTTATTCGCTTTAAGCTTTTCCAATGTAGCATCATCTGCAAAGTATCTGCCTTCAGCATGGGCGATTGGAATTTTATAAGCTTTATCGCTGCTTAAAAGGTGAGTAACCGCTGTATTGGTGTTTTCACATTTCAAATACACATTATCGCAGATAAACAATTGCTTTTCGTTGCGAAGCAGAGCACCGGGGAGCAATCCGCTCTCACATAGAATCTGGAAACCATTGCAAATCCCCATTACAAATCCGCCTTGATTTGCATGCGCAATTACACTTTCCATAATAGGCGAAAGTTTGGCAATAGCGCCACTTCTCAAATAATCTCCGTAGCTAAATCCACCCGGTAAAAAAATATGAGTACAGCCTTTGAGGTCCGTATCTTTATGCCATAGCTCTTCAACTGGCTGACCACCAACTTGTTCTAAAACATGAATTAAGTCGTGATCACAATTAGAGCCGGGGAATATTACTACGCCAAATTTCATGCGACAAAATTACGTCCTTTCCCCAAATTTTACAGCTAATTGGAGCTCAATCTTTCCTAAAACAATCGCTATATTATGCATGTAAAAAAATCGGCCGCTTTGAATTGGCTAAATTTGTACTATGTTCAAGGAACTGCGATATCTCCTGCGGAAGTATTTTCCTTTTCTAAGAAAAGAGAGAATACAACGTGTATTGAGAACTCGCTCAACCTTCAGATTTAGCGATCGGCAAGCCGGAAAGTCGAAGCTTTTAATTCTGGTTTGTGGCTATAAACGACCGCTTTGGCCTTACTTCTTTAATCGTATCGAACAATTCTTACCAAAAGACTGGGATGTCTGCATGGTTTGCCCGGGTTTCACAAAACACCCCGAACTCGAAAAGAAATGCGAGGAAAATGGCTGGAGTATCATCCTTTGCTATCAAAACAAGATATCTAAGGCGAAAAACATTGCCATCTTAAACCATCCAAAAGCAGAACTCATCATGAAGTTGGATGAAGATATCATGATCACCGAAGATTTCTTCGGCCGAATGATTGCACTTCATGAACATGCCGAAGCCAGTCCCGAGATGGATGTGGCATACGTGGCCCCGCTATTACATATCAACGGATATTCCTACCACAGAGTTCTCGACCAACTAAACGCCGAAGCTGAATATAAAAGCAAATTTGGACCGCTAAAATCTGCTTGTGTTGATATACCGGCTTGGTCTGACCCTGAAGCTGCAGTATTTCTATGGGATCAAATCGCACCAATAGACGAAACAGCAGAACGCTTATACCGCAATCAAAACGAGTTTACAGTATGTCCACATCGTTTTAGTATTGGCGCTTTTCTGTTTAAAAGATCGCTTTGGGAAGACCTAAATTATTTTAAACACGGGCCGGATGGCTATCTAGGTATAGAAGAGATTCAACTTGCAGAACACTGCGCTGCTGAATCTTTACACGTAGTGGTTTCAGACGAAATCTTGGTGGGTCATTTTTCTTTCGGACCCCAGTACAATGGCATGCTAGAGAAATTAAATGAAGATGATTCTTTTTTGAGAATCGGATCTAGAGCTTCCGGATCACCAGTAGCCCGTCCCTCACAGGCATAAGCACCTGCTCTACTCGCTCATCATCATTTACATATGAATTGAACTCGTGAAGCGCTTTGGTTTCTTCGTCATTGGCGCGTTCCTTATCACTTACTACCTTTCCACTCCACAGTACATTATCGGCGATAATCAAGGCACCCGAAGGTAGATCGTCTATGATCATTTTATAGTAATTGAGATAGTTCTCCTTATCCGCATCAATAAAAACTAAATCAAAGGTCTTTCCTAAAGCTGGAACAATCTCTAGAGCATTTCCTATATGTAGGCGAATCTGATCTTTATACTCACTACGATCGAAATAGGAGCGCAAACGAGTTTCGAGTTCTTCGTTGATGTCGATGGTATGAAGTTGTCCTCCTTCAGCCAGGCCCTCTGCCATACACAATGCTGAATAACCGGTGTAAGTCCCGATCTCTAAGATATTACGCGGCTTCTGAAGCTTTGAAAATAGGCTCAAGATCCTGCCTTGTAAATGGCCACTTAACATCCTTGGATTCAATACATTTGCATGTGTATCCCGATTAATCTCGGCCAACAAATCGCTTTCTCTACTAGTAAATGCTTCGGCGTAATCGCTTAATTCTTCTGATATAAACTCCATAACTATATTTTAAATTCTGCTACTAATAATTTGTGATCCGATTCAATTTCATTGCTACTTTCAAAGGATTTACAATCAAAGATAGGATCGTACAACATGAAATCAATTCTAAGCAAAGGAAAGGGTTTTAAATAGGTAGCTCCTATGCCACTTCCATTAGTTACATAGGCATCTTTTCTACTGCCTTTTAACCGCTGATATGCAAAGCTTTGTGGGGTATCATTAAAATCGCCCAAAATGATCACGGGGTAAGGCGACTCATCTACAATCTCTAAAATTCGCTCAACCTGAACAGCTCTTCGCAGCATGGCACTTCGCATTTTACTTACCACGTTCTTTGCATGTTCTTTATACTCATCATCAAAGTCCATCTCGATAAACTTCGAGTAATCCGAGGCAACAAGATTATTACTCTGAAGATGGGTTCCGATCACCCGAATAATCTTTTCTCCAACTTCCAGATCAAAGAAAGCGGTGACATTATTTGAAAAATGAGGATATTCAATCCTTTCCCAGCGCAAGATTTTGTATTTAGAAACGAGTTTTAGTCCGTATCTATGACGATCAGATTTGGTATTTAGCGCCACCATTTGTTGGTAGGGAAAAGCATCAATATCAATATTGCCTTGCTTATCAAGCCACTCCACCAATACTCCAACATCTAGATCATTACCCACTAAGAAATCATTGATTTGTTGAGAGGTATTATCACCGTCGTATACCTGCTGTACCCTGGTATTAAAGACCATCACCTTAAAATTCCCCTCTCCTTCTTCAGCTTCATTAAACTGAAAATCGCGCAGCAAAAACTGTATTCCTACTACGATTACAATGGCATTATAGGCCCATATCTTTCGCTTGAGAACAAGCCATAAAATTAAGAGTAAAACATTAGCGAGAAGCCATCCTTTATAGGTTAAGCCGAAAAAAGCAACGGGCCAAAAATCTTGAGGATCAACATAAGGAGCTAAATATGAAATGAGTAAGCCCAGTACGAAGACCAGGTTAAATAAGAAGAGGATATTTTTAAGTACAAAGCGCAATTTACTCACTAGCTTTGATCAGGGTCTCCTTCTCGTCGCGGGTGAGGCTGTCGTAACCGGATTGATTAATCTTATCTAAAATAGCATCGATTTCCTCCTGATCCGGTTTATGGCGTTCTGCCTTTCTTTTTCGGTGAATTACTCTTTCATCGTAATGCACCACTTTCATCTTCGACCTACGAGACCTTTTAATGTTTGCTGTAGGCAAATTTATACTCCCTTTCATATATAAGATGTATAAAGCCCCGAAAATAGCGCCGCCTAAATGAGCAAACCTACCTCCGGCATTCACCAAATCCGGCAATGCAACTAAATCCAGCAACACCATCACAAGTGCAATCCATTTCAGTTTTACTCGGAACAAACCGTATAAAAAAACTTCATAATTGGGCAGAAACACCCCCGTAGCCACTGCAATAGCGGTTACACCACCACTGGCTCCTAAAAGTACGGATTGACCTACAGTATCGCTAAAAGCAGGAAAAATATTGAAACTCAATACATAGAGAAAACAACCTGCCAAAGCTCCACCTAAAAAGATGGTCCAAAACCTTTTATTCGAAATAAAATCCTGCAAAATCCGGCCGATCATATACAGAATCAGCATATTCATTAAAATATGCCAGAAGCCGGCATGCATGAAGATATTGGTAATTATGGTCCATGGACGCATAATTAAATGACTCAAATTACTGGGTAGGTAAAAGTATTCCAGCCCTGCGGTTAAATTAACCTGCATTAAGGAACTGAAGATTGAAATAAGAAGGGTGATTAAGTATACCGCTAAATTCAGAACAATGATCTGTTGCAGAGCAGATAAGCCCTGAGATAGCTGCATCTGAATACGGTCGCGGATGGTCATAGCATTAATACAACGAATTTCTGTTCGTTTTGTTCCAAATTTTCACCAGAATAAATCCAACAAGTGCACCACCGAGATGGGCGAAATGTGCAATATTATCCCCGCTGAAATTTCCTAAGCCTAAAGTTAACTCTAAAAATACTAAAAATAGTATGACGTATTTAGCTTTGACAGGAAAAGGAATAAACAAGATAAAGAGCTGTGTATTTGGCCAATAGTAAGCAAAAGCTGCTAGTATACCATAGACCGCTCCGGAAGCTCCCAGCATCGCAGGATAATAATTAATATCACCAACACTGAGCTGATAGTAAACAAAACCGATGTGCACCAGGGCTGCTCCCAAGCCGGCAATGATGTAAAAAATTAGAAACCGTCTTGGACCCCACGATACTTCCAACCTGCTCCCAAACATGAACAAAGCGAACATATTAAAAAACAAATGCCATAAATCCGCATGCATAAACATATGCGTGATAAACTGATGCGGCATAAAATGATCCGAAGCCGGATAGTATAAAATCAAGTATTTGGCGAAGGTCATTCCACTGCCTTCTAACAAAGTTGTTCCAAGAAACAGCAGAACATTGATGATTAAGAGGTTCTTAACCAGTTCGGGAATAAAGGTATTGGAGCGAAAACTCATTTCTTTCCTTGACTCTGAAAAAAGCGTTCCAAACTATCCTCGTCTAATTTAATTACGATTGGAGCGCCTTTAGGGTTAACGTTGTATTGGTCGCAGTGACTCAAGTCTTGCACTATCTTTCTCATCTCGGTTTCGCTCAGAACCTTTCCTGCCTTAATGGCAGTGTTCTTAGCCGTTGCTTTAATCAAAGCCTCTTTCTTGCTGATCTTCAAAGCCTGAAAATCAGTTTTAAAGTCCTGAAATATCTGCTCCAGCACATCAGCTCCATCCGATTTTGCAAGATCTCCGGGCAAGCCATTGATGATCACGGTTTGTTTCCCAAAAACACTTACATCAAAACCTAAATTTCTAATTTCTTCTTCTATATCTTGATACATCTGAAAATCGGAGGCGCTCAGCTCCAACGTTCTCGGAAATAACAGCTGCTGTGTATGCGCAGCCCCTTTCTTTTTGCTGTATCGCTCAAATAAGATCTGCTCATGCGCTCTGTTTTGATGAACCAACCACATTTCTTCATCCAGTTGGACCACAATATACTTGCCCAACAATTGAAATATACCGCGGATATCTAATGCATCTTCCCGCACTAAATCCTGAAAGAAATCAGCTTGACGCTCAACTTCAGGCTCTGCAGGCTTTAGCAGTTCATCCAGCTTCTCCCATTCCGTTTTTTGCTTTTGCTTACTCGGTTCAAAGGGGTTAAACCTTGGATTAGGCGCTGTACTCTGGAATTGACCTCGGCTCTCACTGCGCTGAATATTATTTTGAAGCTGCTGCGCACTGGGCAAACTAAAAAACTGCCCTAAACTCTTTCTGATTACAGCATGTAACATGCTATATACATGCCTTGAATCTTCAAATTTCACCTCGCTTTTAGTTGGGTGAATATTCACGTCAATTTTAGCAGGATCTACCTGTAAAAATACCACATAAAAAGGGTGATATCCCTCTTCCATTAAACCTGCAAAAGCACTGCTAATGGCATGATTCAAATATGCATCGCGAATAAATCTTCCGTTGGCAAATAGATATTGATTTCCTCTGGTTCTTTTGGATAGCTTTGGCTTTCCAATAAAGCCGCTTATTCCTACAATTTCAGTTTCCTCACCGGCATCTAATAAATCATCCTCTTTTATTCTGAATAGTTCAGAAATACGATGACGTAAGGTTCCCGAATTCAGTTTCACCACAGATTTACCCTGATTGAAAAGTTCAAAACCTATCCCCGGATATGCAAGAGCCACACGGTTAAACTCATCCATGATGTGCTTGGTTTCTACCGTAATACTTTTCAGGAAGTTCTTCCTTGCCGGAATATTGAAAAACAGATTTTTTACAGTGATAGAGGTCCCATCAGTAGTAGCTGTATTCTCTTGCTCAAGCACTCTACCGCCATCAATCACCAAACGGGTTCCATAGGGCTCATCCCGGGTTTTGGTCTTCATTTCAACCTGGGCCACGGAAGCTATACTCGCCAAAGCTTCACCTCTAAATCCAAGCGTGTTAAGTTTATATAAATCATCAGCAGACCTAATCTTGGAAGTAGCATGTCTCTCCCAACACATTCTGGAATCCAGGGCATTCATCCCCTTTCCATCATCGTCTACTTGTATATAATTGATTCCCCCGTTTTTGATATATAAACGGATCTGAGTAGCACCTGCGTCTACCGAATTTTCCAATAACTCTTTCACCACTGAAGCCGGTCTCTGAACGACTTCTCCCGCAGCGATCTGATTGGCTATACTCTCTGGTAATAACTGTATCTGACCGGACATCTCTTATTAGAGCCGGAAGATAGTTTCAAGGATATTAGTATTCAATAATTTGTAGAAAACATATGTTAAAAATCCACCAATCAACACGATTCTCAGACCGTAAAAGCGATTTGATGGGCTTTTTGCCAGCTGCAAGCCTTTTTGGTTATGCTTAAATCCGGCGCGAATACGTTCTTCGATAGACTCTTCCTTCTTTTCTTCCTCCCCCATAGATCTTCGGATATAACTAACACGCTCGTCTAATTCCTCCTTTTCAGGGTTGAAGTAGACTGGCTTGTAGTCAAATTGTCTATGTCTCGGTAGTCTGTTAAAATTTAAACCAAACATGGATCGAACAAATTTAGATGATTGTCGGTATATATATGCAAATTCAATCCTTCAATTTACTTTGCACTTAATGAACGTAAGAATCCAAACCCTAATTGCGCTTGTTCTGATCTGCTTTACGAGCGGATTTGCTCAAAGCGATTGGTATCAAAATTCACATAATTTCTCTAGAGGTCAACTCGAGCTCGAGGTAAACAAAATAATGAATACTACCCGTGTACTCTATGTTGCAGCCCACCCGGATGATGAAAACACACGCCTTATTTCTTGGTTAGTCAATGACCTCCATGCCGATGTGGCTTATCTCAGCATGACCCGTGGAAGCGGAGGTCAAAACCTGATTGGAGAAGAATTAGGAGAAGAATTGGGATTGATTCGCGAACAAGAATTACTCGCAGCGAGAAGAATTGACGGTGGACAACAGTTTTTTACTTCTGCTGTAGATTTTGGATACTCTAAGAGTCATGAAGAAACCTTTGAAAAATGGGGTAAGAAAGAAATACTAGAGCAAGTAGTGTATGCGATACGCTCTTTCAAACCGGATATTATTATTACCCGTTTCTCTCCCGAGACCGACGGATTGCGATCTACTCATGGTCACCATACAGCAAGCGCAATTTTAGCTCAGGAAGCCTTTGAAATGGCCGGAAATCCACGCGCTTTCTCAAAGCAGTTAGAGGAACTAGAAGTGTGGACTCCAAAAGCAATTTACTGGAATACCAGCTACTGGTCTTACGGATCTCAAGAAAAACTTGATTCAGTAGTGAATGCCAACCCGGCTGATTACGTAAAGCTCAATGTGGAAGCCTATGTTGAGGAGTTAGGAATGACCACTTCAGAAATTGCGTCCAAAAGCAGAAGCATGCATAAAAGTCAGGGTTTTGGAACCATGGCGAGATACGGTGAACAATATGAATATCTCCAGCTTCTGGATGGAGAAAACAATCATCTCTTACTGCAGAAAAAAGTGCTGGAAGAAACAGAAGAAGCAAAAGCAGAATTAGAGAAACTTCAGCAGCTCAAGCGATTTGAGGATGCGAATTATCTAAACAGACTCAAACGATTTAAGAAAGAAGGTTTTATAGATTACGATCAACAACAAGCCTTGGCTAAACTCTATTATTACAGCCAGGGATTGAGAATATTTATCTCGGTAGATGAACCCGTGGTGCCTACGGGGAAAGTTCATGCTGAATTGCATATGCTTCATTTCGGACCCACGGTTAAAGATGCCAGATTCATGCAATACAAAGACATGATGATTGCAGTAAACAAAGAACTTCAGCCGGGAGTAGAAGAAGTACTGCCCTTAGATATTATGGTTTGGGATGCATTCTCTCAACCCACATTTACTCTGGAAATTGATGAATACAAATGGGAAATACCCTTGGTGTATCGAAGTAGTGACCCTGTAAAAGGAGAGATTATTCAGCCTGCGATAGTTTCTGCTCCTGTAGTCATAGAAGTAGAAAACCGCGATTTAATTGCAGTAAATTCTCAGGAAGCTACGGTTAAAGGTCAGTTAAAAATTGTTGGAGATATTGGTAAAGAAGTACTCCTCCAATTCAAAGATAAACAAGGTCGATTTGCCGATGTAAAAACCTTTACTAATGTGAATCAAGGCGATGTAATTCCATTTGAATTCAATACCAGCAGCACAGAAATTACGCTGAATGTAAAAGCGGATGGACAGGATATCGAGCAGAGTATGGTCACCATCAAACACGATCATTTACCTTGGATTTACAATGTAAAACCGGTTACGATTCGAATTCACTTTGTAGATGCTAAGCTAGAGGCCAAAAAAGTGGGTTATGTTATGGGTGCCGGAGATAAAGTGCCCGAGGCTATAGAGCAATTGGGAGCTGAAGTAATTATATTGGATCCATTAAGCATCGATCCTTACGAGCTCTCTCAATTCGATGCTATTGTCTTCGGAATCAGAGCGCTAAATACCATTGAAGGTATTGATCAAGCACTTCCAAAATTTCATGCCTATGCCAAGGCCGGTGGAAATTTAGTATTCCAATACAACACTGCTCACCGACTCAAAACAGAGCAGATTATGCCGGAGGGATATGATATCACTTTATCACGCGATAGAGTAACCGAAGAAGATGCAGAAATTAAAGTCGACAAGATTCACAAAGTTCTGCAGAGTCCAAATGAGATTACCAAGAAATCATGGGAAAACTGGGTACAAGAACGCGGTTTATACTTTCCTGATGATTGGTCAAAAGAGTTTAAAGCTCCATTGTTGATGAACGACAGAGATGAAACCGCTAAAAACGGTGCATTACTTATCGCTGATTATGGAGATGGAACTTTGGTATACACCGGAATCTCTTTCTTTAGAGAGTTGCCTGCCGGTGTTGAAGGAGCCTATCAACTTTGGGCGAATATCCTGAGTTTGTAATTACATCAAGATACCTCTTCGGGGTTGAACAGCTTCGGGAAGATCTGTTTCTCCGAGCATTTCGCGGAGATCTAACTCTATGGTTCTGCAAAGGGCTAGCATGGGAACATCATTGGGTAATCCTTCAAATGGATTCTCCGAATAATCACCCACCAATTCCATTGTCAAGTAAATCCATCCTACCAGAACAGAAAAGGGAATAGAGAGCCAATAGAATGATGTATCAGTAAACTCCTGAAAGGCATTGAGCATTCCGAAGGGAAGAAGGAAAATGAAGATACCAACGAAAACCATACTCATCCCTCCAAACTGCCTTGGAAAAGGAAATTTCTTGATGCGTTCTGCCTTACCTTGGTGATCGTAGAAGTCTTGCAATACTTCCTGGAGCTCTACATGTCTGAAATCATCAATAAGTTGCTCTTCTCTCAGTTTCTTTAATAATTGAGCTTGACGATCTATAAGCTGAGTTGCTGCATTCTTTTTGGAATTGACAGCATCAAACTCTTCATCTGAAATGAATTGCTTTATCAAAATATCAGTTTCTTGCTTTTCAATCGTACCGAGTCCGAATCGCTGCATCCTCTTTTCAGCTGCCCAACGAATTGCAAGTCCCTGATTGATATGTTCCCATGGTTCGGGCTGAAGTAGCTGCTTTCTAAGAACATATAGCCATGCAATATGACGGTAGATTAAATCTCGATGAATATTGGAAAGATCATGTTCGGAAATCGGATTTTCCCTGAAGGTGTTGCCTACAGAGCCGCGAACTGAAATCCCCAAGGATCGGCTGCTGTTTACACTGGCACCCCAAATTGTCCGACCTTCCCACATACGATCGTAGGCCTGATTATTCTTAAAACCCACATAAAAGGCAACCGCAGTACCTATTACAGACATTGGAAGCCACGGAATCGACATCCAGCTCCAGTGGGTAACCTTGTAGACGATCACTACTGCACTCATCCATACGGTAAGCCATATTATATGACCTCCGGTGAAAGTCCATACAGATTTAAGGGTGGGATTTTTATGGGTAATCATGCTTCAGACAAAAATAGTCGAAGCTTTGACTTCCGCTTACTCTGCCGAGCAATTCTCCTGATAAGGACGCTCAGCAACCAGCACTCGATTATCTAATGCTTTCTTGTACTGAATACAAGCTTCTTCAGGTTCTTCTAGTTCTAAGTAGATATTGCCTTTAAGATAATGTACCATTTTATACTCAGGCATAAGTTTCTCAACGGCATTGTAATCGCGAAGTGCACCTTCAAAATCATTCATCTTCAGCTTTAACTCCGCTCTTTGTTTGTATACCTCCCCTTCGAGTTTTGAAATTGAAATTGCACGATCTAAATCTTGCAATGCTTTCTCATTCTCATTCATTGCCAAATAGCAATTTGCTCTGGCTTTCAAGAATCCAACATTATTAGAATCGCTTTCCAATACATGCGTATAATCCGATACTGCTGCTGAGTGATTATTGAGTTCCTCTTTGCATTTACCTCGGTAATAATAGGCTTCCTTGAAAATTGGATTTAGGCTTAGGCAATGACTGAAATCCTGAATTCCATCGGTGTATTTTCTCGCATTGTACAAGGTTGTACCTCGGTTAAAATAACCTCTAAAGTCTTTTGGATTGATTTTGATGTATTCTGTATAACATCTTACAGCTTCATCATAACGCTTTTCAAGCGAAGCACGGTTGGCTTTGATCAGCCATTCCGAACCCTTCTGGGCCATACTCGAAAAGAAAAAAAAGCTAAATAGTAGGGTAAAAAATATTTTAGTCCGCATAGTTTCCGTCCAATAACGTGCAAATGAAGTGCCGAAGTATTTTCAAATGAAAATATTGCTACTTCAGATGCACAATGCTAATAAATTTCAATTAAAATCCAACCTGCTGCTGTGTTTGAGCACCCAGCTTGTGGTGATTCGCGGCTAATTTGGCATATTTCTTCGCAGCTTCTTGATCTCCGCTGCGCTCTTTATACATCGCCAAATTGTGGTACAACATTGCTTTTCTCTTTTTATTACCTTCAGTCTCAAGCGCTGATTCCCAGATCTCTGCAGCTTCTTCCCACTTGTCATCTCTCACTTTTGCCGCTGCCATTTCAAGCTCATCAGAACCCCTGTCGTAGATGTTTCTGTAGGTAAAATGCTTGGTTGGAGAAACCTTGGCTGCATAAGCATGACCTAACCTCAAACCCATGTTTCTCAACTCCCTAGCAAGGTTCTTGTCGAGAAGCTCTGTAACCTTCGGACGATCTACATCTTCTGCTTCATAGGTGTAATCCTCAACACTAACAAAACTGTCGACCAATTCACCCGTCTTTGTATTGTATACTCTCCACCCTGCAGTGAGATGCATCTTTCTTTTTCCTACGATGTAGTCTACCTCTCTGTAGGTATCGCCTTCTGCTTTTTGCTTTCTGATCTCAACAACATATTGATCCTCATAAAACTGATGAAGCATCTCAAGGGATACTAAAATATCGGCAGATTTGCTCACGGATTGAATCTGAGATTGCTCTAATCGAGGAAGAAAAGAATCCGTAGCAACATCCTGAAACTGGTATGAAGTGCCCTTATATGTTAAGAAGTGACGGTTATACACTTCATTGTAAAAGCCTGTTATTAAACCCTCGCTAGTTTCTAATCTGTTGGGATAAATTTTAGTTGCATCCGGAAGAGGAGGCATATAGGTCAACTTTGTTCGGTTTACCACCGCAACACTTTCAGTATTTTCGGGAAGTGTGATTGTCCCTTCGCTAAAGCCTGCCGGCCAGCTCACAGTTTGAGTACTCACACATCCTGCAATCAGTAAAGCCAAAACTAATATTGTAGTGTATTTTTTCATTTTTCTTTAATGTCTTTTAATTTCTCTTCTAATCGAGTCATTTCATCTCGTAAGCGGGCCGCTTCCATGAAATCCATTTCCTTCGCTGCCTTCAACATACTTGCTTTCGAGTTCTCAATGGCCTTCTTCAAGGCTTTTTCATCCATAAACTCTACTACAGGATCTGCCGCAATAGCCGCTTCCTTCTCAATTCCATATTCCAGATTCTCCCTGCTTTTAAATACAGAGGTTTGATCTCTAATAATGGTCTGAGGAGTAATACCGTGTTTCTCGTTATACTCGATCTGCAGACTTCTTCTTCTGTTCGTCTCATCAATGGTTTTCTGCATACTATCCGTCATCTTATCAGCATACATAATCACTTTCCCCCGAACATTTCTCGCTGCCCTTCCAATGGTTTGAACTAAAGAACGTTCAGATCTTAAAAAGCCTTCTTTGTCAGCATCTAAAATCGCCACCAAAGATACTTCAGGTAAATCTAATCCTTCTCTCAGCAAATTTACACCTACAAGTACATCGATAGAACCTTTTCTTAATCGCTCCAAAATTTCAACGCGATCCAAGGTCTTAACTTCTGAGTGAATGTAAGTCGCCGATATGCCCAGATTTCTCAGATATTTATCCAACTCCTCTGCCATTCTTTTGGTTAAGGTGGTCACCAAAACCCGATCACCCATCTTCACTCTTTCTTCTATCTGCTCCAGTAAATCATCCACTTGGTTCGTGCATGGTTTTACTTCTATCACAGGGTCTAACAAGCCCGTAGGTCTAATTACCTGCTCTACAACTACTCCCTCACTTTCTTCAATTTCATAATCTGCCGGAGTTGCACTCACGTAAACCACCTGATTTACCATGCTCTGAAACTCCTCAAACTTCAATGGTCGGTTATCGAGCGCTGCAGGCAACCTGAAACCGTATTCAACCAAGTTCACCTTTCTAGATCGGTCACCGGCATACATCGCCCTTAATTGTGGGATGGTTACATGACTCTCATCAATAATGATCATATAGTCATCCGGGAAATAATCGATCAAGCAAAAAGGCCGCTGTCCGGGCTCTCTTCCATCCATATATCGACTGTAATTCTCAATACCATTACAGTACCCCAGCTCCCGCATCATTTCCATGTCAAACTCAGTGCGTTCTTGCAATCTTTTCGCTTCAAGGAATTTCTGGATGTCTTTAAAGTAACTCACTTGAGCCACCATATCATCCTGTATCTCGCGTATCGCATGATGCAATCTATCCTTCGGTGTCACGAATAAATTCGCTGGGAATATGGCAACATGGTCCATCTTTTCAAGCGTTTGCCCGGAATCAGGATTTATGGTTTTAATATCTTCTATTTCGTTTCCGAAAAAATTCACCCTAACCGCAACATCATCATAGGCCAAATAGATATCTACCGTATCCCCTTTTACCCTAAAGGTTCCTCGTTTAAATTCAGCAGTTGTTCTTGAGTAAAGACTCTCAACCAAAGAATATAAAAATGCATTCCTCGCTATTTTCTGCCCTTTTTCAATCCGAATAATAGAGCCTTCGTAATCATTGGGATTACCCGCACCATAAATACAGGAAACTGAAGCCACCACGATCACATCTCTTCTTCCACTTAACAATGCCGAAGTGGTTTGTAACCTCATTTTTTCAATCTCTTCATTGATATTGAGGTCCTTCTCGATGTATGTATTGGTGGTGGGTATAAACGCCTCCGGCTGATAATAATCGTAATAGGAGACAAAATACTGCACTGAATTTTCCGGAAAGAAGTGCTTAAACTCTCCATAGAGTTGAGCTACCAAGGTTTTGTTATGGCTGATGATCAAGGTGGGCTTTTGAACCTTCTCAATCACATTGGCCATGGTAAAGGTTTTACCGGAACCCGTAACACCGAGGAGCGTTTGTGCCGGTTGACCATCCTCGATACCATTCACAAGCTGTTTTATTGCTTCCGGTTGGTCACCCGTTGGTTTGAATGGAGAATGGAGTTTAAACGGCATCCGGCAAATATAGAAGTATGATTGGGCAGAACGAATTTTCTTCTCCTGCCCAATCTGTGTATTTTAATCTGAAATGATTAAACCAAATCAGTAAGACTCATTTCGAGTGCTTTTCTGCTTAAACCGGTCTGACGAGGATTAAACTGATGTAATCTCATCATTTGGTTTCTAATGGTTTCGGTGGCATCTTTCAGGATTTGTACGTCCTCAACATGACCTTCCTTGCTCATCAAGTATCCGAAGGTTCTTGCCATACCACAGTTTGCAATGAAATCCGGGATAACCGCCATGTTTGCATCGGCATACATAGAGATTGGACCCATAAAGATTTCTTCATCGGCAAAAGGAACATTTGCTCCGCAGCTTACTACTTCAACTCCACCTTCTATCAGGCTGTCGACCTGTTCTTTGGTAACCAGTCTTGAAGCTGCGCCAGGAATAAAGATTTCAGCGCCTAAATCCCAGATTTGAGCATTTACATAATCGAAACTCATCATATCAGGATGACTCAATTTATTGCCATCTCGACTTACAAATAGCTCAATAATTTCTTCAACGGTAAATCCTTCCTTCTTTATCAATCCACCGTCTCGATCAATAATTCCGGTGATATGTACTCCGTTCTTAGCCAGATAAAAGGCTGCAGCTGCTGCCACATTTCCCCATCCTTGAATAATAGCACGCTTATTCTGCATCATGCCACCCCAGATCTCGTAGTAGTGACGCACAGCTTCAGCAACACCCCAACCGGTAATCATATCGGCAATGGTGTATCGTTTATGTACATCAGGAGTAAATCTATCATCCACAATTGGAAGTAAAACTCCGGTTTGAAGTCGGGTGATTGCCTGAAGTTTATCTACTTTAGAGTAATCTTTAAAATACCCCTGTACAATTCCTTCCTGTGGGTGAAGTACACCCAATTCAGCAGTAATAGGAATTACCTCGTGAATTTCATCTACGTTCAAATCACCTCCTGTACCGTAATAATTGCGCAACAAGGGTGCAACTGCATGGTACCAGCGCTTTAAAACGCCTTCTTTTCTCGGATCTGCAGGGTCGAAATTAATCCCCGATTTCGCTCCCCCTATTGGAGGTCCCGCCACCGTAAATTTAATCTCCATGGTTTTGGCCAATGACTCCACTTCTCTTTTGTCAAGACCTTTTCTCATACGAGTACCACCACCTGCAGCACCATTTCTTAATGAGTTAATTACTACCCATCCTTCAGCCTCTGTTTCTGAATCTTTCCATTCAAAAACGATCTCTGGCTGCTTATTCTCGAATTTTTTTAAAAGCTTTTCCACTTTAGTTCAATTTTGAAAAATCGCCGTATAACGCTCCTGAAACCGAGTTTTCACTCGCTCCGGTAGCATTGGCTAAAATATTAATTTCGTTTTTAACTCTTAATATCCCCAATAGGGCAAAAGACAAGGCTTCTTTGTAATTCACCACATCGTCTTCGGGAATAACAATTTCTGCTTCAGTATGACTCCTCAAATGCTCAATCAAGGTCTTATTAAATGCACCACCACCGGTAATAAACACTCTTTTTCCGGCAGGTTCTGTGCTTGCAAGATCATAAACATTGTCGCCTATTTGCTGCGCGATGTGATCACATAGGGTTTTCATACGATCCTCTTTGCTTGCAGTTGAATTTCGTACAAATGACCAGAAATTCTTGCTGATCCATTCTCGACCTAGAGATTTTGGCGGTTCCTGACTGTAAAATGGAATATCATTCAAGTCAGCCAACAAATCATAATCGATTTGTCCGCGCTCTGCAATCGCTCCATCTTCGTCATATTCCTGATCAAATTCTCTGGCAATTCTGTTTAGAACAATATTACAAGGTGAAATATCATACGCGATTCGCACACCGCTGATATTTGCCGAAATATTGGCAAAACCACCCAAGTTGAGGCACATATCAAACTCACTAAATAAATAATGATCCGCCAATGCAACTAATGGCGCTCCTTCGCCGCCTCTCACTACATCTAATGCGCGAAAATTAGTTACCGTTGGAACTCCGGTTTGAGCGTAAATTGAATTACCATCACCCACCTGAACAGTAAGATTATTCTCCGGCTGATGGAATACAGTATGGCCATGAGATGCAATCAAATCTGCCTCTAGGTTATGCTCTTCCATGAAGTTGCGGATATTCTCCCCGATAAACTGACCGTAATAACGATCGGTCTTATAAAAAATCAATGAATTTTGGTGTCTCAACTTCGACAATCTCAATCTCCACTTATCACCATACGGTATAGTTACCGCCTTATTAATCTTGTAATCCCACTTCCCCGGTTCCTGCTCTGTTAAGCTCACATGAGCAATATCAAGTCCATCCATTGATGTTCCCGACATTACCCCAATTATATTATATGTTGTCATAATGTATAGATTTCTTAGTTATGGCAGCCAAAGGTAATATGGCATATCCCATCCACTATAATTTTCGATGAGCATGCTTAAAAGTCTTCAGCCGGTAAAATAGGGCGCAAAAATAAGGAACTGTTTAGTCTCGAGCCTAGCAAATCCAAGTTTGTTTATAAGATCAAATCTGACAGTGGCAAAGCGCACACTAGTATGTAGTAATCTTAAATTACCTTTGAAGCAGAGAATGAAAAAAATTGTCGGGCTCTTATTGTTCCTTTTCTGCTTTGCACCCTCTAAAGCTCAAATCAGCGATGATTTTTACTACGGCGTTGGAGCAAACCTCACCCTTCCTCAAGTAGGAAGCAACCAAACCCGTTTCTCCGCTTTGCCCGGGTATGGATTTGGGCTAAATTTCGGACTGAGGTTAGACGATTCTCCTTGGAACCTATCCAGCAGAATTCAATACAATCGAATTTTCTACTACAGCGAAATACCTACCGTAAACGTGAGTGTTGGAAGTTTTGAGCTCATGTTGGGATTTCAATATGATGTTGTACCGGTAAAAGGTCTGGATCTCTTTGCACATGTGGGGCCATCCTACAATAATGTTACCGAAGCGATTATAAGTAAAACCGGATTAGTGTATCCCGGTCAAGTGAAAGGACTGGACAATATTATTGATGTAGGATTTGAAATTGGAGCGGGAATACAAGTGGCACCGGGACTAAAACTCAACACCTCTTATAGCATACAAACTCTTTCTAGATTAGAGCTTGAATACATTGATGCACGACCAAATATTGTAAAATTTGGACTCTATTACACCATTGGTGGTTCAGGCACTCTCAACGATGAACGCGCTCAAATGGAAGAGTCATTAAGTAAGCTGCAGAGCGATACTCTATATGTAGTTAACAAGGCTTGCGCCGAAACTATGACCAACGACGTACTCGCCGAACTATTTAGTAAATACTATCGCTTCTCGGCCTTTAAGGTCATCAATGTAGAAGAAGTAGATCGCTATAAATCTGCTCGCCCCACTCTTTACTTTGCATACGTTGGAAGATATTATGCAGGTATGGGTGAGCCTGAATCAGAAGGCATTTTCCTCTTGGACCACACCTTTACCCTTACCGAGTTTCCTTACCCCGTTTTCACAGCATATAATATTGGTCTTTCAGAAGATTGTTTTAGCGAACCCGATCTTAGTGCAAGGGTTATTCAAAAATTCAATAACCGACTCTTCACTCGATCTTAGTTAGAAGCAATATGCATTAGCTTCAATCAAAGCTTTTGCAATCTCTTTTCTAATTGCTATGGTGTTTATTGGCTCGTACTTCGTAAAACGTTTAAGACCCAGTAACATCATTCTCAATTCATCGCCTTCGGCAAATCCTGTAATCGCATGCTTGCCACTCAAATTAATTTTCTCCATGGCATCTGAAAGGTAGCATCGACTCATTTTAACTTGTAAGTCTGCGGATTCTCGTCCGTTTAAATCAATGAGTTTCTCCGTTCTCAGCACCGTACTCTCCATTGCAAAAACTTCTATGGCCATATCAGCTAAGTTCATGAGAATTTCCTGTTGCTGCTCTAACTCCATCATGTACTTTTTAGCAGCAGCTCCTGCTGTCATCAGGATGGCTTTTTTTGCTTGCGCGATGGCCTTATGCTCCCAATAAAATTCAGTTCCATCGCTTTCTTCGCCGAAATCGGGGATTTCCATCAACTCTTCCTGAATCTTCATTGCAGGTCCCATCACATCCAATTCGCCTTTCATGGCCTTCTTCATCACCTGACCCACTGCCAACATTCTGTTGATCTCATTGGTTCCTTCAAATATTCGGTTAATTCGGCTGTCTCGATACATACTCGCTACAGGAAACTCCTCGGAATACCCGGTTCCACCAAATACCTGAACGGCTTCATCCACTACATAGTCCAAAACTTCAGAACCTAAGACTTTCAAAATGGCGCATTCAATATTGTATTCCTCGGCTGCTTGTAATTTAGCCTGTGCTCGATCTGTTCCTTTATCTACCAATTCCTGAATTCGATCTTGGATCAAATCTGAGACTCTAAACGTAGAACTCTCACAAGCATAAGTTCGGATGGCCATCTCAGCGAGTTTATGCTGAATAGCACCAAAACTGCTAATAGGAACACCAAACTGCTGACGCTCGTTCGCATAATTCACTGCAACATCAATCGACCTTTTACTTCCGCCCATTACCATGGCGCAGAGTTTATATCTACCGATATTCAAAACGTTAAAGGCAATTTTATGGCCTTTGCCTATTTCTCCGAGGAGATTATCCTTCGGAATTCGAACGTCTTCAAAAAATACCTGACGGGTACTACTTCCCTTGATTCCAAGCTTAACCTCTTCATCTCCCAGAGTAATTCCGGGTGTTTTTGCATCTACTAAAAACCCGGTGAAATGTTCCCCATCTACTTTGGCGAAAACGGTAAATAGATCTGCAAAGCCTGCATTGGTGATCCACATCTTCTGGCCGTTGATCACCCATTCATCTCCATCTAATACCGCTTTTGTCTTCGCTGCCAGGGCATCCGATCCGCTATCGGGTTCTGTTAAACAATACGCAGCTTTGATCTGCCCACTTCCTAAACCCGGTAAATATTTCTTCTTCTGTGCCTCCGTTCCGAAATAAACGATGGGAAGCGTACCGATACCGGTATGAGCCGCCAGGGCCACCGAAAAACTCTGACTTTTCCCCAACTCCTCGCTCAATACTGTTTCTGTGTTGAAATCAACGGCCATTCCACCGTATTCCTCAGGCAATGAAGCGCTTAACAAACCCAACTCCGCTGCTTGTTCCATTAATTTTGGAATCAAATCCGGGTTCTCTTTTTGCTTATCGATTTTCATTCGAAGAGGCGTAACATTCTTCTCTAAAAAATCGGCGGTCATGTCGCGAAACATGCGCTGTTCTTCGTTTATTTCTTCGGGAATAAATACCTCAGATGCTTTCTGAGCTCGTATTAAAAATTCTCCTCCTTTTAATTGTTCCATGATATTGTCTTTATTTATAATCTTTCGTAAACTGCTGCTATTCCCTGGCCACCGCCAATGCATGCTGTAACCAATCCGTATTTCTGATTTCTTCGTTTCATTTCGTCTAAAATCTGAACTGTGAGTTTAGCTCCGGTACAACCCAATGGATGTCCTAAACTAATTGCTCCTCCATTCACATTTACGATGTCTTTATTGAGTCCGAGGGTTCTAATAACCGCCAAACTCTGAGCTGCAAATGCTTCGTTTAACTCGATCTGCTCTATATCATCCAGCTTCAAGCCCGCTCTTTTCAGCGCCTTAGGAACTGCTTCTACCGGACCAATACCCATATATCTCGGGTTTACACCCACACTTGAGGATGAAAGCAATCTTGCTTTGGGTTCGAGACCTAGTTCTTTTACCATTTCTTCGCTCATCACTAGAACAAATGAAGCCCCATCGCTAGTTTGCGAACTATTACCCGCAGTAACACTTCCCCCTTGTTTAAACACCGGCCTTAATCTCGCAAGTGCTTCAAGTGAAGTGTCTGCCCTCGGACCTTCATCGGTATCAACAGTGTAGCTTCTAGATTTTTTCTTATTGCTTTCAGGATCGAAATACACTTCTTCAACCTCAACTGGAACGATCTGATCTTTAAACTTTCCATCTTCAATGGCTTTCAATGCTTTTTGATGAGATTCTAAGGAAAATTGATCTTGGTCTTCTCTGCTTACATCGTATTTCACAGCTACTTCTTCTGCAGTAAGACCCATTCCAAGGAAATAATCTCCGTGATCTTTAGCGATTTCATAATTAGGAACGGTTTTATAACCAACCGTAGGAACCAGACTCATGCTCTCGGTACCTCCGGCGATAATACAATCGGCCAGACCTGCTTTAATTTTAGCTACAGCCATAGTGATGGTTTCAACTCCCGATCCGCAGTAACGATTTACCGTAACCCCCGGAATCTCCAGCGGAAGATTGGAACGTACTCCAACCCATCTCGCCATTTGAAGCCCTTGCTCGGCTTCGGGAACGGCGTTACCGACGATAAGATCGTCAACCACCGAAGGGTCAAAACCCGGCGTATTTGCAATGAGATAATTTATAACCTCAGCTCCAAGATCAACCGGTGAAGTAAATCTAAAGCCTCCTTTTCCGGCTTTCCCTACCGCTGTTCTGTATCCGTTAACTATATATGCTTCTCTCATAATTTTATTTTTTAAGAGGTAAAAGACTGCCAAAAATTGAAACACTTAGCTTCATGTTTATCATTTCGGCAGCCTTTAACCTCATATTAATTTCTTAATGGTTTTCCTGTTTTTAATATATGCTGCATTCTCTCCAAGGTTTTGCGTTCACCTAATAAGGACAGGAATGCTTCTCGTTCTAAATCCAGTAAATATTGCTCTGTAACCATGGTAGCTTCACTTAAATCTCCACCGGCCATGATGTACGCTAATTTCCTTGCGATCTTCTGATCGTGCTCGCTGGCGTAATTTCCTATACCAAAAGCTTCTACTCCGCTGTACAAAGCACCAAGGGCTGTTCTACCCAAGACCTTTATATCCGACCTTCTGGCCGGCTGGGTATATCCCTCATCGTAAAGTTCAATTACTTTATTCTTTGCATCCGCGATTTGTCGATCAATATTGATTACGATTTCATCTTTATCGTCGTGCAATACACCTATATCAAAAGCCTCATGAGCACTGGTGGCTACTTTTGCTGTGGCAATGGTAGTAAACCTCTCCTGTAATGAAGGTAGTTGTGGGTCTCCGGCGGAAAAACCATCTGAAACTCGAAGCACAAACTCCTTCGTTCCACCACCACCGGGGATTAAGCCGGCTCCTACTTCCACTAAACCAATATAGGTTTCTGCAGCAGCTACTGTTGAATCAGCGTGAAGCGACATTTCGCAACCGCCGCCCAAGGTCATGCCGTGAGGAGCCATAACCACCGGAACGGCTGAGTAACGCAACCTCATAACTGTATTTTGGAAGTAGCTGATAGCCATATTAAGCTCATCGTATTCTTGCTCAATAGCCAGCATTAACATCATCGCTAAATTTGCTCCTGCAGAGAAATTGGTGGCATCGTTACCAATTACCAGGCCTTTCCAATCACCGTTCTCAGCGATATCAATGGTTTTATTAATCCCTTGAAGAATTCCACTGCCAATGGCATTCATTTTAGTGTGAAATTCGAGGCAAAGCACTCCATCTCCAATGTCGTGCACTGTACATTCTTTATTCTTATAAACCGGCTCGAGATTTCTGAAATTATCGAGCTTAATATAGGCTTCCGTACCGGGTTTTGGTTCTTGTTGTTTAGCACTTGGCAAGTAAGAGTATTGCTTCCCTTCTTTTGCACTGTAAAAGCTGTCTGAACCGGACTTCTCCATTTCTGAAATCCACTCCGGAATATCATACCCTTTTTCTTTAGCATGAGCTATCACACTGCCAAAGCCAATCATATCCCATAATTCAAAAGGACCCGCTTCCCAGCCAAAACCGGCGCGTAATGCGTCATCCACCTGAAAGGGATTGTCTGCTATTTCCGGTATTCGATTCGCAGAATAAATTAACACAGCTGTAGTGAGGTCTTTAAAAAACTTGGAAATACTGTCCGTGCCCTGATAAAGGTGCTTCACTTTCTTACTCAGCTTTGAAAACTGTCTCGCCTCTCCGATACTGGAATGTCTGGGAGAACTCTTCTCTTTATATTCTAAGTTGTCGAGATCAAGCGCTAAAATCACTCTATTCCCTTCAGCATCTTTAGATTTTTTGTAAAAACCCTGTCCCGCCTTATCGCCAATCCAGCCATTGTCTATCATGGTCTTGAGATAATCAGGCAAAGCAAACCAGGAATTCATTTCATCCTCCGGACAAGTAGCTTGAACGCCATTGGCGACTTTCGCTAAGGTATCCAAACCTACCAAGTCGCAGGTCCTGAACGTTGCTGATTTTGGCCTTCCTGAAATCGGTCCGGTTATGGAATCAACATCCTCCACACTTAAACCGTATTCTTTCATCAATTTAAAGGTGGCCATAATGCCAAAAACACCCACTCTATTTGCAATAAAAGCTGGTGTATCCTTACATAATACGGTGGTTTTACCTAAAAACAGATCCCCGTAATGCATCATAAAATCCAGTAGCTCGGGATCTGTATCCGGACCCGGAATAATTTCCAAGAGTCGGAGGTATCTCGGGGGATTAAAGAAGTGAGTCCCAACGAATTTTGCTTTGAAGTCTTCCGATCTTCCATCAACCAACATTTTCATTGGAATACTGGATGTATTAGAACTTATGACCGTTCCTTCTTTCCTGTATTTTTCTACCTTTTCGTAGAGGGATTTCTTAATATCGAGATTCTCAATGATCGCCTCCAGCACCCAATCGCATTCTGAAATCCGCTCAAGATCATCATCAAAATTTCCGGTCTCAATGAGAGAACTCAAGGATTTTCTATAGATAGGAGAAGGATTCGATTTAAGAGCAGCAGTTAAAGCGGAATTAACCAGACTATTTCTTTTAGCCTCTGATTTTGCTTCTTCTTCCGAAAGTTTTGGATCAACAATATCAAGCAAAAGCACTTCAAGCCCAATATTGGCGAAGTGACATGCTATTCTCGATCCCATTACACCGGATCCTAAAACTGCTACTTTTCGTATATTTCTTTTTTGACTCATTTTAATACTTCAATTTATTTTCCGGATTCTCTAGCGCAAGGCGGTTAAAATCCTCTATCAATTTTTTATTCGTGCGTTGTAGATACATAGGGTCGTCTAACAAGCGCATTAAGATAACACTTCCTTCGATTTCGGCCACAGCAAGTTCAGCTTTTTCCATAGCCTCTTTTTCATTTGTGACAAAAGAGTACAAATGTTTCAAAGTACGTATCCACTCTTCGAAGAACGTCTTTATTATTTCAGCAAATACCGGAACGCTTTGTTTGGTTTCCAGACCGATATTAACGAAGAAGTCGCCCCCTTCTTCATACATAAAAATCTCTTCAGATCTTCTTGCGAGTTCCTTCAATCGTTCTACGGGCGCTAAATCATCATCATATGCTTTAGCAAATACCTTTGCAACGTAATGATCTTTCAATGCGTTAAGCACCTCAATCATTAATGCTTCTTTACTTTCAACGTAATGATACATGCTTCCTTTGAGAATTCCGTTGGCGGATGCCAGATCTTGCATGGAGGAAGCCGAATACCCTTTCACCTTGAAAACGCTAAGCGCATTTCTCAACAGTGTTTTTCTATCGATTTTAGCTTTGGGCATTGCTCAAATATACAACAAAATTTATTTATACCAAACGATTGGTAGATTAAAATAACAAAAGCTTTAAAGTTCGGTAACAGTTCACAATTTCCAGAGGTGGATATACTATTTCCGGCTAAGGTGACGTTATGATGACACTATGAAAGTTAAGACGATCCTTACATCGGTCGTGCTGCTCTGTATTGCAACTGATGTTGTAGCACAAGGCAAGCCCGACCCGGACCAGGTTTTTCCGACAGGCTCACGATACCAGCGAGAAGCCAATATTAAATACGCAAAACGGATTCATCGCGTAATCGATAACCGACAAAAGCAGAATAAAGTGATGGAATGGCCTCGACAACCTTTTTCTCAGATGCTTTGGGATGCCGCAATGGAGCGAATTGCTGACCATGATTGGGTGCAACCCTATGCCAATGACTCCTTAGAACGCAAAGCAGACACGTCGGCAATCAGAAACCTGGTATCCCCGGAAATTATTGTATCTATACCAGACCCAAAACTCCCCGGAAGTTTCAAGGATACCATTATCAGACCACCATTTGAAAAATCGAAAATCACAAAATACAGGATCATGGAGGATTGGTTGTTCGATGCAAACTATAGCGACTTTAGGCCTCACATTATTGCTATTGGCCCAATGTATCCAATACAAACAGAATCGGGTATAGATTTAGGCGAACAGGTCCTGTACTGGTTGAAGATGGAAGACCTCCGCCCTATCCTTTCCGACTTCAGGGTCTTTAACCCGCACAATGACGCAGCTCGCCTTACCTACAATCAGTTTTTTGAGATGAGGCATTTCGCCAGCACCATTGTTAAAGAAAACAATATTTACGATATGGACATTGCCTTCTTCCCTGAGTTTAGGGATGATGGAATTGCAGCACTCTTAGAAGCAGAACGCATTAAAAACGATCTTTTCATCACAGAGCACGATCTCTGGGAATACTAAGACCTTTTCATTCAGTTTTCGGCAGTAGAAGAGGGTCCGGTGTTATGCCGGAGCCCTCTTTTTATTTATGAATTAAAGAACAATCAACTTACGCGTAAATGTTGCATCACCAGATGTCAATACTATGAAATACGTCCCCGGTGCTATATCTTCAAGCATTACTACATGGGTGTTACTCATCTCTACAAACTGCTCTACTTGTAAATCTCTCCCATTAAGATCCTTAAGCCTTAATTCAACTTCCTTTCCTCTAAGCCCTTCCATTTCCACATTTAATGTTCCTTGACTTGGGTTTGGATATACTTTGAACTGATCCAACGCCAGATTGTTAGACCCTGGTGCTAAGCCCATCTCCTTAATCTCAGCATCGCTCAATTCTTCCAGGCTTATTTTTCTCAGAATGAATACTTTTTTCTCAGTAATTATGTCTCCCTCATCATTTACATCTTCTGTCTCCTCTATTCTTTCTATTACGATATTTTTACCATCACCTTCCTCTAACCACGACAAGGTATCTGCTTTTATATCAATACTCTTGTAGATAGTATCTCCATTGCTGTCAACCTGCACATCAACATTCTTAAACACCCTAATCTTTTTCCCATCCCCGGGCTTCATTTCAGTATACTCCAAATCCCCTTTATCCATCTCCGGAAGATCCATATCAAGAGATTTTAAAAACGCTTCGTAATCTTCTTGAGAATTAAAAATGGTATCGATATTGGTTACCACACCATCCTCTACCCTATTAATTTTTAATCTGTATTCCTCCTCTTCTTCACTTTGTGTAAATCCTAGAAAGCTAATACCTAGTATCAGCAAAACAGTTATTCCTACTTTTTTCATAATTGATAATTTATTTGATCCAAAACTCGGCTCGAGCCACCCAAAATTCTCTTAACAGCAAGCTAAACTCTGTTAAAGCTATGTTAAAGTGCACTGAAACGCTGACTAGTCTTCGTAATTTTGATGCTCATGAAGATCGGAATCCGCATACTAATACTCGCTATCATCGCACTTGTAGGATTAGCTGCAGTTCAGATCTACCTGCTTAAAGAAACCTTTGAATTAAAAAAAGAAACATTGGAGAGGAATATCTACCTGGCAATGGACGAGGTAGCTCAAGATATGACCCGAGATCGTTTCCGAAACTCCATGAAAGAGGAATTCGACACTTCTTTGAATAAAAACACGCATGTAAAAATTGAAATTAATGAAAAAAGGAGTAAGACCGGGTATAATGAAAATATAGAAGTAGACCGTAAGGTATGGATACAATCAGACAGCAACGACGGCACTTTAGATACTATTGTACTAAGAGAGTGGAGCAATAAACTATTGGAAGAATTCATTGCTGAAAAGAGGGGTTTGAGTAAAGCCGACCTTCAAACCATATCATCGAGTTTAGAGCGGCATTTCAAAAACTACAAACTCGGATCATTGCCGGAGTTCTGCATTAAAAACCATAAGGATTCAATCCTCCTAACTTCCCAAAAGTATATTGTGAATTCTTCTGCTGGTTCTGAGTACTCTACCCCATTATTTCCTCAAGATCTCATAAAAAATCCCATCTATCTTGTGGTACGGGTGAGCAACACCAATATGCGCACACTGACCGAATTACTATGGCCCGCGATCCTAGCTCTACTCTTCATCTTGAGCACAGGAGTTCTGTTCATAGTTGTTCTGAGTAGATACAAAAAACAAAAACAGCTGGCAGATATCCGAAACGACCTAATTAATACGATGTCGCATGCATTAAAGACCCCCGTAAGTAC
>JAAEYY010000036.1:20343-24081 GCA_018223105.1 bacterium | reverse complement strand
CTTGCACAGAATTGTTGAGGCGTTTGGTAAGGTTGGACTAAAACACGGAATTATAGATCAGAACGGAAATTCCGGCACTTAAATCTTTTGATGTATGAATACGAATGGGGTTACCATCGTAACTACAGACGATGAGCGGAAGAAATTTATAGAATTCCCTTACCAACATTATGCTGACAATGATGTTTGGGTACCTCCTCTCAGAATGGATCAAAAAAAACTCCTCAATAAGGAGAAGAATCCGTTCTTTCAAAATGCCGAAATGGCATTATTTATTGCTGAGCATAATGGGGAAATAGCCGGCCGAATTTCAGCAGTAGTAGATCACAGGTTTAACGAACATCATGGTACGAAAACCGGACATTTCGGATTTTTTGAATGTATTGATAATCAGCAAACAGCAAACCTATTATTTCGTGTAGCATCAGATTGGCTAGGAGAAAAAGGAATGAAGGACGTGCTTGGTCCTGCAAGTCCCGGAATGATGGATACAATCGGGCTTCTGGTTGACAGCTTTGATAAGCAGCCTTATCTACTGATGCCATACAACAAGCCTTATTATGAAAAACTGATCAATAATGCAGGTTTCGAAGAAGAAATGGATCTTCTGGCGTTTTATGTAAATAGGGAAGACATTGACTTATCTCGGTTTGAAAGAGCTTTAGAAATTGTATACAAGAGAAATCCGGGACTTAAAATTCGTGAAGTAAATATGAAAAAACTGAACGAAGAAGTTGAGATCGTTCGGAATATTTATAATCAAGCCTGGAAGGATAATTGGGGCTTTCTTCCACTTACTTATGAAGAATTGCAGCATACAGCTAAGGATTTTAAAATGATCCTGGATACTGATTTTGCTCATATTGCAGAAATAGATGGTGAGCCCGTTGCTTTTTCTATTGCGTTATTAGACTACAATCAGTTATTCAAAAAGATGAATGGAAATCTATTTCCATTTGGGATCTTTAAATTCTTGTTCGGCAAAAAGAAAATTGACCGTTTAAGAACAGCTTTACTTGGAGTTATCCCTGAATATAGAGGAAAAGGTATCGACGCTTTGTTAACCCAAAAAGCAATTGAAAAAGGACTGCCAAGAGGATTAACACAATCAGAATTAAGCTGGGTTTTAGGAACTAATACCGAAATGATCCGTCTGGCTGAGCGCATTGGTGGTTCGTTGGATAAAACCTATAAAATGTATAGGAAACAGCTTTAGTAACTTTTATTAAGAGAAGTTCTTAGCAACAACAATGAGCTTCTTCATGATCGTGTTGACTATCCTGAGAGCTTGATGTAAAGAAAGAAAAAAGAGAATTTGTTTCCGAAAACCTGTTCTGAATTCGAATTGCATTTCCAATTGCAATAAGCGCTACACCCACATCCGCAAAAATAGCTTCCCACATAGTGGCAATACCAAAGCTGGCCAGAGACATTACTAAGACCTTTATTCCTAAAGCAAAGAAGATATTCTGCCAGACAATGCGATGTGTAAACTTTGAAATGTCGATTGCCAATGGAAGTTTGGATGTTTGATCATTCTGGATTACAACATCTGCAGTTTCTACGGTTGCATCAGAGCCTATACCTCCCATGGCAATGCCAACATCCGATAATGTAATAACAGGAGCGTCATTAACGCCATCTCCCATAAAGCCTACAATATTTCCTTTACCGATGGCTTCTTCAACAAGTTTAAATTTTTCATCCGGGAGGAGATTTCCATGAGCTTCATCTATACCAAGTTGGTTAGCAACATAAGTAACTACTTCCTGATTGTCTCCTGAAAGCACCACTAACTTTTGAACGCCTCTTTCTTTTAATTCTTGAATGGCTCGTTTACTGTCCTCTTTGATTTCATCAGCGATGCATAAAGTGCCCACAAGTTCTCCATCAACAGCAATATGAATGTAGGTGTATGGTTCTGAAAATAAATTTTCAGCAAATTTAACCTGATGATCTTTCAAAAGATCCATATTTCCTACAAGTACGTTCTTGCCATTAATGATGCCCTTCAAACCCTTCCCTGAAACCTCCTGTTGTTCAGTAACCGGGAGTAGTTCTTGTACATTTTTATAACTGAGAATGGCTTTTCCGATCGGATGGGTAGAATGTTGTTCCAAAGAAGCGGCATATTTGATCAACTCACTTTCACTAAACCCATTGTAAGTTTTAACAGATTGTACTTCGAATGAACCTTTGGTCAAAGTTCCGGTTTTATCCATAAAGAGGATGTTCATCTTTCGAAGTTGATCCAGATAATCTGATCCTTTGAATAAAATTCCGTTTCCTGAAGCTGCTCCAATTCCCCCAAAATATCCTAGAGGAACAGAAATAACCAATCCACAAGGACATGAAACTACCAGAAAGATAAGCGCTCTGTAAAACCAGTCCTGAAAAACATATGATTCTACGAATAAATATGGAAGAAAGGTTATCGCTACAGCCAGCCAGACCACGATCGGGGTGTATACTTTAGCAAATTTTGTAATGAACCGTTGTGTTGGTGCTTTACGTTTCGATGCTTCCTGAACCATATTAAGGATACCTGAAAGCTTTGTATCTTTAAAAGTACTGGTAACTTTGATGCGAACTACAGTGTCCTGATTTATAGAACCTGCCCAAACTTCTTCACCGGCATTAATTGTCATAGGTTTGGATTCGCCGGTAAGTGCTGCTGTATTAAATGATGCACGTTCCGTTATTAGCTCACCATCAAGTGGTACTTTTGCGCCTGGTCGAACCAATACTACTTCCCCTAGATCTAATTTTGAAGGGTGAACTTCAATGGTTTCTCCATTACGTTCTACAAAAGCAATATCCGGTTGTTGATCGATTAGTTTTTTAATGGAATTTCTGGCTCTGTGAACAGCTCCGTGCTGAGCATATTCCCCAATGGTATAAAACAGCATCACTGCAACGCCTTCGGCGTATTCACCCAAAGCGAAAGCGCCTATGGTGGCAATTCCCATTAAAAAGAACTCACTAAACAGCGTTCCTTTTTTAAGAGAATTAAAAGCTTGGATCCAAACAGACCCACCAACCGCTAAATAGGACAATCCATAAAAAGTTAGATACAGATACTGGCTGCCTTCAAACGGAACAGAGTGTTCAAAAATCAAGGCTCCGGTAAGCAATAATGTGCTTATAAAGGCCTCTTTGTATTTTTTTATGAATGATAACATTGGGTACATATTTTTTTAAATGGTACCCATTTGATTCTTAATCTGATTGCAGGTTTTTGTAATTCTTGTGCATTATTACGTCAAATCTGGTCAATCGAAATGCGCTTATTTTCTTTTATTTCTTTAAAGTGAGAAGGTGAGAGCCCGGTTTCAGTTTTAAATTGTCTGGAAAAGTGTTGTTGGCTGCTGTATCCTAATTCGTAGGCTATTTCTGTCAGATTTAATTCTCCGTAAACGATCAGTTCTTTAGCTCGTTCTATTTTCTGCAGGATGAAATAGCGCTCTATAGATTTCCCTTCCACATTTGAGAATAACCGGCACAGATGTTGATAGTCTTTATTCAAATTTTTAGTCAAGTATTCTGAAAGCTTTCCTTTCAGTTCCTTATTTGTACGAACCAACTGAATTATAAGCTGTTTGATCTGTTCAACGGTTTTACTGCCCTGATCGTTAATAATTTCGAATCCGTTCTTTTGAACTACATTTATTAAACGCTGATATTCTGCATCGGTAATGGGTTCATCCAGTGTTAATTCTCCAAGCTCGATCTTTTTAA
>JAAEYY010000036.1:17249-20333 GCA_018223105.1 bacterium | reverse complement strand
ATTGAAGTTTCTCTTCCAAAACCTCTGCACAATGGCTGCAGACCATGTTTTTTATGTGAAAATGCTGTTTCATTTGGAGTGATTTTCTATTTCTATTAATGAGGATGTCTTTGTATCTAGTTCTACCTCAATGGTAGAGTGACTAAAATTGTAAGGTTTTAAAATTTCTCGAATCTCTTTTTTTACTCTAATGATTTCAGAATATTCTGAGACTCCTTCTAAAATCAAATGAGCAGTAAAGACATGGCTTTCACCATCAAGTGACCATAAATGTACATGCTTGGTTTGGTTTATAAAGTCCTTTTTCAGAAATTTAGTTTCCAGTTCTTCCACACTAACATCATCAGGACTACCTTGAAGAAACACATATAACGTTTCTTTTAGTCTTTTGATAACATTCCAGAGAACATAAGCAGTAATTAGAATTGAAAGTGCAGGGTCTAAGTAATGAATATCTTGAAATATCAAAACAATCGAGACAATCAGTACGGCAGCCCAGCCTAAAACATCTTCTAACAGGTGCCAGGAAATAACTTTTTCGTTGAGAGTTTTTCCATGACTGACCTTCCATGCAGCATAGCCATTTACACTTACTCCAATAATGGCAAAAATAAGCATTCCTTGAGCATCGGTATGTTCCGGAGTGATAATACGAGCAACTGCTTCATTAATAATGAAGATGGAGCCCGCTATTAAAACAAGGCTGTTGATTAACGCTCCGAGAAGGGAAAACCGTGTATAACCGAAAGTGAACGATCGATTTGCTCCTTGCTTAGATTTGTGATCCAAATACCATGACAATCCAAGTGAGATACTATCACCAAGATCATGTAATGCATCCGAAATAATGGCAACACTGTTCACATACAATCCACCAAAAAATTCGAGTATGGTAAAACCGAGGTTAAGGAAGAAGGCGATTTTAATATTCCCTTCTTGATTATGGTGATGATCATGTGTCATGGGATATGAATTTGAGTGTCACTAATTATGTTACCTACTTAATTGTAGGATTTTTATGGCTCCACGAATCACAAAACTGAATACAATCGCCCCGATTATCAGATCTGGTAGTTTACTATCAAACCAAAAAACAAGTACTCCGGCTAATATCACCCCACCATTCACAATAATGTCATTGGATGTAAATATAGCACTTGCCTGCATGTGAGCTTCATCGCTTTTAGCTTTATTGATCAGCCAGAGCGAAACCAGGTTACCGATAAGGGCCAGTAATGCTACGACGATCATCCACTCAAAAAGAGGTGTTTCGCTTTCGCTGAAAAATCTCCGCAGTACCTCTGAGAAGCCTAAAAGCGCCAATCCCATCTGAAAATAGCCACTAAATTTAGCTACTTTTTTCTTTCTGTAAATAGTACCGCCAATCGCAAACAGACTTAGTGCATATACGATGGAATCAGCAAGCATATCGAGTGAGTCTGCTATCAAACCCATAGAGTTTGAAATCCATCCGGTGGTCATCTCTACTACAAAGAAGCCGAAATTGATGCTAAGCACCCACCACAATATTTTTCGCTGTTTTGACTCATTAGCAGCCAACGGCAACTCTGCTTCATCTTCCGTGTTTTCCAGCCGGTCGTTGAGTTTGAGTTCGCTAATGGCCTGATGGATGATTTCTACTCCATCTGTATGATATACTTCCAGTTTGCGATTAGGGATATCAAAAGAAAGTTGTTTTACCTCATTATAAGGTTCCAGCTTCATGCGGATCATTTCCTCCTCTGAAGGGCAATCCATTTTGCTGATGTGGAATGTGGATTTTTTCAATTTTACTTTTTATAAGCCAACAATCGTAACGCATTAAATACTACTACCAGCGTAGAGCCTTCATGAATCAGTACGGCAATACCTATGTTGGCAAAGCTGAAAACTGTGGCTGGTATTAATAAAGCCACAATACCCAAACTAACCCAGAGGTTTTGCTTGATAATGCCTTTGGCTTTTCTACTCAAACCGATAGCAAAAGGCAAGGTCTCCAGCTTGTCGGCCATTAAGGCAATATCAGCTGTTTCCAGGGCTACGTCACTGCCAGCTGCTCCCATGGCAATCCCTACCGTGCTGTTTGCCATTGCCGGGGCATCATTTACGCCATCGCCCACCATCGCTACTTTGGATTCTTTTTCTCTAAGCTTTTTTATTGCTTCAACCTTTTCTTCCGGCAACAAACTACCCCAGGCATCCGTAAGGCCAATCTCTTTGGCTACTGTATCCGCTACTTTCTGGTTATCACCCGTTAGCATGATCATACGCTTGATACCGATTTCTTTTAATCGTTCCAATGTTTTTTTAGCTTCTTCCCTCGGGGTATCCATCAGGGCAATAATGCCAATGTATTTGTCATTTTGACGGATTAGCATGGTAGTATTGCCATCTGATTCCAGTGATTTAACTTTTTCTTCTGTTTCCTTCTCCGGCTTATTATCATCCAGGGATTCAAACAAGTCTAGATTGCCGATGTACACTTTATCATCACCCAAGGAGGCTTTAATCCCCTTGCCAAGCACAGCTTCCAGATCTTTCGCCTCTGGTACGTCAACATCATCCAATCGCTCTTTCCCATCCCGTACCACGGCCTTTGCTAAGGGGTGGTCACTAAGGTTCTCTACGGCTACTGCGATTTTCAACAGTTTTTCCTCGTTTATATCACCCAATGGAAATACTTTAGTTAGTTTGGGCTTACCTTCTGTTAGCGTTCCGGTTTTGTCAAAAGCCAGGGCGGTGAGTACACCCAGATCTTCCAACGGACGACCACCTTTGATAAGCACCCCGCTTTTAGCTGCCCTTGCCACTCCGCTTAATACTGCACTTGGGGTGGCTATCGCCAAAGCACAAGGGCTGGCTGCCACCAATACGGCCATTGCCCGGTAGAAGCTTTCACTAAAGGTTTCGTCCAGTACCAAAAATGCGAAATTGAGTACAACTACCAAGACTAGGACAGCTGGTACAAAATATTTCTCAAATTTATCGGTGAGTCGCTGTGTAGGTGATTTCTGAGTTTGGGCTTCATTCACCAATTTAACTAGACGGGAGAGGGTTGAATCCTTCGCAACTTTAGTAACTTTG
>JAAEYY010000036.1:0-17239 GCA_018223105.1 bacterium | reverse complement strand
CTTTGATTTCCAGCGTATTGTTCCCATTGATAGTGCCAGAAAAAGCACGGTTCTCATCTTTGATGTCGTCTTCCTGCGACCAGTCTTTCTCGGGATTATCCACCGGTTCTTTATCTACCGGTACACTTTCTCCGGTAATAGGAGCTTGATTAACGCTACTTTGACCACTCACCACTACACCATCAGCAGAAATTTTGCTATTGGGCTTCACCACAATAATGTCACCGATGCTCAATTCCTCAATACCGACTTCTTCAGTCTTACCATTTCTCTTAAGCAACGCGGTTTTAGGAGCGAGTTCTGCCAAAGCCTTTATAGACTTTCTGGCTTTGTTCATAGCATAATGTTCCAGAGCGTGTCCCATACTGAACAAAAATAACAGCAAAGCACCTTCTGCCCATTCGCCTAAAATAGCAGCGCCAATGGCTGCAACCAGCATAAGGAAATCAATTTCAAAACCGCCTTTTGCCACTGTTTGAATGGCTTCTATAGCCGTAAAATAGCCGCCAAAGAAATAGGCACCGATGTATAATGCGAGGCTCACCCAGGAAGGCAGAGCATCTACATAAGACAGTCCAAAGCCAATACCGAGCAATGCTCCACAGATAATGGAAAAGATGAGCTCCGTATTTTTACCGAAAATACCACCGTGAGAGTGTTCATGATTTTCACCTTCCTCATGGTCGTGGTCTTTTTTATCTTCTTTTTGATCTTCGCCCTTTTTAGTTTCTTCTATCTTCTCAAGAAATAGTTCGGCACTTACATGAGTTTCTAGTACATCAAGGCCCTTATTTTTCAAGGTTTTCAAGATTTCTGCTTCATCTAATTTGGTCGTATCAAATTCAACCCGAACCATACCGGAAGCTGATATGGAGATTTCTAAAATGCCCTCTATTCCCTGAAGATTATGTTCAATATTTCGAGCATGGCGGGTATGCCGGATTCCATCCACTTCTATAAGTTTATGTCCAAATTTCTGCGTTATTTCCGCCCCGCTTTGCTCCGCCAAGGTCTGTATTCGATTTATCGAGATTAGCTCCGGGTTGTAATGAAAGCATAGCTGAGGTACGCCATCCTCCGTTTTATCTGCTACATGCACTTTTTCAAGACCTTTCTTGTCATTAAGATGTTGAATGAGTTTTTGCACACACTGATCCTTCTCATCCGGTACCTCTGGCAAGAGCAATGGTATTTTTATTTGTATCTTTTTCATGTGTATTGTGCTTTGTTAGTTATAAAATTTTAAACTCAACAAAATGATAACCTACTTTTACTATACTAAACTAAATTGTTACACAACTCGTCGAGGTTCAATATTGGCAGTAAATGCTATGTAATTGTATCTAAATTGCTCTGGAATCAATTAGGAGTTTAAATATGTTCTTTGCTTTCTTTTTCTATTCATAGTTATTTTTTCCGTGTTAGATTTTTATTGATATACTTGAGTGCTTCAGGTATGTCAAGCTCTCGTGTGCCATTACCTGTACGGATATAAAAATAAGAACGGTCATTATCTCGCAGATATACTGGTGAGTCGCTTTTTAAGATAAAAAGATGGCAGATATCAACGCCATCCATTTGGAATAAAGATACCTCTACATTAGAGCAAAAATTAGTACCTAACTTAGTAGATACTAATTGCATAATATATTGTTCAAAGCTATCTCTATCTGGTTTCTTCAGAGTTGCATAATCTTCCTGTAAACCAAGAAGGTTTCCATCATCATCAATGCCAATAAAAAGATGTCCTCCCTGGGTATTCATAAACCCGGCAATTGTTTTTGCTACAGTGTACTCCAAAGCTTTATTTGTCTTAGATTGTCTTAAGTCCCACCTCAAGGTAGATTTGAATTCTACTTGTTGGTTTTCTCCAGTCTCAATCAATTTTTTTATCTCTTTAAGCTTTTCTTGAAAACTGTTAGATTTGAATATTTTTTGTCTAAACATATATATAATTGACAGAGTTACACCAAACAAACCAAATAAAGCTTTAGTAATAGTCTGGTCTAAATCCCAGGAACCAAGCACCTGCTGATAAGAAGTAAGCAGAAGTTCCCCCCAACTTCCGTAATCTCCTTGAATGTCAAATATTTGAAGTGTAATAGCCAAGGGTTGTATTATAAATACACCAATGACTATTCCACAAAGGATAAAATAAAGTAATTTTTTTTTATTCACTGCATTCTGTTTTAAGGTGTCTTAAGAACGTTTTTGATATGTAATGAATGAAAACTATTTATCTAAAATTTTAACAGAGATTGGAGCCATTTTATCTTCCATTTTTTCAAGCTCAACTTCAACTTTTGTGCCTTCTTTTAACTCAGAAAAAGGAACTGTTTCTTCGTTTTTTTTAAGTGTAGTTTCACCAATAAAATTTAAACGAACTAAAGAATCATCATTTAGTTTTAGATAGAATTCCCGTGCAGGTTCAACCGCATCAGTAACTATGCCGGTATAAGTTCCCGAACTAACTAAAACAGTATCTTTTTCCTTTCCACAAAATTGTAAGATAGTTAAGCTTATTAAAATTAAAGCTATAAAAACTAAAGGTGTTCTTATTCTTTTTTTTATTTCTTTAGGTTTAAACATAGATATAAAATTTTAAGTGTTAGGTTTATACAAGATGCAAAGGCTCTCCGTTTTTTACCCGATATGCTTCTTTTATATCTGTTACATAAATAATCCCATCAGCAGGGTTCGTTGTTTTAGCATGCTTACAGATAAGAGCTATCACAGTTCCTACCTCCTCATTGTGGCAAACAAGCTCTAATTTTACAATCGGGCTGTCTGTAAAGTGAAAGTCCAAAGATGGAGAAGCGTCAGGATTTTTGTAGGCTCCTGTTCCTTCACCTTTAGATAATGTAACACTGTCGAAGCCTTCTTCTTTTAATGATTCTACTACAATCTGTACACGTTTGGGTTTTATAAATGCTTTTATTTCTTTCATAATTCTGATATTTAGTTTGTCCTTAACCGGTTTTTTCTACCGGTCAAGGATCTTTATTTCTATTCCTTAATTAATGACCGTGAGAAGTCTGACTTTTCTTCATCTCAGCAATAAGGGAATAAGCGTTATTCCATGCAACTTTTGTGTCTGATGGTAAAGTTTCTAATAACTTCACTTCCACCCATCCGTCTTTTTCCAGGCCAGTTTTTATCTCAATCGGCGTAAATTCCCATTCTGTTTCTCCATTTTCCTGATGCTCTTCGGCACTAAACATATACGTTTTACCTTCGTCTTCAATGATGGCACTCTCGGGTAAGGCAAACACTTCTTTGTCTGTGGTATAGATGTTACCGTTGATATACATTCCCGGTATTAAATACCCTTCTTTCTGATCAATCTCGGCATGTACATGAACTGCTTTCGGGTTTTGCTCGAACTGCTTTCCTACGGAGTATATTTTCCCTGTTAATCTTCCATCAGGGACAGATTGGACAGTAAAAGAAACTTTCTGTCCCTTTTTAACCTGATACACATCTTTTTCAAAAACCATCAAATCAGCATGTATATGTTCGTTATTAACGATCATAAATAATTCAGTTTGTGGTTCAACGTATTGTCCGATTTGAATAGTAACGTCTTCAATGTATCCGTCAATAGGACTAACAATGGGCACGGTCCCGTAAATATTTCCATTTCTGATTTTTTCGACGCTCAAACTCAATTGCTTTAACTGCGCCTCATACCCCTTAACTTCTGCAACCGTAGCTTTGTGCTCTGCTTGTGTTTTCTGGAGTGTCTGACCGGAACCAACCTCTCCTTCATATAATCTTTGTTGCCGTGCAAGTTCTTTTTCCAGATACAGCATTTGCTCGTACGTACGCACGTATTGTGTTTGGATATTGGTAAGATTTGGATGAGCTGCGTAAGCGAGCACCTGATTTTTAGTAACTTTATCTCCTTCAATAACTTCAATGGAAGTAACATTAGCTCCTAAAATTGCAGTTACGGTAGCCTCATGTTGTGGAGGTACTTCCAGCTGCCCGTTTGCTTTTATGATGCCTGAAAGATTACGGGTTGGGAGCGTATCAACATTCATTTCAAGACTGTTAAATTTTAGTTGCGAAAGGTGTGCAGCATTTGCTTCTTCATTTTCTTCACTTTGCATTAGTGATGCATTTTCGGTTTCTATGGCTTCGTTATCTTTAACTTTTGATGTGTTGCAAGCCGCAAAAAAAGAAAGAAGAAGGATTAGTACGGTTATATTTGTTCGTTGGATATTCATGATATTGTTTATTAAAAAATTAATTACTTGTTAGGAGTATTCAGGTAGTATTCTAATTCATATCTACTATTCAGATAATTGCTGAAAGCGTCCCATGAATCTACCTCTATCTGTATGGCATCTCTGATATTTTGAAGAAACATTACGTAGTCAATAGCTCCTTCTTTATATGCGGTGAGTGCACCTTTTCTTTGTTCTTCTGCCAGAGGCAGTGCTTCTTCTTTATAATATTCCCAGGAATTAAGCCACTTTAAGTAGTTTTCCTGCATACTGTTGTACATACTGTTCAACTCTTTTTGAGCCTGATTAAGGTTTTGGCGGGCAATATTAGTTTGGATTTTAGAGGACTGCGTTTTTCCAAGGTTTCCCCAAAAAAGTAATGGGAAACGAACACCCAACTCATATTTATAGAAACCGGATTGATTTGCTATCTCCTGAAATCCATAACTTGCACTAAATTTTGGCAGAAACCGGCTTTGATCTTTCTTAACCACTGCTTCAGCCACCTTAACTTTTTGCTCCATCATAGTTAAATAAGGATGATTATTAAGAGCATCTTTATTAAAATTGATTGGCTCATCTAACTCTTCAACCGATACATTTTTTACGGTGTAAAGAGAATCGCCTTCAAACCATTTATTAAGTTTTCGAACAGCACTCAGATAGTCTCTGTATGCTTGCTCTTTCTGAATCTTTATTTTATTAGCCTGATTTAGTGTTGAAAGATACTCCAGTCTGGAAGTGGCTTCCGTTTCAAGGCGTAGTTCTGCGGCTCTGGAAATATCAGTAAACTGTGCAAATAACTTATCCAGTACATTATATTTTCGCTTTGCACTGAAAACATCCGCCCAGTTTTGCTTTACCATCAATTCTACCTGAACGTAAGTGAGTTCGGCACTTTGCTCTGCAAGCTGTTCGTTTTCTTTTTGAAGCTTTAAGCGGGAGGGGATTCCCAAAAGGTCAAACTCCTGAGAGACTCCAAATTTAGTTGTAACTCCATCTGAACCATTGCCCACTTCTTCCTTACCGGTGAACACTTGAGTATCTCCAATTTCCCAGGCGGTTTTCCGGAGTGCCTGTTGACTTTCTATCTCAAGTTGTGCTGCTTTTATAGCCGGATAGTTATCCATTGCTTTTTTAACAGCTTGCTCTAAAGAAAGCTCTTGAAGATTAGTTGTTTGAACGGGCTGTGCTTGTACCATACCTGACACAAATAAACTTCCGGCCGCCAATAAAAGAGCCACAGAAGCCGTAATTGATTTCCTCTTTAACTTTCTCAGGTTTCTTTTTTCAACAAAAGAATACAAAACAGGAAGTATTATCAGTGTAAGCAAAGTTGCACTAATTAAACCACCAATTACAACCGTTGCTAAAGGTCGCTGAACCTCGGCACCGGCGGAGGCTGAAAAAGCCATCGGAGTGAATCCCATAATAGCGGCAATAGCCGTTAATAAAATAGGGCGAAGTCTTTCTTTGGTTCCTATTAAAATCCGTTCTTTCAAATCAGTAACTCCTTCTTCTTTTAATGAATTAAATCGGCTTATGAGTACGAGTCCATTGAGTACCGCTACTCCAAAGAGCACAATAAAGCCCACTCCCGCAGAAATACTAAACGACATATCTCTGAGTGCCAGGAAGAATATTCCTCCAATTGCTGCCAATGGTATAGCCAGATAAATCATGACCGATTGAGAGAATGAATTCAGTGCAAAATAGAGCAGGATAAAGATCAGAAACAGGGCAATTGGAACAACAATTGATAATCTGCTTTTTGCACGTTGCAGATTTTCAAATTCTCCACCATAAGTGATATAGTAACCTACGGGAAGCTCTAATTCTGCATCCAGTGTTTGCTGAATATCCGTAACCACAGATTCCACATCCCTACCGCGGGTGTTTATACCGACAGATGTTCGCCGGAATGTGTTATCACGGGAAATCTGCATGGGGCCGGGTTGGTAGCTGATATCTGCGATTTCTTCTATAGGCACTTGTGAACCGCTCGGCAGATCAATATATAGTGAACGTAAATCTTCGATACTTTGACGGTTCGCTTCGTCAAAACGAACAACTAAGTCAAATCTTCGCTCTCCTTCGAATACAACGCCAGCCGTTCCTCCTGCAAATGCAGTACTTACGTAATCGTTAAGTTTGGTGATGTTAAGACCATATTGAGCTACTTTCTGTCGATTATATCTCACCGTCATCTGTGGAAGCCCAGCTGTTTTTTCAGGGTTTACATCCCCAACACCAGACACAGTTTGAATAAGAGAGGACATTTCTTCAGCTTTTTGTGCAAGAATGTCAAGATTGTCGCCATACAGTTTCACGGCTACATCTTCTCGGACTCCTGTAATTAACTCATTGAATCGCAGTTCCACTGGTTGGCTGAATACCAAATTAACTCCTGTAAGCTCTTGGTCCAGTTTCTCTTTAATTTTAGCAATTAACTCATCTTTAGTTGATACCGTTGTCCATTTGGTTTTGTCTTTCTCTAAGATAATTGCCATATCTGCGATATCCATGGGCATAGGATCAGTAGGGATATCCGCTACACCAATTCGAGATACCACAGTTTTAATCTCAGGAAAATTATTTAATAAAATATCCTGTGTTTTTGTAGAGATATCAATGGATTCACTTAATCCACTTCCGGGTCTTATTAATGCTTGCATGGCAATATCACCTTCATCCAGTTGAGGAATAAATTCACCACCCATGCGGGAAAAGGTAAGTAGTGATGCTAAAAACAGAATTACAGCGGCACTAATTACAATTAACTTTCTCTTTAATGCTAATTCTAAAAGAGGATTGTAAACACGTTGAAGTGCTCCAATGAGCTTATTACTCAATTTTTCGAGTGCCTGCTCAAATCGTGCAAACCATCCATTTTTATTAACAGAAGGCTTCATTACTAATGCAGAAATCATGGGTACGTAGGTAAGGCAAAGAATAATAGCTCCTATCACTGCATAGCCAAAAGTAAAGGCCATTGGACGGAACATTTTACCTTCTACGCCTTCAAGAAAGAGAATTGGAGCAAATACGATGAGTATAATTAATTGGCCGAAAAAGGCGGAATTCATCATGGTACTGCTGGCTTTGTAGGTAATCTCATCCATTTGCTTCTTGCCAAACTTACCTTTGCCGGATTTTACTCTTTTTTCTATCTCGTGTACCGTACCTTCCACAATAATGACAGCCCCGTCAACAATAATTCCGAAATCTATAGCTCCGAGACTCATTAAGTTTGCCCAAACTCCGGTTGCCTTCATCATAATAAAAGCAAAAAGTAGCGATAAAGGGATAAGAGATGCAGTAACTAACCCGCCCCGTAAACTTCCGAGTAAGATCACTAAAACAAATACTACAATTAAAGCTCCTTCAATTAAATTTTTAGAAACGGTGCTTGTAGTTCGTGCAATAAGATTACTTCTATCCAAAAAAGGTTCAATTTTCAGTCCTTCCGGCAGAGAAGTTTGCACACTTTCAATTCGCTCTTTTACATTTTGAATAACATCATTAGGATTTGCTCCTTTAAGCATAAGAACCATTCCACCAACAGCTTCGTGTCCATCTTGTGTGAAAGCTCCATATCGGGTTTGTGTACCAAATTGTACTTTTTCGGCAACGTCATTGATAAGAATAGGAATTCCATCTTCGTTTTTTATTACAATACTACCGATATCATCTAAAGATCTAATCAACCCTTCTCCTCGGATAAAATTCGCCATTTTATTTTTCTCGATGTAAGCTCCACCAGTATTTACATTGTTCATGGCAAGGGCATCATATACTTCCGAAATGGTAACTCCCATAGCATTCAATTTGTCGGGATCAATCGCTACTTCGTATTGTTTGATACTTCCCCCAAATGAATTTACTTCAACAACTCCTTCAACCAAGGTCATTTGGCGTTTAACGATCCAGTCTTGAATGGTTCTCAATTCAGTAGGTGAATATTCATCTTCAAAGCCCGGTTGGGGAACGATGGTGTATTGATAGATTTCTCCTAACCCGGTTGTGATAGGTCCCATGTTCGGAGAACCGAACTTTTCGGGAATGTCTTCTTTAACTTCATTGAGTTTTTCTTGCACTAATTGACGGGGCAGATACGTGCCCATGTCATCTTCAAAGACGATAGTAACCACTGACAGGCCGAATCTCGAAACAGATCGGATTTCGGTTACCCCGGGAAGATTTCCCATTGCCAGTTCTACCGGATACGTCACGAATTGCTCAATATCTTCGGTAGCTAAATTCTGCGAAACGGTAATTACCTGAACCTGATTATTGGTGATATCAGGTACAGAACCCAAATTAATGGTCATCATGGAGTATGTTCCAACTCCAATTAAGGTTAAAATGAATAAGCCAATAATGAACTTATTCTTTATTGAGAACGATATTATTTTATTAATCATAAAAAATTAAAACTATCCCATTTCTCAGGGAATGTTGAATAGAAATCAGATTTAAAGACTTGATTGTATAAACCTGTGTGAATGTGAAGACTGAAAACTCTTGGAAAGACGCTTGCACTTTGACTGATGTGAATCAATCAAGTTCAAAAGAGTTTTAGTAAATAGGGAGAGGCTAATTCAGCAGAACTACCGTTCTAAGAGAAGCTAATTCTTGATGTTCTATTATAGGTGGGATAAACTCAGCTAATTGCTTTTTTGCTGAGTTTGGTAGAATTGAAACCAACTGATAAAGATCATTGTTGATCTTCTCGATGGTTTTATCCTGATTAAAACGATTTACTCTATTGTCTTTGGCACAAGTTTCATCGAGCTCCAGATCGTTGCAGTCTATACAATAGTCAGAGTCAGAATGGAATTCAGCATCAGTGTCAGAAAAAATAATATCTGCATGCAAATCACAGTCTGAAGCAATTCCAAAAGAAAGAGGGGATGTTGATTCTATGTTGATATCCCCATTCGATTCAAAACAGTAGATCAATGAATCGGCAAAACCATGTACACTCAGGCTGTGTATGCTAAAGAATAGCAATAATGCTACTGAAGTAACTTTTATAATAGTATGTGAGTTCTTGATCATGATTTTTAAGTGAAACCAAAGATAAGATAAAAAAATTCACATAACTTATATTTTCTTGTTTTAAACTTGATGTATTTTGATGTAGTAGTATACTAGTTGATGTATAAAATTTCTTATTTCCCGTATAGAATTTTTGAAGCACTTCTTAAATAAGTTTCTTTTTAGTATAATTGATTTGTGAAAATTTCAGCATCATATAAATTTATTTCAACTCTGTTGAGTTTAAGTATAATCTTAAGCTTCACGGTTTCTCTTTGTTCTATGAGCACTATGGAAGAAGTGTGTGAGCGGATGATGATGCATAGTTCAATGGAGATGACTGTAATGGGGCATGATGCCGGGCATCAGGATATGATGTATGAAAAGATGACCACAACTTCTTCCGATTGTGAAATGACCGTTGATTGTGATTGCATGACCGACAAAACCCTGATTGCTACCATTGCACCAACTGTGGTTTTAAAGATCAGTACACTATCTTTTCAATTTACTTTTGAGGAGTTTTCTTCAGTTAATAGTGATCAAATACCAAGAAATTCTGACCTCACCTTAACAAATTCTTATTCGCCGCCACCTCTCTTTTTGGCGAATGAATCTTTCCTGATTTAGGGATAACTACGTCCAATATTTATCATTTCTGTATTGCTCACTGTTGAAATTCAGTTCAGAAACCAGAGTGTATAAATAAATATGTCATTTTAGACAGATCTAAATCTCGGGCATTCCACGCGAGATGACTTATAAAATTCATTCATAGTTATTCTTAAATCATACCAATGTTAAATAAAACCATACGCTTTTTTCTCGAAAACAAATTAGTTGCAGTGTTACTGCTTCTTGTTCTGGTAGGATGGGGACTGGTTACCACCCCATTTTCATGGAATCTGGATTTTCTTCCAAAAGATCCTGTTCCTGTTGATGCTATTCCTGATCTGGGGGAAAACCAGCAAATTGTTTATACCGAGTGGGCAGGACAATCACCACAAGATGTGGAAGACCAGATCACCTATCCATTAACAACACAGTTATTAACTGTTCCCGGAGTAAAGACAATCCGAAGTACCTCAATGATCGGGCTGTCCAGCATTTATGTGATCTTCGAAGAAGGAGTGGAATTTTACTGGAGTCGCTCCCGAATTCTTGAAAAACTGAATTCATTGGCTGCTGGGACACTTCCACAAAATGTACAACCGGCTTTAGGACCGGATGCTACCGCACTTGGACAGGTTTTTTGGTACACATTGGAAGGAAGGGATAAGGAAGGAAATCCTGCCGGGGGATGGGATCCACAAGAACTGAGAAGTATTCAGGATTTTTATATCGGATATGCACTTTCAGGAGCTCAAGGAGTGGCAGAAGTTTCACCGATCGGAGGTTTCGTAAAAGAATATCAGATCGATGTGAATCCAAATGCCCTTTTGAATTATGATATTTCTCTTTCTCAGGTTTTTGATGCGGTTCGCAAAACAAATGTGGATGTAGGGGCTCAGACTATTGAGATCAATAATGCCGAGTATCTGGTTCGTGGACTAGGATATATCGAAAATATTGAAGACATCGAAGAAACGGTATTAAAGGTGGCTGATAACGTTCCCGTCCGGATCAAAGATGTTGCTTTTGTAACCACAGGACCGGCTCAACGTCGCGGAGCGTTAGACAAAGCGGGTGCGGATGCAGTTGGTGCCGTGGTAGTGGCGCGACAGGGAGCAAATCCTCAACAAGTGATCGACAATATCAAAGAGAAGATCAACGAACTATCAACAGGTTTACCTTCCAAAACACTGGATGATGGCACGGTTTCTAAAGTCACGATTGTACCGTTTTATGATCGTTCAGAATTGATCGGGGAAACTTTAGGGACTTTGGAAGAAGCTTTATCTCTCGAAATTCTAATCACCATTATTGTAATTGTGGTGATGGTAATGAACTTAAGAACTTCATTTTTGATCTCAGCCATGTTACCTATTGCAGTACTGATGACATTCATTGCCATGAAGTATGCAAATGTTGATGCAAACATAGTGGCGCTTTCAGGAATAGCCATTGCCATCGGGACGATTGTGGATATGGGTGTAATTCTTTCTGAAAATATGCTCCGGCATATGGAGAACATGAAAGAAGGAGATTCTTTTTTAGAAGTGATTTACACAGCCACAGTAGAAGTAGCTTCTGCAGTAATAACGGCGGTTTCAACAACTATTGTAAGTTTTCTACCGGTGTTCACCATGATTGCTGCCGAAGGTAAATTGTTCAAGCCTCTGGCTTATACAAAAACTTTCGCGCTGATCGCTTCTATCATTATTGCTATTACTTTGATTCCACCTTTTGCCCACTGGTTATTTTCAATCAAGATCAGCAACAAGAAAATAAAATTAGTTTGGAATGGCTTATTGGTCATTTCTGGATTAGTGACCCTATTTACAGGTCCGGTTTGGGCAGCCTTTGCATTGATCGGCTTTGGGCTTATTAACGGAGCATCAACGTTTCTTGATTCTGAATATGAATCTAAAATTCCATTGCTCAATAATATTCTAAGTGTTGTGATTGTGACATGGTTGTTAGCAAAATACTGGCTTCCATTCGGACCTTCAGTAGCTCTAATATGGAATTTATTGTTTGTTGTGCTTTTGATCGGCGCAATTCTGTGTTCGTTCTGGTTAGTGATCAAATATTATGATAAGCTTATTGCCTGGTGTTTGGATCATAAATTGGCCTTTCTTTCTATACCGACCTTCTTCATTGTTCTGAGTATGATCATCTGGCTTGGATTTTCGAGTGTGTTCGGTTTTGTTGATAAGGGTTTTGATGCAATTGGAGTTGATGTCAATGAAACAAAAGTTTGGACAGCAGCTTCACGGACATTTCCGGGTTTAGGCAAAGAATTTATGCCGGCTTTGGATGAAGGTGCTTTTCTATTGATGCCAACTACATTACCCCATGCCGGCATCGAAGAATCAAAAGATGTAGTTCGAAAAATTGACATGGCCGTCTCTTCCATCCCAGAGATTGAGAAAGTAGTGGGTAAACTTGGAAGAACAAATTCGGCCTTGGATCCTGCACCTATATCCATGTATGAAAATGTGATCCAGTACAAATCAGAATATAAAACAGATGAAAATGGACGCAGAATTAGATTTAGGATTAATGAAGCAGGTATTTTCGAGCGAAATGAAAACGGTGAATTAATTCCTGATGAAGACGGCAAATACTTTCGTCAGTGGAGAGATCATATACAGTCACCGGATGATATTTGGGATGAAATCGTAGCAGTAACCAGAATTCCGGGAACGACCTCAGCTCCGAAACTACAGCCCATTCAAACAAGATTGATCATGCTTCAGTCCGGGATGAGGGCTCCTATGGGAGTTAAAATAAAAGGCTCTGATCTTGAAACTATTGAGGATCTTGGTTTACAACTGGAAGAAGTTTTACGGGCTGTGCCGGGAGTAAAACCGCAGTCTGTATTTGCTGACCGAATCGTAGGTAAGCCTTACTTGGAAATTGATTGGGACAGGAAAAAATTAGCTCGATACGGACTTACTATTCAGGATGTACAGAATTTTGCAATGGTAGGAATCGGAGGAATGCAGGTTTCTACTTCGGTGGAAGGTAGAGAGAGATACCCAATCCGGGTTCGCTATGCCAGAGAATTAAGAAATGATCCTCAGGCAATTTCTAGAATGTTGGTTCCTACCAAATCCGGAGCTCAGATACCATTAGAGCAATTGGCAACGATTGAATATCGGCAAGGACCACAAGCTATAAAAAGTGAAGACACCTTCCTTATCGGTTATGTGATCTTCGATAAACTGGATGGTATAGCAGAAGTCGATGTAGTTCGTAATGCTCAGAAATTGATATCAGAACGCATCGAAACCGGTTCACTGAAAGTTCCTGCAGGAATAAGTTTTGAGTTCGCCGGAAACTATGAAAATCAAGTTAGGGCAGAGAAACGATTAAGTATCATTTTACCGATCGCTCTCTTCGCTATCTTTCTGATCATGTATTTCCAGTTTAGATCTGCTGCTACTACCGGAATGATCTTCACCAGTATTTTTGTGGCTTGGGCAGGAGGTTTTCTAATGATATGGTTGTACGGACAAGGCTGGTTCCTGAATTTCGAACTATTTGGACAAAACCTCAGAGACCTCTTCCAAATGGGGACAGTGAACTTAAGTGTTGCCGTTTGGGTAGGATTTATTGCCTTGTTCGGGATTGCATCAGATGGGGGAGTAGTGATGGCAACTTATCTGGATCAAATTTTTGATAAACAAAAACCAACCAATAAAGCAGAGATCAGATCAGCTGTGATCGAGGCAAGTTCACGAAGAATTCGCCCGACACTGATGACTACAGCAACAACCATTCTTGCGTTGATCCCAATACTTACTTCAACAGGTCGTGGAGCAGATATCATGGTGCCAATGGCGATTCCAAGTGTTGGAGGGATGTTACTTCAGGTAATCACACTATTTGTAGTGCCTGTGTTGTATGCCATTTGGAAAGAATTTCAATTAAAAAGGAGTTTGAAATGAGACAAATATTTCAAAACAATTATTCAGCTTTAGGTAATGTGACGTTCCGACGCAGAGCATTGGAACGAGCTAAAGAATACAGTTCTGATACCCCTCGGATCAAATCGGGAACCGCCGATTCGATAAGCTCCCCTAAAAGCGAGAATTACGAACAGTTTAAGAAAGCAAATCTCCCTTCTAAGAGACAAAAGGAAAAGTCCCCTCTTGAGAGGGGATTCAGGGGTGTGTTTTATATGCTCATAATCCTGTTACTTTCTTCAACTCTAAACGCCCAATCCCTCCAAAGTTACCAACAGGAAGCAGCTCAGAATAATCCCGAGCTTAAAGCATCTTTCAACAGGTATTTATCAGAATTGGAAAGCAGACCTCAGGTTGGGTCATTACCTGATCCCGAAGTGGCATTCGCGTATTTTATTAGTCCGATTGAAACCAGAGTCGGACCGCAAAGAGCACGGATTTCGGTAACACAAATGTTTCCGTGGTTTGGAAGTTTGTCTGAAAAGAGGTCGGTATCTGAAGCGAATGCGAAAGCACAATTTGAACAATTTCAGGAGCAAAGGAATCGCATTTTCTATCAAATGGAAATGATCTGGAGCGATTTATTTGAAGTGGAACAGCAAATTCGCATTGCAGAAGAAAATCTCAGAATCATAAATACATTACTCGAAGTGAGTTTGAGTAGGTATGAAAATGGATTGACTTCGCAGGTTGATGTACTCAGGGCACAGATCGAACAAGAAGATCTTAAAACCCAAATCGAACTTCTGAAGGATAACCGTAGACTGCTAAAGGAGCGTTTTAATGAATTCAGAAATGTGGATGAAAGCTCAGAGGTTATTATTCCGGACAATCTCTCGGCATCAATGGCACTCAAGAACAAGGATGAACTCAAGTCAACTATCATTCAGCAAAACCCGAATCTTAATAAACTCAGATATAGAGAAGAAGCTTCAAAGGAAATGGTGTCTTTAGCTGACAGAGAAGGAAAGCCTTCTTTCGGAATTGGTTTCGATTATATAGCTACAGGAGAGCGTACAGACGTTACAAATCTTTCGGATAACGGAAGAGATGCTTTTGTAGCCCGAGCCAGTTTTAAGATTCCGCTTTTCAGAAATAAATATAATGCAAAGGTGCAGCAGGCAGAATTGAACCTGAATTCGGTTCAGCAGGATATAATCACATTAGAAAATAAGCTGGAAACAGATCTTTACACAGCACTCAGAGATCGAAGTGATGCTCAGAGAAGATTCAATTTATACGATACCAAACAAATTCAACGAGTTGAACAAGCCATTAACATAATGATGGAATCCTATTCTTCTGACGCATCTGATTTCGAAGAAATACTAAGGTTGCAAAGAAAATTACTTGAGTATCAGCTAAAACGAATTCAAGCTAAAGCCGATCTGTACATGGCGAACAGCTATATCAATTATCTCTCGGGCGTGAATAACATCACCGAAAACGAACTTAATTACTAAATAAATTATCATGAAAAATCTAAAAAAATACAGCCTATATATAGCAATTGGAGTGGTGGGCATTCTCCTTGGTGCTTTAATATTCGGAGGCACAGAAACAAAAGTAGAACTTCAAACTCCGGATGAACACATCGCTGACAGTCATACTGATGACGAGGGAAATGTCATTTACTCATGCAGTATGCATCCGAGTGTAAGACAAAGCGAACCCGGTGATTGTCCGATCTGCGGAATGGAACTCATTCCGGTGAATGACAATTCAACCGGTGGAAATCCCAATGAATTAACGATGTCGCTGGCTGCGATGAAGTTGGCTGAAATCGAAACTTCCGTTGTTCGCTCAGGAAATCCGGTATCAACGATCTATTTACCGGGAAAAATAATGCCAGATCAGAATAAGGTATCCAGTGTTACTGCTTTATTTGGTGGAAGAATCGTAAACCTATATGTGGATTACGAAGGAGCTTTTGTTAGAAAAGGGCAAAAAATTGCTTCTATATACTCTCCGGAGCTTATTTCCGCTCAACAAGAGCTGTTGCAAGCGGCTAAATTCAAAGAGCAAAACCCTGTATTGTATAAATCAGCAAAACGAAAGTTAGCTTTATGGGAATTGCCTGTTCAAACTATAGAAGAAATCGAGTCAACCGGTGAGATTAAAACCGAACTAGATATCGTCTCTCCAGCTACCGGTTATGTTACCAAGCTGAATGTTTCCCGTGAAGACTACGTAAATCGTGGAAGTATGATATATATGGTTGCAGATCTTTCCAGTGTTTGGGTGATGTTTGACGCATATGAATCTGATCTATCCTTAATACAAGAAGGGCAAAATATTATGTTCACTACAGCAACGTATCCCGGAGAAAAATTTGAAGGAACGGTGAGCTTTGTAGATCCATCAGTAAACAGTATGAGCCGAACAGCGGACGTGAGAGTAAAGGCGAATAATCCTGAAAAGAAATTAAAGCCGAACATGTTAGCGGAAGGAATATTGACAGCCAATATCTCAAATCAGAAATCTTTACTGATTCCAAAATCAGCAGTGCTTTGGACCGGTCCACGATCCATCGTTTTTGTGCAGATACCAAACAAAGAAGAGCCTACTTTTATAGCTCGTGAAGTTACGTTAGGTAAACGGGTGGGTGAGCAATACATCATTTTGGAAGGATTGGAAGCCGGTGAAGAAGTAGTAACCCATGGTAATTTCAAATTGGATGGAGCTGCACAGCTTGCAGATAAGTTAAGTATGATGAACAGGAATCCGGGAACGGGAGCTAATCGCACGGGACACGAAGGTCATAACATGGGAGCAGGCGATTCCGGCGAGATGAAGATGGAAATGAACTCACGATCAATGAATGAAGAGGATCATTCCAATCATCAAAATATGAATACGGAAACGAAATCGGTTCCTGCAGAATTTAAATCTCAGTTAAATAATGTAGTTCAGGAATATTTGAAATTGAAAGACGCATTGGTAATGTCAGATAAATCCAAAGTTACTGCATATGCGAATAAACTTGAGAATGAACTCAAAAATGTAAACATGACGCTGGTGAAAGGAGAACTGCATACCACATGGATGAAACAACTTGAAAAAATTGACTCATCTAATAAAGAGCTAAAACAATCTCAGAACATCGAAGCTCAAAGGGCTGCCTTTCTAACGCTTTCATCAACCCTGATAGAGAGTGTTAAAACCTTTGGCATACCAAGTGTGATATTCCAACAATATTGCCCTATGACAGATGAGGGAAAAGGAGGGTATTGGCTAAGTGAAACTGAAGAGATTGCCAATCCTTATTTCGGAGACCAAATGCATAATTGCGGCGAAACCATTTTAAAAATCGAATCATAATTCTAAATACAATAAATAATACTATGAAAACTTATCTAATTGCACTTATAGCTTTATTAATGAGTACTGCAAGTG
>JAAEYY010000003.1:163149-175810 GCA_018223105.1 bacterium | reverse complement strand
GAAGGGAGGTATTATGGTGGCGTGGTTTGAGCCGGGGTATATCTTACCTGCGTGTCAATTAACTTCACGAATGAAATAACGTCTCCGGAGACGTTATTTTAAGACGCAGTTTTAGTTCCGTGGAACATTGATTTTGTGAATAGGAAAAAGATTTAGTTGTCTGAATATTAATGCTTAGCAATGAGATTATTGAATGATGTTTTTCGATTTCAACTCATAAATTTGATTGTCGTGAGTGATAAACTTTATTTTACCAACATGAGGCGCCCAATATATGGTCTTGTAGCTTCTTGCTGATAATTTGAAACTGTTTGAGATTACGATTACATCTCTGTACTTAACTCCTTGCACAGTAATTGAGTCCAGCTTTTGGTCTAAAGTAAGAGAATCTGGTGGATTTAATACCAGTGAACTCACAGAGTCTGGAAAGGTGTGAATAGTAATTAGTTCAATTTCGTCCTCTGGAACTCGTTCTAGATTTCGACTACCTTGCAGAATATCTGAGTCAAAAGCAGAAAATGAATTTGATAACTTTTTATTTTTTTCATAATCAAAATGTGACCATTTTGTTTGCATTTCATGCAGTTCAAGCTCAAAGCCCGATTCGTCAATTTGGAGTCTAGTTAATTCGTACTTCGAAATTGTTACTGTATCCAATTCAGATGTAGATACATTTATATATTCCCACCATGAACCTTCTTGAAACACTGTATAATCCAATGTGAACTGATCACATTTTTTCAATTGATAAGTTGGCTTCGAGTCACAACCAATCAGTAATGCAACAAATAAGAGGGGCAGCATAGATAATATGAATTTCATACTTTTAGGGGCTTGTGAAATATTCAAATTTAGGCTTAAATAAGATATGGTTCTGAAACGTCTGAAGAGTATAACCAAGCAACTCTGAATCAGAAAACAGGTCGATCATCAAATAAATCTAGGTTCCATTTAAATTTTCAATATAGTTCAGGCTTATGCAAAGCAAATGTAGTGGTTTTTGAAGGGAGGTATTATGGTGGCGTGGTTTGAGCCGGGGTATATCTTACCTGCGTGTTAATTAACTTCACGAATGAAATAACGTCTCCGGAGACGTTATTTTAAAACGAAATTTTGGTTCCGTGGAACAGCAAAGACGATCACAATCTCCAATGTTAATTAATTGATAATTAGCACGTCGCAACTAGTGCTAATCAGAACGATGCAAGCTACATCCGTGAAACAATGGCGCCTGCCTCTCAGCAGACGACTTTTTTAATTGAGATTTATGCTGACTCGTCTACAGCAAGATTGAAAGGTCTTTTCACAGCTCGTAATGTTCCTTTTAAATCACTTATTTATAAACTTGAACCTTGGTAATTTTCTGGATCCGCCAGCTGGCGGACAGGTTTCTGAATTGGAATTTCAAAAATGTTGCTTCAAGCAACATTTTTGATAACTACGCAATCTCAAACCAATCCAAACCGGTTTCGTGTTTTCTCACGGCCATCACCTTAAACTCATCACCTTCCGGTTTTTGGTCCACATTACTTTGAGTGCGTTCGAGTATGTCGGCAAAGTCGGTCTGACTAGCAGGTGCAATAATCACCTTATATTCTTTTGCATCTTTTTGATAGGTTTCACCTAAGTTTTGTTTCTTTTCTTTCGCTTCGTCGTATGTCATGCATATAACTTAGGCATAAAGGCTTGGAAATCCTAATAAACATTGAGCTTTATCCTGAGTTTTAATCAATTAATGAGCAAAACGCGATGTACTTCTATTTCATCTTCGCTTTCTACACGAATGATATAGTTGCCTTGTCCGTACTCACTTAGATCCAAGCTGCTCTTATCCTCACTGAGTGTCGTGGTGCTGATAACAGTACCATCAATGCTAATCACAGAAACTGTTACCTCTTTCTCCAAATTTAAAAACTCGATGTTTCCACTTGTTGGATTAGGCGAAATAATGAACTTCTGCTCTGAATTGAGACTCACAATAGTGGAGTATTCAAATTTACCATCGTAGTCTACTTGTTTGATTCTGTAGTAGATCACTTTTGAGTTTAACTCTCTGGCATTAGGATCTACATAAACATAATCTTGAACCTGATTGCTATTTCCATTTTTGCTTTTAACCGTTACAATCGTCTCAAAATTAACTCCATCCAGGCTGCGCTGTACTTCGAACAGCTCATTATTTACTTCAGTTGCGGTAGACCATTTTACAGCGGCATCTTGTCCCGACCATTGAGCCTCAATGCTTATGAATTTCACAGGAACCGGATTAATTCCATTAATTGCTGCAAAAGTGAACGGACTGAAATTGCTTACATAATCTGACTCTACATTACCTGAGCTATCTGATTGCACATAACTGTTCTGACCTTCACTTATCCAGTCGGATCCATCGTAACGTCCAACATGGATGTACTGCGGATCTACAATAAAGCTTCGGGCTGAATCATTGTAGTACAATTTAACGCGAATAGCTCCTGTCCCACTGATCTTATCTAGAGTCCAGTATTCTTCAGAACTTACTTTAACGATAGGAGAGGTGACATCTGCAGTGTTGGAATACTTATCGTAGAAGTATTCTGCCTTGAAAGTATTGCTGCCGGAAGTAGAAGGAGCTGAAATTTCAATTTGAGCCAATATGCTTGAATCACCAATTGGGAATTTAAAGGAATTCTCACCACGCTTGTAAACCGGACCTAAAATGAAGCTTTCATCTATGCCTCCGCTATTAGATGCGCCATCTTTAAAGATTAAACTATCTGTAGCATTGGTTTGAATATATCCATCAATGAGCGATAGATAGCCTTCAATTTCTGTGGTAGATGAAATACTTAAAGTACCGTTCTTGTCGAGATCAATACTATCAAAAACAGCCCTTGAGCTAGAAGTGATACTATCTGTGCCCGACCCGGTAATCCTCAAAGTACCATTATCGTGGATCATGGCTCCATCCATAATAATACTGCCGTAAACGTTTAAGGTGCCGCCATTCAGCTTGATATATCCATTATTCGTGAGGTTATAGCAATGCGCATTTTGGCCGGATTGAATGATAACGGTATCACCTGCGGTGATGGTCGCATCCGAAATACTATCCGGAATTAATCCTTTATCCCAGTTTGAACAATTAAACCAGCTATTGTCTCCGGCATTATTTGCAAAGTCTTGACTTAATCCTCCTGCAGGAGCACCCACTCTAACGATGATGGAATCTTCAATAAGGCAGCTTGTTCCGTAATTAATCACAAAAACATAATCTGCGGGAGCACTCACCATAATGGTATCAATGCCAGTATTGAAAGTATCAAATGGACTCACAGTTTCTCGCCACCAATACCCGAGTGGGAAACCATCAGGAGCAGCAGTAACAGTGGAGACCCCGGGAGTATCTATACAAACGTATTTGTATTTCAATTGAAGTGAATAAGAGGGGCCATTGAAGTCCCATCCCGTATTATTTCCGAGATCGCTACTATTGATTCCAACGTTGAAATCTCCTCCTCCAATAGCACTTAAGCTTTCAACTTCGAGGTATTGGCCGAAGAAGCCGGAACTCGAAGGCATTGACACGTAGCCTATTGAGCTAGTATTTGTACTTTGAATGGTAGTTTTATAGCAGCCATTTGAGTTGATATATAGACTATCATTTACATAGCAGGTGTCATTGATGCTGAATTTGTGAACTGTACTTGGGCCCTCATTGTGCAACAGAAGTGTATCAAAAATAACACTGCTTCCAAGACTAAGATTTCCATATACATCTGCATGAGCAGCATGAAATCTCGAAGTGTAAGAGGAACTTAAGTTTCCATCAACAACTAATTCATCCACTTGTAATTCTTGTCTTATGCTCAAGTTTCCGCTAGAATATACGTAATTGGCTGTGTCAGATGAATAATAATTGGCATAGTTGGTACTATTGATTATTACAGAATCTACAACAGCTGCATCTAGGCTAACGTCAGCATAAGTACCGTAAGTCTCAATCACATTGAAAACCAAATCATTGTCGGGAACTGAACATGATATTCCGTTACTGCCAATACCTATTCCTCGTATCTTAGACTCGTCTGCATCTAAGCTTAGACTGGTATGATCAATTTCGATAACGTTGTAAGGGAAATTTGCATCTGCTTCCACAGTCGATTTTCCAAGATTTATAGTTAAATCCTCCGAGCCTTCTATAAGCAAACGATAGGAATTCATTTTATAATTATTGGTACTAAAAGTTCCTCTCGAAATATTAATCGTTCCGTTTGAGTTCAAGCTGTCTAGCAGGTCAAAGCTTCCCAAGCCGTCAAAATAGATGTCCGAAGCTTGTGCAGACTTTATATTGCCTGCAAAATCAATATCTGTAGCATCATTACTACTGAAATACAAGTCGGACGTGATGTTGAAATTAACACTATCTGTTAAGATAAAATCACCGTAGACCTCTAGGCTATTTGATCCACTAAAAGCGGGTTCACCGGTGGCACCACTTGCAATGAATGAATAGCAATTAGCAATAGTGTCAAGCGTTACTGTTTGAGCGCTTCCCGAGAATGAATTGTCATCAAAAAATACTGAAGTTCTTCCATCGGGCATACAACCTGAACTTCCAATGGATGAGCCACCGGATGTTTGAGACCAGTTGTTAAAATCATTCCAGTTACCGGTGCTTCCAATCCAATATAGACTATCGAGCCCCTTCATTTGAACGTTCCAACCATCATCTCGTCCATCGGTTTCATATATATTGGTAGCACTAAAAATAGCATCGCCTGTGGCGTAAACCGATTGCAAAGAATAATGATCTATATGAGCATATCCCGTGTCAACTTGGAAATAAGCCAATGAACCTTTTGTTGAACTTCTGATCAGATGCTGATTATGACAATCTCCAACATCGAAATGGACAGAGTCACTGACTTCAATAGTAGTTCCCGATTTAATATTGTAGGTGTTTGGACCATTGTTGGCGTACAACTCCAAAGTATCAAATGTAATGTTATATAAACTGGTGAAATTACTATATAAAACTGCTTTTCCAATGTCTATCGACGGAGTGTTAAAGTTTATATCACCTTGAGACTCTAGATAGCCAAATTTAATTCCGGTAGTAATGTTAGACGAGTTTTCATTGTTAAATATGATAGTATCTACCTGCGATGAACTCGCCAGACCCAAAACATTAACACGCGTATTGAATATTATTTTCTGAATTGTATCAATGCTATATATTCTAATTGATCCATAGGGATTGTCGGTTCCACTGAAAAATAGAACCGCTTGAGCTGCATCTAAATGTCCATAGCTAGTCCCTTTTTGAAGTTGGAACGGATAGTAATTTACACTCGTAGAGCTTCCTGTTATGATAAACCAAGAAGTTCCTAAGTCTAGATAGATATGAACATTACTCGTATTGGTATAGTAATTTTCACAGCGTACTTTGTAACCATCTGTTTTTAAGCCACCTTTGGTATGTGTGATTTGTTCTGCAATAGAAAGTGAATCTAAGAGGATATATTGACCATCGGTATTAATATTGAGTTGTACAATACTTTGACCATTCATGTCAATTGTGAAGGTATCAAGTCCATTCAACTCAAAACCATAGTCTAAATCAATGGTCATGTTAGGATCAAGCTCGATGCTCCCGTAAATATTGAAATCACCAAAAGATATAGTATCTCTTAAAATGGGTGAATTTGTTACTCCATCCCAAATAAAATTACGGGTTTGATCTGCATTGGTTATATATACAATTTGTCCGCTTGAGCTAAAGCTATTCGCGTCGAATACGGCATTAATGTTATCCGAGGGAACACAACCGGAAGCGGATTGAGGTGTTCCACCTGAACTTAATGCCCAGTTGGTGGCATCACTCCATTCTCCGGTTCCACCTACCCAAAACAGATCAAAGGGACCAAGGTCTGAAGTTGTGAGTCCGGTATTATTTCCGTCTTCACTTACAAGATCATCTATAATGAAATCTGCTCCACCGGTTCCAGCTATTGAATTAACAATGTAATAATTAGCATAGAAATAACCATCGGGCTTTATTATCGTTGCTCTATCAGAAGCAGTTCCACCATTGGAAGAGCTTGTGATATAATGTGTGTTTGTGCAGTTTCCAGGAGGGAATAATACGGAGTCTTGAATTTTAAATGAGGCATTATCATTAAAGGTGTAGAATCGAACTTCATTATTGTCGTAAAACAGTAGGGTATCAAATACCGGTGTATTGTTAGAAGTAACGGTAAAATCACCATATATCTCCGCCTTTTTAACAGAATCTTGATCTCTAATTATTACATCGCCTGCTGAGTAGAGATATTCAATGTTATTGGCATTGTTAATAGTGAGCCCATCTCCATTTATGATGACTGTATCAATGAGATTGTTATCCTTAAAATTTAATGTGACCCCTTGTTCTGTTGTAAGCTTTTTTAAATGGATAAATGGCGAGCCTTGAAGGCTTGGGTTACCGGCACCGAGCACGTTTATTGTTGTGTTTTCAGCATCAATTGTTGCTGAACCAGCAGCGAGATAAAGTGCACTAGAGTAAGAAGACCAATAGGTAATATTAATGGTACTTTCTCCCAAATTTAGAATAGGTGCATTTGAATTAGATGTTCCAAAACCCCAACAGTTTATTTCATGATCATTGCTGTTAAAAGTTCCGGTTTGAACTGATACAATACTCGTATTGCTAATGCTGTCGAGCAAATTATAAGTTCCCGTGCCCGTAAAATATAATCGCTGCTCCATGCTTAGACCTCCAAAATCAATGTTTTGAACACTGTCACCCACGAAATAAATATAAGTTGAAGCATCAGAGTTCCAGCTCATGCTGTCGTGGGTTTCAATGCTTCCATATAGATTTAAATCGCCGGGATAATCTAAAAACATTTCCGGAGCATCGGTAGTGTTGGTCCAAAACATGTTATACACTTCTTCATCCGAGGAAATTGTAACTCTTTGACTCCCGGCAGAAAAGCTGTTCTCATCAAATATGGCGGTATCATTATAGCGAGGGTAACATCCGATAGAAGCAAGGGCAGATCCTCCACTGCTATGTGACCATTGCGTTGGATCATCCCAAGTGCCGGTTCCACCTACCCAGTAAAAGGAGGGGCTCTGAAGCATGGTTATATCCCAACCCGTTACGTCTTCATGTTTAATAATATTAGTACCATTGAAGTCAGCACCTCCTGAGGCATCAATGGAGTAGATGTAGGCATAATCTAGGTTAACACTTCCATTTTTTACTATGAAATCTGCTGGTGTAGGCAAATAGCTACTTCTAAAAGTGATAGGATAAATACAGTTGGCTGCTTCTATATAAATTGAGTCGTTAACTGTTAATGAACCGGTGTAATGTATCTGGTATTCCTGACCTTCTTCGTTATTAACCAGTTTCAATGTATCAAAAACACAATCACTATTACTTAGAGTAACTATATCACCCCATATTTCTGCAACATGGGCAGTGTCGTCTACGTAAAAACGAACATCATTTTTTGCCAGGAAGTAGTTCATCCGAATTGAGTTTCGGACGTAACAATAATTCGTAGTTCCGTTACTTATAACTGTATCAATGAAGGATCCACTTGCTACACTAACACTACTTGTTTGCCCAGGCGTGGGATCTGTATATTCAACATAATGAAAATTTTGAGCAGAACTCGAACTGAAGGATGCTCCATTGCCTGTGAGGTAGAAATAGGCTTCATCAGCATCGAGGTTGAGATTGCTATTAGAAAAATCAAAAGCGGCATAAATACCACGATAAGCGTATAATTTTGAATTAGATAAGCTGATATTTTGTTGTATTGAAGTACCTGAGTTTGCGAATCTGTAGCATGAAATTTTATGGCCATTACTATTGAAATTTCTACAATCAATATTAATGGTTCCTGAGGTTACAAGACTGTCTAAAAGGTTGTAGGTTCCGGTATCAGATAAAGTAATAGTCTCACTAAACGTTACACCGTCAGGATCTAAGCTGTGTGTTCCAATACCTTCTAAGTAAATATAACTTCCTGCGTCCCAGGTCAGGTTAGAGTTTAGAATGAAATCACCGTAAATTGTTGGGCTAACATTTCCATCGAGTGTCACGGTATAATTTACACCGGTCCAATCCATAGAAGCTACATTCACAGCGACATTAAGCGTAACAGTTTGTCCATTAGATGAAAAACTATTGGCATCGAAATAGACATTGTCATTGCTTCCGGGAACACTGGAATGCACGGTTGATCCACCGCTGGTAGTAGCCCAGTTGGAGATTTGACTCCAATCGCCGGTACCGCCTATCCAGTAGTAATCTGCGGCCTGTGAAAAAAAAGAAAATAGAGTAAGGGTGAGGGTAAATAGTAAGGGTCTTCTCATAACTAAAGGTAATCGGGTTAAGTGCCCAAGGTAATTATGATATTATGTAAATCCAATATTTTAAGGAATTAATCCCGGAATTAAGGATTTGATAATGAGTTGAAAATGCGGGGAATAGCTTAGTACATCATTTTAATGTTCTATTAAGCTCCCAAACACACCAACAAGCCTCGCAGAGAAAACGATAACATTTCTACTCAAAGCACTATTTTCTACCGGAGAAAAATTCTGTTGAAGCATGAAGTTATAAGTGTAGCAAACATCTGTCGCTAAGCTGAGTCTTGGACTCAACTTAATTTCATTTGTAAGCCCAGCTAAAATTCCAACATTACTGATGTAATAAATTCTACTACTATGATGAGAATTAGCAGTATTGTAAGAAATAAATTCTGAACCATATCTGTACGCGGCACCAAAAAGTAAGGATTGAGATAAATGCTGTCCTTTACTTAACCATCGTTTATAGCTGATAGCACCGGAAATATAATCTCTTTTCATGACATCAAATTCTCGATCAGGAAATCGTATAAAACTAAAAAAGGACCAAGCTCTCACATCTATTGATGCTTCAGAGTTTAATGGGAATTCTATGGATATGATTCCATTAAGAGGTAATTTGGGATCGGGTGTTCTTTTGAAGCTCTCTAAGAATATAGAATGACTCATTCCAAAACCTATTTTATACTGTTTCATTGAGTCTTTTGAATAAATAGAAGCCTTGGTGGAGAAGGAAAGTACAATTAAACTTATCAGGGTTAAAATTCTCATGGGGTGTTCATTCGTAACGTATTCAGTAGTACGTGGGCTTAAATGTAGTGAAATTTAGATAAACACAGAGTTATACATTCTTCAGTATATTGCAATACAATTCAGGCCCCATGTATAGAAACAGTAAGTACAAAAGACTTATCCTTCAGATTCTGGTTTTTGTATGTTCAATTACCTTTACTATGCAAAAATGTTTAGGACAAAGCAAATTCTTAAGTTCTACACAACAATATTATATCGGAGGAAAACCCAATTCACTTCGACATCAATATACCGTGCAAGAATTTGACTCAGTTGATTCCCAAACCACCATCTATACAATTAATAATCTTTATGATTTAATTGACGACACATTAATCTATCGAAATGACTCAATAATTTTTAAATCAGGTTTATCCAGTAATAATTATGTAACTCTTTTTGACTTCAATTTAGAGACTGGTGATACTTTTATTCTGCAAGAAGGAGTCAATGTTTCGTTAGTAGTTGACTCCATACGATATAGAACATTAAAAAAAATCAGTTTAAGACATTTTTATGTCTCAGAGGTAAATGGAGAGTATAGAGATATTTTTATTGATAGAGTTGGTAGTCTCAACGGAGGTATTTACCCAGTAGATTTTTACGCAAAAGCACATTCTAACGAGCTAGTTGGAATGTGCTTTGATACTATGGCATTTTTAATTGATGAGTCACTCAAAATTTCATGGAGAAATGACTGTGAAGTATTTGATTCGATGAGGATTGTAGGTGTTTCTGAGGTGGAAGTGCAAGAAATCAGGTTACATCCAAACCCAGCAAAATTAACCCTCACCATATCATCGGTTTCAAAAATTAATGAAGTCTGGCTTATGAACCAGCTGGGTATCAAACAAGAAATTGAAGTCTTTGAGTATGGAGACAAAACTCAGGTGAAGTTACTTGACACTCCTGCAGGACTCTATCATGTCATTATCAGACTTGAAGATGGAAGGGTATGTTATAAGACTGTAATGATTGAATAATAATCTACTAAATTAAGTCGGACACGCAGTCGACCGACTCACTTCAACCAGTATTAAAAATGCACTTGGTAAAGATGCTGTGGCCTTTTATTGAAGACAAATATTAATTTGGATTAAGCCAGACACTTCGTCGTCTGGCTTGATCCTAGAGGGGGGCCATTCAAGCCAAAATCCTGCACATTTCTGTGAAATGTGCCGATTTTTCCCTTCTCCAATGCTCTCAAGCAAAGCTTGGTGCACTGGAGAAATAAAAAATCCCTCAGCAGCGCTGAAGGATTTTTGCTTGAGGTCGGAACCGGATTCGAACCGGTGTAGAAGGTTTTGCAGACCTCTGCCTAGCCACTCGGCCATCCGACCATTTTTGAACGGGGGCAAAAGTAAAACATAATGAATTCACAGTCAATCTATTTCAAGCGAATTATTTGAGGTTTTTAGTTCTTACTCGCTATTCAACACTTAGATGACAATACATCGTCTAAAATATCCTAATCACTCTTTCGCCTTTTTTAAATATCTTGTACACCCAATTAAATCAAATTATGGATAGTGTTTCAACGCTCATTCTGGGTATTGCCCTGATTGTGATTATGTTAGGCATGGGACTTTCCCTGGTGCCTTCCGACTTCAAACGGATATTTGTCAAGCCGAAAGCAATAGTTCTCGGACTCATAAACCAATTAATCTTCCTACCCCTCATTGGTTTTCTTTTGGCGAGTATATTACCTCTGGAGCCTGCAATAGCAATTGGAATTATGATTCTGGCAGCTTGCCCGGGTGGTCCAACGTCTAATTTGATATCTCATTTAGCTAAAGCCGATGTGGCATTATCCGTAAGTCTAACTGCTCTCAGCAGCTTTATTACTATTTTAACCATTCCCTTTATTGTGAATTTCGCTTTGGTTGAGTTTGCTTCCGAAGGAAAAATTGTACCGCTGGATATTCCGGATACCATCAAGAAAATACTCATGATTACGGTAATACCGGTAGGGGTGGGGATGCTGGTTCGGCATTACTATTCCAATTTTGCTGAACGTATGGCCAAGCCCGTGCGTATTGCTTCAGGAGCGCTATTAGCCTTGATTATCATTGGTTTAGTGATCAAACAGAAAGATGTTTTTGTTGATTACTTCCAGCAGGCCGGATTGGTGGCATTATTGCTCAATGTGATCACCATGGCACTGGGTTACTTTTCAGCGAAGCTATTTAAACTTAATATTCTCCAAGCTCGTTCCATTTCAATTGAATCCGGAATACAGAATGGAACACTGGCCATTACAGTTGCAGCTGTTCTACTAGAAAATGAGTCCTATGCAATTGCACCTGCTGTTTATAGTTTGATTATGTTTGGTACCGGAGGTGTACTCATTTATATGGCACTCAGAAAGGATAAACAGTCTAATATGTAGCCTTTTCAGGCCTTGAATTAGTAGTCGTTAAGATTCGGGCTTAAAAAGTACTATTCATCATACTAATTTTGCCCCCGATTGGCAGATCAGGATCTTATACCGTTTGAACAATTCTACAAGAAGTTTCATCCTTCACTCATGGCTTTTGCTATGTATTATCTCAAAATACAAGCAGATGCCCAAGAAGTGGTTAATGATGTTTTTCTAAACGTATGGGATAAACGAGATGATCTCATCTTAGATGATAGTTTAAAGTCGTATTTATTTCAGGCGACAAAAAATCGAGCGATAAATCATCTTAAAAAAAATAAAAAAACTTTTATGGAAATAGCCGAGGATGAAAACATTGAAGTTCCTCCGGATGTGCTATTGAAAATGGAAGAAAAAGACAACGTAGAACGATTGCAGATGTTACTCAACCTCTTGCCTCCCAAGTGTAAGCAGGTTTTTTCAATGTCGCGTTTCGACCAATTAAGCTATAAAGAAATTGCCGAACTTATGGACATCTCAGTGAAGACTGTAGAGCACCAAATGAGCAAGGCATTAAAAATATTTAGAAAAAATTTAAACCTCGAATAGGGGTAGGTGCATTTTTTACTGTATTACTAATGAAAGCGTTTTTATGATTTGGGAATCGAATGTTTTGCTGAAGTACATTTTAAACAAATGTTCTGATGCTGAAAATGAAAGAGTGGCACTCTGGCTTAGCGAAAGCGAGCAGAATGAAAACACACTTTCCTATTTAAAGTTGAACCTGCAAACATTCAAATAACCATATTTAACTATTAAGTAAACTATTAAGTGGCAGATCGAAAAGACATTATCAACTACCTCAGCGGAAACCTTGAAAAAGGGGAGCGTAAAAAGTTTGAGGAGAACTTACAAAGTTCGCCTGAATTGAGAAAGGAGATGATAGCCTATCGTGAAGTCTGGAATTTATCTGACGAATTAAGTTATCCTGAGCAGAATACTGACGCTGCATGGGAACAATTCAAAATTACCGTAAAAGCACCTAAGAAGAAATTAGGCTTTGATTGGCTAAAAGTGGCTGCAAGTGTACTTGTACTTGCAGCCCTTACCAACATATCTCAACTCGATCTTGTCCACAAT
>JAAEYY010000003.1:160141-163139 GCA_018223105.1 bacterium | reverse complement strand
TTGTACTTGCAGCCCTTACTATTGGAATCTATTCCTACCAAAGCGGAGGAAATCAATCGTACGCAAGTACAGATCATATACAAAAAATCACCCTTACAGATCAATCTGTAATTCAACTCAACGAAAATTCAACACTCATTGAGTTTAAAGGATTTAATCAAGATCATCGTAAACTTAAACTTTCCGGAGAGGCTTTTTTCGATATAGAAAAAGCAAATCATCCATTAGAAGTTGAAGTTGCCGGTGGAATTGTAAGAGTATTAGGTACACAGTTTAATGTACTGACCTTAGAAGAAGATAATTATTTGGCAGTTGAACTCTACGAGGGTCGTGTAGAATTTGTAGGAAACCTGGGAGAAACCAATAAACTGGTTCCGGGTCAACGTTTAATCCTGAATAATGGAGATATTTCAGTTCAGGATATTTCGGAGAATGCTGCACAATGGTTAGCTCAGGCAGATCATATTACCTGCTCAGATGTTCCGCTCAAGCACATTATGGTAGAGTTGAAAAAAGCCTATAATGTTGATTATGAGGTAAATAAGAAGATTCTGGATGAGCATTACACTGTGGTTCTTCCAAGAGATGACCTCAACAGTTGTCTTAACATCCTATCTAAAATTTCAAACAAAAGGTTCATCCTTGACAATAAAGTGATTCGCGTGCAATAACGATTTACCGTAATTTGCAGTCGTTGAGACCACTTGCACTCCTTTTATGTTTCATTGCTCTGTTCTCTTTTGGGCAATCTAAACTCGATCAGCGCATAGATCATTATCAATGCGATGGAGCACTACAGGCTTGTCTCAAAGTGATAGAATCACAATCTGATCTTCGCTTTTCTTATCGCCAACAAACGGTTTCTAAGATTGAAACCTCACTTGATCTACATGATGTCAGCATAAAGCAAATACTGGATACCATTTCAGTTTTACACAATATTGAATACGAAGTACTTCAAGATTACTTGGTAGTATTCAAAAACAAACCAGTACAAACGGAGCGTAGACTTATCGTTGGTGTTGTTCAGACTCGCGATGGAGGAGAGGTTATTCAAGAAGCTCTGGTCTATTTACCGGAATTGAACTACATGGCGCTCACCGATAAGTACGGGATATTTAGAGTTTGGATGAATGTGGATTCCACGCGTATAATCATTGATAAGCAAGGGTTTCAGGACCTCGATTTTACCCTGACCCTAACAGAAAGTAAATTCTACATCTTTCAGTTGAACAAGGTTCCCATTTTTGATCCGGTAACGGTAAAACCCGATAGCGCTGTTCCCTATTACAATTCGAAAGCCTATGTAGAAATTAGTCCTGGCGACTTGCGAATACCCAGTGTGGGAGGAGAAACCGATGCCTTAATTAACCTGAAATTAAAAGGCGGTATACAGAATGTGGGTTTAGGAGATCCGGGACTCATCGTAAGAGGAGGAGGTCCCGATCAAAACTTTATTCTTATTGATGGAGTGCCCGTATACAATACCTTTCATTTATTAGGCTTATACTCCATTTTTAACAGCTCTACTATAAACGGTATCAAGCTTTATAAAGATGCTTTTCCTTCAAAATACGGAAGCAGGTTGTCTAGTGTGGTTGATGTTAGTTTAAACAATGGAAACAAAAAGAGACTTTCGGGAGATGCCGATGTTGGAATTGTTTCTTCGGGCCTTTCACTGAGTGGTCCCATAGTTAAAGATAAAGTGAGTTTTTCTTTAGCTGCGCGAAGAACCTATGCCGACTTATTAACTTATCCGGTTCAATTGTTCATCAACCAAAACCAATATCAAAAGAATACAACCGGAGTATGGTATTACGATCTTTTTGCGAAAGTTCACTACCAGGCAAATGAACGAAGTCAGTTTAAGCTCTCGCTGTACAATGGGGGCGATGAACTCAATTTCCGAACTAAATTAGAGCTCGAGAATGGAGTAGAAGAGCTAACTCAAGGTAATTTGGGCTGGAGAAATAAACTTGCAGGTTTACAATGGCACTACATTCTCAATAGTCAGTTATTTATGACGGTACAGTCTGCTTACAGCAGTTACGATGTTCATTTCAGAGATGAGTATCAGTTTACAGATGGAAGCCTATTTCAGGAAAACTCTCAATCTTATACCACGGGTTTGAGTGAGTTTAGGAATACCGTAGATTTTGATCTGTTCTCCGGAAATTCAAATCATATTTTGTTTGGACTGGGTTGGGTAAATTACTCATTCCTGCCTTTTGAACAGAGCTATTCTTCCAGAACAAATTTAAATCTCTCGGATACTGTTGTGAATTCTACGGAATATAACAGCAACGAGTACTACGCATACTTTGAGAGTAACTTATATATGCCTTCCGGACTCTTGTCTCTGGGGATGCGTGTGAGTTCTTTCGCCACAAATACCCGATCGTACTTAGTGGTACAACCACGCATATTTTTAACCAAAAATATTGATCAAAACTTTCAAGTACGGTTTTCACTCACGGATATTGGTCAGTTCTTACATCTCATTCCAAACAACAATCTCGGACTCCCAATTGATATTTGGTTACCGGTTACGGATGATATTGAACCATTGCGATCGTTTCAACTCAGCACAGGCTTAAAAGGCGTGTTTAAACGCTTCGAATTCAACGCCAGCCTTTTCGCCAAAAACTATAGAAACCTAATTGAGCACAGAGAAGGGGCTAATTTCCTTTTGGATTCAGACAATTGGATAAACAATCTTAACGTAGGTGTTGGTAGTTCCTTTGGCTTCGAACTAACGTCAACCTATGAAGTTAATAAGTGGGATTTAGTTGGAGCATACACGTTTTGTCGTTCGGTACGAAACTTTGATGGGCTAAACGATGGTGGAACTTTTTATTCAAAGTATGATCGTCCCCATAATCTAAGGCTATTTGGTCGGTATAATATTTCCAAAACGCAATCTGTAAATATTTCCTTCACTTTCGCCTCAGGAAATCCAATAACAATTCCTACATCTCGTTATGTAACAGTAGTAGGG
>JAAEYY010000003.1:101267-160131 GCA_018223105.1 bacterium | reverse complement strand
TTGAGGAGTTTGATGAAATTAATAACTTTAGGCTGCCGGCAACACATCATTTAGACATCTCTTACGAGAAGAAAAAACAAAGAGAAAAAGTAAATACCACATTTGTAGTGGGAGTATACAATATTTACAATCAATTGAACCCATTTATGGTGTATATAGGCTTAAATGAGGTGGCGGAACCGGTTCTTAAACTTCGTTCATACTTGCCATTGATGCCTATGTTGAAATACCGTATAGAATTTTGAAGTACCTTTTTTACATAGCGATGCTTTTAGGTCTTATTGCTTGTGAAAGACAACTCAATATTGATCTGCCCGAGTTTGACCCCAAGCTTGTGGTAAATTCTGAGTTTGCACCGGGTAAACCCATGACCTTTTACCTCTCTGAAAGTGTTCAGATATTAGATGAACCTCAGTTGAGGTCGGGTATCTACTCCGGTAGAATCATTATTTTGGAAGATAGTGCGGTGGTATTTGATAAAATGACAGCTATAGATAGTGGATTTTTGTACACCACTATTGTTCCGAAATACGGTAAGCATTATGAGGCTTTTTTTGATATTGATGACTACCCTCTTACTGTAGCTGAAGATATCGTTCCCGGAGAAGCGCCGGAATTTGAAATTACATCTTTTATTCCGCTGGGAGATCGATATCAGGTCAATTTTAACATTAAGGATCTGCCAAATGAGCAAAACTATCTCATTCAAGCATTTTTAATCGGTAAAAAGGTAAATGGAACTGATACTACTTTAGAGGAAAGGCCGGTTGGTTTCAGCTCAAATGACAAAGTATTTCTTACCAATATTTATTCCTTTAACAGCAACAATAGATTTGCTCTTTTTAGTGATAAAGTTTTTAGTAATTCAAGTCGGGAAATTTCGATTAATATTAAAAGAACTGCAGGTACTGAGCCCGGCTTTTTCCCCGAAAAAGTAGTGTTGCAAATAAGCTCGCTCTCTGCTTCCTATTTTAATTATATTGTAGAGATTACCGAAAATAATCACGTGTATGGAGGACCGCTGTCTTCGGCTTCCTATGATGCAGGTAATATAAAAAATGGTCTCGGTATTTTTGGAGCCTATACTTATCTTACAGATACAGTGTCAATTAGATAGATAACTCCTTTTCCTTGAAGTTTATATCCCAGGATTCCAACTCAGCCAAAATAGGTTGGTAAAAATCTTCAGTTATAGGCAAAATACAGCCTCTTTGATCAATCTTTCCTTGAAGAATGAGTTTACAAGCTATACCCAGAGGAGTTCCTACAGTTCTTGCCATCGCAGTTTCGCTGCGATCTTTACCTTCGGTAACCAAACTACTTTCTTTGCACTTCTTTTCTCCCTTGAGCTCATAAACAACCTTATGCCACATCACAATCATATCCCGATCATCATCTGATAGGCTCCATTTCTCTTGCAGGATTTTCTGAAGTATTTGCGCCGGACTCGCATTTTTGAGCCCTATTTTTTTATGGCTGAAAATGTCGAAATATTCCAGTTTTTCCCAGAGGTCTACATCATCCTGAAAAATATTGAGATATTGTCTCAGCTTTAATTCCACACTGTCCGAAGGATGGTAGGGCAGGAAGGAGTTAATAAAATCGCGGTAACTCATGATCTCACTCTGCTCCATTTCATAGCTGTCGTCTGTTGCGCCCAACATAACAAAGCAATTCCAAGCCCGCGAGAATCCCGGTCTTCGGAATGTTCCTCTATACATGGTTTGTACATCTTCGAGTCCGTAGGTCTCGCGATATTTAAGTGAATCTCTATTGGCATATCCCTCGAACTTACCATAACCCTCAATTTCAACAATTTCAGTCCTTCTAAATACTCTATGATATGGAATGTATTTATAGTTTCCATTATGAATAAACCTCACAGCACCTCCTTGTGCAGCTAAGACCACATTTCTCGGGTTCCAGGTGAATTTATACCTCCATGGATTGTCTTCGCAATCCGGTGCTACCAAACCGCCTGTAAAGCTCTCGAATTCCAATATTTTACCGCCTTCCGCTCTAATCTCGTTTAACAGCTTCATAGCCGACATATGATCGATGCCGGGATCAAGACCGCATTCATTCAGAAATATTAAGTTTTCTTCTTCAACCTGTAAGTTCAATGCTTTCATTTCCTCGGATAAATAAGAGGCAGTAGCCAAATGAACTCCGGTTTTTAAACAGATTTGAGCAATCTGAAGGTGTAATGATGCAGGCAATAGACTTACTACCAAGGCCGCGCCTTTTACCAAGTCTTGCACAAACTCAACATTTTTTATCGACTGTACATGCTTCATGGTTTTATCGCTACTGCACTTTTCATTAAGCAGATCTTCGTTAAGGTCTACCACATGAAGTTCTATCTCCAGTGCTGAAGCATTTTGTTCTAAATAATGTATGAGGTAGGTAGCAGATAATCCCGCACCAAAAACGATCACTTTCTTCATCGGTATTCAAACCTACAACTAAATAATCAAATTAAAAGCGATCTTACGGGAGACTAATGAGGAAGTTCTTTACCGCAATGCGGACAGTGCTTGTGCTTCTTACGTTCTTTAATTTTTTCGAGGAACCCTACACTGATAAGTCCGGTAGGAAGCGCAACTAAACCAATTCCAACTAAGGCTATAACTCCCGCAATAAATCGGCCGATACCTGTTACGGGGTAAATATCTCCGTAGCCAACCGCCGTTAAGGTAGCCACAGCCCACCAAAATGCAGACAAAATATCAGGGAAGGCTTCAGGTTGAACCGGTCCTTCAACATGATACATTAACATTGCTGCGATAGTGACGGTAATAAGTGCTAACAAACCGGTAATACCCAGTTCAGTGCGTTTCTCTTTAAAAACATCGAGAATGATATTCACTGAAGTGTTGTATCGATGAATTTTTAACAATCTGAAGAATCGGAAGAGACGCAATAATCGCAATTCTCTGAGATCAAGCTTGATCAGCATCGGCAGATAGAATGGAAGTATCGCCAATAAATCTATGATTCCATCCCATGAGGTCATGAATCTTATAATTGAGCCGAATTTTGTATTTGCAGGATGGGTGAGGTCTGATATATATAACCTCAAGACATATTCAACAGTAAAGATCGCTACAGATATGAGATCGAAAAGATGAAGAATATCTCCGAAAACAATCATGATTTCATGAATGCTTTCAAACACCATCGCAACGGCGTTTAGAATGATTAAAGCAATGATAAACGTACTTACTCTGTTGTAGTTCTTACTAGCGGTTTCGCCTTTTTCCAGCAGAGAGTATACGTATTGTTTCATTACTTAATATTGTTCCGAATCATTGGGGAAATCTTTACTTTTTACATCATCAATGTAACTCCCAACTGCATTTTTAATCTCGGAATAAAGATCTAAATATCTTCTTAAGAATCTAGGATGAAATTCTTTGGTAATACCGAGCATATCATGCAATACCAATACCTGTCCGTCAACACCATTTCCCGCTCCAATTCCAATGGTAGGGATTTCTAATGATTTAGAAACATCCTCTCCTAATTTTGCGGGAATCTTTTCTAACACAATACTAAAGCATCCTGCCTGCTCCAAAAGTTTAGCATCCGTTTTAAGCTTTTCAGCTTCTGCTTCTTCTTTTGCTCGTACTGTATAGGTTCCAAATTTATAGATACTCTGAGGTGTAAGACCTAGATGTCCCATTACCGGTATACCCGCAGAAAGAATACGTTTTACGGATTCAATAATTTCTTCACCACCTTCCATCTTTACAGCATGAGCACCGGATTCTTTCATGATCCGAATGGCGCTTCTCAAAGCTTCGCTGCTGTTTCCCTGGTAAGAACCAAAGGGAAGATCTACAATTACCAAGGCTCGATCTACTGCTCTTACAACAGATTGAGCGTGGTAAATCATCTGGTCCAAGGTGATCGGCAAGGTCGAGATATGTCCTGCCATTACATTAGACGCAGAGTCGCCAACAAGAATAACGTCAATTCCTGCATCATCTATTATTCGCGCATAGGAATAGTCATATGCAGTAAGCATGGAAATCTTCTCACCTCTGTTCTTCATCTCCTGAAGTTGGTGAGTGGTTACTTTCTTGATGTCTTTTTTTGCTACGCTCATTCTCCCGGATCTTGTAATTCTTGCAGTTTTCTCAATCGCTCCACTTCTCTCAAAAGTACTTCATTTTCCCTTTTAAGTTCAGCATTGTTCGCTTTAAGTGAGGTGATCTCTTTTTCTAAATTCTTATTATCGGTTTTTAGCTGCGCGAGAATATTGGTAAGATTTAATACTAAATCTCCATTGCTTGCAGCTTCCACATCTTCTTTAAATGACTCTAAATACTCCAGACGCTTCTTTGCTTTATTCAACTCTTTACTAATCGAGTCTAGTAGCACGGTCATTCTGGCATTTTCGCTTCGAAGCTGAGCAGATTGTGATACCAGGGCCGTATCGTAGGTTAACATCGATTTACATTTATCCAGCTCTCCCTGAAGTTGAGCAATTTGCTCTTGTTGTTGATCAATTTTTGTTTTAAAAATCAAGATTACATCTTGAAACGAAGGCTCATCACTGCCGCTACTTGCTGTATCTCCGGGCTCTTTAACCTGAATCTTATTCTTTTCTCTCATCACAGTGAACTGTGAAGTACTGCATTCTGAATTTCCATTCACAAACAAGCCTGCACGCCCGGTGCTGAACTGTAGATCAAAGACGGTATAAACATAGGTATCATTAATATAGATGTCGTAATAGCCCTTGGCAGCTCTTAACTCTAGTTTATTTACTCCTTTTTTATTGAGTAGTTTTGATTTGATCCAACCCTCATCGTCTGATACCGTGAGCCATTTCTCTTGCTCATTAAATAATTTCCTAACTCTAAATCTGCGTTTGCAGTTCATTTCCAACACTATTGCACCTGAACCATCAAGCTGAGAATGCATAACAATACCGCAGGAGGCGTTCTTGTTTTTATTCTTTATTAATTCAATTTTGGCTGAAACAGAATGCTGCTCAAGTGGTTCATCAATTCTAGCATAAGAAATGGAGTAGTAGTCTTCGGATCTTCTCTGCATTCTATATGCTCCATTCTCAATTACAAAAAGCTCATTCGCATTAAACTTTTGAGAAAAGATAAAATTAGAGTTCGAAAAGTCTTCGTTGGCGACCACTTCCTCGAATTTGGTCAAGACATTCTGGCCCATAGCCAAATTTGACAAAGTAAAAACAAGGATGTGTAGTAAATATCTCATTATTATTATGAAAGTTTGCAAAGCTAAACGAAAAAAATGCAAAAACCGATTTACGTATTTCTTCTGATTTCGACCATTTCCATGTTATTTCCGGCATGTGAAAATGAACTTGACGTAACGGCGGATTGGAAGGAAATTGCCATCGTTTATGCTTTGATAAATCCTACGGATGAAGTGAACTACGTTCGAATTCAAAGGGCTTATCTTGACGAAAAAACCGCAGCACTCGAATTTTCAGATATTACAGACTCACTTTATTTTGATACTCTGGATGTGAAAATTACAGTGAGTGAAAATGGAGTAGAGAAGAATACCTACACCCTAAAGAAAGTGAATGCAGCAGATGTTGGACTGCAAAAAGAAGAAGGAGTTTTCAATACTCCTGAACACTACCTTTATCAATTAAATGCGCCATTAACAGCCTCTACATTCGCAGATGATCAAAGCTTTAAGCTTACCATATTTAACCCGAAAAACGGACAGGTGATTTTTGGTGAGAGCATCATCTTAGGAAGAGCCTATATGAGAGCACCTGTTTCAGATAATACTTTGAAGTTCTTTGTGCCGGCTGATTCTAATTACAGAATTTATGTGATATACACTGAAGGGAAGCACGCTAAAAGCTATGATCTTCAATTCGACTTCTTTGTAGAAGAAATATCGCTTGCAGATACGAACGACAGAGATACTGTAAATATTAAATGGGAGCTATTTGAAGGAAAGGAAACTCAATCCCTCAATGGTTTTATGGATGCCTCTTACAATATTAGAGGTCAGAACTTCTTTAATCTCTTTGCCTCCAACTTGGATTCTAACTTGAATGTGAAACGGAGAATGTTAAATTTTGACGTAAGCCTAATTGGGATTTCGGAAGATGTCTATACCTATATCAATGTAAACGAGCCCTCTATTGGCATTGTACAAAAGAAACCCGAGTTTACAAACCTCACCAATGCTTATGGTATTGTGGGCTGCCGTCATTACACTCGAATAGAAGATAAAGCCTTCGATCCGCGAACCATTGCCGCTTTGGCAACAAGCCCCTGGACATCCAATCTGAATTTTGTCACATATTGATGTAAAATGTCGTTTTGTCAGATTTTAAACTTCAATTCTGACAAAAACTTCATTGGCATCGTCCTTGCTCAATTATTGAAAAAAGAATTTTGAAGATATGAGCAAAGTAATTGGAATAGACTTAGGTACAACCAACTCTTGCGTTGCCGTAATGGAAGGTAATGAGCCGGTAGTAATCCCAAACAGTGAAGGGAGAAGAACTACCCCATCTATTGTCGCTTTTATGGACAATGGAAATGGTGAGCGAAAAGTAGGAGACCCTGCAAAAAGACAGGCAATCACTAACCCTACTAATACCATTATGTCTGTGAAGAGATTCATGGGAAGTACTTTTACAGAAGTTGAAAAAGAAGCAGGCCTAATGCCATATAAAGTGGTAAAAGGCGATAATGATACCCCGCGTATCGTAATTGGAGATCGTAAGTATACACCTCAGGAGATTTCAGCAATCATCCTTCAGAAAATGAAGAAAACTGCTGAAGATTATTTGGGTTCAAGTGTAGATAGAGCTGTTATTACAGTTCCTGCATACTTTAACGACTCTCAAAGACAAGCAACAAAAGAAGCCGGTGAGATTGCTGGCTTAAAAGTAGAGCGAGTGGTAAACGAGCCTACAGCAGCAGCATTAGCATACGGTCTTGATAAGAAAGACAAGGATCAAATAATTGCAGTGTATGACCTTGGTGGTGGTACTTTCGATATCTCTATCCTTGAATTAGGAGATGGAGTATTCGAAGTAAAATCTACAAATGGTGACACTCACTTAGGTGGTGATGATTTCGATAGAGTAATTATCGACTGGTTAGCAAGCGAATTTAAAGCAGAAGAAAACATGGATTTAACCAAAGATCCAATGGCACTTCAGCGTTTGAAGGAAGCAGCAGAGAAAGCGAAGATTGAACTTTCGAGCTCTACTCAGACCGAAATTAATCTTCCGTATATCACAGCAACTGATTCAGGTCCTAAGCACCTTGTAAGAAGCTTGTCAAGAGCTAAATTCGAGCAATTAGCAGATGATTTGATTAAGAGAAGCATGGAGCCATGTAAGCAAGCATTGAAAGATGCAGGTTACTCTCCAAGTGATATTGATGAAGTGATTTTAGTAGGTGGTTCAACCCGAATCCCTAGAATTCAGGAAGAAGTTCAGAAGTTCTTTGGTAAGACGCCTTCAAAAGGAGTAAATCCGGATGAAGTAGTTGCAATTGGTGCGGCTATTCAAGGGGGTGTACTTACAGGTGAAGTAAAAGATGTACTTCTATTAGATGTTACTCCACTTTCATTGGGTATTGAAACCATGGGTGGTGTATCTACTAAACTGATCGAAGCGAACACTACTATCCCGACCAAGAAGTCGCAAACCTTCTCAACTGCAGCGGATAATCAGCCATCAGTAGAGATTCACGTATTGCAAGGTGAACGCTCCATGGCGAAAGACAACCGAAGCATTGGTAGGTTCCACTTAGACAGTATACCACCTGCACCAAGAGGAGTTCCTCAAATTGAAGTAACCTTCGATATTGATGCTAACGGTATTCTTAACGTAAGTGCGAAGGACAAAGGAACAGGGAAAGAGCAAAATATCAGAATCGAAGCTTCAAGCGGATTGAGCGAAGAAGAAATCGAAAAAATGCGTAAAGAAGCTGAGGCTAACGCAGAATCTGATAAGCAAGCTAAAGAGAGAATTGATAAACTGAACTCGGCGGATCAATTGGTATTCTCAACTGAAAAGCAACTTTCTGAATACGGAGATAAAATTCCTGAAGACAAGAAAAAGGCAATTGAAGATGCAAAAGAAGCATTGAAGAAAGCTCATTCTGAGGAAGACTTAGAAGGAATTGATACTCACATGGAAAGCTTGAATAAAGCATGGGAAGCAGCTTCACAAGACATTTACAATGCACAGCAACAAGCTGGTGGAGCACCTAATGATTCAGCTCAACAGTCTGATGACGCTTCAAGCGGCGATGATGCCAAAGACGTTGAAGACGTAGACTACGAGGAAGTGAAATAATAGGTTAATTATTAATAGAAAAGCCCGGACCTTGCGTCTGGGTTTTTTTTTGCCAAAAACTTATTGAGTGACGAGTGACGAATGACGAATGTAGAATGACGAGTTAATACGGTCAACCTTATTCAGGCATTAACGATCAACAACTCATAACTCTACATTCGTAAATCTACACTAGAATAGTTCTGCATTGGTAAATCAAAACTACATTCTCGTAAATCCAAAAAATCTTCTTACTTTTCACCACATTGAAACTAGCAGTATTAAAAGAAACTGAACAAGGTGAAACAAGAGTAGCTATTGTTCCTAAGTCCGTTAAGAAGCTGAAAGAACTTGGATTTGAAATTCAGGTGGTTTCAAGTGCCGGATTACAGGCCGCTTTTTCTGATGATGCATATAAAGAGGCCGGATGTGAAATTATTGCATCGAATAGTGACGCCATTTCAAAAGCAGATCTTATTGTTAAGATTAACCCTCCGGAAGCATCCGAAATTGATCAAATGAGGTCGGGGCAGATTGTGATCGCTCAGCTTTTTCATCATTTAGAACCGGAATTAGTTGAAGCTTTGAAGTCGAAAGGCGTTTCAGGTTTTAGCCTGGATGCAATGCCGCGGATTAGTAGAGCTCAAAGCATGGATGTGCTCAGTTCACAATCCAACCTTTCTGGCTACAAGGCGGTAATTACAGGTGCTGATCATATGGGCAAGATATTTCCAATGCTCATGACTGCTGCCGGAACCATTACACCGGCCAAAGTATTAATATTTGGAGTTGGTGTAGCCGGATTACAGGCCATTGCAACTGCTAAAAGACTTGGCGCATCGGTTGAGGCTACGGATGTTAGACCGGAAACGAAGGAACAAACTGAATCATTAGGTGCTAAATTCATCGAAGTAAAAGATGAAGGGGTGAAAACCGAAGGTGGATATGCCAAAGAGGTGACAGCGGAGTATCTCGCGAAGCAAAAAGAAGCAGTAAATAAATCTCTAGCTCAAGCTGATCTCGTAATTACAACGGCTCTTGTTCAGGGAGCAAAAGCGCCCATTTTAATCTCGGAGGAACAGGTGAAATTGATGAAACCGGGCAGTGTAATTGTCGATATGGCGGTTGCAAAGGGAGGAAATACTGCACTGAGCGAAGCTGATAAATTGGTTACGGTAAATGGTATAAAAATTCTGGGAGTTTCAAATTTCCCGGCGCAACTTCCTACCAATGCAAGTGAACTTCTCTCAAGAAATATTGATACATTCCTGGCTCACCTTGTTGAAGAAGGTAAATTTAAATGGGATATGGAAGATGAAATAACAACCGGAACGCTTGTTACAGGTAGAATGGCTCAAACTGAAAACGCTTCAAATTAGAACTATGCAATTAATTGAATTTATAGGTGAAAATATCGAGATGGTGTATATCATCATCCTCTCCATTTTCGTGGGAGTAGAGGTGATAGGTAAAGTACCTTCTGTACTGCATACTCCATTAATGTCGGGTGCAAACGCTATACACGGTGTTGTAATAGTGGGCGCCATCATCGTTTTACTTCACACCGAACCCGATGATATCTTGGCAATGGTACTTGGCTTTTTGGCCGTTTTCCTCGGAACACTAAACGTAGTTGGAGGATTTGTAGTTACAGATCGAATGTTAGAAATGTTTAAAAAGAAAAAATGACCTATTTCCTCGATATAATTTACCTCATTGCTTCGGTTACATTCGTAATCGGACTAAAAATGTTAAGTCATCCCGAGACTGCAAGAAAAGGGAATCTAGTAGCTGCCTTTGGTATGGTGATCGCCATTGCCGGAACTATCGCAATGAAAGGACACGATGTTGCTCCCATTATATACGGTCTCATTTTCGGTGCTATTCTTCTTGGTACCATAGTAGGCTGGATTACCGCTAAAAAGGTGCAAATGACCAAAATGCCGGAGCTTGTTTCCTTATTTAATGGTATGGGAGGAGCCTGTGCTGCACTTATTGGTCTGATTGAGTTTCCGGGGTATGTTGGACAATCTTCCTATATGGCCGTGATTCTGGCAGGCCTTGTTATAGGTTCTGTTTCCTTTAGCGGAAGTATGATCGCCTTTGGAAAATTGAATGGAAGTCTTAGAAATGCTATCCGTCTGCCTAAATATAATATCATCAATACTGCAGTACTTATCGGATTAGTTGCTTACGCGACCTACATCGTGATGAGTGGTACGGGAAATGCCGGACATATTTACTTACTATTTGCAGCTGCGCTGATATACGGTATCATGTTCGTTATTCCTATTGGTGGTGCTGATATGCCGGTGGTAATCTCTCTTCTAAACTCATTTACCGGTCTTGCAGCAGCTTTTGCAGGATTCCTCTATGGTAACCAGGTAATGCTCACAGGTGGAATCCTAGTAGGTTCTGCAGGTACGCTTTTAACTCTTGTAATGTGTAATGCCATGAACAGACCATTACAGAATGTGATCTTTGGTGCATTTGGTGAAACAGCCGGAGGTGGAGAAGGAGATCAAGGTGGAACTGTTAAAGAAGTAAGCTGCAGTGATTTAGCTGTGCTTATGAACTATTCCAAAAGAGTGATGATTGTTCCGGGATATGGATTAGCGGTTGCACAAGCTCAACATGTTATTCACGAACTGGAAGAAATACTAAATGAACGTGGGGTAGAGGTGTCTTATGCAATCCATCCTGTTGCGGGTAGAATGCCCGGACATATGAACGTATTACTGGCAGAGAGTAATGTAGAGTATGATAAATTGAAGGAAATGGAAGAAGTTAATCCTGAGTTTAAGAATACCGATGTTGTTCTAGTTGTAGGAGCGAATGATGTGGTCAATCCTGCTGCTAAAACAGATCCTTCGAGTCCTATCTACGGTATGCCTATTCTGGAAGTAGAAGATGCTAAAAACATTATAGTAAATAAGAGAAGTATGAATGCAGGTTATGCCGGTATTCAAAATCAACTCTTCTTTCACGATAAGACTTCAATGGTGTTTGGTGATGCGAAAAAGGTTCTTACAGACCTTGTTTCCGAACTAAAAAGCATGAGCTAAGTATCAATGGAGCAAATTTTCTTTAGTGATTCAATCACTGCTCAAAGTATAATTCTGGAAGATCAGGAAGCTGCACATTGCAGTTTGGTATTGCGAAAAAAAAACGGTGATCTCATATTCTGCATTGATGGAAAAGGAGGGATTTACAAGGCCCTAATTGAGCAGATTGGAAAGCATCGCGTTGAGTGCCGGATTCTGGAACATCAGCATTATGATCAAGTGGAGAAGTTGCACCTTGCCGTGGCTCCTACAAAGAATAGAGACCGACTTGAATGGCTGGTTGAAAAAGTCGTAGAGATAGGAATTAAACGTTTAATATTCGTTAATTCAGAAAGAACAGAGCGAAGTAAAATCAATATGGAGCGCATCCAAAAGAAGATGTTGTCGGCAGTAAAACAGTCTAAAAGATACTATCTTCCCGAAGTATTAGAGCTGGGTTTTGACGATCTTTTAGCCTTGGATATACCTCGAAAATATATCGCTCATTGCGAAGACAGTCAGGATAAAAAATCAGTTGATTTTAATTATCAAGAAAGTCTAATTGCCATTGGACCTGAAGGCGATTTTACACCTCAAGAAATAGAAATGGCATTATCCAAAGGCTTCAATGGGTTAGACCTTGGAGAGTTCAGACTTCGGACGGAAACTGCAGCTTTAGTTGCAGCAGCGCACTTTAATTCTTAATCAATTTTATAGTTTGAACCTTAGTTCCATTATTGACTCTCAAGAAGTAAATCCCTTGGGGAAGACTGTCCAGTTCCAATTTGTGGCTCATCAATTTAAGGTCTGATCCAAGCACTTCATTTCCGTGAATGTCTAACAATGAATAGCTAGATGCTTGTGCTAGGTTTAATGAAACTGAATGCTGAGCCGGATTCGGGTACACTTTATTTGATCTTTCAATGTCTACGATGGAAGCAGTATTTACAATATTCAGGGTAATCGTATCCGAGATGCTAAGCTCAGGATTGTACCTCGATTCTCCCCATACCTGATATGTTCCTACAGCAGTATCTTGTGAAGTAATTGTGATGGTTTTTGTCGTCTCACCTGAAGACCACAAGTACTCCGGCGCTTCCGGAAGTTCGAACATCACTTCATCATTATTATCTTGATCCAATTCCTGAACTCTCGAACCTAAGAATCCACCGGGAGCCAATGAAATAACTTCAATATCCCAATCCATTTTGCATATCTCACTCGATACCAGTTGTAGGTTATAAGTTCCTAAGCTATTCATCTCAATAAAGCTATCTGATGACCAAATAGTATCCCCCATAACCCAATAATTGAAATCTGATTGGTTATAGGAGAATTTCAGACTATCGCCTTGTTCAAGGTATTCGTATTTGATTTCAATGTCATTGGGGTCTGGACTAGCTATAACTCGCACAGATTTTGTCAAGCTATCGGCACACCATACCTTTTCACTGTCTTGTTTGGAAGTCATAACTTTTAACTGTACATCAAAAGTTCCAGCATCACTATATGAGTGGCGGCTTCTATATGAATTAACAGTATTTCCGTCTCCAAACTTCCATTCTATAATAGCTTTATCCGTACTAGTAGCTAAATAAGGGTTAATTGTTTTGTTATCAAAAAAGAAACTATTGTCTATTAGACATTGAATTGTGTCGTTATTTGGTGTGTCAGAGGGAATAATAAAGTCAACAATGGGATAAGGTGCAATAGTGTCGATCCACTGCACACTTTCATTACAACCAGGAGCCGATACATTTAAAGAAGCATTAAATTTCCCGTAACTGGGATAAGTATAGGTCAAGCTAGTATCTGTATTTGTGAAGGTATCTAGTTTCCAAGTCGCAGTTAAATTAGCTCCTGTGGAATGACTGGCTTGAACTCTATATGAAATAGGAGTGCCTTCACAGACGTGGTTTCCGATTCCATTGTTTGAGATTACAATTTCTTCAGTTGTTACATTTTGGCTTGGATAACCCGAGGTAGTGAGATAATCCGGCGATACCGTATTGTTAAATTCAAAAATGTAAAGCGTGTATAATGTTCCTTTGTTTAAACCGTTAATAGTGGAGCTTATAGATGTATTGGGATAAATTCTTACATCACCAATAACTTGGCCATAGGTATAAACCGTGCCATTATCAGGAGTAAATGTTGCAGAGCTACCCTCTTCAACTACTAAGATTCTATTTGAACCATCACCGGCAATCCAATTCGCTTTTATAGCACTGCAACCGTCGGCAATGACATTTAAACCTGTAGCATGTTTAGTTGGCGTTTGTGCCAAACTGAATATTGAAAAAGAAAGAAAGCCAATAAGTAGTAAAAATGAACGCATAGGAGATATAATTTGTTAAAATGATGAACGTTACTAACTTGTACCCACTAATATACGATGATTTCAGTCCGCATAAAAATACTTGTACTACTCCTATTAAGTCTGAGTTTCACCTCATTCAAGGCTGATTATAGCATTAAAATTGCTAAAATGAAATATAGTGGAGGAGGAGACTGGTACGCGAACCGCACGGCCCTACCCAATCTTGCCAAGTTTTGTAATACAAATTTAAAGACCGATATAAATCCGGTCGATGAGGTTGTTGAGCCCGGAAGTTCGGAGATTTATAACTATCCATATATCTACCTTACCGGGCACGGAAATGTAGTGTTTACTAAGGAAGAAGCATCAAACTTGCGCTCTTATCTACAAGCAGGTGGTTTTTTACATATCGATGATAATTATGGGCTCGAGAAGTACATAGTACCTGAAATGAAAAAGGTTTTTCCGGAGCTTGATTTCGTGGAATTGCCTTTTGATCATGAAATCTATCATCAGAAATACAAATTCCCGAATGGCTTACCTAAAATTCACGAGCATGATGGCAAACCACCAAAAGGCTATGGCCTGATCTATAAAGGTAGACTGGTATGCTTCTTCGATGTTGAATGCGATTTAGGAAATGGATGGGAAGATTCAGGTTTGTACGACGACAGTGAAGAAACCCGTCAGAAAGCCTTGAAAATGGGGGCGAATATTATTCAATACGCTTTTAATAATTAGCCCTTAAACTGTATAGGGCAACTTGATGGTAAACGTGGTACCCTTTGATTTTGAACTGCTTGCATCAATGGAGCCATTTAATATCAAAACATACTCCTTTGCAATAGACAAGCCTAAGCCCGTACCTTGAATGTCTTTAACATTACTTCCTCGGAAAAAGGGTTGAAATAAGTTCTTTATTTCACTTTTGTTTATCCCTATACCTTTGTCATGCACTAAAATCTCAACGTATTTGCTGGCGTATTTTAGGGTTATTACAGGAGCTTGGTCCGGAGAGTACTTTAATGCATTAGTCAGCAAATTCTCAATAGAATATCCCAAGAGTTTAGGATCTGTTTCAAGCTCTTTCTTTGTTCCACTAATCTGTAAAGAAATGAGGTCTCTTGAATCTTCTGCTTGCTTTTGTTGATCTAATAAATCAGAGCATAATTGCTCTAAGTCAACTGTCGAAACTTCAGGTACAACCTTGCCTCCGGAAATCTTACCAAAGAGTAAAAGATCATCCATAAGGCTGGTCATTTTGCGAACCTGAGTCTGGATTCTATCGCTGTAAACTCCAAATTTTTCACGCTTGTCTTCAATTACTTGCTGCTTAAACATGCTTATAAGTTCAGCATTGGATTGAATTACAGTTAAAGGAGTTCTAAATTGATGTGAAGCACTGGAAACAAAGTGAGTCTTTAATAGATTTAGTTCTTTTTCTGTTTCCAAAGCATCTTCAAGAGCTTCTTTTGCTTGACGTAATTCTTTGGTTCTGCTTTCTACCTGACTCTCAAGTGTTTGAGTGAACTTTTCTTTCAGATTTTCAATTTCTTTTTGCTCTGTAATGTCTTCTATTAATTTCAGGTATCCAACCAACTCATTTTTATCGTTATATACTCCGGTTCTAATAACTCTTGCAACGAACTCAGTTCCGTCTTTTTTAAGCGCATTAATTTCAAAAATTTTCTTCTTGTTCGCTATGCCGTGATCATATATATCGTGGATTTGTTCAAAGTCTCCTTTGTCAACATAGAATATAGAGGTGCTACTGCCTAAAAGCTCTTTCTCTGAGTAACCGAATATTTCAGTGGTCTTTGCATTGATTCGATCAATTACTCGATCTGATTTTGCGAAAATCAAGGCATGAGGAACAGAGTCTAGAATACTAAATAACTCTGCATTTAGCTTGAACAGCGATTTTTCCATCGCAATCTTATTCGTAATATTTCGACCTTCTGGAATAAGCCAAATTACATTCCCCTGCGAATCTTTTATCGGTCGCAATGAAAAGTCAATCGTGATTTTTCCCCCGGTTTTAGAAGTCAGCTCCATATCGTATCTAACAAACTGGCCTTTAGATGCAGAGCGCACAGCTTCTTCAATATGGTTGAATCCTCCTTTTTCAAGTGGCCACCACGGCCCTTCCCATAATTTGCTCCCAATAGCCTGCTCTCTGGTAATATTGCCAAATTCCAGGGCAATTCGATTAATGTCAATTACAGTACCGTCAGGAGTAGTTAGGCCCATAAAAGAGAAGGTATTATCAAAAACCGACCTGAATTTCTTTTCGCTTTTCAAAAGCTCTTGTTGAGCTTCGTACTTGTCAGAAATGTCTGTAAAAGTGGTGATTACCTCAGAGGCCTTTTTCTTATCCTCTTTAAAAATAGGGTAGGAGCTCACTTCAATCCATACATATTTTTCTTTATCAGGATGAAAGACACCCATAATGTCGTTGCGTATAGTTTTCCCGCTTTTTAAACAGCGCATTGCCGGATGAACTTCGCCCGGATAATCACTTCCGTCTTCATGTATGCATTTCCACCGGGGATCAAATGAGTCTATTCCTTTTAATTGGTCTTGCGATAAACCCAGTATTCGTTCTGCTGACTTATTAGCAAGGGTAATTCTTCCTTTGTCGTCTTGATAGACCATACCTTCATCGATAGAGGTGAACACGCGTTTAAAACGAGCCTCACTTTCAGATGCAGCACGTTCGGCATTTACCCGTTCGGTAACATCTCGAGAAGAGGTAATAAGACTTGAGATGTTTCCGTCTTCATCTTTAATAAGCTCTGTTGTGGTGTCGAACCAGATATAATGACCATCTTTATGTCGAAAACGATACTCGATCTGGGTTCTATTAGCGCCGGAAAGTATCTTCTTATGAGATTCCTCACTTATAAAATCAATATCATCCGGATGAAAAAATTCATAGGGATTTTTACCCAGCATTTCTTCCGGCTCATATCCAACAATATTTCGTGCAGATTCTGTTACCTGCAAATATGTGCCATCTGCTGTGTGAATGCAGACTAAGTCTCTAAGATTAGAAAAGAGAAAAGACAAGCGTTCTTCACTCTTCTTCAGTTCTTGTTGCATGATCACAAAATCTGATACAACAGAAGTAAACATAACTAAACCTCCAATTGTACCATCGCTCTGTTTCCAAGGCCTAAGCTCACAATTGATGTCATACTTAGAGCCATCTTCACGCTCAAATTCATCTACATCTCTTTTTATTATTTCGCCCTTCAAACACCTTTGATGCAAATCCAGCCATTCGGGCATTTCAAGGATTTCGGGGAATATTTCGTAATGAGATTTGCCAATGATATCTTCACCTACAATGTCGTAGTCTTCATACCATCGCCTGCTTGCCACTAAATAGCGAAGTTCCTTGTCGAACATTGCAATAGCACTCGGAGCATTCTCCACAAATAGAGAGAGTAGTTCATATTCAACAAGGCTAACTCCAACGTGTTCTGCTAAAGGTGTTAATTCAATCTGAAGCAGTGTTGCAAGGCCTGTTTCAATCTCCTCAACGTAAACATTTACGCGCTGAGGGCCATTTTTCAATTGCAGCGTTTGTTGAGTCTGACCAACTTTAACGCTAGGTATTAATGTATCGAGACTTGGGCAAGCTGCTTTGTTTATGCCGAACCAGTCTTTAGCAGCCTGATTACAATATATAATTTTGCCATTGGGTTCTGAAGTAATTATAGCAGACCTGCTCGAGATATTTGCCTTCGGTCTTAAATTTTCTGTCTTTGAGTTCATCATAATGTAATTTCAAAGAAGTGAGGAAACATATATCCCTCAGTCCTTTGAACTTGGGGAATATCCAAAAAATACCTTATAGGTTTTTGAGAAGTAGGATAAACTCCTGAATCCTGTTTTTGTAGCTATTTCGGAAAGTGAGCCATATTCACTTGCAATTAGATCTTTTGCTCTTTTCAAACGATACTCTCGAATGTATTGGCTTACCGACTTTTTACTTATAGATTTTATTTTCTTCTGTAGAGATGACGGACTTATCTTTAATAACTCAGCCAAAGCGCCCATTGAAAAATCAGGATTTTCTATTTGAGACTCAATAGCTTGATTTACCTTTCTAAGAAAAATATCCTTCTTTGATTCCACTTTAATTTTTGGTGGATTGGTATAGGCCGTTTGAACCAGTTGATCGCGTAGACTCAGTAAGTTTTTTACTTTTAAAATCAATTCCTGCATCTCAAAAGGCTTGGTGATATAGTCGTTTGCGCCAATTTTAAGACCGCTTATTTTATCTTGATTTAAAGCTTTCGCTGTAAGAAATATTACAGGAATATGCTCGTATTGCTTGCGCGATTTTATTTCCTGAATAAACTCATAACCGTCCTTCACAGGCATCATGATGTCGGATATAATAAGATCAATAGGTTTTCTCTCGAGAATTTGAATTGCATCTTCTCCATTTATTGCAACTTCAACACTTAAATCATTGAGATCGAGAATGTCTTTCAAACTGTCTCTGATCTCAGCATTGTCTTCAACAACCAGTACCTTATTATTATTCATTAATAGTGTATAAGTCTATTATTGCAATAATACGTGTTTTTCTTGTAATTATCAGGCTGAACTAGCTTCAGATTTTAAGCGGTCTGAAAGGTCTTTTCCAAGATATTGATCGATAAAAAAATGCCCAAGGTAAATAACGGGAGTCATTGCTATCGCTATAACAAACTTATAGATGTAGTTCCTCATACCAATTGCGAGTACGGTAAATAGATCCCAACCTGCTCCAATGTAAAATGCAATAAATAAAACAACGAAGCTGTCTATGAACTGAGAAATAAGAGTACTACCTGTGGCTCTAAGCCAAATACGTTTTTCTCCCGTAATTTTTTTAAGCCTTTGAAATACAGTTACATCTACAATTTGACCAATGAGAAACGCAACAAGAGAACCAACGATAATCCACAAACCTTGTCCAAATATTTTTTGAAATGCACTTTGCATATCCGGAACCCCATTTTCTGCTCCACTTTCAATCCACCATGACGATGGACTCAAGTTTATGGACCAGTATACCATTGCAAAAGCATAGGCGATTAGACCTACTGTGAGATATGAAAGAAATTGCACTCCTCGTTTACCAAAATATTCATTGATAATATCGGTCATCACAAAAACAACTGGCCACAAAACCACCCCGGCAGTTAAATCAAAACTTCCGGTTTGTCCAAAAAACGTGATATCAAGTGCCGATATACCCAAAGAAGCCTCAAGGGAAAATATTTTTACTCCAATAAATTCTGCGATCAAAGCGTTGGCTATAAAGAAGCCTCCTAAAATGATGAACAGTCGCTGGACTTTTGAATTATTGATTTTCACTTGTGGCGAATATATACAGCTAGGTGAAAGGAGGAACAATTATTGCAGAATTGAATTAAAATTGCATGCATGAAGAATAAAATCCTAATTACTTTACTCTCTGTTTTCTTTACAACTCAAGTTTTTGCCCAAACTGCCGAAGATTATTACAACGACGGTACTGACAAATTTGCGGAAGGTAATTTATTAGGAGCAATTAAAGATTTTACCTCAGCAATAGAAGCCGATTCAACATTAACCGAGGCCTATTTAGGAAGAGGGAGTGTTTATGCGGAATTAGAATCCTTCGATTTGGCACTTAAAGACCTGGGAAAGTCTATATCACAAGACCCAACATTAACCGATGCCTTCTTCAATCGCGCTTTTGTGTACCTGGCTATGGGAGATGAGGAGGCAGCTTTGCGCGATCTTAATTTCTACATCGTTACGAATCCCGAAGATATGAATGGCTATTTAGCCAGATTAGACATCTTGGTTCAGAATAATGAGCAGGTGAAGGTCTATAAAGACTTTGAAACGATAATGAAACTCAGAGCCTTTAGTGCTGAGCAATATTTGCAAAGAGGAAAAGTAAAAGGCTTAATGGCAGATACTATTGGAGCAATACAGGATTATGATAGTGCGCTTAAACTCGATCCAACATTTGTTGATGCTTATTTTATGCGAGGAAAACTGCATTATCAAAAAGAAATGTATGTTGAAGCCATTGAAGATATGAATACCTATCTTCTCGATGTAAATAACCACTCTGAAGCTTATGCTATCCGCGGTGAATGCTATGCTAAACGAGGCATGTTTACACTTGCAATCGACGATTATAATAGAGCTATCGCCCTTAACCCCAACGACCCGATTTTATATTTCGACCGAGGCTTTTTCCACTTGAACATTCAAAATAATGCGGAAGCCGTAGTTGATTTCAAAAAGGCCATTGCATTTGGCTTTAAGGATGGAAGGTTAATATACTACAACAAAGGAATAGCGGAATATCGCTTGGGGAATCAAGAGCAAGCATGTAAAGACTGGATTAATAGCGGTGAGCTAGGTCAGCAGTATTTAGAGAAATACTGTACTCAAACAGCGGATTAAGATTTTAGCTTAAAAATCTTGAACTTTCCTAAACCCCAGTGTTGTAATCGGTATTGCAAGGACACCCACAAGACACCTAGTCCGTAAATACTACTTCTTTTGAGGTTGATACTTGAAGCATCATCAAAATACTTGGTTGGACAAGTAACTTCACCGATTTGAAAACCTGCATGAAAAATTTGAGCGGTGATTTGATTGTCGAAAACAAAATCATCACTGTTTAAATCAATGTCAATTTTATCAAATACTTCCTTACTAAAAGCTCGATACCCGGTATGATATTCGCTCAGCTTTTGATTCATTAAGATATTTTGAAACAGCGTAAGTAAACGATTGGCGATGTACTTGTAGATCGGCATTCCTCCTAAAAGAGCACCTTTACCCAATATCCTTGATGCATAAACCACCGGAAACACATCATTGGCAATAATGCTGCTCATACTCTTAACTAATTTAGGGGTATATTGATAATCGGGATGCACCATTATGATAATGTCTGCTCCCAATTCAAGCGCTTTGTGGTAGCAACTTTTCTGGTTCCCTCCATAGCCCTTGTTCGTGTCGTGAACTATAACGTGTTCTATCCCGATTTTAGCAGCGAGTTGAGCTGTATCGTCTTTACTTGCGTCATCCACCAAAACCACCTCGTCTACAATGTCGAAAGGCAGTTCGTCATAGGTTTGTTTTAATGTTTTTGCTGCGTTGTATGCCGGTAAGACTACAACGAGTTTTTTTCCCTCTATCATTGGTGAATTAGGATATAAACAGCAGCACCGGCTAAATACCCAATTACTGCAAATAGACTTATTTTCTTTAAGTACCAGAAAAAGTCAATTCTTTCCAGACCCATAGCAGCAACACCGGCGGCAGAACCGATAATTAATGCACTACCTCCAGTACCTGCGCAATATGCAAGGAACTTCCAGAAGTTACCGTTAGGAACAAAGTTTCTGAACCATTCGGGATCTGCAGATGAAGCGAGAACTGCGGGATCTGCAATTTCATACATTCCTTGTGCCGCAGCAACCAAAGGCACGTTATCTACTATTGAAGATAGTAATCCAATGATGATGTTGATACTATATATATTTTGAAGGTTTTCGTCTAGGTAGGCTGCAACCACATTCAGGTGACCTATTTCTTGCAAAGCAGAAACGGCCATCAAAATACCGAGGAAGAACAATACCGAAGCGACATCAATTTTTTGAAGTACACCAATTACAGATAATGGATGTTTATCTTCTTTATTTTTCTCTCTGTGTAAGATCTCAGTTGTTAGCCAAAGTACACCTAAACTCAACATCATTCCCATAAAAGGTTGTAAATGAGTTACCGTTTTAAAGACCGGCACAAAAAGTAAACCGGCAAGACCCATAATGAAAATGAGGTTTCGTTCAAATGCAGTTGTCGGATTGAGGTAATGGCTTGCCGACTCTTGCTTTGCAGGTCGTTCAACATTACCTTTCAGAGTAAACGAAAGAATAATAAGTGGAACTATCAGAGTGATTAAACTAGGTATGATTAGATCCACAATCATATTCATTACATCAGGTAATTGACCTTTGATCCACAACATGGTAGTGGTAACATCACCAATAGGAGACCAGGCTCCACCGGCATTGGCAGCAACTACTACCATTCCCACAAAAAACCAGCGAGTTTCTTTGTCTTTAACCAATTTTCGTAGCAAGGATATCATCACGATGGTAGTGGTAAGGTTATCCAAAGCTGCACTAAAGAAGAAGGTTAGGATACAGATAATCCAGAGCAACTTAACCTTGTTTGTAGTTTTTACTCTATCTGTGATAACAGAAAAGCCTTCGTGAGCATCAACCAACTCTACAATGGTCATTGCACCCATTAAAAAGAACAGGATATTGGCAATGTCGAAAAGGTGGTGCATTAGACCACTTTGATATGAAACACCCTCAACTCCGTGATTTATAACATGAGAAATGTCATGGCCAACATCATGTAAGCTGAATACATACAAGGCCCAACATAGCATTCCTGTGATTAGCGCAGTAGCGGCTTTATCTATTTTTAAGGGATGTTCGAGCGCAATTGCAGCATATCCCAAAACAAAAACAACAATGATTAATATCGCCATGGTGAAATTTGGCGACGAAATAAACTATTTTCAGTTAGATAATGCAGAAAATTTAGGAATATGTTCCCACGCTTTAACTTCATTTTCTTCTCTTGAGAAGAAATAGTGCTTCAGGCCATTTGTAAGAATGAGGTAGGGGACATCCAGTAATTGTAAATATGAAGTTACTTGTGTAATTATGGATTGATTAAGATTAACATCAGGAGACTTACATTCAGCTAAAACAACAGGATTTCCACTGTTGTTAAAAACTAACAAATCAAACCTTTTTTTGCTGTTGGGGAAATTTCGTTCGAGGCCCATCAATCCTTGAGGGTAGCCGAGTTCAATCAGGTAGTGAACTAAATGTTGTCTAACCCATTCTTCGGGACTTAAGACCACATATTTTTTTCTTAGACGGTCAAAAACAAATAATTTGCCTTTTTCCCTTTTTATTTGAAGCTCGAATTCCGGAAAATTTAATTTCACAATAGAATGGCCAAAGGTACTAGTTCATTTCAGGAGTACAATCAGTTAATGAAAGATTTAACTGCGGGCAGTGTTCAGCCTGTTTACTTACTACATGGAGAGGAGTATTACTTTTTGGAGAATATTTTAGATCAAATTGAAAAGTCGAGTGTAGACGAAGCAACGGCAAGTTTCAATCATCACGTCTTTTATGGAAAAGATGCCAACGTAGCAGATATTGTGAACACAGCCCGACGTTTTCCAATGATGGCAGATCGGCAGCTTGTTGTGGTTAAAGAAGCCCAACATTTAAAGCAAGCGGAACAAATTATTTCATACCTGGAATCTCCGGTTCCAAGTACTGTTTTGGTTTGGTATCATCCCGGTAAAAAATTGCCAACCAATAGAAAGCCCGGAACAGCGTTCAAGAAACACCATGTTTTCAATGCAGAGCCGTTAAAAGAGCAAGAAGTTCCGGATGTAATTGCTAAGTATGTAAATAGTAAAGGTTACGATATAGAACCAAAGTCGCTGCACATGTTGGTAGATTACAGTTCGGCTAAACTTTCCGTAATTGTTAAAGAACTAGATAAGGTTTTCGCCAATTTGGATCCCGGCAGTAAAATCAGAGAATCTCACATAGAAGAATTTGTTGGGATCAATAAAGAGTACAATATTTTTTCATTGCAGTCTGCCCTGGCAAAGCGAGAACAAAACAAGGTTTTGGAAATATTGAACTATATGTGTGGAAATATGGGTGCAAATCCTTTCCCTATGTTGCTTGCTACATTGTTCTCCTATTTCAGAAAAGTTGCCATTATGCAAAGCATGAGAGGGAAAACAGACAAAGAGGTGATGGCGGCCTTAGGTATTCCTTTCTATTTTATTTCAGAATACAGAAACGCAGCTAGAAGTTATAATCAGGTTCAAATACAAAAGGTGATTGAGATTATACACGAAGGAGACCTCAAGTTCAAAGGTATTATGGAAAATACCGGAGATGATACAGCCCTCCTCAGAGAAACTATTCTGCGAATATTGTCTGCATAAGGCGTTTAAACTGTCGTTTGCTAAATTGTTAAACCTTTGATGAATTTTTACCCTTAGGTGTTAAAAAGTTTCCTTACTTTTCGGGCCTATAATGAATTACGTATGAAGAGAACAATACTTTTAGCACTATTATTCGCTCCATTCTTAGGATTTTCGCAAGGGACTAACGTGCCTTCAGATCAAGATGTGGAGTATGCAAGAACACCGGTAAATGATCAACTCGATCCTCAAACTCCGGTTGGACAAGCATCGAACACAGCGAATAAAAAAGACATTACATTTAACACGATTGTGATAGGAGAAACCTATTACGATTTGCAAACTAACTCAAGTATCGGTAGAAGAGTTTTACTCCATGCCGATGGAACTGTCTCAGCAGTATGGACTACAAGTCCAAATGATAATAACGGATTCCCAAGTCGTGGATCCGGCTACAATCACGATGATGGTGGTGGATTTGCTTCACCTGTGAGAAACAGACTTGAATCAAGCACAAGAACAGGTTGGCCATCAATTGGTATCCTTTCTACCGATCAAGGTGATGTGGAATATGTTGTTGCTCACGAGTCGAATACAGGCGGTTTCGCACTAAGTATTAACGATGGAATTGGCAGTAACAACTGGTCATCAGAAGCAGATGTATTAGATGATGAAACCGCAGGAAGCACAAACAGAGTTCCAATCTGGAACCGCTCAGCTTCTAGTGGAGAGTATATTCATTTAATTTCAAATTACTGGTTCAGTGAAGATAACAATGTGCCTCGTGTTACAAGAGCAGGGGTTCAAAGCCCAACTACTTACTCTCGTTCTACCGATGGTGGTGAAACATGGGATATTCAACATATGTTATTACCTGGCTACGATAGTACTTTATACATAGCCGGAGGTGGAGACAACTACGCAATTGATGTACGAGACTCTATCGTTGCTATTGTAATTGGTGGATTAGCTGATCCAATTTCACTTTGGAAATCTACCGACAATGGTGATAGTTTTACATATTATGATGTTGATGCTTATCCTTTTAAAGGAACTAGCGTTGATGGAAGTACTGATACCACAGCATCGAATGATGGATCTCTTGATGTAATTATAAATGCTGATGGAGAAGTTCATGTATTCTGGGGTTACACTCGTGTGTATGATAATGATGACCCAGCAGATGAAAGCTTCCAGTTTGAGCCTGCTCAATCTTATATCGGACACTGGAAAGAAGGCGATGTAGCACCGAAAAGAATTTACGGAAACGTAGATCTTAATAATAATGGAACCTACGATATTCTTACAGAAAGCTGGGCTCCATATATTGAAACTCAAGGTTTACCGGCTACTTTACTAAGTGCAACTCGTACAGGTAACACTTCAACCGTAACCATGCCATCTGCAAGTATTGATGAAAACGGCAATATCTATGTTGTTTATACTGTAGTAGTTGAAGGTTTAACCAGCAGACACTTCTTGAATGCAAACTTTAGAGATGTGATGGTGATTTATTCTACCAACGGTGGTGATACTTGGTCAGTTCCTCAGAACTTAACTCAATCGCCTCAAACAGAAGATATCTTTGCATGTGTTGCAAAATCTGCGGATGATTTCTTACATGTTATTTGGCAGTCTGATGAGACTCCGGGTACTAACCTTCAGAACCACGACCCGGTATCTAACACGCATCCATCAACTTTGAATAATATTAATTATGCCGCTGTTCCGGTTGCTGATATTCTAGACAATTCAATTGGTCAGATAACCGCTTCTGTAGATAATACTAAAACAGCGAAAGTTTTTGTGGTAAGCCAAAACTATCCAAACCCATTTGAAAACAATACCGAAGTAACCATTTACTTAAGAGCCGGATCTGATATCCAACTTACAGTAACGGATATGACAGGTAAAGTTGTAAATAGCGGTGATCTTGGATTCATGAATGCAGGTAATCACAATGTGACTATTGATGCAAGTACTTTGAGTCCCGGAATGTACTTCTATACAATCACTTCAGGCAACAATAGCGTAACTCGCAAAATGCAGGTGAAGTAATTAAAAACGACCTAAAATTAAATCCCGACCAATGTGTCGGGATTTTTTTTAAATTTTATTTCAAAAATTTCTAAAGAGTATTAGCTTTGCAGCCCTCTAATGAGGAAGAGCGGGCGTGGTGAAATTGGTAGACACGCTAGACTTAGGATCTAGTGCCGCAAGGTGTGAAGGTTCGAGTCCTTTCGCCCGCACTACATAAGCCCTGGGAAACCGGGGCTTATTTCATAAAAGAAATAAGGTTCAATTAAAACTATCTCTGTGGACGTAAAACTCGAAAAAAAGGACGATCTCAATGCATTAATCTCCATCTTTATTGGTAAAGATGATTATGCAGCAGAACTTGAAAAGCAATTAAAAGCATACCGTAAACAAGCTAAAATTCCTGGTTTTAGACCAGGGCAAGTTCCCTTGGGAATGGTAAAGAAAATGGTAGGGAAATCTATCCTCTACGATGAAGTAAACAAACTTACTTCAAACACCCTTTACGATTATCTTAAGGAACACGATATCGATATCTTGGGGCAGCCAATGACCAGCGAGTCTAAAGAAAGCAAACTTGATTTCGATAATTACGGTGATTTTGAGTTTCATTTCGATTTAGGACTAGCACCTGAATTCGAATTGAAAATTTCGGATAAAGACAAATTCACTAAGTACGATATCCAGCTGGAAGATGATGAGGTTGAAAAAGAAATCAAAAACATCACCAGACAAAACGGAAAACTGGAGAATCAGGATAAAGTAGAAACTGAAAATGATTCAATCGTAGTTCTTCTAACTGAAGTTGATAAGTCCGGAAATCATAAAGATGGTGGTGTATTTGAACAAGAAGCAACGATTCTTCCGGAGATCATCAAAGACAAGAAAACAAAGAAAGAATTACTTGATCTTAAAGTAGATGATGAGATTTCGGTGAATATCCAGAAATTATTTAATGAGAATGAAATGGTGATTTCTCATAGTCTGGGAATAGAAAAAGAAGCAGTTAACGATCTCAATAAAACCTTTAAACTAAAAGTTAAGGAAATTCGCAAGGTTGTGCCTGCGGCGATAGATCAAGGATTATTCGATCAAGTATTCGGACCGGGCGTTGTATCTACAGAAGAAGAGTTCAGAACTAAGATTGAGGAGAATCTTAAGATGTATTACCAAGGTGAAGCTGAGAAGCAATTGGAAGCTGAAATCAATGATTTCTTGCAAGACAAGCATAAATTGAAGCTTCCGGATGACTTTTTAAAGCGTTGGTTAGTTCAAACTAAACCCGAAACCTACACCGAGGAAAACATCGATGAAAAGTATGCTGAAGAGTCTGAAATTCTACGCAAGCAGCTTATCAGAGAAAAAATTGCCAACGAGCAAGATATTGAAGTAACCGCAGAAGATCTCGACGAAACATCTTTTGCATATACTGCCCAAATTCTTCGACAGTACGGAATTAACAATCCCGACCCTCAATTAATCCAAAATCTTGAAGCTAAAAATCGCGAGGATCGCGACTATATGCTTAGGATTCGCGATGTTGTGATGGAGCGTAAGGTATTGGACGCCGTGAAAAACATGGTAAATGTGAAAGGGAAAAAAATAGCAATTGAAAAGTTTTATGAACTCGTAAAGAAGTTCAACGAGAAACTTAATAAGTAATCAATTGTTTATTTTTGACTTAAGCATTTAGAATGGATTACGGAAAAGAATTTAAAAAGTACGCTGTTAAGCATCACGGAATTAGCAGTATCAAATTAGACTACTATGTAAATAGTACAATTGCGACTCCTCAAGATATGACCAGAACGGTTATTGAGGAACGTCAAATGCCATTTAGAGAGGTAGATGTGTTTTCTAGGCTAATGGCAGACAGAATCATCTTTCTAGGAACTCCAATTGACGATTATATCGCAAATATTGTGCAAGCACAGATGTTATTCCTTGAAAGTGCTGACGCGAAAAGAGATATTCAGATTTACGTAAACAGCCCGGGCGGATCAGTATATGCAGGTTTAGGAATTTACGACACCATGCAGTATATCGGTCCTGATGTTGCAACCATTTGTACAGGAATGGCGGCTTCGATGGCAGCGGTGCTCTTATGTGCAGGAACCGATGGGAAAAGAACAGCTCTAAAACACAGTAGAGTTATGATTCACCAACCATTAGGCGGAACTCAAGGTCAAGCCACTGATATGGAAATCACAGTAAAGGAAATTCTGAAATTAAAGAAGGAACTTTACGATATTATCGCAACACACTCAGGCCAAAAATTCAATAAAGTTGAGAAAGACAGTGAGAGAGATTATTGGATGACATCTACCGAGGCTAAAGAATACGGTATGATCGATGAAGTGTTAGTGAAAACTCCTAAGAAGTAATCTTATGAAACTCAGTTGTTCTTTTTGTGGTAGAAGTAAAGGTGATGTGGGTCTTCTCATTTCGGGGATAGATGCTCATATCTGTGAAGATTGTATTGAACAGGGCCATGAAATCTTACTTCAAGAAAGCGTAAAACGCAAGAATGAAGGAGAGTTTGAGCTTAAACTGATCAAACCGATGGAGCTTAAAGAAAAGCTCGATCAATATGTAATTGGTCAGGATAGAGCAAAAAAGATTCTATCTGTTGCCGTTTATACTCATTACAAGCGACTCAAGTATAAGCTAGAAAGCAAAGATGTTGAGATTGAAAAATCAAACATTTTACTCGTAGGTGAAACCGGTACGGGGAAAACACTCTTGGCGAAAACACTGGCGAGAACGCTTCAAGTTCCATTTTGTATTGCCGATGCTACCGTGCTTACTGAAGCCGGATATGTAGGTGAGGATGTTGAAAGCATAATCTCGCGCCTGTATCAGGCATCAGATTACAATAAAGAAGCTACAGAACGAGGAATTATCTATATCGATGAGATTGATAAAATTGCTCGAAAGTCTGATAACCCCAGTATTACAAGAGATGTGAGTGGTGAAGGTGTACAACAAGGTTTGCTTAAGATCTTAGAAGGTACGGTAGCCAACGTTGCTCCTCAGGGTGGACGTAAACATCCCGATCAAAAAATGGTACAGATCGACACCTCAAATATTTTATTTGTTTGCGGTGGAGCTTTTGACGGTATTGAAAAGATAATCAGTCACAGACTTAGCGCTAATTCATTGGGTTTCAAGGCCGCAATGAATGAGTATAGCGACACAGACTATCTGCAGCATGCTTCGCCTGCAGATCTTAAGTCTTTTGGCTTAATACCGGAGATCATTGGTAGAATTCCAATCATTACAGCGCTTAATCCTTTAGATGCTGAAACCTTGAAACGAATTCTTATCGAGCCTAAAAATGCTTTGATAAAACAGTACGAAAAACTCTTCGAACTAGAAGGCATAAAGCTCACTATTACTGATAAAGTGGTGGATTATATTGTTGAGAAAGCAATTGAATTCAAGCTTGGTGCTCGTGGTTTAAGAAGTATTTGCGAGGCAATATTGAATGATTACATGTACGAATTGCCATCCAGCCCGGATATTAAAGAACTTACTATCGGTGTAGAGCAGGTGGAGAAAAAACTATCAAAGTTGAATTTGAAGGCTGCCTAAGACCTTACTTTAACACGGAATCTAAGCGTGAATTACTTCAATAATAAAAAAGTAGAGAATGCCTGGTCTTTTTACGACTGGGCAAACTCAGTTTATAACCTTATCATAACCACTGCCATATTCCCCATTTTCTACAATGCGGTTACCAGTGGAAATAAGTCTGTTATCAATGGGGTAGAGGTAGACGTTGTTCAATTCTTCGGACGAGAATTTGTTAATACAGAAATCTACGGCTACGTCTTTGCATTTTCTTTTTTAGTTGTTGTGTTAATGGTTCCATTACTATCTGGGATTGCAGGTTATATCGGTAACAAGAAGCTCTTTATGAAGTTTTTCTGCTATTTGGGAGCTGCTGCTTGTATTTCACTTTATTGGTTCGACCCAAAACATTTAGAGTGGAGTATGTTGAGTGCCTTTCTTGCGAGCATTGGTTTCTGGGGTAGCTGGGTGTTTTATAATTCATTTTTACCCGAAATAGCAGATCGATCTGAGCACGATAGAATAAGTGCTAAAGGATTTTCTATGGGCTATATAGGCTCTGTTCTTTTACTTGTTGCAATCCTGGTTGCCAGTCAGGGATTTGGCATGGATATCAAAATAGCATTCATCTTAGTTGGAATCTGGTGGGCAGGCTTTGCACAGTATACTTACTATCATTTACCCACGGTCAAAAACGGGAACAAGGTTAGCTCTAAGATACTATTAAACGGTTATAGGGAATTAAGAAAAGTCTGGAACGAACTCAAGGAAATCGCCTCAATCAAGTGGTATTTGTTTGCATACTTCGTATATAATATGGGGGTTCAAACTGTAATGTTACTTGCTGTAACCTTTGCTATCAAAGAAATTAACTGGCCCTTAAATGAGGCCGGTGAAAAAGAAAGCTCAGGGCTTATCATTTCCGTAATCATCATACAGCTCATTGCGATTTTTGGAGCTACTTTTATGTCGCGTTTGAGCAAAAGAATCGGCAATATCAAAGTACTAATGTTGGCAACCATGATATGGGTTGTAGTAACCATCATAGCTTACTTTATTCACCAACCGGTTGAGTTCTATATTTTGGCGGGAATTGTTGGATTTGTAATGGGTGGAATTCAGTCTATGAGTCGTTCTACTTATTCCAAAATGCTTCCGGATACCAAAGACCATGCGTCTTATTTCAGTTTCTTTGATGTGATGGAGAAAGTAGGACTCATTTTTGGTCCTTTCTTCTTTAGTTTCCTGGAAGGATTTACCGGTAGCATGAGAAACTCCGTATTAATGCTCATGAGTTTCTTTATTATAGGCTTTGTGTTGCTTTATGTTGTTTTAAGGCAAGTAAGAAAGGAAGAGAAACAATCCATCCTGGCAAGTACATAGATTAATAAGATGCGTAAGCAGGTCAGTTTAATAGCATTTAACAATATCGGAATTCTATTCTTCTGTATTGGTTTAGCTGTTTTAATGCGTGCTTACAGCTTTTCTCTATCTGTTATTGATTGGGATGAGTCTACCTACATTTTAGGAGCTCAGGCCTTATTAGAGGGCTATACACCTTATTCTGAGTTTATCGATACCAAACCCATTGGCATTTTCTATGCCTTTGCGCCCTTTGTTTCGGTAGCAAGTCCCTGGATTATAATACGGATCATGGGTGCCCTGATCATCGGGTTAACAGCATTTATTCTAAGCAGACTCTGCAAAGAGTTTTGGAACATGTCAATAATGAGTAGCTATCTAGTTGCCATTTTCTATCTCATCGCGGTCTCGTTTTACTCTTTCAGCTTCGCCACCGGGTCGGGTCAAGGAATGGCAATCAATACAGAGCATATCACCAATTTATTCATTGTTCTTTGGATCTGGTTTGCACATAAAAAAAAGTGGTTTCTTGCCGGAGCTTGTGTAGGACTGGCTTTCAGTATTAATTTTCTTATTGGTTTTTCTGCCTTATTCCTTCTCTTCCTATTCAATAGAAGATCAATCTCGGCGTATATTCAGGATGGAGCAAATACTGCACTCGGTTTCTTCTCGGGGCTGGCCATACCTCTGTTATACTTACATTCTCAAGGTGGATTTTTTGCTTATCTCGAGATATTCGATCTAACCCTGAACGGGTATAGTGAAGAGTTTAATGCCATAGAAAACCTTAAATTTATCGGAAGTTCGCTATACACTGCCTCTTCTTTACTCTTGGTTATTCTAATAAGCTTAATCTTCGCATTAAAGGACAAGATAAAGATAGCAGGAGCTTTTTGGCCGATACTCGTCTGGTTAGTTCTAGCTTTCATTGGTGCAGGCTTTACAGGGAAATACTTTTTTCATTATGCCATACCTGCTTTTATTCCGCTTGCTATCATCGCTTCCGGAGGATTTTGGCCCATTGCTGAATCCAAATTGAAAGTAATTCTCATTGTAGTTCTGATATCTATTCCGTTTATCGGAGTTTATAAATACTTGGAGTTTCCCAAGAAAGATATAAGCTATCAAATTGGGCTCGAACTGCAACAGCATATTAAAGAAGGGGAGAAGGTCTTTATTTTCTCTAGAGATCATATTGCTTACACTATGGTAGATCAATTACCACCTACCCCTTATTTTCATCCCGGCTTACTTCAAGACCCAAAGCACAGGAGGGCATTACAAATCAACCTAAGTTCAGAGTTAACGAGAGTCTTTAAGAAAGACCCCAAATACGTGCTAACAGGTGAAGGTTTTGACGAACTCGTAAAACCATACCTCCAAAAACAATACGTCCCCCTTACCGACTGGGAAGGAGGACGTACTTTATATATCAGAAAATCTGTCGATTAATTACTTGCTCCCTGAACTTTAGGTGCAGCATCAATGATCTCTTGACTAACTCCTGATTTGTATTTATCAAAATTGTCGTTGAATAATCCGGCAAGATGATTTGCTTTTTTATCGTAGTCGTGTGGGTTAGACCAAGTATCTCTTGGGTTTAAGAGTTCTGATGGCACTCCTGGACAAGATTCCGGAATAGAAACACCAAATACCGGATCTTTAACATAAGCTACGTGATCAAGCTGTCCTTCAAGCGCTGCTGAAATCATCGCTCTGGTATAACCGAGCTTCATTCTTTTTCCAACACCGTGTGGACCGCCGCTCCATCCTGTGTTCACCAACCATACATTAACTTTATGCTCCGTCATTTTTTGACCTAACATTTCCGCATATTGCCCTGGATGAAGTGGTAAGAATGCCGCACCAAAACAAGCTGAGAATGTCGCTTGTGGTTCATTGATTCCTAGTTCAGTTCCAGCAACTTTAGCGGTGTAACCACTAATGAAATGGTACATTGCCTGGCCTGAGTTTAGCTTTGAAATTGGAGGTAACACTCCAAAAGCATCACAGGTTAAAAAGAAAATGTTTTTAGGATGAGGTCCTACTGAAGGCTCTGCAATGCCATTGATGTAATGAATTGGATATGCAGCTCTCGTATTTGGAGTAACTGTAACATCCTCGTAATTCACCTCATTCGTACCCGGCTTAAATCGAACGTTTTCTACCAGTGTACCTGATTTTATTGCATCCCAGATTTGTGGCTCTTTCTCTGCACTTAAATCGATTACTTTAGCATAACATCCACCTTCAAAATTGAAAACACCTTCGTCAGACCAGCCGTGCTCATCGTCTCCGATCAAAGCTCTGTCCGGATCTGCACTAAGGGTAGTTTTGCCTGTACCTGATAATCCAAAGAATATAGCAGTATCTTTATTCTTACCAATGTTAGCAGAGCAGTGCATGCTCAATACATCACGCTCGGTTGGAAGAATGTAATTTAATACAGTGAAGATACCTTTCTTAATTTCGCCGGTATACCCGGATCCACCGATGAGGTATATTTTTCTGCTGAAATCAATGATACTGAAGTTTTCCTGACGAGTTCCATCAACTTCAGGTGAAGCCATAAAGCTAGGTGCAGCAAGAATAATCCAATCTGGATCAATACTTTTTTGTTCTTCCTCTGTTGGACGCAAGAACATATGGTGCACAAATAGGTTTTGGTAAGCAGACTCATTTACAACTCTAACATTGAGTCTGTAATTCGGATCCGCACATGCATAAGCATCTCGAACAAAGATTTCTTTTCCTTCGTAATGCTCGATTACTTTTTCAAGTAATGCATCAAATTTCTCTTTATCATATGGCTGGTTGATATCGCCCCACCACACAGTGTCACGAGTTAGATCATCTTCTACTGTAAATTTGTCTTTTGGAGATCTTCCTGTGAATTTACCGGTATCGGCTGCTAAGGCGCCTTTGTCGGTTAATGTTCCTTCTTTTCTACTGATTGCTGCAGCAAGTAGCTCGTCCATGCTAAGGTTGATGTGAGCCTTTCCTGAATTCGCAATCACGCGATCAGTTATCGGATTTGATTTCATTATTTTAAATTAAAGTGCAAAAGTACAAGCCTCAAAACCTTGACAAAGCCTACATCGTTGTTTTTTTAGCATAAAATCCACGACTTGTTAGGAATTTGACAATTTGTTCAGCTCTATCACCTTGAATTATGATATTTTCTTCTTTCACAGAGCCTCCGGTTCCACAATGTTGTTTGATGTCTCTCGCTAAATCTTCCAGGCTTTGCAAGGGACCCTCAAAGCCCTCGATTACTGTAACAGTCTTACCTCCACGACCTTTTTTCTCCTTCCTCACAAATAATTTCTGATCGCCCGGTTCAACTTCTTCAACTTCTTCAGGTTCTGATTCCGGCTCATAATCCGGGTCTGTTGAGTAGACAAAGAATGATTCAAGGTCAATTTTCTTCATTTTATCTTTCTTGCTCATTTTGGTGATATTACAGTGATTGATTGAGGCAAACAAGCTATTCTATTTTTTTCTGTTAAAATGATGGGCTCACCATCAATATGCCAAACCCGCTCAGCATGAGATATATTTACTTCACTGGCTTTGTAGTAGGTAATCAAGCTTGAATCAACTTGCTTCTGACTCAGTAGTTCTCTAATTAGCTTTGGAATTTGAGACCACTTTGGTTTACGCATAACCGCAATTTCAAAACTGTGATCTTGTAGGTCGGCTTTACTGGCAATTCTGAAATTATTACCCCATTGTGAGCCATTCGCAATGCTTAAGCTGAAATACTTAATGGGCTGTTTTTTACCGTCAATAATGAGTTCTACTTCGCGCTCGGGGTGAGATTTAAACGTTTCAGACACTGTTTTAAAGTAACCCATAAAGCCACGACCTGAGCTCTTTCCAAATCGATGAGCTACTTCAGCTTCAAAGCCAGTACCTGCGATATTTATAAAAAATGTACCCGAAAGATCGCCGGTGTCAATCTGCTTTGCTTCTCCTGTTACCAGAACATTCAAAGCTGTTTTGATGTCTTTCTTTATTCCAAGGTGGCGGGCCAAACCATCGCCTGAACCTGCCGGAATTATTCCGAGTGGGATAGAACCATACTGTAACCTGGAAGCGACAGTATTTACCGTTCCATCTCCACCTACTGCAACAACGATTTCATAATCGTAGATATGCTCGGTGGTTTCAAAATTTCGAATATCAATGTAATCCGGATCTAACTCATCGGGCATATTATCCTTGATCGCTTTTAGGACAATCTCATGTGATTTCCTGCCGGCTTGAGGATTATAAACGATGAGGATTTTTCGGCTCACATTACTTTCGTGAAAGAACGTTTTTAACAGCAGTAACTACATCGCTCACACCTAGACCATATTTGTCTAGCAGCTCAATAGGGTCGCCGCTTTCTCCAAACTTGTCGTTTACGGCTACCATTTCCATTGGACTCGGCATTTTGCGAGCAAGTAATTGTGCTACGCTATCTCCCAAACCTCCATTAATTTGATGTTCTTCAGCACTTACAACACATTTTGTCTTGGATACAGAGTCTAGAATTGCCTCTTCATCCAAAGGCTTTATAGTATGTAAGTTTAAAAGTTCAGCTGAAATTCCTTCAGATCTTAATCGTTCAACAGCTTGCTTTGCTTGCCATACCATATGTCCTGTTGCTATAATGGTAATATCTGACCCAGATTCCATTAAATCAGCTTTACCAATTTCAAATTTCTGGTTCGCATCAGTAAATATGGGCCACTTCGGTCTACCGAATCTTAAATAAACTGGTCCGTAATGCTCTGCAATAGCAATAGTTGCTGCCTTAGTTTGATTATAATCACAAGGATTAATAACTACCATACCTGGAAGCATCTTCATGAGTCCAATATCTTCCAAAATCTGATGTGTAGCTCCATCTTCACCCAGAGTTAAGCCGGCATGAGATGCACATATTTTAACATTTTTACCGCTGTAGGCAATCGATTGTCTGATCTGATCATATACTCTTCCGGTAGAGAAGTTGGCAAAAGTACCTGTGAATGGTATTTTACCTGCTGTAGCCAAACCTGCGGCAAGGCCCATCATATTCGCTTCTGCAATTCCTACTTGAAAAAAACGATCCGGGAATTCATTCTGGAACTTGTTCTTCTTTCGTGAACCAGCTAAAGCTGGATAGATAACCCCAACCTTTTTTTTATTTTGTCGTAATTCTGTAAGGTCGTCGCTGCATCTTTCTCCTTTGTCTTTCTTTTCTAAAGTGGTAAGGTTTGTCATTCTTAGTTTATGTCTAATTGAGTTACCTGGCCGGAGCTTATTTCAAAGCTTCGTTCCTTGGTTTTTATCGTTTCTTTTTGCGCTGCTTCCCTGTAAATTAACACATATTTTCCGGGTTGTAAAACGGTAATATCTTGAACACCCGACATTTCTATGTTTTTTATTAACTCGAGCTTTCCGTCTTTGTAAATATAAATAGCAGCAATGATTTTCTTGCGGGTAATCAGGTTTAACTTCCCGGGTTGTTGAACTTGAATTTTTGTGGTAGTACTTTGATCTACCTTAACATTGTCTTGCGTAAATCTCGGTAAGGTTAATATGAGCAGAGAGTATTCCCCAACAATGTACTTCACGCTAGTATTAAACGATTGTACATTTAATATTTCCCCGGTACTTGGATCCAGTACCAATGCTTGAAGGTCCGGGTATTTAGTACTTCCTTCAACTATTAAATTGATATTGCCTTGAGGTGCATCTATAGCAATAGTATTATGGGTTCCCGGTACTAGCTTTACTCCGCGTTTGTATTGAGGTGGAATAGTATGAACCTTAATATCGTAAGTATAAGAAGGGTCCAGATAGATCGTATCGGGGTTTCCTCTGTAATCCATGGTGTGGATGAAGTTATTCAACTGCTTGCCCGTTTTAGCGTCGTAAATCGTCATGTTTACATCGGTTTCAGTTGGGCGTCCGTATTTATCCAATAAGTTGATTTGAACTGTAGTGTTATTAATCGCTTGGGAAATTACTACGTTCATTACATCCCTAAAGTCATTTTCGGTTTCCGCTTCAAAGAATCGTCCTACACATTCAAATTGAGTCTTGAAGTCTTCGCTCAAACCTAAACCAATAATAAATGGTCTAACGATTACACCTTGTTTTTGAAGAGCTGTAGATACAGCACACGGATCTCCTTCACATTCCTCCAAACCATCAGTAATAAGAATAATCACATTTCGTACATTGTCCGCTTCCGGAAAATCGTAAGCAGCTTGCTCTAAGGAGTAAGCAATTAAGGTGGTACCTTTCGGCCTTACATCCACCAGCTTTTCCTTGATCTTTTTGTGGTTGGTAGCAGAAAACCCTACTTCTAATCTAGTGTCTTTGCAGTTTCGCTCATGCCTTGAAGATTGATGTCCATAAACCCGCAAAGCAAGTTCGATGTTCTCCATGCCTTCTAAACTATCAACCAGTCTAGTTAACAATCTCTTGGCTACAACAATTCTACTGTCGTCGCCCATTTTGGCGTACATACTATTGGATGCATCTAGTACAAAGAGAATTCGGGTCTTTTTGGTTTGAGCCGAACTCATCAAGCAAGATAGTGCAAGAATTAGTGAAAATACGTACTTCATTCCTTATCTAATAACTATGTACATCACACAAAAAGTGTGCAAGACAATTAGTAGTCGCCTAGTGTTTCAGCATTTTGGTCGAGTGCTGAAGCCAATTGCTCGTCGTTTGGAGCAATTCCGTGCCACTCATGACTTCCCATCATGAAGTCAACGCCATTGCCCATCTCGGTCTTCATCAAAATACAGATAGGCTTGCCATTTCCGCTTAAAACACAAGCTTTACTCAAGGTATCCTGAACATCGTTAATGTCGTTTCCATTCATCTGAATAACGTTCCATCCAAATGACTCAAATCTAGGACGGAGGTTTTCAAAGCCCATAATATCTTTTGTGTCGCCATCTATTTGTCTGCCGTTCACATCTACCGTCATAATGAGGTTATCTACCTTGTTATGTGCTGCAAACATTACCGCTTCCCAGATCTGTCCTTCTTGTAACTCACCATCTCCACAAAGTGCAAATACACGGTGATCATCTTTGTTCAACTTTTTAGAAAGTGCAATTCCGGTTGCAACAGAAAGCCCTTGTCCCAATGAACCAGATGCAATTCTAATACCCGGTAAATGCTCTGCTGTAGCAGGATGTCCTTGTAATCTAGAGTCTAATTTCCTGAAGGTTGCCAATTCGTCCACAGGGAAATAGCCAGAACGCGCTAAGGTGCTGTAATACACCGGTGAGATATGACCGTTAGACAAAATAAAAACATCTTCATTCTCACCCTCCATATTAAAAGGTGATGGTTGATGCTTCATAATATTGTGAAACAAGACTGTAAAATACTCTGCACATCCGAGTGATCCTCCCGGGTGACCTGATTGAACTGCATGAACCATTCGCACGATATCTCGACGAGTTTGAGATACTAATGCTTCAAGTTCCTGAATTGATTTTCCCATTTTCTTCTGCAAAGATGCGCTATTGCTTTATTTATCGAATATTTGTGGAAACTTCTTGGATAATTAAATTGGCGATAATAGAGAAAGAAATAACCCTGGATGCGTTTAAATACGAAGGTTCTAAGGATGATTTAATCAGCCTTGTGGCTGAAGAATTTCCGAGTATATCAGAAGAAATCAATGATGTAGTAATAGAACGCAAGTCATTAGACGCCAGGTCTAAGCAAATAAAGGTACATTTAAGACTATCCATTTATACCGGCGAGAGCACAGCTGTACCCTTAAAAATGCCCGAGTTTAAACCGCTGAGGTCAGAGGATCCTGTACATGTTGTAGGTTTTGGACCGGCCGGGATTTTTGCGGCATTTAAATTACTGCAAGAAGGATATCAACCCATAATCTTGGAAAGAGGTAAAGCGGTAAGAGAAAGAAGGAGAGACGTTGCCAAGTTGAATCGCGATGGAATATTAAATTCTGAGTCTAATTACTGCTTTGGTGAAGGTGGTGCAGGTACTTTCTCAGATGGGAAGCTATACACTAGATCTCATAAGCGTGGGAAAATCAGAGAAATACTGGAGCTCTTTGTCTTGCATGGCGCAGACCCTGCTATTCTTTATGAAGCTCACCCTCATATCGGCACCAATAAACTTCCGGGAATTATTGAACAAATGCGAAATACCCTAATTCGTAAAGGCGCTATTGTTAGGTTTAATGCGAAACTTACCGGTATTCAGTTTGAAGGTAATCAGATTAAGACCATATCTGTAAATGGTAAAAGGGAGGCTTGTGAGGAATTAATTCTTGCGACAGGACATTCGGCTAGGGATGTATATGAAATGCTTTTCAATAGCAATATCAAAATTGAAGCAAAGCCTTTTGCAATGGGGTTCCGTATAGAACATCCTCAGGAACTGATCAATCAAATACAATATCACAAACATAAAAACAGAGAAGTTTTACCTTCTGCATCATACAGTCTGGTTGAGCAAGTAGAAGGCAAAGGGGTATTTTCTTTTTGTATGTGTCCTGGAGGAATTATTGCACCGGCAGCCACTTCCCAAGGTGAATTAGTTGTAAATGGCTGGTCGCCGAGTAAGAGAAATGGGCCTTATGCTAATAGTGGTTGGGTTACCGAAATAGGAGAGGATGAGTGGAAAGAGTTTCATGATGCAGGACCTTTAGCAGGTTTAAAGTTCCAGCAGCAAATTGAAAACAAAGCCTTCAAACTTGCAGGGGGAAGTTTAAAAGTACCCGCTCAAAACCTGAAGGATTACCTCGCAAACAGAACATCCGAAAATCTAAATGAAAACTCGTATCATCCCGGCGTAGTTGCTGTAAATTTAAACGAACTCTATCCCGAAGAAATAAATTCGCGATTGAGAAAAGGCTTGGAAGCCTCTTGTAAAAAACTAAAAGGGTTTAATTCTGAAAAGGCAATTGTAACTGCACCGGAATCCAGGACCTCCGCTCCCGTGCGTATACCCAGAACAGAGCATTTACATCATCCTGAGCTTCTTAATTTATATCCTTGTGGGGAAGGAGCCGGATATGCAGGTGGTATTGTTTCTGCGGCTTTAGATGGTGTTAGAGTTGCTAAAGCCTTGGCGCAGAAGCACATTTGATTTGGTTTATATCTGTTTTTTGCAGTATTTTGCAATTACCGAACTTAATTACTACTTGATGAAAACGAGCTTAACCGTTCTATTACTATTCCTGTGTTCATTTTCTTTTGCTCAAATTTCAACCACTAAATTGGCTCATGTTCAATTTACGGAGTTTGACAAGATTCACCAATGGACAAGTTCAGGAACAAAAACTAACAAAGACACCATTGTAATCCGTGTGAATTGGGTTGATAAAACCAATCCCGCGCCTCAGTATCTTGTCTACGAGATGAAACTTGTGGTTCCTATGAACCGAAATATGAGCTTTCAATTCTCCGATCCTAATCATATCAATACTGCAGAACTAAATTCTGTATGTAAAATCCAATTGGAAGGGAAAGATGTGTTTACATTAAACCGCCTAAAATCAAAAGGAAAATCCAATAAGGAATCAGTTTACGATGTAGTTTGGGGAATGGCTCCCATTGAACAATGGAGTAGTTCTGAAATTGTATTGGATAAGCCGGGAGTAGATCTATTCTATAAAACCAGCACACTACCGGCAACATTCGTTGATCTCCGGTATTGGTCTGAATCTAATGTGGTTTATGTGCAATGGACCACCGCAAACGAAAAAGATGTAGATTTTTACTACCTGGAAAAGCTAGACGGTCATGGACACTATATGATCATTGATTCTGTATCGGCATTAAACAATGGCAACATCACTCATTACGTTGGAATGGATAGAAATCCTGAAGAAAATAATGTATATCGCGTTATTGGTAGAGACCGAGACTTTATTCAGTTCTTTACTAAAGATTTTTCGGTTTATGTAAAACCCAAAGAACCAATTGTAATGGTACACCCCAATCCTGCACAAGATTTGATGACCATCAATGTAGCAGAGATGGAGTTGAAAGAATATGTTTCAATTAAAATCGTAAATCTGGATGGGAGAGTAGTTGCGGAAAGGACCACAGCCAAGGATGATCTTTCTTTGGATGTTTCTCTACTGCAACCGGGTATTTACTCGGTATATGTTGAATCTACATTCATCCATCGCTTTATCAAGAATTAATGATCGTGATCTGAGGAAATTCTTTTGATTAGATCTGCATTCTGACCGTGTTTTGCACCGTGAGCCATACTCAAGGTGCCTTTTAAACCACTTTTAGCGCTTATGGCAAATAATTCTGATGAGTCTGCGGGGTCTGTATCCCCTTCAAATCGGTGTATTTCATCGATATGGAGTTCTTCCGGAGTAAATGTTTTACCTGAAATTAATGCTACTATTTGATCTCCTTCGGCATTAAAATCTTCGGTATAACCCTTATCAGTTAATGCGTTAATTGCTTCCATTAGGTTGCTATAATGCTCCTTTTCCATAGCCCTAAGTTACGAAAAAAGAGCATGCTTTTCTAAGCTATTTCTTATATTCAATTCGAAGGCCCGAGGGAAATGCCAGTAAAAGACCTTGCTCAACTGAAGAAATATGGTTGCCGGGCACAATGGAATACTTAAACTTCTCTTTCAAACCGGGCTTTTCCATTGCCATCTTTTCGAATTTCATACAGGAACTTTGAATCAAGTTATACTTCTCTTTTTTTCCGGCGTAAATCTCAAATAATGCTGCTCCTGAATAATCATCTTTATACTCCTGAATTATTTGATGTTTATTCATCCAGATGGATGGGCTGAATAGAATGTATTTATCGCAAGAGGAATTACTTCTTAGGGCGTGTTCTAAACCAAACAGACCTCCAAAAGAATGTCCAGTGTACAATGTGCTATCTATATTGTTTAAGTATTTGAGAGTTAATTCTTCAATTTGTAGATCAAAGAATGATAGGAACTCTTTATTGCTGGTTTTTCGAGCATGATCTCTATTTTTTGATGTTAAGTCTCTCCTGCGTTTAACCGGGATCTTTCCCGAGTTGCCTATACCCAGTAGTTTATAATTGAGAAAAAGCTTTTTATTCCAACATCGTTCAAAATACGATCGAAGTTTTCTGCCAAATAAGATGTTGGCATCAGTGTAGATGAGCAGTATACTTGAACTTGTGTCTGCATTCAAGGGTTCAGTAAAAATGATTTCAAAACTATCCTTAATAGCTTCAGAGTATTCCCATGAATGATGAATAGTGCGGCTTGTAGGAATTCCTTCATGAGGTAATACAGAAATTATTAGAATTAAGAATAGGAGGGCGAAACGCATTGATTTCTTAACGTATAAAAGAATAAAATCGTGCAGATTGATGGGCCTATTTGCTTTTGTAAAACCGGAAGGTGTACGATTTATCATCTCCGCTTATTTCAACTTCCAGTTCCTTCTCATCTGTTAAAATGTATTTAATTTTCTTTGGAAAATCATGGTTCTCATTCACACAGGTAAAGCCTTTTTCTATAACTTCATCTATACGAAACAAGGTAGGTTGCGGGTTCTCATCTACCTCTGCTATATAAAAAAGAGTGCTGTCGCGTTCAACAATAGCTAAAGACTCCGTAAAACTGGTGTCTCCAAGCTTCATGTTAACGCCCAGACCACTGAGTGAATAATCCTCATTTATTTTCCAAACCTCAAACCCGGATTCATCTTCTTGCTCTGTAATCATTTGCCAATTACCTTCAAGCCAATGAAGAGATTCTATGGTGTATGGTGTAGGCTGAGAACATGAATAAAAGAAACAAATTCCAATAAGAATAGTTGCGAGCTTCATGCTTAATCGAGATAAATAGACATTTCCTTATTTTCCACTACAAAAGAAAGATGCTCTTTTAATGTAGTAGCCAAGGATATCCCTACAAAATCAGCTTCAACAGGAAATGCTTTGTGGTCTCTGTTGGCCAAGACTGCAACTTTAACGGATTTGGGCTTATGCTTTAAAACCTCAATTAGTACGCCGGACAAGGTGATACCTGAATTTAAAACATCATCAACTAAAACCACTGATTTTCCGCTGAGTTTTGGTTGATCTGTCCAAACCGGACTTTTGCTTAAAGGTGCAGATTTGTCAATTTCAATCGATGTTAAAGTGACTTGCGCTTCTGTGATTTTTTGAAGCTTGGCATAAATCATTTCTGCAACTTGTAGACCTCGATCTTTCAGGCCCACCATTATTATTTCTTTTTTACCGAAATGTTCTTCTGCAATTTGCCATGCAATACGATCTAACTTTAGACCTATAGCATGATGATTTAAGATTAGTGAGCGACTCATATCAGGCTTTCAAAGGTACTGCTTCTTTCTCTCGCAATTCTAAGATTTCTCTGTGTATTGCGATGGATTGTTCAATCAAAGATTTTTTACCATCGTTTAATATGACATAATCGGCAAGCTGAAGACGCTCTTTATCCGACATTTGATTCTGTATACGTTTCAAAATGTCTTCGCGTTTCACATGATCGCGCTTTACAATACGCTCAATTCTCATCTCAATTGGACAAGTTACCACAATGATCTTATGAAGGCTTTTGTACGAATTACTTTCAAACAAAAGTGCTGCTTCTTTTAGAGAGTATGGCTTATCTCGATGCTCCTGTGTCCATTTCTCGTAATCCTCACCTACTCTGGGATGAACCAGAGAATTAAGTTTCTCGAGTTTAGCGGTATTGTTAAACACAATTTTCGCTAAATATTCTCTATTGAGTTCGTTTGCTCTGGTATAGGCATCCCAACCAAACTCGTCTTTTATTAATTGTTTGAGTACAGCATCATTTTGCATGAGCCACTTAGCCCTTGAATCGGCATCATATACAGGCACATCAAGCCTCTTAAAAATCTCACAAACCGTAGATTTTCCTACACCTATTCCCCCTGTTATGCCAATTCTTAAATGTTGCACAATGTTATAATCAGGATTCAGCCTGATTCTTCAGCAACTCCGATGCCTCCATACTGATAGCGGAACGATCAATTTTGAGTTTCACGCCATTACCCACGTCTAGGGTTACAGTAAGGTCTTTCATTTCTAAAATCTTACCGTGAATACCACCGGTAGTTACCACTCTGTCTCCTTTATTTAAAGCATCTTTAAACTCTTTTTGTTTTTTTGCTTTTTGGATTTGTGGTCGGAAAATTAAGAAATAGAATACTGCGATAAACAGTACTAAAAATATGAGCGATGAATATTCCATTAAGATTTATTTTTTACAACTTCAGCTTTAATTTTCAATATAGTTTTAACCGGAGTTGTGTTTGCTAAGATGGTTACATCTTTTGTTGTATAGCCGTTTTTACCCGAACTGTTAAACTCAACTTTAATTTCACCGGTTTCTCCGGGAGGTATTGGTTTTTTAGGCCAAACCGGAATGGTACATCCACAAGAAGCAGTTGCATTTGAAATGATAAGTGCATCATCTCCTACATTCTTAAATCTGAACGTGTGTTCTACTCGTTCACCATCTACGATAGTGCCGAAATCCCACTCAGTTTCAGACCATTCAAATCGAGGTTCAGGATTGTCTTGTCCTTCTTTGATTTCAATTGCATCTGCTGCAATTGTCTCGTCATTGCTTTCACCGTTATTACATGCACTAAATGCAAGTGCAGCAAGTATTAGAATAAACCAATTTTTCATGATTGCAAAGGTATAATAATAGCTTAACCTATTAATCCTCTTCCGGATTTATTTATTAGACCTTCGTTTTGCCATTCTTTCAGGATCTTATCCAAGGTACCATTCACAAATTTTGAACTCTGTGGAGTACTGTACATTTTGGCAATTTCGATGTATTCGTTAATCGTAACTTTTACCGGTACGTATGGCATATACTTGAATTCACAGAGGGCCATGCACATTAAAACAAAGTCAATCTTAGTGATTCGTTCACTATCCCAGCCCGGAGTATTTTCATTGATGGTTTCTACCAGTTCTCCTTTGTTTTTAAGGTACTGTTCAATCAGCTGCTCTGCAAATTCCAAATCTTCATCCAAGTCTTTTGAAAGCTCGGGGATCTTAATTTCACCCGACTTTTCATAATGCTCGAACAAGCGCTCCAGGTTTTTTAAAATTGGAATTTTTTCATCGTACCAAACAATGTTTTTCTCTTCCATCATCTGCTCAAATTCAACAGATTCTTTTATGAGGTACTTGTATAGAAATTTACCAAAAGAAAAATCTCGGTCCTCGTCTGTAGATTCTTTGATTTCAATGAAATGGTCGTGTTTCTTGATGATTTTATACATCATAAACATCATATCCTTTTCATCGGCCCAGCGAATAACCGGTTTGTCCAGGTATCTCTTTAGATCAGGGTCAGATTGGATTTCCTCTACAAACTTGTTTTCTGCAATAAGCTCAAATACCTTTTTATCGTCCTCGGTAGTTTTAAATTTATAGTCTGATGGGTTGTGTTCGGTGGCGATAAAATGGCAGAATTCAGGCAGAAATGCCAAAACTCCAAGAAAATGTTGTTCAATACCAAGTATTGAATTTCGGGATTTTTAAACCAGTTAACGTACAATTAATTCATCATCGACAAATTCACTGAATAATGCCTGAAAAACTTTGATTCTTATAAGACGTCTGTTTAGCATAGAACGAGATAGGGGGCAAATATAAAATTAGCTTTCACTTTCGGTCAGTTTTTCGAAAACATATATCTCAAATTCATGATTATTTAATGTTATGGTCTTTTCAGCGGGAGTGAAATGTTGAAGAAGCACATATTCATCGGTATTTAAAAGATCGGATATTTCTATTCCGGCTTCATTTGGACCAAAATGCCCGTCCCAAATCAAAATAGTTCCTTTCTTGTAATAGGGGAGTGAAGTCTTCCATAGCTCCTCGTGCTCATCTCTGTTCCAGGGGTCTCTATCGGCGATAATGCTGAGATAAGGGTACATGTAAGCCCATGGCCTATCTTCATAGTCCTGCTGATTCAACCATGTATACATTTCAGTATACAATTTCTGTTCAGATGAGATATCTAAAGGATATTTATAAGAATAATATTTGATCGGGGCATAAATGAAATTCCCTAGCACTGCAAGCAGAATAAGGTTGGTAATTATTTTACTTGATTTCTGCAGTAAGATTTCCAATCCTAATCCGGCCAGAATTGCCGCGCAAGGCGCCACAACAAGTATCACCCTAATCAGACCGGCTGATCCCATCCAACCTTGCCACCAAAGTACTGAATGTGCTGCATAATAGCCGGCTAGAATCCCTAAAATTAGATAGAATAGCTGTTGCTTTTGGAAGTCTTTTGGGAATTTGAAATACCGCAAGACTGTAAATACTGCTCCTATACCTAAAAGTAAACTTCCAACATAACCAAAAATAATATGAGACCATCTCAGGTAATGATACCAGGGGCCACTTCCGTAAAGATTATTACTTGCGTCGAAACCCACCTTCAAATAGGGGTTAGAGCTGAAAATCCACAAGGGTTCACCCTCAATGATCCACCCCAGAATATTAAAAAACACACTTCCCGCTAGAAGGAATAGCAATGACTTATACTGTTTTTGAATTACAATCTGGTAGAATATTATCAATGCTAGAATTACAAACCCTTCTGACCTTGCGTAGGGTAGGAATCCCGCGACAACTGCAGCGGCAATATTTGATTTTTTACTGAGCAAGAAGAGTACAAGACTCAGTAAAAATGCACTCAAAGGTTCTGTTAGTCCCGAAATAACATTGTCTAGAAAAATCGGACACAAAAGCACCATTACAAAAACTATAAATGCGTACTTAATACCTAGGTTTAAAGCTGTTCTATAGCTTAATAGTGCAGACCCAACTAAGCATAAAATGTTGAGTGCCACAAGTCCCTTCAAGCCAATCTGAGCTAGAGGTGAATACAATAGAGAATATATCGGTTTGCCCCAGTTGTCGAGCAACAATTTAGGATGCTGCCAACTATATTTCGAGATAAGGTAATGATTGTAGCTGTCCATGCCACCCTCTATGCCTTTTCCGGCTTGAAATAGAGCGAATAGCAGCAGTGCCACCAATGCACTACAGAAATAAATAAAGCGTTTTTCTGATCTGTCGTCTACAAAGAGCATTAGTCCGTTATCCTGAACCAAAAAGAACCTCCGTGTTTCTCTACCTTTTTCTCTTTAATAGCATCCCAAATAGGATCTAAGTGGTGGAGGAGACTCTTTTGCTCAAAGATGTAGTAATTTGGACAAATCACCTTGTAATTTTTTGCATTGATAAGATATGTCATGAGCAAATACTGCTCAGAGTAATATCGTTCTATCATGAAATCAGGATAGTCGTATGGGATATAAATATCATGTACATGCACAATTACTCCCGGCTTCAATCTAGGTAAAATATCAAGGAAAAATACTGTTACGTCAGAGTTTGGAAAGCATACATGAGAGTTGTCTACATATACAATATCGTTTTCACCTAAACCATCAAATACAGATAAATCCGCCTTATCAATTGTAGTCCTTTCACAAACATCACTTAATTGATCAATTTCAGCTCTTGGATATGGATCTATACTGTGAATTTTTGTCTCAAGATTCCCAGCCTCAATTGCTTTTCTTGCAATTTTAGTAGAGTTTCCTGATCCAATTTCTACATATTTAGAAGGTTTGTATTCAGATATTATTCCATATAAGGAAATTACATCCAGTCCCGGCAGATAGCCATTGTTCCAACTTGGAGAATTAACATCATTGCTGTCTAGTTCGTTTAAGTTCTTTACCGATTTAAAAAAATCAATATGAGCATTAAACTTTTGAAGCAATTCAGCATAATCTGAATTTCCTTTTTGGATGATATCAAATAAACCTTGATGATAAGGTTGAGAATATCTAGCTTTTAAATCAAGCGGATATTCCAATATCACTTTTTGCTGATTAGGATTCAGCAATTTATAAAGTCGCTTTAAGCGCTCTATCATAATTGTAAATTAGTAAGTGGATCTAACCTTTAAAATATCCTGAACACGTTTTTCAGCAAGAATTGTTGCCGCATGTTGTGTATGGATGTCTTTTTCTTCTGCCAATGAGAAAATCTCTAAAGTGGTATTGTAGATATTCTCAGTATCTCTCATTGCATTATCTCTATTGTACCCGGTATGCTCAGAGTAAACGTTAATTAGACCTCCTGCATTGATCAAGAAATCAGGAGCGTAAAGAATACCTTTTTCTCTGATCATGGGACCGTGTTGGTCTTCATTTGCTAGCTGATTATTAGCTGCACCCGCAACAATGTTACAGTTTAGGGCATTAATGTTTTCTGTATTCAAGATAGCTCCTAATGCACATGGTGCAAAGATGTCTACCGGTAAAGCGTAAATATCATCTCCATTAACAACATGAACCCCGAAATTTCTGCTTGCAGCTTTTAGGTTTTCTTCGTTGATGTCGCTCACATAAATTTCAGCTCCTTCTTGATGTAAAAGCTCAACAAGATGCATTCCAACCTTACCAATGCCCTGAACGGCTACTTTCTTACCACCGAGCTGATCGCTGCCATAGGCTTTCTTTGCAGAGGCTTTTATTCCCATGTAAACACCGTATGCGGTAACAGGGGAAGGATCTCCACCACCACCGCGACTTTCAGGAAGACCCACAACGTGGTTTGTCTCCATGTTTACATATTCCATATCCTTAGTAGTGGTTCCAACATCTTCGGCAGTGATGTATTTACCGTTAAGGTTTTCAACAAATCTTCCAAACTTTCTCATTAGGGCTTCAGTCTTGTGAACTTTGCTGTCGCCAATAATTACAGCTTTAGCACCTCCGAGGTTTAACCCGGAAATTGCAGCTTTATAGGTCATACCTCTAGAAAGTCTTAATACATCGTGCAATGCTTCCTGCTCTGTGCCGTAGTGCCACATTCTAGTGCCCCCTAAACCGGGACCTAAAACCGTATTATGTACCGCAATAATTGCTTTTAAACCGGTAGAATTGTCATTACAGAAAACAATTTGCTCATGATCGTTTGTTTCTAATTTAGAAAAAACTTCAAATTCTGTATTAAGAGAAGGTACAGTTGCTGTTGTCATAGTTCGTAAATCCTTAAAGGAAGCTTAATTTTGGCGCAAATTTAGTTTTTTTGATTACATAACAACTCTAGATATTGAAAGCATTATTACACTTAAAGGCTAATTTCCTGAAATACAAGCGATACCTATTTGCAGGGATGGTATTTATTATTCTGTCGAACTTATTCGCAGTATTTATTCCTCCTATAGTAAGGGAGGCAGTGAATAGTATCGCGAGTTTATTGTATAATGAGCCGGCGCCAAAGTACTTGAAAGATCTTTATGAATTCTTTGAGTCGCCTGAAAAAGTAGCTTTATTTTTTGGTGCTTTAATTGTGGTTAGTGCCATCATTAAAGGGATCTTTATGTATTTCATGCGACAGACCATCATTGTAATGTCGCGATACATTGAATTCGATCTTAAAAATCAAATATTTAAACATTATCAAAATTTAGGACAGCGATTCTACGGTTCGAACTACACAGGAGATTTGATGAATCGAATTAGTGAGGATGTATCAAGGGTAAGAGATTTTGCCGGACCGGCCGTAATGTATGCCATCAACCTCTTTTTCATGATCACAATGGTGCTCAGCCTTATGTTCTACGTTAATACTAGATTAACCTTATTGGTATTGATACCACTTCCTATTCTGGCCATCACTATTTATTTGGTTTCAGATGCTATGAATAAACGCAGTGATCGAATTCAAAAGAAATTATCAGGCCTCACTTCAATGGCGCAGGAGAGTTTCAGTGGAATTCAGGTGATTAAAGCTTTTGCAGCAGAAAAAGACTTTGAACGAGATTTCACCAAAGAGGCAGAGGAGTATAAGGAAACCAATATGAGCCTGGTGAAGATCAATGCTTGGTTTATGCCGGCCGTAATGGGCTTAGTGGGGATGAGCGTTCTTATTACAGTGTATTCAGGTGGTAAGGCCGTGATAAACGATACCTTCACCCTTGGTAATATCGCAGAGTTCGTAATTTATGTTTATATGCTAACTTGGCCTGTAGCTTCGCTAGGATACATTACTTCATTAATACAGAGAGCCGCTGCATCTATGGCGAGAATTACAGAGTTTCTTTCAGTAGAACCAGATAGAAATGAAGGTTTAAAAACCTTAGATAAATTGGAGAAGGGAATTGAATTTAAAAATGTCTGGTTCCGATATAAAGAGGAAGATGAATATGTCTTGAAGGATATAAGTTTTACTATTCCGGCAGGCTCCAAGTTTGGAATAATTGGAACCACAGGTAGCGGCAAATCAAGTATTGCCAAGCTACTAATGGGGATATATGAACCCGTGAAAGGCGAAATTCTCATTGATGGTGTATCAATTCACGAGTATGAAAGAACTGCGCTTAGAAGACTCTTTGGCTACGTTTCACAGGATATCTTTCTGTTTTCTGAAAGTATAAAGGATAATATTCTATTTGGAATAAATACAGCAGCCGATATCAAGAATCTGGATATGGCCATTGAAGCCGCTTCATTAGATGAAGAAATAGAGAAGTTTCCTAAAAAACTGGAGACCATTCTGGGTGAACGAGGAATCACCTTATCAGGCGGTCAAAAACAGCGAACTGCAATTGCCCGTGCCTTAATAAAAGAACCGCAAATTCTGTTGATAGATGATGGCTTATCAGCCGTAGATACTAAAACAGAAGTGAAAATTAAGTCAGCGTTGGGTCAATTAAGTCAAGGAGCAACCTTTATAAATATTAGTCATAGAATATCATCTGTTCAGGATGCAGATCAAATCATTTTTCTCGATCAGGGCTCAATAATAGAGAGCGGGAATCACAAAGAGCTGATGGACAACAATGGAGAATACTTTGAACTGTATTCAAAGCAATTGGTGCAGATGGAAGAAGAGGAAATATGATTTCTGTTTGAAATTATCTGATTTTTAGTTTCTTTTGACAAATTATAAACTAACATTTACAGACGATGGCGGAGTCAAACTATGACAAAGGAGAGGTGTTCTCAAAGCGTGTAAGAGCTGGTAAACGTACTTATTTCTTTGATGTAAAAACAACCCGTAGTGATGATTACTACATCACTATCACAGAAAGCAAGAAGCGTTTTGAGGATGGCAACTATGTTAAACACAAAATTTTTCTATACAAGGAAGATTTTAATAAGTTTATGGAAGCCTTCACAGAAACAGTAAATCATGTGAAAAGCGACCTAATGCCTGAATACGATTTCGACGAGTATTCTAATAACAATCAAGAGTAAGTAAAGCATTGCAAAAACCCATTTGGATTTTTGGAGGACTCGCCGGGATTCTGAGCGCCCTGGTGGAGTTTCTATTTTATAATAGTCCGCCAACTGACATGGCTCAGTCTCAGTCGCAAGTGATGTATCTCATCAAGATTGCGATAATGGTTGTTTGCCTTATTTTCGGTTTAATTCTAATCAAGAAACTTCAAGGTGGTGTAATAAGTATTGGTAGAACCATTTTTTCCGGAGTCATGATTTCAATCATTAGAGCTTCAATCATGGTTATTGCTTTTTTGGTTTTATACAATCCTATTGGTGAGTTTTACGAACCTCACAAGACTCAAGCACTTGAGCAAGCTGAGATCACCATTCAAAAGAATGATGAAATTGAAGAAAAAGAAGCTGCAATAAAAGACGCGAAAGAAACTATAGATGGACTATTTAAACCGGGAGGTTATACCCTTGCTGCTTATGGTTCGAGCTTAGCAACAGGTATAATTCTTTCAGTTCTTATGGCTGCTTTCATTGCTAAAAACATGATGTATCAAGATGAGTAGAATAGAAAGTAATAAAGAGATAATTCATAAATCTGATGTACAGGTTTTCGATTTCTTAAGCATTCCGGGAAACTACGAGAACTTGATGCCGGATCAGGTGAGGAGCTTTGAAGCAGACCAAGACTCTGCTGTACTTGATATTCAAGGACTCGGTAAATTGAAATTAGAATTTATAAAAAGAGAGTCACCCTCATACATAGAAATGCAACCTGTTAAGCCGGTTCCAGTTGAATTTAATATTATGTGGAATATCAAGTCTATAGGAGACAACGAAACAGAAGTACAAGCTGTAATCGAGGCTAAATTGAACATGTTTATGAAGCCCATTGTTGAGCCTGTAATGCGAAATCTATTAAATACGCAGGTTTCAAGACTAAAGTCAGAAATTGTGAAACATGATCCGGGCGCTTAAATTCATCTGGGCAGTCTACTTTCTGCTCTGGTTTGTAATCATCTTTTTACTGTTTTACCCCTTCTTTTTATGGTTTCTATCCAACCCAAAACGCTATAGAAGCGCACATAGATTAAGACTCATATGGGGAAGACTGTTAATGTTGCTTTGCGGTTTGTTTCCCAAAACAATTTACGAAGAACCATTAGACAGAAATAAGACCTACATTTTTACTCCAAACCATTTTTCGTACCTCGATATTTTGTCTGTTAATGTGCAGATGCCTTTTTACTTTAATTTCATGGCAAAGAGTGAATTAGCTAAAATTCCACTCTTTAAAATATTCTTTAGAACCATTGATATACCAGTAGAACGCAAAAGTGTAAAAGGGGCTAAAGCAGCATTTGAAGAGGCAAATAAGCGTTTAAACGACGGAGTTAGCTTGCTGAATTTCCCCGAAGGCGGTATAAGAGAACATGTCCCCACAATGGGTTCATTTAAAATGGGTGCCTTTAAATTGGCAATTGAAAATGGAATTGATATAGTTCCAATAACATTGGCAGATAATTGGAAAAGAATGACCGGTGGGGGATTATCCGAAGGAGGGAGTCCTGGTAAAATGAGAATGGTAGTTCATCGACCTATTTCAACCAAAAATCTAAAACCCGGTGATGAAAGACAGCTTGCTGAGCAGGTATATCGTATAATTGAAAACAAGTTTAACGAATTGAATAATTTATGAATCTCGATGATCAAAAAATAGATGAACTTGCCTATCTAGCTCGACTCGAATTCAAGCAAGAAGATAAAGAGCATATCCGAAATGATTTGAATCGAATCATCGATTTCTGCGATCAACTAAAATCGGTAGATACTGAAGGTGTTGAACCTTTGGTTTACCTCAGCGACGCTCAGAATGTTCTAAGAGAAGATTTGAAGGAAGAAGCACTGGCAAAATCAGAAGCGCTCAAGAATGCACCTTCAAAGGATTCAGATTACTTCAAAGTTCCTAAAGTCCTCAAGAAAAAATGAGTTTAATTGCCCTGCACGATATCTACAAGATCTACCAAATGGGCACAACTGTGGTGAAAGCTTTAAATGGCTTAAACTGCGAGATTGAAAAAGGGGAATATGTAGCACTAATGGGGCCAAGTGGCTCCGGAAAGTCAACCTTAATGAATGTTATTGGTTGTTTAGATACTCCAACCAGTGGAACTTACATGCTGAATAATACGGATGTAAGTAAAATGACGGATGATGAGTTGGCAGAAGTGAGGAATAAAGAAATTGGTTTTGTATTTCAGTCCTTTAATCTACTACCCAGAACAACCGCTTTGGAAAATGTGGCCTTACCGCTCATTTATGCGGGTGTTAGTAAAACGGAAAGACTTGAAAGAGCTCGAGAAGTTCTTACAAGAGTAGGTTTGGGAGATAGGGTAGACCACAAGCCGAATGAATTATCCGGCGGTCAGAGACAAAGAGTTGCCATTGCAAGAGCATTAATCAACAATCCATCTATAGTCTTGGCAGATGAACCAACAGGTAACCTCGATCATGAATCAAGTTTAGAGATTATGCAAATCTTTAAAAAGATTCACTCAGAGGGAAATACTGTGGTTATGGTTACGCATGAAGAGGATATTGCTAAGTATGCTAAAAGAATCATTCGAATGGTGTACGGAAAAGTTGATAAGTCTGAGTTCAACTAATTACTTTGCGCAGAATTCATGAAAATTTACACAAAAACAGGAGATAAAGGTACCACTTCTCTATTAGGAGGCACCCGAGTGAGCAAAGCTCACCAAAAGATTGAGGCTTACGGAACAGTAGATGAACTAAATTCTACGATCGGTTTACTTCGAACAGAAACTCCAAAGTACGATACCGTTCTGAAAAACATTCAAAATCGCTTGTTTAACGTTGGGAGTCTACTGGCCACAGAGCGTGAAGTGAGTTTTCAGCTTCCAGAAATAGATGAAAAGGACATTCTTTACCTGGAAGAACAAATAGACGAAATGGACAAAGATCTTCATCAGCTTAAAAACTTTGTTCTACCCGGAGGCAGCAGGTCAAATGGTCTGGCTCATATGTGCAGAAGCATCTGCAGGAGAGCAGAAAGACGTGTTGTGGTTTTAGAAGGCGACTACGAAATAATCGTTCAATACCTAAATCGTCTTAGCGACTATTTCTTTATGTTATCTAGAGCAGTTCTTCACCAAGAGGGTAAAGAAGAAACCATTTGGACAAAAGATTGATTATTTAATCAATCCCTGTCTTCTGGCCTTATCTATTTCGTCGATATAGTAGTACGGCATTTCAAACTTATCATACACTCCAAGCGCTTGCTCGTAGTATACTATAGCTTTAACGTACTTTTTATTGATATCCTGCTCAAATTTTCCTTTCAAGAAAAGTGTGGCTGCTTTAATTGGTACTCTTTGTGGCTGACCCGATATTGGAGCACCGAATTCAATTAAAGTATTAGAAACTGCTGTATCCTTCTTAGCATCTTCTAGGATTTTATCCGTTAATTCCGTAAACTGTTTAGCATCGCCTGTTTCATAAACAATTGCAGCAACCTGATAGATATATCGATAATCATTAGTTTCATTAAACATACCTTGGAACAAGTTTCTCGCTCTAACTGCATCACCCATTTGCTGGTATGCAACACCAACCAACTCTTTCAATTTATTTGAAGCGCTACCGGCCGCAATTACTGCTTCACCCATCTGAGTTCCACCGACGTAGTTACCATTTCTAATATAGATGCGAGCTAATGAGTCTTTATATACAATATTGTTACTGTCTAGGAGGATAAGTTCGTTTAAAGCTAGGGCTGCTGTAGTCTTATCGTTATTCTTTATTGAAGCTTCATAAAGTGCCTTTTTTCGCTTAATAATTTCCTGAGTAGGATCTTTTTGATCTTCTTGACATGCTCCTGCTGAGAAAATTATTGCGGTGCATACTATGAGTCCAAGTCTTTTCATCGGGCGAAAATAGTTTTATGTTTCTTCGCTTCAAAATTCTGTTGAAAATGCTTGGAAATCTTCTTATAAACCAAGACTGCAATAGCATAAGCTGAATTATTGATTTGACCAACGTTGAATTTCAAATAGATTTGCAGTTGATATTATGTTTGAGAATTTATCATCACGCCTCGACCGTGCATTTAAGTCCCTAAAAGGACAAGCCAGTATCACCGAACTGAATGTTGCGGAAACGGTAAAAGAAATTAGAAGAGCATTGGTAGACGCCGATGTTAGCTACAAAATCGCAAAAGATTTCACCAATACGGTGAAGGAAAAGGCGCTTGGCCAAAATGTTTTGACAAGTGTTTCTCCGGGTCAGTTAATGACCAAAATCGTTAATGATGAATTAAAAGAACTTTTAGGTGGTGAGACCAAACCTATTAATCTAACAGGAAATCCGGCCGTTATACTTATTGCCGGTCTTCAGGGTTCGGGTAAAACTACGTTTAGCGGTAAGCTTTCTAAATACCTCAAGTCTAAAGGAAGAAATCCACTTCTAGTGGCTTGTGATGTTTACAGACCTGCGGCTATCGATCAAATCAAGGTGTTGGGAGAGCAAGTTGGGGTATCGGTTTATTCAGAAGAAATAAAAGATCCTGTGGCTATTGCTCAGAACGCAATTAAGCATGCTAAAGTAAATCAACATAATGTTGTTATAGTGGATACTGCCGGTCGTCTTTCTATAGACGAAGCTATGATGAACGAAATTTCAAACCTGAAGAAAGAGCTTCAACCACAGGAGATTTTGTTCGTAGTAGATTCCATGACAGGGCAGGATGCAGTAAACACAGCTAAGAATTTCAATGATCGCCTGGATTTTGACGGTGTTGTATTGACTAAACTAGATGGTGATACACGCGGTGGTGCAGCATTATCTATTAAAACAGTAGTTAATAAGCCGATCAAATTTGTGAGTTCCGGCGAGAAGATGGATGCACTGGATGTGTTTCATCCGGATCGCATGGCGGGTAGAATCCTCGGAATGGGGGATGTTGTATCGCTTGTAGAAAAAGCTCAGGAAACCTTTGATGAAGAAGAAGCTGCACGCTTGCAGAAAAAAATGCGTAAGAATCAATTTGATTTCGACGATTTCTTACAGCAATTGAATCAAATAAAGAAAATGGGAAATATCAAAGACTTGATGGGCATGATCCCCGGCGTGGGTAAAGCAATCAAAGATATTGATATAGATGATGATAGTTTTAAGAGTATAGAGGCCATTATTCAATCTATGACGTCAGAAGAGCGTCAAAATCCCGATGTATTAGATGGTAGCAGAAAACAGCGTATTGCCAAAGGAAGTGGTACTTCAACCACCGAGGTTAATAAGCTTGTCAAGCAGTTTTCCGATATGCGTAAAATGATGAAATCAATGAACGCAATGGGAGGAAAGAAAAGACTTGGTAAAATGCCGTTCAGACGCTAGAAATTCACTGTATTATTCGGTAAATTTGTATTAGCCCACGGGCCTATAATGTGTTGCCGAAAATCTCTCATTCTTATTTTTCTCGTTTGCATCTCTTCATTTCTAAGAGGGCAAAATGTGATATTGTATGAAGATTTTGAGTCGGCATATGGTCGAACTGCACCATCGAATTGGAGCCAGAACATTATTCAAGGAAATACTGCAGTAGATTCATTTCAGTTTTTTGATTCCTTTTATCATTTTTCGCCGGGTATTAGCAATACTTATGCCTTGTTCGATTCTTATACTGCTGGTGATGCCGGTTTGCCGGGAACCTTTCTAAATGGTTCAGGTGAAGAGGTTGCGCTGATTAGTCCCACCCTAAATACTTCAGCAGAACCTAATCTTTACCTAGACCTTGACTACTATTTACGGGCTTATCGTACGAAGTTTATTATACAGGTTTCTTCAAGTGGAGGATCCAGTTGGAGTACCATTTTTAGCGATAGTATTTCGAGCAGTCGTTCTAAGCATATGTCGTTAAATATCAGCTCTTTAACTTCGTCAAATATGGTCTTTAGACTCCTGTGGTCTAATCCGTATTCCAGTAATTCGTATGGCTATCTGGCGGTAGACAATATTCGGGTTTATTCAAAGTATAGTTACGATCTCAAAATAAATGCTCTTCTTAATGATGATATTATCTGCAGGGCTGAATCAAGCATGATTCCCTTTGAAGTTAGTAACACAGGCTTGAATACGGTATCGTCATTTTCCAGCGTACTAAGCTTTAGTGGTGCCAGAGATACTACAATAACAAAAACAGGTAGCTCTTTAAGTACTTCTGCTACTTTATCTGGAAGTTTTGGTCCTGTTTATTTTGACAGTTCCGGTCTAGTGTCATACGAGTTGATCGTCAATTCAAGCCTAGATCAGAACCGGCAAAATGATACATTTAGAGGTAGTTTTACCGTTTTCGCTACACCTCCTCCGGGAACAGCCCCAACTGCATTTCGTTGTGGATACGGTCCGGTGGAATTCTTTGCCCAAGGTACAGGTGTTGATTCATTCTCCTGGTTTTCTGATAGTTCAGGTAATGATTTACTCGGAACAGGGAGTACATTTATGACCGATAATATATCAGGTCAAAAATCATATTGGCTAGAACAGTCAAAACAAATTCGGGGTTCAATTTCTACGTTTCAAGGACCTTGGAGAATGAGTGGTAGCATTACCGGAGGCTGTTTTATCAATGTTGATGTAAAGCATGATCTTGTTATAGACAGCATATCTCAACTATTTGCATATCAGAAAGACTCTAACCTGGTATCCATCTATTGGAAGGAGGGAAGCTATAATGGTTCAGAAGAAGTAGCTTCAAACTGGACCCTATGGGATCAAGTGAATGTTGAATCTAATGGGTTTGGAAAATATTCTACTTACGACATACGAGACCTAAACTTGTTTGAAGGCGATACTATTGCCTTGTATATCACAATCTCCGGAGGGAATAGCCCAACCTTTAAGAATGATAGTCTGAGCTTTGAAAACTCACAAATAAGGGTATATGGTTCTGCAGTAAATAACGCACTGTTTTCTGGTACCTTGTTTACAGGATACTTTTGGGATGGAATATTTCACTATAGAAGTCTTTGTAGTTCAGAAAGGAGCAAAGTAGAAGCAGTTGTAACTCCTAAACCCGGTGGTATAAAACTAAGTAAAGGTATATTGTTCAATGGTCAATATAGGTCCGGAAATAAAAGTAATCCTGATATCTTATTTGCCGGTCAGCAGTCCGCCTATAATATACCGGCACCAAATGGCTTAGATTGGAGTGATTTCGGCACAATATGGGCCATCAGTAAATTGAATATTGAAACTGAAAATAATTTCTTAATCGACCCTAAAGATACCCAGTTCATAGTTGGCTCAGGAGCTTCACCCGGTGTCTTGTTTTATCGGGTTCCATTTTCTTGGGGTGATAGTATAATTAGAATTGAATTAGAGGTTTCTAATCTAGCCAATGGCTGTGATACTGCATTAGAGCGTTATATCAAGGTTGCACATCGACCGGTTTTTAGTTTTTCTGCTGAAAACCTATGTGAAGGCGATAAAGTTAGTTTTATTAATTCCAGCTCGGTCAGAAATACCTCCTTAAGCTACCTCTGGCATTTTGGTGATGGCGATTCATCACAGCTTAGACAACCGGATCACCTTTATGATAGTTTCGGGTTTTATACAGTCTCTTTGCAGTTGAAATCCAGTCTGGGATATACTGTGGATACTAGTTTTGTTGTAGAGATTATTGAAAGGCCCACTGCAGCATTCACTGCTAAGAATACATGTTTTGGCAAGCCTGTACAATTCAATAATCAATCCTTTCTCAGTAAAAATAATCCAAGCTATTTCTGGGAATTTGGAGACAATAACAGCAGTGGCTTAAAAAATCCAATTCATCAATATCCTCAGGCAGGTACTTATG
>JAAEYY010000003.1:83533-101257 GCA_018223105.1 bacterium | reverse complement strand
CGCTATCAATGCCGGTTGTGCAAATACCATCAGCAAAATTGTTCAACAATTCCCCATTCCAAATGCGGCATTTGCTCACGATTTAAGTTGCGTAAATAACCCGAGTCAATTCTACAATACTTCTACTATTTCCAGCGGTTCAGGTCTGGAAGCCAGATGGAGAGTAAATAACTCGGGCTCCTATATCAATCAGCAAAACCCTAAATTAGTCTTGCCTTTGGATAGCGGAAATATAGTAGAGCTGGTTGTAGTTTCTCAATTCCAATGCACAGATACAATTAAAGAAGAAGTTCAGGTAAGACCTAGCCCTGAGATTGATGTTGAAATTAGCAATAGATGCGATAAAAGTCCTACTGATTTTAAAAATTTCAGTAGTTCTGAGAATTCAATATCCATGAACTATTTATGGAACTTTGGTGATGGCACAACAAGCACAGCAAGAAGTCCTAAGCACCAATACAGCGCTGCAGGTACATATAATATTGATTTGGAGGTTGAAGATAGTTTAGGGTGCATATCTCGTTACAATAACCAGGTTTTTATATCGAGTCAACCCCTTGCAAATTTCAGTATTAGTGATTCCTGCTCTAGATCAGCAATTCAATTTCAAAACTTAAGTTCCAATACTATTGGCACTGTCAATTTTTTATGGAGTTTTGGTGACGGAGATAGTAGCGAAAACCCTGTGCCTCAGCATCTTTATGATGATAGTCTCGGAGGGACCTACACTGTAACGCTCTATGCTGAAGGTGGTAGCGGTTGCTCGAGTATCAAAACTAAAAGCATAAGGATCTATGAAAAACCATATTGCAACTTTTCATTTAATCGAAATGGCACAGAGGTTCAATTTGACGGACCGAGTTTAGGAGTTGCTGCTCAATATCTTTGGACCTTGGATGTAGGGGTTACCACTAATGTTGAAGATCCGGTTTATAACTATGTTGATTTATCATCACCTAAGGAAGTAAGTCTTTATATCATCACGGAAGCCGGCTGTGAATGTGAATTTACTCGCACAGTACCTGCTGTGATCGGTATAGACAGCTTAATCAGCTCCGATATTTTAATATATCCAAACCCGACCAGTTCGGAAGTTCAAGTGATGTGGAGTACATCAGCAGATCGCCCCCTCAGTATAAATTTATTTAATACCGAAGGGAAATCGCTGATTTCTGAAAGTAATGAGCAAATTAACGGACCGTTAATCCTAAATCTTACAGATTATCCGCCGGGAATCTATTACCTTGAGATTCATACAATGCAAGGCTCATTTAGAAAGAAAATTATTCTATTAAGATAAGTTGCTTAAATCAAGATCAATCTAGTCCTTTGCCTTGAATATGGAAGATCTCAGGGAGCACTATTCTAAAGAAACCTTAAATGAAAAAGACTTAAGTTCGAGTCCTTTTACTCAATTCGAAAAGTGGTTTCAAAATGCACTAGACAGCCGCATAAAAGAGCCAAATGCCATGATACTTTCTACCTTGGGAGAAAAAGACATTGTGGACTCTCGTACGGTTTTATTAAAAGGTTTGGAGCAAGAGCAGTTTGTGTTTTACACGAATTATAATAGCGATAAATCAAAACAACTGAGAGAACACCCAAATTGTAGTCTGCTCTTTTTATGGCTGGACCTGGAGCGTCAAATTCGTATTCAAGGTAAAGCAGAAAAATTGGATGCATCAAAATCAGATGAATATTTTGCATCCAGGCCAAGAGGTTCTCAATTAGGAGCTTGGGTTTCCGATCAGTCTAGCCGTATAAATTCTAGAGATGAACTCGAAGCTAAATTAAAAGAGGTTGAACAAAGGTTTGAAGGAAAAGAAGTATCTCGTCCTGAACATTGGGGTGGTTTTGCTGTTACCCCGAATCATTTTGAGTTCTGGCAGGGCAGACCCAACAGGTTACACGATAGATTAGTCTACGAAAAGGAGGGGAGTATTTGGACGATTAAACGACTTCAGCCTTAACCCTTCCAAGTACCAAATTTACCTGCACTATAATCGGCATAAGCCTCTTGAATTTCACGGGTGCTATTCATTACAAATGGACCGCTGGCAACAATTGGCTCGTTAAATGGAGTGCCATGACCGAGAATAACAACGGTATCTTCATCAGCTTTTATGTCAATAGACGTGCCTCTCTGGTCAAATTGAACAAGCTGAAGTTTTTTCACCGAAGTTTCATTTACTACTGCTGCACCGCGTACCATGTAAAAAAAGACTTCGTGTTCTTCGGAAATAGAGAAGCTACACTCCGCACCGGATTTCAGGTGCAACACTGACATGAAAATAGAGGTTAATGAGTTTATAGCACCTTCCTGGTCTTCAAACTTACCTGATATGAGCTGCAGCTGTGTTTTATCATTAAGTTGAATCAGTGGAATGTCGTCCTTCTGCAAGCCGACATACTGAGGCTCAGTCATTTTTAAATTAGATGGTAAATTGAGCCAAAGTTGTAATATCTCCATATCACCCCCATCTTTTAAAAACTTTTCAGAAGAAACCTCAGAATGGATCAGTCCACTTCCGGCAGTCATCCATTGGATTCCACCTGCCTCAATTACACTCTGATGCCCTGAACTGTCTTTATGCATAATATCACCTTCCAGAATAAAGGTAACCGTTTCCATACCTCTGTGAGGGTGAGGACCAAAAGGTAGTCCTTGGTTGTTGGGCGAATAAACTTGTGGACCATGATGATTAAGAAAAAGGAAAGGGTCCAAATGTTCAAGACTTTGACTCGGTACCGGAGAATAGGTGATTAAATCAGCTATTGGCCGGTATTCTGCATTATGAACTTTCTTAATCGAACGCATAATTTAAAAACGCCTCAAAGAAAAAATGGTTTATTCTGCTATCACTTCGTTTAAACTTTCAATGGTGTATTGAAGCACCGAAGAGTCAACTTTTTCGATAGGATGAGGACATGCTTCAAGCTCTAAGAACTTAGCATTTTTTATCTTTTGAGCCATATCTAAAGACTCCGCTCTCCCTACCATCTTATCCATAGTGCCCCTGTAAATATGAACCGGAATATCAATAGCCTCCAGCTCCGTTTCTTTCAATTGATGATCTAATGATAACTTGCCCATCATTTGTGCCGTATTGTTCATTTGATCCTGCCAGCTTGTCGCGCCAAATCTGCCGGATAATAACTTGGCAAATTGTGGAACCTTTTCCTGAACCATTTCAGGATTGAGCATTTTTAACTCCTGTTGTGTACTGTCAATAGACCAGTCGAACTTGGTACCGTAACATACGATACCTTTTAGGTTCTTTGGCTTATGGGCCGCCGCTTTGAGCGCAGCATAGCCCCCCATACTATATCCAAATACAAGGGTAGGTTTGGAAAGTTTGCTCAATACCTGATCACGCAAAATCTCCATATCAAAAGGCTTGGAATTCATGTATCCATGTCCCTCAAATTCAAGCACTTCTACTGAATATTCTGATTCGAGTTTTTCTTTCAAAGGCTCCAGTTGAGCTCCATTGCCCAATGCACCGTGTAGTAATAATATATGATGAGGCATCGCTCAAATATATCAATAATTATTAAGTCGATTTTTACCCGATGATGATCTAATTGTAGAAACTACGGAATGAATATTGTGTTACTTTAGTCAAAGTGATTTAAAAATTCATTTAAGATCTTTTTTACTCTTACTGAATACTAAAACTCACTTTGAAAAGTTATTAATTAAGCTTGAACCTATAAATGAAAGACAAATTCAAACAACTTTATAAAAAGCACGGAAAGAAGGCTTTGATTGCGTATCTATCGTTTACCACATTGAAGTGGCTCGTAATCATTTTCCTCGGAGCGAAGATTTTCGGGTAATAAATCCGAGCGTGATTTTATAAAGTCGAAACCATTTTTAAACTGCAAATATTCAATGCAATTTATTCTATTCAGAATAGCGAGTCTAAGATTCGTTAAATCCCTTTATTCTTCCTAATATTGCAGCCCTTTTAACATGATAACAGTTAGTGATCTTTCATTGCGCTTTGGTAAGCGTGTATTATTCGAAGAAGTAAACCTCAAATTCAACACAGGTAACTGCTATGGAATCATTGGTGCCAATGGCGCCGGGAAGTCTACATTCTTGAAAATCTTAACAGGTGATATTGAGTCTACAACAGGCCATGTAAGCATTGATAAAGACAAGCGAATGGCGGTGTTAACACAAGACCATTATGCCTACGACAAATACCCTGTTCTTCAAACAGTAATTCGAGGACATAAAGAACTGTTCGAGATTATGGAAGAAAAGGACGAGCTCTATGCAAAACCTGACTTTTCCGAAGAAGATGGTATCAAAGCTTCTGAACTGGAAGAAAAATTCGCCGAAATGAACGGATGGATGGCGGAAAGTGAAGCCGGTGAACTACTTAATGGTTTAGGTATTAATGAGTCTAAGCATCATATCTTGATGGAAGATCTCAGTAACAACGAGAAAGTTAGAGTGCTTTTAGCACAAGCTTTATTTGGTGAACCGGACATTCTAGTAATGGATGAGCCTACCAACGACCTTGATATTGAAACAATTAACTGGTTAGAGAACTTTATCTTAAACTTCCCAAACCTGGTAATTGTAGTTTCTCACGATAGACACTTTCTGGATGCTGTTTGTACCCAGGTGGTTGATATTGACTTTGGCAAGATCAATATGTTTGGTGGTAATTATACCTTCTGGTATGAAAGTTCACAATTAGCTGCACGTCAGCAACAGCAGCAAAATAAGAAAGCAGAAGAGCGCAAAAAAGAACTTCAGGAGTTCATTGCTCGTTTTAGCGCCAACGTTAAAAAATCAAAACAAGCAACTGCTAGAAAGAAAATGCTAGACCGTCTTAATATTGATGAAATAAGACCTTCTAGCAGAAAATATCCCGCTATTATCTTCACTCAAGAAAGAGAAGCAGGAGACCAAATATTAAACGTAAGCAATTTAGGCTTAGACGGGTATTTCGGAAATGTCACTTTTAGCGTAAATAAAGGAGATAAAATATTTCTTTACTCTCAACATTCCATTATAACCACTAAATTCTATGAAGTTCTGAATAAGAACATCGCAGCTAAAGAAGGAAAAATTGAATGGGGTGTAACCATTAATCCGGCCTACTTACCAACTGATAACGAATCATTCTTTCAGAACAAACTGTCATTGGTTGATTGGTTAAGACAATATTCAGAAGAGAAGGATGAAACGTTTATTCGCGGATTTTTGGGTAAAATGCTGTTCAGTGGAGATGAAGCGTTAAAAGAAAGTAATGTACTTTCCGGAGGTGAAAAAGTGAGATGCATGATCAGTCGCTTGATGCTCACTAATCCTAATTTACTAATGCTGGATGAGCCTTTGAACCATTTGGACTTGGAATCGATTACCGCATTCAACAATAGTCTTCAAGAGTATAAGGGGACGGTAATTTTCACTTCGCATGACCACGCATTTGTTCAGTCTATTGCCAATAGAGTAATTGAAATAGGCCCGAATGGGGTTGTAGATAAACAAACAGACTTCGATTCATTTATTGAAGATGAAGAATTAAAAGAAAGACGTAAAAAACTGTACGAAGGTCAAGAAGTAGAGCTTGGCACTATATAAAACAAAACACATGAAAAAAACACTTATTTTCACCTTACTAGCGGGAGTTACTTTCGCAGCTTGCAACTCCGGAAGCAAGAATTCAGGACCTGTAGTTCTTCAAAATGAAACAGATTCTGTGAGCTATTTTATCGGCCTTACATATGGAACTAACCTGACTTCCAGCGGAGTTGATAACTTCAATTTCGACGCCATGAGCTATGGAATGGAGCAGGGTTTTAATGGAGATTCTGCCGTAAGTCCTGAAGTAGTTAAAGCGTATTTGATGAGTTATTTTGATAAGCTGGATCGAAAAGAAGCGCAATCCAATGAAGGTGAAAACCTAGCTTGGTTAGAGCAAAATAAAAGTAATGAAGGAGTTCAGGTATCTCCAGAAGGATATCAGTACAAAATTCTGAAAGAAGGAACAGGTGAGAAGCCAAATGCTGAAGATACAGTTACTGTTCACTATACAGGTAAATTGATTGACGGAACTATTTTCGATAGTTCAGTTGAAAGAGGTTACCCCGCAGAATTCCCTGTAAATAAAGTAATTAAAGGATGGACTATGGCATTACAAAACATGCCTATCGGATCTAAGTGGGAGCTTTATATTCCGCCTTCTTTGGCTTACGGACCAACAAGAGGACCTGGTGGTGATTTACCTCCAAACAGTACTTTGATTTTTGAAGTTGAACTTATTGATATCAGCAGAGCTCAGTAATGCGACTGCTTTTACTCAGTAATTCAACCAATTTTGGAGAATCATACCTTTCATGGTGTGCCTCCACCATAGCTGAATTCCTCAGTAGTGTTAATGGAACATGTTTGTTTATTCCTTATGCTGCAGTGGATTTCAGCTATGATCAGTATGTAGATCGAGTAAACCAGGCTCTTGAGCCACACCAGACTGCAGTAGAAGGAATTCACTCTTTTAAAGACAAAGTAAAAGCAGTAAAAGAAGCAGGGGCCATCATTGTTGGAGGAGGAAATACGTTTCATCTTTTAAAAATGCTTCAAAACGAAAACCTAATCGACCCTATGGTTGAGCGGGTTAAGGAAGGTACTCCTTATGTGGGTTGGAGCGCAGGTTCAAATATTGCCTGCCCAACAATAAGAACTACGAATGATATGCCGATTGTTCAACCCAATGACTTTAATGCATTAGGTCTGATTCCATTTCAGATCAACCCTCACTATACCGATAAAATGATACCGGATCATGGCGGGGAAAGCAGAATGCAGCGTTTAATGGAGTTTTTGGCAGCAAATCCCGAAGACGAAGTAGTTTGCTTACCCGAGGCGAGTTATTTGCTTAAAGATGGCGCAGGACTCATTTATAAAGGTGAAATGCAGGGACGTCATTTTAGATCAGATGATGAGCAATTCTTAGATGATGGTCAGGTTTTACTGAAAAGAAGTCAAATCTAATTCAGTTTTCAAATTGAATATTTCGAAATTAGACTGATAAAACTATAATTGTACTAAATTAGAATTTATGAAAAAGTTAAGCAGCATAATCTTAGTACTTGCAATGGCAAGTTTCATTTTAGCTATTACTCCGGGTTGTGATAGTGGAGGAGGTACAACACCTACACCTCAAGATACAACGGATAATAACGATACAACTACTACCGGTACTGTTGAGGCAGGATTTAAAATTGGTGTAGCTGATGAGTTTGATTTGGTTCTTGATAAAAACTTGAGCTATGCAACGTGGGATGCAAGTGACAGTAGCATGTACATCTCTATTGGAGGTGAAGATGTAACCAGACCAGAGAATGAGCAGAAAGCTTTGATTGAATTAAACTGCGGTCCGGTACCTAATAAAGCTGGAACTTATAATGCATCAAATAATAACGCTACTATCGGACTTCAAACCGGTTCAGGTATTAAAGAACAGCAATTCGCATCTGATGGATTGTCTTGTACTATTAAGATCGAAGAATGGGGTGGACCAGGCGGACGCGCGAAAGGAACCTTTAACGCGAAAGTGAAAGATATCCAGAATTCATTTGATGTTAAGAATGGTTATTTCGACGTTGAAATCAGAGATTAATCAGTCAATTTAATAAGATTTTAAAACCCGAATTTCAGATTCGGGTTTTTTTATGCTTTCTCTTTCCGTTTTGCAGGATATTTTTGCGCCTCATTATGAAACTACTCGAAAACAAAACAGCGATTATTACCGGTGCGAGCCGAGGGATAGGAAAAGGAATTGCTGAAGTCTTTGCAGCAGAGGGTTGCAACATTGCATTTAGCTTTGCAAGTTCTGTTGATAAAGCTAAAGCGCTTGAAACTGAATTAGAATCAAAGTACGGTGTCAAAGTAAGAGGCTTTCAGAGTAATGCAGCAGATTTTACATCTTCTCAGGAATTTGTAGATGCTGTGGTAAAAGAATTTGATGGATTTGATATCTTGGTAAATAATGCCGGAATTACTAGAGATAATCTGCTCATGAGAATGACAGAGGAGCAATGGGATGAGATTATGGAAGTAAACCTGAAATCGGTTTTTAATCTTACCAAAGCCTCCGTTCGAAACTTTCTTGGTAGAAAAGGAGGAAGTATTATCAATATGTCTTCTGTAGTAGGAGTAATGGGGAATGCAGGGCAATCTAACTACGCTGCATCCAAAGCAGGGATTATAGGATTTAGTAAAAGTATTGCTAAAGAGTTAGGGTCTAGAAATGTGAGATGCAACGTAATCACTCCCGGTTTTATTGAGACTGAAATGACCGCCGATTTAGGTGAAGATGCCTTGAAAAAATGGACCGAAAATATTCCATTGAAACGAGGAGGATCTCCGGATGATGTTGCTCAGGCTTGCGTATTTTTAGGAAGTGATAGATCGAGCTATATCACCGGACAAGTATTAAGCGTATGCGGTGGCATGCTAATGTAATATGGCATTAGATCAGGTTGATGTAGACCAGCAAGAAGCCACGATGAGCTTCTTTGAGCACCTCGAGGCTTTGAGGTGGCATATCATGCGCGCACTCATCGCAGTGGGCTTAGGCGCAATATTCGCGTTTGTTAAGGGTACCTACATCTTTGATCACATATTACTTGGTCCGGCCAGATCCGACTTTTGGAGTTATAAAGTCATCTGCGACCTGTCTTATATGCTCTATGATTCAGATAAAATCTGTATTGGAGATATTCAATTTAATATCCAACAACTTAAGCTCACCGAACAATTCTATCAACACCTTGTGATTGCATTTGTTGGTGGCGCTATCCTAGCGTTTCCATATATTCTTTATGAGGTATATCGCTTTGTAAAACCCGCACTTAAAAAAAGTGAGAAACGCTATTCTGGTTTGGCAATTTTAAGTGCATCAGTACTCTTCTTTAGCGGGGTTTTATTCGGGTACTACATACTCTCACCAATATCCATAAATTTCCTTGGAAACTACACCTTGAGTGAAATTGTAATACGGCAATTTACCATAACCAGTATCATTGGATTTGTGCTCATGTTGAGCATTGGAGCAGGAATAATGTTCGAGTTGCCTTTGGTTGTTTACTTCCTGGCCAAGGTAGGACTCGTAACATCGGCAACTTTAAAGCAATATAGAAAAGTAGCTTTAGTAGTAATACTAGTGGTGTCTGCTATTGTTACACCTCCGGATGTAGCAAGCCAAATATTACTCTCAATCCCAATATTATTACTTTATGAATTGGGTATCTTTATAGCATCTAAAGTAGAATTGAAATATGACTAAAATAAAAGTAGCAATAGGAAATGATCACGCCGGGACAGAATTGAAGTTCAAAATTTTGGAACGATATAAAGATCAATTTGAATTTATAAATCACGGTACTGATGAAACGAATTCAGTAGATTACCCCGACCATGTTCACCCGGTAGCTAATGATGTAGAAAATGGAACTGCACAGTTTGGAATATTAATCTGTGGTTCTGGAAACGGAGTATGTATGACCGCCAATAAACACAAAGGTATAAGAGCAGGATTAGCTTGGGCACCCGAATTGGCAGCGCTTACCAAACAGCATAACAATGCTAATATCTTATGTATTCCGGCTCGTTTTATTTCTGAGGAAACCGCCCTTGAAGTATTCGAAGCTTATATCAGTGCAGAGTTTGAAGGTGGAAGACATCAGAACAGAGTAAATAAAATTCCCTGCTAAGACTCTAGATACCCAATAAACGGCATTCTTTTAAATACTTCTTCCGTATGAGGTGCATCCGGAAGTTCGTCGGTTAAATCCTGTCCAGCCCAATGTTCATAGTGTTTCCCTCTAGTCCATAAGCGACTGGAGCTTACATCATATACTCTACCTTTATAAGCAATCCATATCTCTTCGTGATCTTGTCCATTGCGAATACTTAGTGCTCGCTTGCTTACTTTTTGTATAAACTTATCTTCTTTTTCCTCCACTGCTGTATTTTAGCAAACTTTATGCGTCTCCGAATACTCATAGCATTGATAATCATCTATATTCTGGCAGCCTTTGCATGGCTCACCTTTTCTTTGCTCGATTATTCGAACAGCGATTATAGATTAAAAAATGATGTTCTGAAAGCCGGATTAAACGCGTGTATACTTCAAGTTGTAGAAAAAGCGAAAAATGGCGAACTCGGGAACGATACTTTTAACACATATTACCTTAAACAGCTCAAATTAGAATTGGAACCGGTTGAGTTAATCACATTTGTGAAAAATGAGTTTAACAACAACTATAGTGTGGATGTGAAATACGTGGATATGCACCGCGTAATTCAAATCGATGTAAACCAAGAGAAACTAAGAGCGCTTCAAAAAGAACGAGACGAGCAAAAGAAAATCTGGATTTTCCAGTCTGTTTTATTGTTTTTACTCGTGAGTGCAGGAGTATACGGCGTATACAGTACTATAAATAATATTACGGCACTGAATAAAAGACAGAACAACTTCTTACTTAGTGTTACACACGAATTTAAAACGCCTATTGCTGCAATTAGATTGATGCTGCAAACTGCATTGAATCCTAAAGTACCTGAAGGTAAAAAAGATGAACTTATTGAAAACAGCATTCAGAATACCCATAGGCTGGAGGAGCTAACAGAAAACATGCTAACGGCAACTCAGATGGAAAGCGACCGATATGAAATGGAATTGGGCTTATTTTCTTTGAGTGAGCTCTGTTTAAGAATAATAAAAAACTACAGCATTCGGGGTGAAATAGAGGCTAATGTGGAAGAGGAAATTGAAATCGAAGGAGATGAGTTTGTACTGCGAATTGCCATCAGTAATTTGGTTGAAAATGCCTTTAAATACTCAGATAACGCCCCAATAGCAGTTGATTTATATCGCGATGGAAAAGTGGCAGTCTTAGAAATAAGAGATCAAGGAGTTGGAATTCCTAAAAAGGAGTATTCTAAGATATTCAGAAAATTCTATAGAGTTCAAGACGAAGAAACCCGCACAACAAAAGGCACGGGTTTAGGGTTATTTATAGTGAAGCAAACGATTCAAAGACATCAAGGGTCTATTTGGGCTTCAGCGAATGAACCTCGGGGTACAGTGTTTACTGTTCGCTTGCCATTAAAGCAGAGTTAAGGTTCTTGCTGACACCAATATGAGATAAGATGAATTGAGAAGTTGTATTTTTGAAAGAGATAACAATAAAACCAATAATCAATAATTAATGTATGAAGAAAAGAATCCTTGTCGTTGAAGACGAAAAACACCTGGCTGAAACTATTAAATTACACTTAGAAATAGAGGAGTATCATCCGGTTGTGGTTTACGATGGCGCTGAAGCCATCAATGCTTTCAAAGAACAAAGATTCGACTTGGTCATACTCGATATTATGATTCCGCATATCGACGGTATTGCGGTTTGTGAAAACATTAGATTGCACAATTCAACAGTCCCTATTATGTTCCTTTCTGCCAAGAACAGCGCAGAAGATCGAATCTTGGGATTGAAAAAAGGGGGAGACGATTATCTCGCAAAACCGTTCAACGTAGAAGAGCTCACCTTAAGAATAAAGAAGTTACTTGCTAGAAACGACGATAGCGCCGACAAGGAAAGTGTTACCGAATATACTTTTGGAAATAATAAAGTGAACTTTGAAAGTTACGAAGCAGAAGGAAATGACGGTAAATTTTCGCTTACTAAGAAAGAAGCTCTGCTTTTGAAATTGCTCATTGAAAATAAAAATGAAGTAGTGAGCAGAGAAAAAATTCTTCAAACAGTATGGGGCTATTCAGTTTACCCTTCTACTAGAACTATTGATAATTTTATTCTTGCTTTCAGAAAGTATTTTGAGCCGGATCCAAAAAATCCTGTATTCTTCAGATCCCTCAGAGGAGTAGGCTATAAGTTTACTGACGAAGCCGAAATTAACGCATAGCTTGTTTATAAGTAAGGCCTAGCTGCAGGTATTTTTCTTGGAAGAAAGATATTTTTGCAGCGAATATGCAGGAAACCATTCTCATTATAGATTATGGCTCGCAATACACACAGTTAATTGCGAGGAGAATTAGAGAGTTGAATGTCTATTGTGAGATTCATCCTTTTCATCATTTACCGGAACTTAACGACTCAATCAAGGGGGTAATCCTTTCAGGTAGTCCGTCTTCAGTTACTCAAGAAGATGCGCCTATTGCAGATATAGATCCTATGGGACTAGATGTGCCGGTTCTAGGACTTTGTTATGGAGCTCAATACCTGGCAAAAAGTAATGGTGGAAGAGTAGAAAAGTCTGCGCACAGGGAGTACGGACGTGCTAAACTTCATGTAAAATCAACTGATCCATTATTTCATGATGTGACAGATGGTTCTCAGGTGTGGATGAGTCATGGCGATACCATTCTCGAGCTTCCTGAGAATACTAGCATCATTGCACATACAGATAGTATTCCTGTTGCAGCTTATCGCTTCGTTGATCGCGAAGTTTATGCAATGCAATTTCATCCTGAAGTGAGCCATAGTGAAGAAGGAATGACGATGCTTCGCAATTTTGTGAAAGACATTTGTCATTGTCATGCTGAATGGACTCCTAAAAACTTTATTGAAGAAACAGTAGCACATTTCAAAGAAGTAATAGGAAATGATAAAGTTATAATGGCTTTATCCGGTGGAGTTGATAGCTCAGTAGCTGCTTATATATTAAATCAGGCCATTGGAGATAGACTCATTGGAATCTTCGTTAATAATGGTGTACTGAGAAAAGACGAGTTTGATCAAGTATTAGACGCATATAAAGATCTCGGATTAAATGTTACAGGGGTAGACGCCTCAGAATTGTTCTTTAAACGATTAAGCGGCAAGATTGATCCCGAAGAAAAACGAAAAGCTATAGGCAATACGTTTATTGAAGTGTTTGATCAGGAAGCTTCAAAGCACAGCGATGCTAAATGGTTAGGTCAAGGTACGATTTATCCGGATGTGATTGAATCCGTTTCGGTTAATGGACCATCAGCCACCATTAAGTCGCATCACAATGTAGGAGGATTACCTGAAAAAATGCAGATGAAACTTGCAGAACCATTGAGATTACTTTTTAAAGATGAAGTGCGTCGGATTGGAGCAGAAATTGGAGTGCCAGACACAATTTTGAAGCGTCATCCATTTCCGGGTCCGGGTTTGGCTATCAGAATTCTTGGAGAAGTAAACCCACAGACCGTGCGAATCTTGCAAGAGGCAGATCATATCTTCATTAACGAACTCAAAACTCAAGGTTATTACGATCAAATATGGCAAGCTGGTGCAGTATTCCTGCCGATACAATCCGTTGGGGTTATGGGTGATGAAAGAACCTACGAAAATGTGGTAGCATTGAGAGCAGTAACCTCATTAGATGGTATGACCGCAGACTGGGCCGATCTTCCTCACAAATTGCTTGCTGCAGTTTCAAATAAGATAATTAATCAGGTTAAAGGGATTAACCGTGTAGTATATGATATAAGCTCTAAACCGCCTGCAACAATTGAATGGGAATAAACTAATATCGCTTTTAATCTTGCCTTTGATGGTGCTTTCTTGTGGGGCATTTAAAAAGACACAGAAAACAGAAGAACCTGAGGTTTTGGTAATCGAACCTAAACCAAAGGAGCAGAAAGATTCTGTTGTTATTGCACCTGAAGAGGACGATGTTGAACAGCTTTATGAAATGGTGGAGTTTAAAGGGGAAATGTTTAAAGTCCCCGTTCATAAAAAAGACTTTTCCATCGCCCTAATTTTGCCTTTTCATGCAGGAAGTAAAACGCCTGAAGAACGCATGCGTTCTGCTTTAATGCTGGAGTATTATCAAGGAGTCTTAACTGCTCTTGATCATGTGAATGCACTGGGATCAAAGTACAAAGTCTTTGTTTACGACAGTAAAAACGATACTTCAACCTTAAAAAGAATTCTTGGTAGATCCGAGATGAAAGAAATGGACATGATTATCGGTCCAACAGATCAAAACCAGGTGAGAATTGCAGCTTACTTCGCACGTAAGTATGAAATTCCAATCTTTTCGCCGGTAACGGTGATTGGTGATGCTATTGTTCAGAATCCCTATTTATATAATTTGGCCCCTTCTGCCGAAATGAGAGCTGAAGAATTCTTGAAGTTCTACAGAAAGTATCACGGAGATAAAAAATTGATCATCGTTAGAGATGGGAAACGCTTGGATAAGACCTTCGGCGCAGCTCTAATGAGCCTGCTAGAGAAACAAAGCAGCGTGAGCTATACAGCGGTTGCTTCAAGCAGATCGCGTACATGGACTTCTGTGCTTTCGGAAGCTCAAAATATTGTACTTCATTTATCAGAAGATAAAACCGAGGTGAATTATGCTATAACCGGTTTAATGCCTTACGCAAAGAGGGTGACATTAATTGGTTCTGAAAAGTGGCTGGATTTCACAAGTATGGATTACAGCTTTTACAAACAGCTAAAAATCCATTTTTTAAGTACCAATCTTTCTAATATTCCAAACGTTCAGAGTAAACAAATGAGAATTGAATTTAGAGAGAAATACAATGGAGACCCTTCTGAATTTGCCTACATGGGATATGATCAAGTATTATTTGCCTGTGAACTATTAAATGCCTTTGGCCCTCATTTCCCGCTTTTTATTCCAAATAAATCATTCGAATACAGCAACAATCGCTTCGAGTTAGTTCCGAGCAATAATTGCTATCACAATAGGTTTTTACAAGTTCTGCAGTATAAAGATGCAGAATTGGTGGCTGTTCCTCTCAATTAATGAAATTCCTGCATTCCAGATATGCTGCTTGCAGAGAAATTCTGGAAACCTACACCTATCCCGAACCTTTTGCATTACATCTGAAACAGTATTTCAGAAATCATAAGAAATTTGGCTCCAGAGATAGGAGAGAGGTTAGTCAAATCTGTTTCACTGCACTTAGAACAGCTCAGTTTTACAAGAAATATGGGATTGATGAAGCATTGATGTTCTCAATGCATGTGTTATATCCGGATAGCGAAGAAGTAAAGGCTTTAGTGCAAGCAGAATCTTCAGTTTCAATCTTAGGTCTTGATTTTAAATCACTCTGCAATAAGCTAAATCTTGATCATCCTTTTTATCAAATAAATCTTCAAGAGGATTATACCGTATTAGAGCATGCTGATAATTTTGGGTTTCAACCCAAAGTATGGTTGAGAAACTCAAATTTCAGCGAAGCTGAAGAAAGCGATTTAGTGCAAGGTGCTCAAAGTGTTGAACATGGCACCAATTTACCTGATTCGATTCAGATCCAAGATCTCTCTTCCCAATACTTATGCTCGAAGATTGAACTAATGGATAATGGCAAAGTGTGGGACTGCTGCGCTGCATCCGGTGGGAAAAGTTTAAATCTGAGTTATGATTCAAACGCCCATTTTTACCTCTCTGATAGCAGACCACAAATTATTGAAAATGCTAAAAAGAGACTGAGAAAGGTGAAACAGGTTCAGTTTGCTGTATATGATGCCATTCAAGATGAGAGTTTGCGCTTTGATGAGGAAATAAATGCGCCGTATTTCGATTATATAATAGCAGATGTTCCCTGCAGTGGTAGTGGCACTTGGTTCCGAAATCCGGAACATTTTGCATATTTCAATTATGATGATGTGGCAAAATATAGAGAGCAGCAAAGAGCTATTATTCGCTCAGTAATCCGCTTTTTGAAACCCGGTGGTACTTTATACTACATGACCTGCTCTGTATTTAAAGAAGAAAACATGGAGCAATCCCAATATTTCTCTGCAGAATTTAATCTTAAGCAGCTTAAATCTTATGGTTTTTGCGGTTTGGATTACGGCGCCGATAGCATGTACATGGCCACATTTAAGAAAAGGTAAGAGGAATTGCCTGCTGGCCATCTACCAATACCAAGGTATCGTTCTTCCCAGGTTTAACTGTCATTGATCCCGTTAAACTACCGAATGCAGGCAGTATAAGGTGCTGATCAGATGCCCAAAAACAAGCCATTCGCAATCTTTGTCTTGCCTTACCCTTAATGGTATATGCCGGATGAAGATGTCCTGCAATATTGAACAAGCCGGGGTTTTCCATTAGATCATGACTCAGAAGAATTCCCGCTTTTTCAAACACTTCAGTTCTGTTAATTTCATAAGATTTTATACTATGCCTATCGTGGTTTCCTTCAACCAATAAATAGGGGATAGGAAGCTGGTTTAGCCAATTAACAACAAACTGATTTTCTGCATTGTGATCACTGTGAAACAGGTCGCCAAGAATAAATAGCTGCTCTGCGTTTAAGCGTTTAATTGAGGTTTCTAGCGATATTAAATCGCGCAGCAAATGATCCGTACTTAAGGGTAGTCCATATCTCCTAAAGTGACTGGCTTTACCTGCATGTAAGTCAGAAACAAGAATGGCTTTTTCTTCCCTCCAAAATGCGATTTTTGAGCCATGGAGATCAAAATTTTGATCTTGGTGTTTTATCGTGAAATGCTCAGGATCCAAGGCTTAATTTTTCAGATTTACTCAGTTTATTAAAAACTAAATTATAGCTATCATCTGTCATTTCAAGTAAAAACTCATCTGTAACATCTTCATCTACTCTTATGGTATTCCAATGTTTTTTATTCATGTGATACCCAGGTGAAACCGCGGAGTATTCTGCTCGAAGTTCAATGGCTTTCTCCGGATCACATTTTAAATTTACACTCTTGAAATTGTCTATGCTGCAAAGCGAGAACATCTTTCCGCAAACCTTAAATACGAGGGTATCCGGGCCAAATGGAGTAGATTCGGTGACTCCAGGCTTTTTTAAGCAATATTCTCTAAAGAATTCAATGTCCATTAACTTCAAATAAAGTAAAATCCGAGTTTTGAAAGGCTACATCTGTATCCTCAATAAATACAGTATGCTCTTTTTTGAACATTTCCAGATTTGCATTTCGACATAATATAAAGCCCGGTTTTCTGCGGTCGAGCCAATAGTAGAAATTGCTCTCTTCTCGTCCCATCTCTTCCCTGTTAAAAACAATACCTTTCTTGTGCAAATAGACTAATGCAAGATTGGGTTCTGCTTCATAAATTACAAAGACTTTTGATGTATCATTGAGATATAAATCGGTTGTTTCATCAATATCCTTCAACCATTTGAAATCATGTCTGTACTGCTGATTACCCATCACAACGTATTCATTCATTCTTTCGAAATAATGGCTACTTCCAACACTAAATGAAACCAGAGCAAGAACGAAAAGAATGAGGGTGCTTATACCTTTATTAGGGCGCTCTGATAAGATTTTTAATCCCAAAATCATGAGATACACCAAACCCGGGCCAAAAGTGGCTAAAGCGTAGTAATCATGATAGATAAATTGCTTGCCAAACAGAACGATGAAGCCTAGATAACCCAATGCTATTATAATAAGTACAAGTAATCGATCCTTGTTTTTATCGCGAATAGATCTCAGAAATGAAATTAAGCCCAAGATCACCAATAACCATTGAGCAAAATTTAGGTATTCAAACTTCCAGTGCCAAAAAGAACGAAATACTGCTAATAACTCTGAAAATGAGCTTATTGCTTGTGTTTGCGAAAGGAATAAGGTTGACCAAAGGTTTTGATTACGCTGGTAGATATAGAAGTAATCATAATATGCTATTCCTCCCAAACAGAAAATTCCGATCAAGACTGCTACAACAGAGTAGATGTAGAT
>JAAEYY010000003.1:38954-83523 GCA_018223105.1 bacterium | reverse complement strand
GATGTAGATCTTTTTTCTCAGCGTCTGAATAAAAATATAAGCAAGCACTCCGAGTAGGTAAATCCCGGAAGAAGTTTTGATCAAGCTGGCAATGGCAAGAATAATAAAGACCGGAATGTAGCGAAAACCGGGTTTATACGGCATCAGCCCCAGTGCTAACATCACCAAACCAAAAGAAGCGGCATCAGGCAAGAAATTATGACCGTAAAATAAAAATATTGGCGAACTAATGAGAATTATAATGACTAAGAAATTTCGGAAGCGAGTATTGTCGATAAACCTCCTTGTAAACATCATAAAGCCCAGTAATACCAATAGGAAACTCAGGGTTCTGTAAATTTCAGGTAATAAATCGCAAATGGAAAAAGTTTGAGCAATTTTTGCTGAAACATACTGAATAAGAGGGAGTTCCACGCCAACAGCGCCCTCGTCGGATATAATAGAATAGGTAGCGGGATCCAGAAAGTCTCTGCCCTCTAAATACCGTTCCGAGATTGCATATCGATCTGCTTGTGCCCACTGATGAACCCCGCGAGGTAGGGAGTTGTAATGAGTTAGAAAAGTAAAGGCTCCGTAAAACAAGGCAAGAGCTAGGTATACCGGAAGCAACTTTTTTAGTATTTCAGTCGACTTATTATTACTCATTGATGCAACTACAAGGTTACATCATTTATTATATATTAATAAATTTGTATTCGACGTGAAAACTACCACATTCTTTTTGAGTTTCTTCTGGCTATTGCTGACAGTATCAGCTTCTGCCCAAGATAATACTAATATCGACCTTGAATCTCAAAAGAAACAGATCCAGGAAAAGATCAATGCGTCCTTTAATCCAAATGCTCGACTATTCGAGAAAAATTCAAACCAATACTCTTCAGATTTTGAATATAGACTCAGCAGCGCAAATGCATGTATAGATTTTTACGGCGATGAGATAAAGTTTAGCCTCAGACAGCTGAAGGAAGCTCCCGACTTTAAAAGAGAAGAACCCAAACCTCTGTTTGATTATACAAATTGGAGTATTGAACTGATCGGATCAAATACTTCGCAAATACAGCCTGAAGGTCTTAAGGAAGATAAAGGAGTTAACTACTTCGATAAGAGTGGAAAGCGAATCAGAAAGAAAGTAGCCGAAGCGATTCTTTACAAAGATGTTTACGCTAACATAGATCTTCGATTTTACCTCAATGAAGAAGGTCAATTGAAGTACGACTTTATTCTTCATCCCGGGGCTAAAGTATCTGATATCCGGTTGAAGTATAAGGATGTTAAAGACATAGAAATCAACAGCGACGGAAGTCTTGCTTACCTCACAACCTGGGGGCAGGTGAAAGAAGAAGCTCCATACTCATATTTTTCTGCAGATCGCAATGAAGCAATAATTACATATGCATTAGACGGTGATATACTTTATTTTCAATCCGAGCATGATGTGGTTACAAAAGAGTTAATTATCGACCCAATATATGTAGACTGGAGCACCTATTTCTACGGTGATGGCTATAGTACTGTTGGATATGCATGGACCTGGATACTAGATCTGGATATAGACGATAGCAGCAATCTTTATGTAACAGGGATGACCTCAGATCGCTTCCCGGTTCAAGATGATTCCTATGATACAAGCCAGAACGGATATTACGACGCTTTCATTTGTAAAGTTACACCGGCTGGTGATTCACTTTTGTGGTTCAATTATATTGGCGGTGCATCTTATGAATACAGTTTTACATTAACAGTAAATGATGATCAAGAGCCGGTAATGGCGGGTTTTACCTATTCCGCTGATTTTCCTATTACTTCAGGCGTTTTCATGGAATCCAAACCTACCGGATTCTACTATACAGGGTTTGTTACTAAGCTCACTAGTGCGGGTGATAGTTTAATTTATTCCACGTATTTTGGAGGTTCAGGTCACGACTTAATCCATTCCATGGCTTTAGACGCCTCTGGAAATGTATATGTTACGGGTGAAACTTCTTCTACAGACTTTCCAACCACTTCTAATTGTTTTCAATCTAGTTATGGAGGTAACACAAGTACGGGTTGGTGGTATGGTGGAGACGCATTTTTAGCGAAGATTAATTCCGATGGGACTAGTTTACTCTATGCTTCTTATATCGGAGGAGCTGGCCAGGATGCGGCCTACGAAATTGCACTTAGCCCTAGTAATGAAATCTACTTGGTTGGTAAAACAGGTTCCGGGAACTTCCCCATTACTCCGGGTTCCAGTATTTTTAACTACAATGTTCAAGGGACTACGGATGGTTTTGTGATGAAATTCAAAACCGATATGAAAACGCTCGTCTACAGTAAAATGATGGGAGGTAGCGGTGAAGATTGGTTCGAGAGTATTTATGTAAATAAATTTGATGAAGCATATATAGCAGGTATTAGCGCATCTTCAGACTTTTATACAACGAGCAATGCATATCAGAAAAATTCCGCAGGTGGAACTGATTTCGTGGTTGTTAAGATGAATAAGCTAGGTCAGAATGTGGTTTACTCTACCTACATTGGAGGTAGTTCAGATGAGAAGTACTATTCAGGTTGGATCTATAATTCCAACGTCAGTATTTCAGCTAATGTAAGGGAGGAGGCTATAATTTGTGGTATTACCCGTTCTAACGATTTTCCTGTAACCGGAGATGCCTTAATGACTTCAAATCCATCCTCAACAGGAGCCGGTGGATGGTGGAATACCTCGGCTACAATTACTAAATTGGATTTTCTCGGTGCTAAACTTTTGTATGGCACATATTACGGAGGAAGCAGTTATGAAATACCCGGTGCGAATAAATTGAAACGTACTAGTTGTTATACCAATATTTTATATGGAGGTATTACAGCTTCAGCAGATTACCCAACAACTGCAGGCTCATTCAGGTCGAGTAAATCTAGCGGTGGAACAGGAGGTTATTTCTGGACCGGCTTTATTTCGAAATTCAGAGATACTTTATATACAGACCTCGTTCAGCTCTCAAGTGAGGATACCTTGATCGAATGCGATAATGTGTTCGAGATTATGGATGCCAAGAATCAAGGTGCAGATATTTTGTGGAACGATGGGTTTACACAACGTTACCGAATAATTAAAGATACCGGTACATACTGGGTAAGAGCAACTTACGGATGCGATACTGTTAGAGATACCATACATTTCATTTTAGAATATAGTCCTACAGTACCTGTACTACCTAATGACTCGACGTATTGCGACGACTTTCCGGATATAGAACTGGATGCTCAGCACGATACAATTCTGGCGTCCTATATGTGGAACTCCGGAGATACAAGCCAGAAAATTACGGTATCTTCAGAAGGTAAATACTGGGTAGACATCATCACCCCGAATTGCGGTACCAAAACGGATACCATTAATTATATACTCAGGGATACCCCCGAACCTATTTTACCGGAAGACTCTATTTTCTGCGATGAAGTAGACATAGAACTAGTCGTAGGCCAAGCAGCGAACGACGAGCTTTATGTTTGGAATACCGGAGACTCTGTGAAAAGTATTGTTGTAGATGATACAGGATATTATAAGGTGATAGTATCTAATTTCTGCGGTGCTGATAGCGCTGAATTTAATGCGAGCTTACTCCGAACACCTCAAATGCAATTGCCGAATGATACTACATTTTGTGATCAGGTTTCATATGTATTAAGAGTAAAAGATACTGCTGATAATAGTGAAAATTACCTTTGGACAGACATTGATGATGGAGTAATTATTGGATTTTCAGATTCTATAAAAGTTACGAAGTCTAGTCTTTATAAGGTTGATGCAATTAATAAATGTGGGTCTTCTTCAGACTCAATAAACATCTCAATTCTGCATACACCAACATTGGAGCTAGGCGAAGATTCAATTTACTGTGACGTGATCAATACAATTCTTAAAGGAGGTGATTCCGAGAATAAAGAAGCATACACTTGGAGCACCGGGGCCACAGTTGATAGTATACAAGTGACTGATAAAGGTGAGTATTGGCTTTCTATTTCTAATATATGTGGAGCTATTTCTGATACTGTTGAGTTCATTGAAAGAATTAGTCCTGAAGCTACCATTACAGCACAAGATTTTGGTAAATTAAATGACACTATTTTCTGCGACAAGATAGACCTTGTTTTGAATGCAAGTTTTAACGACCCTGAAGCGGAGTATCTTTGGAATACAACGGATGAAACTCCGACTTTAACTGTTCAGAATCCGGGCAAGTATTGGGTTGAAGTTTCAAATCATTGTGGAACTGCGGTGGCAGAACTTGATCTGGGATTATTATTATCACCTACAGTTGAATTAGGTCCTGAACGAGTTTTCTGCGGTACCATGGGAACAGTAGATTTGAGTGTAGGAAAAACAGATAACAACGAGATTTATCTCTGGTCAGGAGGTGGCACAAGTTCTTCAAATACAATAACAACAGAAGGTAAACATTGGGTTCAAATTAGTAATAAGTGCGCTATAGTGAGCGATACTCTTTTTACAAGAGTGTCTCCTTATCCCATGGTTAGCCTTGGTCCGGATACCACTTTATGCGGAGATTTTGAACTAAGACTTGATGCCGGGAATACAGGCATGTCGTATCTATGGATGCCTTATGGAGAAACAACTCAACAAATTATTGCAACTGAACAAATTGAATACTCTGTAACCGTTACGAATAGTGATAATTGCAGTAGTTCCGACAATTTTGAAGTACTGCCTGATTGTATCAGTCATGTACATATCCCAACGGCTTTCAGTCCTAATTTTGACAATATCAATGATGTTTACAAACCAACCTTAATCAACTATCAGGATTACACTATTAGAATTTATAACAGATGGGGAGAGCTTGTCTTTGAAAGTAATGATGTAGACCGTGGTTGGGATGGGACGTATCAAGGCGTAGATGCACCTCAGGGAGTCTACTTGTATTATATATCTTTTACAACTACAGAAGAGATGCTGAAACGCAGTTACAAAGGAGTTTTACACCTTCTGCGGTAGTGCTTAAGAAAATCGTGTAATTTGCATCCGCAGAGGATGCTGGAAACCTTACTCAAGAAACATTGGGGCTACGACTCATTTAGACCACTTCAAAGGGATATAATTTTATCGATTCTTAATGAGCAAGACACTTTAGCTTTACTGCCCACAGGTGGAGGCAAATCTCTATGCTATCAGCTTCCGGCGCTGTTTAAAGAAGGTGTTTGTTTCGTCTTTTCACCCTTAATCGCTTTAATGAAAGATCAGGTGGATCAGTTGCAAAAACGAGGTATTCCGGCTGTGGCGCTGCATTCCGGTAAAAGTAGAAGAGAGATAGAGACTGAGCTTCAAAATGCCTTAAATGGTAAATACAAACTAGTTTACCTTAGCCCGGAACGAGCAGCTACCCGAACGTTAAGAGAGTATTTAGAGCATATTCCGGTATCTTTTTTTGTTGTGGATGAAGCACATTGTATTTCTCAGTGGGGACATCAATTTAGACCGGAATACCTGAGAATTGGAGAGCTTAGGGAGCAGTTGCCGGATGTGAAATTTATTGCATTAACCGCTACTGCAAATGAGCCTGTAATAAAAGACATTAAAACCTACCTCAAGTTTGAAGAGCCTTCCAAACTGTTCAGAGCCTCCTTTCACAGAGATAATTTAAGTTATTTACTCTTCAGAGAATCTAACAAAAAACAAAGAATTGTTAAACTACTTACAAAGCTTCAAGGTTCAGGTCTGGTTTACTGTTCCACAAGGCGAGCATGTGAAGACATGGCGCAATATCTCCGGCATTATCAAATCGATGCATCCTTTTATCATGCAGGATTGAGCGGTGAAGATCGAAATACTATTCAGCAACAGTGGATTGATAATCAAATCAGAATCGTCTGTTGCACAAATGCCTTTGGAATGGGAATAGACAAGCCGGATGTCCGCATTGTAATTCATCATGAGCTTCCTCAAAGCCCTGAAGCCTACTACCAAGAAGCGGGCAGAGCAGGAAGAGACGGTCTTAACTCTTATTGTTTACTTCTATATGATGGGGAGGAGTTTGATGAAAACAAGTTCTTAAGACCCTCTTCTGATGAGATTGTAAGAATCCTAAACAGCTTATATAATTATCATCAATTAGCGTTCAATTCAGGTAAAGACAGTACCTTACCAATAGACGTCATTGAATTTACAAAAAACTTCAAGTTTTCGGTTTCGGATGCGATCTATGGCTTTCAGGTTCTAAATGCCCAAGGCTATATAAAGTTTAATGAGCAAATGTTTCAGCGCTCTTCTATTCGTTTTCTAGGGGATCAGGAGTCCTTATACAAATATCAGATCAGGAACGCAAGACTCGATCCACTCATCAAGAGTATATTAAGGCTCTATGGTGGAATTTTTGATCGGTACATCACGGTTGATTTAGGAAAGATAGCTAAGGCTGTGCGCTGGTCAATAAAAGGAGTGGAAGATGCTATTCAATTACTACAAAAAGATGAGGTGATTGATTATGTTCCGGAAAAGAACGGTAGTCATATTACGTACTTAACTGCCAGACCTACTAAAATAGAGTTCAACAAAAAGGCCTATCTAGAACTACAAGAACGGGATGAGTACCGGAGAACAAAAATGAAACAGTATTGTGAAAACAATACAAAGTGCAGGGAACATATTCTTTTGGAGTATTTTGATGAACGCGCTGAAGAAAGATGCGGGAAATGTGATATTTGTCGCGCAATTTCAAAATCCAGAACAAGCGCCGATGAGTTTGAAACTTTAGTAAACCGGTTAAAAACCTATTTATCTGAAGAATCGCTCGAACTACCTGAAATAATGGATAAGTTTAAACTCTATAATGAGAAAAAGGTATTGGAAGTGATTCGGTGGTTAATGGATAATGAATACATTCAAAAGCAAGATGCAGATCTTAAGTGGAAGGCCGAACTAAAGTAATAGCAACCGTAATTAATGATGTATTATTCGATCAGCGCATGATTCGAATATGCAGTACTCTTCAAGATGCAGGATATGAAGTTACACTGATCGGTAGAAAAAAAGACCGTCGAAAGTCTTATGAGTTTAGGTTTAAGACAAGAAGGTTGACCTTCCTGATAAATAAAGGACCGCTCTTCTATGCACTCTATAATCTTAGACTCTTTTTTATTCTGCTCTTCAGCAAATTTGATATAATACATAGCGTCGATTTAGATACTCTTCCTGCAGCCTTCCTTGTAAGCAAAATCAGAGGTAAGAAACTAGTTTACGATTCACATGAATACTTCACAGAGGTGCCTGAGTTATTACATAGACCTTCGGTGAGAAACATTTGGTTGAAGATTGAGGCTTTTATTCTACCCAAATTGGAAAATGCCATCACCGTAGGTGAAAAAATAGCAGAAGAGTATGAGAACAAATATGACCTTCACTTTGAAGTAATTCGAAATATGCCCGAGCTTAAAGAGATTGAGGGCGAAAACCAACCTGAATCGAAATTCTTGATTTACCAAGGGGCATTAAACAAAGGACGAGGTCTGGAAGCTTTGATTTCTTGTATGACAGAGGTCCCGATACAACTAAAGATCGCAGGAAAGGGAGATATTGAAGAAGAGCTTAAAGAATTGTGCTCAGAATTAAAGCTTGAACATAAAGTCGAATTTTTAGGTAATCTACTTCCTGAAGAACTGCCTGCTCTTACCCAATCTGCATTTGCAGGAATTAATGTTTCCGAAAACTTGGGGTTGAGTTATTATTATTCCTTGAATAACAAGTTTTTTGATTATGTACAAGCGGGTTTACCTGCAATAACCAATGAATTTCCGGAGTATGTAGCGCTTGATAAAAGGTATCATTGTGTCATATTTGCAGAACCAAGTAAAGAGAGTCTCCTCAAAGCCATTAATTTACTCTTGAATGATACTGCACTTTACGAGGAATTGAAAAAAAACTGCTTTCTTGCCAGACAACATTGGAATTGGACAACTGAAGCAGATAGGCTTCTGATTTATTATGCAAAAATTCGATAAGTATTTACATGTCGTTGCCTTCGACGTGCCCTATCCGGCCGATTATGGAGGAGTAATCGACATCTTCTATAAACTTAAGTCTCTTCACGATCAAGGTATTGGCGTTATTCTTCATTCTTATCAGTACGGAAGGTCAGAACAGCAGGAGCTACTAAAATGGTGTAAGGAAGTACATTACTACCCCAGAAAAACATTGAGAAACCCATTTTATGGGAGTGTTCCATACATTGTTAGAACCAGAAATTCAGATGAACTTCTTCAAAACTTATTAAAGGACGGGTTCCCAATACTTTTTGAAGGTTTGCATTGTACCTATTACCTGGATCACCCACAACTTAAAAACCGTTTCAAGGTGGTTCGAACACATAATATCGAACACGACTATTATAAATCGCTGGAACTAAGCGAGACCAAGTATTTCAAGAAGTACTTTTTTAAAGTGGAATCTGAGCGATTAGAGCGTTATGAAGAGGTCCTGAAGCATGCAGACCTTATAGCAGCAATAAGCCCCGAAGATTATAAGTACTTTAATGAGCGATATGATTCGGCGATTTACGTTCCTGCCTTTCACAGCAATAGTGATGCTAAATACCCTCAGGATAAAGGAGATTTTGTATTGTACCACGGGAACTTAGGCGTATCAGAGAACTATGAAGCGGCTCTTGAGTTAATACGAAATGTTTTCTCAAAATGGAAACTGCCTGTGATCATCGCGGGAAATAATCCAAATAAGGAGTTAGAGAAAGAGATAGAACTATACGATCATATTCAACTCGTTACCAAAACGACCACAGATCAGTTACATAAACTTATTGCTGAAGCGAAAATCAATATGCTTCATACAAACCAGGCAACTGGTATAAAGCTCAAGTTAATCAATGCTCTATATCAAGGCAAGTTTGCAATAGTTAATCCATTGATGGTAGAAAATACAGGCTTGGAACCGCTTTGTGTGATATGTAATGATTTTGAAGCGATGAGGAAAGCGGGAGAGGAGTACTTTGAAAAAGAATTCTCGATCAATGAGTTTAATCAAAGAATGGAATATCTTAACCTGCATTTTAGCAATAAATCTTCTGCTAAAAAACTGGTTCAAAGTATTGATTTTCAAACAGATTCTAAAGCCGTAAAACGAGTTTCTAAGAAGGTGCGTTCGACCTTAATTTCAAGTCTTAGGTCGTACTTCTTACCCTGATCCCTCTTTTTTTCAAAGAACCTTCTACATTTGCAGCCCTCTAACAGGTAATGGATAAGAAAACAACCGTAGGTTATATATTGATTTTGGTCCTTTTTGTGGCCTATCTTTTTATCAATAAAAACACCATAGAACAGATTGAAGAACAGGAAGAAAAAGCGGCTACTGAAATTAGTGACAGCATTCCTGCAAAAAAGTCAGACACCACTGCAGTTGCCATAAATGATACTCTAGTGAGTCCTGATTCAGTTCAGGAAAGTCGGCAAATTGAAGCAAAGACTTTTGTCTTTGAAAACGATAAAATCAGTATTGAAATTAGCAATATTGGAGGTATTCCTCAAAAGATCAACTTAAAGGAATTCAAACGATATGATTCAAGCGATCTTGTCATGTTTACGGAGGGCGACCTTCAATTTGAATATGTTATTCCACTTGCAAATGGTAGTACCTTAAGCTCTAGAGAGCTTGAATTTGTAGAAGAATCACAATCAGAAGGAAACATCAATTTAGTTGCTGATCTGGGTCAAAATAGAAAGATTATTCAGCGATACTCTTTCGCAGAAGAAAGTGAATATTTAATTGATTACCAGGTAGAGTTTTCCGGATTTGCCAATACAATATCTCCGAGAAACAGATTTATCGAATTGTTGTGGTCTGCTAAAATGCAACAACAGGAAAAGTCGCTTGAAGACGAAAGAAATGCCACAACTATTTACTACAAATACGAGAATGAGTCTGGAGTAGACTATCTCAGTGAAACATCTGAAGATGAAGAAACACTAGACCCGGGAATTGAGTGGATTTCATTTAAACAGAAGTTCTTCAATTACACCTTAATCAATAAAAAAGGCTTTGCTGAAGACGGTTTTGAGATTCAAACTGAAGAAGCTAATTCAGACGAATATATTGAGTATTTAAAGGCCGACCTCTATTTGCCTGTAGCTTTAAACGACCGAGAAGTTTATTCTTGGCAGCTTTACGCCGGACCAAATCACTATAAGACCTTGAAGAAAATGGATGTTGGTCTGCAACAGATCATTCCACTGGGCTGGGGGATATTTGGTTGGGTAAACAAGGGACTGGTAATACCTGTATTTAACTGGTTGTCTCAGTATTTTTCCAACTACGGTATTATTATATTCTTCCTTACTCTTATTATTAAGGTTCTGCTCTTTATACCAATGTTTAAGGTTTATAAGTCATCTGCCAAGATGAGATTACTTAAGCCGGAGTTGGACGAAATAAAAGAAAAGGCAGGAGGAGACATGCAGAAGATGCAGGCTGCACAAATGAAACTTTACAAGCAAGCGGGTGTTTCGCCTCTTGGCGGTTGTTTACCACAGCTTGTCCAGTTGCCTATCCTCTTTGCAATGTTTAGGTTCTTCCCTTCGAGTATAGAGTTAAGACAGGAAAGTTTATGGTGGGCAGATGATTTAAGTACCTATGATAGTATTTGGGACTTCCCGGGAGACTTTTCAATCTGGGGTTATGGAGACCATGTCAGCTTGTTTACACTTTTAATGACCGTGGTTACTGTAATCTATACTTACATGAACTCGCAAGCCAGTGCCGGCATGACCGGGCCAATGAAATGGATGATGTATTTAATGCCCATTATGTTCCTTGGTTTCTTTAATAATTATGCTGCCGCATTAAGTTTTTACTACTTTACTGCAACTTGTATCACAATAATTCAGAACTTTGTTATTCGCAAATTCTTCATTGATGAAGATAAATTGCATAAAGAGCTTCAGGAGAACAAAAAGAAAAAAGTCTCTGTGAAGAAAACCCGCCTCCAGAAAAGATTGGAAGATATGGCCAAGAAAAGGGGAATAGACCCTAATCAAGGCCCTCCAAAACGCAAGAGGTGAGATCTGTACTAACTGTATTAGGAATAATAATCATTTATACCACAGCATCATTTGCAGATGATGCTTCTCATTTTGCTCGCCGTGCGCAGCAAAAATTTAACAATCGAGATTACGCAGGGGCTCTTGTAGATTACTCAAGAGCGATTAACTTAGATAGTAGTTCTGCGGTATTATTCAATAATCGCGGATTATGTCATTATAATTTAGATCATTTCACAGAAGCGATCTCAGACTACGATAAAGCGATAAGCTTGGATTCTGCTTTTGCTAGGGCTTATTACAATCGAGGAAATTGTATGTTGTTGGTAGTTAATTACCAAGAAGCTGTTCTTTCTTATGATCGCTGCTTAATACTGGACAGCCTGTTTGTTAAAGCCTATGTTAATCGTGCAAAAGCTTTAACAGGACTTGAAGACTTTTCATCGGCCAAATCAAATCTAGATTTAGCGATTAAGTATTCAAGGCTGGAAGACCCCAAGTTGTATCTTAAAAGAGGGAATGCTCTGTTCATGATGAAGCATTTTGAAGAGGCAATTGAAGATTATTCATACGCATTAAGTCTTGATCCTGAATACTATAAAGCCTATGTGAATAGGGGGATGTGTAAAGTAGAATTAAAGCAATTTGAGGCGGCGATTCGGGATTTTACACTATCAATTCGCTTTAATCCTTACAATGGTGAAAGTTATTATTATCGAGGTATGGCCAACATATACAGAATGAAAGAATTGAGTACAGAATTTGATTCTGTGGATCCGGCTAAAATTGCCGACTTCAAGATATACAATGAGTTAGCTTGTTCAGATTTCGAAAAAGCCATTGCTTTTAAGAACCCGGATGCAAGTGCGGCAAGTGCAAAATATTGCAAATAATTTCTGTCATGTTTCTTGAAATTGGATAAAAATGTCTATATTTGAGACGTTATTAACCGATAATCATGAAAATATTTCTTGCTACTACTTTATCTATTGGATTGACTATTAGTGCGTTCGCACAATCTGCAGGCGATTTTTACCGTCGTGCAGCCCAAAAGTTTAATGAAAAAGACTATGCCGGAGCAATTGTCGAATATTCGCGTGCTCTTCAAATCGATTCTACCTCAGCTGTGCTATTCAACAATCGCGGGGTTTGTCATTATCGATTACAGAACTACCAAACAGCGCTGGAAGATTACAAGGATGCAATTAGGTTGAAGCCAACTATGGCCGATGCTTATTACAACAAAGGCAATGTGCATTTAGACATTGTGGAGTATCCAGAAGCTTTGGCATCGTACGACAAAGCCATTCAATTAAAACCTAGTGATAAAAAGTACTTCCAGAACAGGGGAATGGTAAGAACCAATCTGGAAGACCATAAAGGGGCTATAGAAGATTTCAGTAAGGTGATTCAACTGAATCCAAGAGATGTAAAGGCCTACTATAATAGAGGTACTAACTTTGTAAAACTCAATAAATACGAGCAAGCCCTTCAAGACTTTGATATGGCGTTATCTCTAGACCCAACGTATCATAAAGCATATATTAATAGAGGAATATGTCAAACTCACCTCAACAGATTAGACCAAGCTAAGCAAGACTTTACTGTTGCTATTAGCATGAGTCCTAATGATGGAGAAGGGTATTATTACAGAGGACTGGCTACCATTCATCAAATGGATGCAGTAAACTCCGATTCGCGAAATCGAAAAAATGAAAAAGTGATTCGCGAAAATATGTTTGCATTGAAAGAAGCATGTTCCGACTTCGAAAAGGCAAAGCAATTTAAGTATCCGCTGGCATTTGAAGCGGTGGAAGAATTCTGCGAGGACTAATTATTTATTAATTCCTGCCAATAGAAACTCGATTTCTTTTACGGGCAGCTTATAACGATCTCCTAGAACGGAGTTAGTTAAATGACCATTGTAAATATAAGTACCTGACCTTAAACCTTCATGTTCATTTAGACAAGCGTGGATTCCTCCTTCTTCTGCAATTTGCTGAAGTAGAGGAGTGAAAATATTGCTAAGTGCGTAACTTGCTGTTCTGGCAAACCTCGAAGGAATATTCGGAACACAGTAGTGAAGTACTCCGTGCTTTTCAAATACCGGCATTTTATGGTTGGTTGCTTCAGATGTTTCAAAACATCCTCCCTGATCAATGCTGATATCGATAATCAAGGAATTTGGTCGCATTTGCTGCACCATAGCTTCACTTACCACACATGGGCTGTATCCAATAGGGCTTCGTAAAGCTCCTATGGCTACGTCGCAATCCTTTAAAGCACTGGCAAGGATGGAAGGAATTACAGTGGAGGAATGTATTCTAGAGCCTAAACTGTGCTCGAGTCGTCTTAATCGGTGAATAGAATTATCGAACACCTTTACAGATGCACCGAGTCCTAGTGCCGCTCTAACTGCATACTCTCCAACTGCCCCTGCACCTATAATGACAACATGAGTAGGCTGAATGCCGGGAATGCCGCCAAAAAGTTCACCTTTTCCATTGCTATAGTTGCTTAAGTATTCTGCAGCAATAAGAACTGAGGCTCTTCCGGCAATCTCACTCATGCTCCTGATGATGGGTAAGACGCCTTCGTCATTGCGAAGAAACTCATAGCCAATTGCTATGATTCCTTTGCTCATCATCTTGCGAACAACGTTGTCTTTAGATTTTATAAGCTGGATTGCGCTAATAAGCACTTGTCCGGGTCTCATAAAATCAAGCTCTTCTAAAGTAGGAGGAGCTACCTTTAGTATAATATCGGATTCATACACCGATTTTGTGTCGAAAACTATTTCACCTCCGGCATTACTGTAATCGTAATCGCTGAAGTTGGCTTTTTCGCCACATCCCGCTTCTAACCTTAGTTCGTGTCCATTTTGAACCAAGAGCTGAACAGCCATGGGAGATAATGGTACACGGTGCTCCTGAAATGTTGTCTCTTGAGGAATTCCAATACTGAGTGTATTTTTGTTCTTTTTTACAGCCAGAAGCTTTTCCTGAGGAGATAATGAAGCTTGTTTTGCTAATTCTTCAAATGAAGGATTCGAAAGTTGACCCATTGATGATGATGTGAGTGCAAGTTAATTAAAAAGGAAATGATATACTAAACTGCACATTTTTTTTGTTTGTGTACAAATAAACCGTTTTGAACGTTATAACTATACTTGATTTGTAATATGAGGATTGTAGGACTATATGTATTTAGCTTGCTGATGATCAATTTTGCATCAGCTACCAACAGAGATTCACTGGCTTTATCGAGCCGTGTAGATGCTGATCTGAATACTAGTGAGGAGAATTTAGAAGCAGAAGAACTGTATTCTGATGAGTTAATTGAATTTGAAGCGAATATTATTCCTGTGGATGAAAATTTATTTAATTTTCACGTAAGCAGTTTAGAGCACGTAATTCCAATGGAATACAATTCTTATGTAAAAGCTCAAATCGACTTTTTTGGAACTAGATGGCAGTATAAACTGAAAGATGTAATAACGAGATCAAAATACTATTTCCCAATCTACGAAAAGATTTTTGATAAGAATGAGGTGCCTTTAGAACTGAAATATCTCTCCGTTATTGAGTCGGCCCTCAATCCTTATGCAGTATCGCGCTCCGGCGCAGTTGGACCTTGGCAGTTTATGCCTGCTACAGGAAGGTTATTTGATCTCGATCAAAACTATGTAGTAGATGAAAGAAGATCAATTGAGAAAAGCACCCAAGCCGCTGCTGAATATCTAAAATCTATGTATGCCATGTTTGGAGATTGGTATGTAGCGATCGCTTCGTATAACTGCGGACCGGGAAATGTGCGTAAGGCAATACGCTATTCAGGAAGAAAAGATTTCTGGGGAATGTACAGATACCTACCTAGAGAAACTCAAAACTACGTTCCTAAGTTTATTGCCATGGCTTACATGATGAACTTTTACAGCGAATTTGGGATAACAGCTAGTCCACCCGTTGATAGTCAGCAAGTGTATCACTCGGTTTATTGCACCAATGACATGTCGTTTAAGGTGATTTCAGATATAATTGGAGTTGAAGAAAAAACACTTTTGGCTTATAATCCGGAGCTTAAACATGCCGTTATTCCAACAAAAGGAACCGGTTATTGGCTTAATATTCCCGAAAACAAAGTGAGCTTGTTCTATCAAAGCGAAGCTGATATCATTGCAAAGACCAAAGAAGAGAATTTAGCGGCAAAAGAACGGGAGGCTGCAGAACCAAAAGTTTTGTATCACACCGTGAGAAAAGGAGAATGTCTTCCTATAATTGCACGTAAGTACGGTTGCTCGGTATCAGATCTGAAGAAATGGAACAGAATCAAAGGAAGCTTAATTTATCCAAACCAGAAATTAGCCATCTACAGAAGCTAGTAAAGAACTACACTGTAGTTGTATCATTATTTCTATTAACTCTTTTAAGTTCATGCGGCGATGAAGAATCTAGAAAAGATTATTTTCAGGATTCGGTAGGACAGCTTGCAGAATTAATTGTAGTATACGACAAAGCACACAGCACAGAGCAATTCAAGGAAGTAGTAAGAGATGTATTTGCTGCACCTACCAATGGTTTGCCACCTCCATCTGAACCTAGATTCAAAGTAATTTTTGCTGATCAGAGCTATTTTGAAGGCTATTTTCAAGAGCACCACAACATTTTTGTATGCCTCACGGAAGACAATCTTGAAGATCTGAGTTCAATTTACGGTCCCGAAAACAAAGAGAAGGTAAAAGAAATTATTTCAAATAATAAGGCGCTTGGATATAATAAAACAGATGTTTGGGCTAAGAACCAAAATGTGTTTTACATAACAGCTAAAAGCCACGACAGTCTTTTAGTTAAGCTAAAACAACGTTCAGGTGAATTAATGAGTCAAGCCAACAAGAATGAGGTAAGTACCGGAGTTCACAAGGTCTTAACCATTCCTACGAGCAGGGACTCAATTTATCTCGATTGGATGGGTCGTAAAGGTTTTGCGCTTCGCAAGCCAAATTCATATCGTGTAGCAATCGACAATGAAGAATTCTTATGGCTAAGGAAGAATACGGATAAGCATGATTATGGCTTAATGGTACATTATGAACCTTATACTTCTGAAGATCAGTTTAGCTTAGAGCAGGTTATCGAGAGAAGAAATGAGATCACCCAAACTTATATTCCGGGCGAAGTTGAAGGTTCTTTTATGGTGGTTGATCCTAGACTGGAACCCCATTTTGAAGAAATCAATTTTAATGGGAAATATGCCGTTGTAATGAAAGGTTGGTGGAGAGTGAAGAATGATTTAGGTATAGCCGGTCCATTTGTTTCATATTCTATCTACGACAAAAAATCCGAAATGATCGTAACCGTTGAAGGTTATGTCTATGGTCCTAACGAAAGCAAGGCCAAAGCGCTCAGAGAAATAGAAGTCATACTTCAATCTCTTGTTATCAAATGATCAATATAGAAATTTGGGCTTCCGGTGCGGGTTCTAATGCACTGAATATTATTCATTACTTCAAAAAATCTCAGAAGATTAATGTGGCTCGCGTTTCCTCAAACAAATCAAGCGCAGGCGTTTTGGTTGCAGCTGAAGCACAAGGTATAAATACGCATGTAATTTCCACAGAGGAATTCGTGAATGGACTATATCTTGAAGATTTAAAGAGGAGGGGAGTTAATTATATCATTCTCGCTGGATTTTTAAAGCTTGTGCCCCGTAGCATCGTACAACATTACAAGGGGAGAATGCTCAATATACACCCTTCGCTTTTGCCGAATTACGGTGGTAAGAATATGTACGGCGATAATGTACATAAGGCTGTGCTGGCAGCGGGTGAAAGTAAGACAGGTATTACAATTCACGAGGTTAATGAGGAATTTGACAAAGGAAAAATTGTAGCGCAATTTCATTGCGATATTGATCCTAATGAGAACCTGGATACTTTAAGGTCGAAGATTCGAAAGCTTGAGCATGATAACTTCCCTCAAGTAATTGAAGAATTTATCTTAAACCGATCTAATCCACAATCTTAAACTCTGTTCTTCTGTTTTTTGCGCGCCCTTCATCAGTTTCGTTATCTGCGATAGGTTGAGTATCTCCATACCCTGCATAGCTCAATCTACTTTCGTCAATTCCTTTGGAAACCAGGTAATTATAAACAGCGAGTGCCCTGTTTTTGCTTAACTCCAAGTTATGAGCAGAAGAACCTTGATTATCAGTATGACCGCTAATTTCGATTTTAAGATCGGGATTTTGTTCTAAGAACTGATATAGTTTCTCCAGCTCTGCAGTACTTTCATCCTTTAGGTCAAATTTATCGGTGTCGAAGAATACGTTTTTAAGAATGATCGCATTTCCTACCTCAATTTTCTTAAGCGGAATTTCTAATTTATAAGGTTCATCAGTAGGTACTTCTGGCATATCAAAATGCTCACTATAGAACAAATAGCCTTTACTCGAAACATTTAATGCATACTTGGTATTTCCCCTAAGAGCAACTAAAAACTCACCTGTGGTACTGGGAGCAAAGGTGATGGTTGGACTACCGCCATCTAATGGAATCAGTTCTACGCTGGCTCCTAACTTCTTTAATGTTTTTTCATCGAATACGGTACCCTGTGCATAGCTCACCTGCTGAGCCCTTTTATTTTCCGGTAAGGTGAATGTATAAAGATCCATGCCACCTTGACCACCTTCGATCTGATCGCTGCTGTAAACGGCTGTTTTACCGTCTCTGCCAACAATTAAATTCCAATCATGTCCAACAGAGTTGATAGGATAGCCTAGGTTTTCCGGTTTGGCAAATGTTCCATCGGGTTTTAAATGGCTGATAAAGAGGTCTGCATTCCCCATTCCTGGGTGACCATAGCTGCTGAAGTAAAGTGTAACTCCATCCGGGTGGATAAAAGGAAACTGTTCATCTTCTATCGTATTAATATCGGGTCCTAAGTTTACCGGTGCAGACCAACCTGTATCTGTAAAGGTACTCACCCAAAGGTCAATTCCACCGTAGCCACCGGGTCTATCACTAGCAAAGTACAGTTTACGACCATCAGAAGATATACAGGGTTGAGATTCCCAGTGCTTGGAGTTCACCGGCTTACCGAGATTTAACGGGCGATCCCAGGTACCTTTAGTATTTGAAGTAAGCCAAATATCACATTGCCCGATACCACCAGATCTATTGCAGGCTGTGTAGAATATATATCGTCCATCAGCCGTAACACTAAAGGCTCCTTCGTTATCTGCAGTGTTAATTGGAGGACCAATAGGTCTGGAATAGGTCCAATCACCGTTCTTATCTTTTGTTGAGTAATACAACTCCTCATTTGCGTGATAGATATCTAATGAACCATCTCTCCATGTAAAGAACATGGTGTTTCCGTCAATCGTTAGGGCAGGAGAGTACTCTTCATTCTTGCTATTTAAGCGGGGCCCGAGATTCACCGGAGTAATATCTACCGGGTTTTTCATGGCTTCTCGAGCAAACTCAATATTTCTAATCTGCCTTCTTGCAGTTTGTGTGTATTTATCTTCAGAATCTGAAACCTTCAATACATTGTTGAAATAATACTGAGCAGAGTCTAACATCTGCTTGTTGTAATACAAATTACCCAGCTCGTAATGCGAGAAGAAGTGCTTTGGATTATAGATCAGAGCTTGTCTAAATGCATGTATTGCTTTGTCATTCTCCCACAAGGCCTTGTACGTTCTACCGAGCAAATCCCAAGCATCAACATATGATGGATGCTTATCAATAGCAGATTGTAGAGATTTTTCTGCTTCGCGATATTCACCGTATTGATAATGTCGATACGCTTCGTTGAAATACTTCAGTGCTTTTTTGGGAATGTCTTGGCTATACTGTCCATTAACAACTTTAGTTTCACCACAAGCCAAAAGAACAATGAGGCTAATGGGTACTAGTAGTCTGGTCTTTAAAATTCTTTTCATATTCGATTACCCTAAGGTCTTCTATCTTACCCTGAGATACTTTAAATCTAAGCATGGTTCTCACTTTATGGAAGCCTTTGTTACCAATGGCTCCCGGATCAAAGTGCAGTAAATTCAATTTCTTATCCTTTACTACTTTACAGATATGAGAATGCCCGGTAATAAATAAATCGGGTTTTATTAATTGCAATTTATCTAAAATACCTTTGGCATATCTACCCGGATATCCACCAATATGAATCATGTAGACCTTAAGTCCCTCACAGTCAAATATTAACTCTTTTGGGTAGACTTTTCTTATGATAGTTCCGTCAATATTACCAAATACTCCACGAATAGGAGTTTTTTGAACTATTTGATCACTGAGTTCTATACCGCCCCAGTCTCCGGCATGCCACACTTCATCTACTGCAGCAGCATGCTCTAATAGTTTTTCATCGCTGTAACCATGACTATCAGAAATCAACAGGATTTCCTTTGCCATGATGAATTAAAATGGGAGTTCCTCGTCTTCGTCGGAAAAGCTGATCCCTAAGACATCATCAGATCCGCTATTAGCTGTTGAACCTTCACTGGCATTTGAACTGCTTCCTGTACCGGTTTTCTGGGTTAAGGGTTCAATTTTCCAGGCTTTAATATCGGTGTACCAACGCTTATTATACTCTCTTGATTCAATATTGATACCCACTCTAATACTGTCGTGGATATTGTATTGCGCTAAATCATCTATTTTATCATTCCAACAGCATACACAAACTTTCTTTGGATACTGATCATTGGTTTCTATGATAAAATCTTGTTTCTTCCATTGACCTCTTGCACTCACGCCCTCCTGAGGGTCAAGCTTTTGTACAATGGTCCCTTCAATTACCAAACTGTCCATAAATCTTCGGCAAGCTTAGTATATCTTTTCCTAAGAAAAGGTTTGGTAGCCAATATTTTTTAAACAACTTTTGGGGCGTGGATGGATTGATAGCCTTTATCGCTGCAAGCTTAATTAGCTTCTGGGGTTCTTTGCAGTTAGGCTTGGTAAACGTGGCTGTAATTCAAACTACAATTAACAAGGGCGGGAAACAAGCCTTTTTCTTAGCTCTTGGAGGAGTACTTCCGGAAATTCCGTATACGCTCATTGCAATTTATGGAACGGAGTTTATTGATGGACTAAAGTCTTACAAGACTGCCATAGGAATAGCAGTGGGTGTTATCATGCTAGGAATTGGCTTCTATTACTATTTTGTAAGCGCTAATGCCAAACCAAAAGAAAATATTAATACAAAGCCCAGTAAAACAGGTTCATTCTTTAAAGGCTTTTTATTGGCTTCGCTTAATCCTCAACTTATTTTCTTCTGGTCGGGTATATTAATTTTATTAAAGACAGATTCTTTAAATTTTTTACCTCAACGTTCTCAGATGATTAATTTTGATGCAGCAGGATGGATTAGTCCTAAATTTAGCTTCGCATTCGGTGCCGCATTTGGTGCTCTCATTATACTCTCGGTTTATATTTATCTGGCTCGCAGATATAGAAATAAAATTTCAACCGAACTAGGTTCGAAATTAAACCGAATAGTTGGCTTGTTTTTCATTCTTGTAGGTCTATTTTCGATCCTGCGTAATGTTATATAAACGATTAATTGGTGCACTCTTGCCCTGCCTGATCTTATTGCAGGTTTCAGGACAACTTTCAAAATCGAGCTATGAATGGACTCATTTAGGTCCTTTTGTTACACCTGAAACAACGATTGATAGTGGTCGGTGGTGCGGTGTTGGAATGGCTTGGATTGAGTCTTTATATGTAAGTGATGATAAAGAACGAATACTGGCAGGTCATATCACGAATGGATTATTTCTGAGTGAAGATGGAGGAGAGCATTGGCGTCAAATTTTTGATCTTGGATTGCGTATTGGTGTTTTGGATATCGCAGTAGATGGCAAAGAAATTTTTATAGCTACAGGTTTAACTCATTACAATGATGATTTTGGACTTGGAGTTTACTGTAGCAGAAATAAAGGTAGAACCTGGAAACCGACAGGACTCACTTTCAAACCTCAAGATAAAACCCCGATTTGGGGAATTGATATTCTGGAAAGGTCCAAATCAATACTTGCTATCAGCCCAACCAAAATATATCTCAGCACAAATAGGGCTAAAGATTGGGATGTAATGTATGAAGATAAAAGCTTGAATTTAAGGCATATCGCAGAGTCAAAGGATGGGAAGACCATTTTAGTTTCTGGTAGGGAGCTTTTAATATCTAATAACCAAGGTGAAGCCTGGACTCAAATTACTTCTTCATTGAGCCAACTTAGCGATGAAAGTGGACCGGTTCAAAGAATAGCGATCTGTGCAGATCCTCATAACTCAGCCCGCTTTCTAGCTGCGTACTCTTACAAAGGCAGATTGTGGTTAGACGAAAGCAAAGACTCCGGAAAGACATGGGCCAATGTTCATAATACAAGAACAATAAATCGATTTGATATTAACCATGCAGAACTCCATATTAGTCCTGCTAATCCCAATGAAATATTAATTGGGGCTGTGAGGGTCTTTATCAGCACAGAAACAGAGCCCAACTTTAAATTGATGTCGACACCTGCTTATCAAACTCCTCAATTTGTTCATGATGATATCCGCTCAGTTTATTATCACAAAGATGGCACTTGCTACCTGGGAACAGATGGAGGTGTTTTTACATCTTCAGATCAGGGAAATACATGGACCAATATTACAGGTTATGGTATGACGGGAGTGATGGTTTACGGTTTGGGCCTCACCGGTGAAGGCTTTATGATTGGATGCCAGGATGTCGGCACCATGAAATACTCGAATGGAGAATGGACGCATTTAGGCGAAATTTATGGCGATGGAGGGGATATTCTAGAGATGGAGGACAAGGTTTATATCATGGTTTCAGGGAATGCCAGAGCGGTAAATAAAACGACTTCTGAACCAATTTACGTCAATGAACCACCTGCTAAAATGACTCCTTTTACGGCAAAGTACGGCAAATATCCAGGCAGCAAGGATTCACTATTATACTTGGGTGATCAATTATGGTTGTACAATGGAAAATCCTGGAAAAATCTCACGGAAGGGCTCGATAATAAAGGGTATAAAGCCAGCTGCTTTACTTTGAATTCAGCTCATCCCGAGATCATGTATTTTGCTTTCGATCAGCCAACCTGGGGAAGTGCTGCATTATCGGGTAAGTTCTTCAGGACTTACGATGGCGGAGAGCATTGGACTGATATTACAGAGTCATTACCCATCCTCAATTGGCGGTATGTGAGTTCCGTAGTAAGTAATCCACAAAATCCAGCAGAAGTTTATGTTAGTCTTGGATTGATGGATGACAGTTTGGTAAATAAGGTATATCGCAGTTTAGATGGGGGAGATACTTGGGAAAACTGGTCAGATGGAATTTCAATTCACAATAGTTTTAAAATTCAATGGATTGAAGGATCTCAATCGGGATTATTAGTGTCAACCCTAGATGGTATTTATTTCAGAAATCAATATCAAGACCAATGGGTGAAACTTGATTATGCTTTTCCGGCAATAGCGGTACGCGATTTTGAAATCGATTATAACAAGAAAATTATTTATGTATCTACCTATGGCAGTGGAGTTTACAGTTTGAAGCTTGATGATGAGCTTTGGCGCGATTAATGAAAACCGGGTCTAATTAACCAAGCATCATTTCTGATCTCAATTGCATCTCGAAGCGCCGAAACCGCATCTAGCTCATTGGTTCCTGCCATAAATCCAATACGATACAGCGATTTACCAAATTTAATGATTTGAAGACTCGGGAAATCTTCCTTATAATTACTCCAAATTCTATAAGCAAAATCATAATCCTTGGAAGATCCAACAATAACGTAAAACTTAGAAGTGTCTGGAAGGATTACCCCCCGAATATTTTCTGAGTTATCATGAATTGTTTCCTTTGGAGGTAAACTGTCTACAGCATCTCCCGCGTAATATTCAACATCTGCAGTATCATTTTTCACCGGAACTTCAATAACCTTTACGATACTTACATTTTCAATCTTCTGAAGTACCAGTTCATTCTTCTCATTACTTCTTAAGATGAACTGTTTAGCGTAATATCCGCTTGCGAAAATCCGAACATTAACTTCTTCAGCACTTCCTTCATTGATAATTCTAAATCCACCCTTTGAATTACTCAAGCTGTAATGAGGGTACTGAGCATCACTTAATAACAAGACTGCAGCATTATCTATTGCATTTTGCTTTTCATCAAGTATTCTTCCTTTAAACTCTATTTTCTTACCGGGTAGGGTAGAACTAAGCAAGAATAATCCACTTGAAGTATTGCGGTTAATGATAAAATGCTGTGGGTCCTGCATTACAATGGCTAATTCATCAAACCTGGAGTTATACGTTTTTACATTCTTCACCACCGGTGTGAACTCATCCAGCATCTTATAGCGAAACAAATCGTAACCGCCATTTGTAGGGTATCCGTTTGAACTAAAGTAAAGCCAACCGTTAAGAGAATTAGGATATAGCTCGTTAAAGTTGGTGTTAATATTGGAACCAAGGTTAATTGCTTCACCAAATTTGGACCCTGAATAATAACTGAGGTATAAATCAAAACCACCGGAACCACCTGCTGCATCTGATGAAAAATACAAGATGCCCTTCTCCTCATCCAAGGTAGGGTGGAGGTAATTTATTTCAGGATCACAAAACTTCAATCGTTTGGCTTTACTCCAATTAGCACCTTCCCGTTCTACTTCGTATAAATTAAAACGTTCTGTCTTAGGGTCATAAGCACTAAGCACTGCACTAAATCCACCGTTAAAGAAGGTCACCGAGCTTATTCCGGATATGTTAAGACCCATATATGTACCAGCGTCCAACTCTCCAGGACAGGATGCTATATAAGAATAAAGACTACCGTTTTTAGCAGAATAAATTTTTCCATCGTAGAAGCTTGCACTATGAACTCCTTCGGTTGTGGTGAAAACTCGTTCAATTGGAACTTTTGCACTGTCCAACATAAAAAGACCTGAAACCATATCGGCAACTGCACCATACTCATTGCCTGAGAGTCGCTGATACTCTTTAAACATATCACTTGCCAGAGCCCGTTTACCGGTTGCCATTAAACAATTTGCAAACATCAAAAAGTCTTCTGATTGCATAGTCCCATTTTCTAATTCAATGAATAATAGAGACTCCGATTTTACGTATTGCCCTGCACCATAGTACATTCTAGCTTTTTCCAAGCCAGTAAGCCGCTCAAGTTTAGATGAATCCGGAAGCAATTGAATCATATCCGGTAACTGAGCAAGTCCCGTTAGCATACTGGAAATAAGTAATAGTAGTACTGCCAATCCTCTAAGCATAAGGCAAATGAAATATAAAATTTAGATATTATCGAGTTAGGTCTTCTGCAATGAGAAATGCACCGGACCATGCGGCCTGAAAATTGAATCCTCCGGTAATAGCATCAATATTTAATACTTCTCCTGCAAAGTAGATCTCTGGATGAAGTTTACTCTGAAAATTGCTCATATTCAGCTGTTTAAGGTCAATTCCGCCTGCGGTTACAAACTCTTCCTTAAATGTGTCTTTGCCCGAAATTGAGATTTTACATTCAAAAATTTGCTCTAAAAGAGCTTTTACACCTTTTTTCCCTATTTCCGACCAATTGGTGTATTCACGGAGTTTTGTTCGTTCGAACAAGTGCTGATATAAACGTTTAGGAAGCCCGTGATCTCTCCAGTTCAGTACTTTCTCTTTCGGGAATTGTTCAGCTGTCGCTCGTAATGAATCTTCAAGTTTTGCTCGATGAGAAGGATTGACCCAACTAATTATAAGCTCAAAGCTATAATTCTTCTGCTCCAGTTCTTGTGCCAACCAGGCACTCGATTTTAAAATAGCAGGACCGCTAAACCCGCGATGGGTAATCAGTAATGGCCCATTGAACTGTCCTTTTACACCTGATATACGCACTTCTGCATCTTGAACGGAAACACCCGCCAAAGATTTGAATTCAGGATCTTTAGACTTGAATGTAAATAGACTGGGAACAGGTGCTACAATTTCATACCCTAACTTGCTTAGAATACCCCAAACTTGTTTATTGCTTCCGGTACTTAAGATTAAATAATCTGTCGATACTACTTGATCTTGAAAATCTAACTCAATGCTGTTTTCAATATAACGAATGTCTTTGAGGCGATGGTTGAGTTCAACTTTAACACCTAATTTCTTAGCAGAGTCTACTAATACATTGTAAATACTACTAGAAGAATTGCTTCTCGGAAATACCCTGCCATCTTCTTCGGTTTTGAGGCGAACACCTCTGTTTTCAAACCATTGGTAGGTTTCTTTACTCCCAAATCTCTTAAATACAGGTTCGAGTACTTCGTGTCCTCTGGGGTATTGCTTCGACAATCTGAAAGGGTCTTGAATAGCTGTGGTGACATTACATCGACCACCACCGGAAATGAGCACTTTAGATAGTAGAGAATTACTGCCTTCGTAAATAGTAATCTTGGCTTTAGGGTTTCTCTCAGCTATATTTATTGCAGCAAAAAAACCTGCGGCTCCACCTCCAATAATTGAAATTTGTTTTGCCATTACATGGTAAGAAACTCAATGGTTTCTTCAAGTACCCGAGCGAAGTTAGCATTAATCTTTCGCTCTGTTAGAGGGTGAGATAAACCAAAACTATGATCCACCCCTTCAAGGGTAATTAAAATAGCATGAGGGACATTCTCGTAGATAAACATGGCGTGCGATTCAGGTACTGTTTCATCCTCTTCACCGTGGATTACCATTAAAGGTTGAGTTAGTTTCTCTAGGTTTCGATCAATGTTTAATTGGTCTTCGTTTTTAAAGTAATCTTGATAGAGTTCAAAGCCCACAGGCATTTCTTGTCCTGTTCTACTGTTAGGGACTGTGATAAATCCCTTTTCCTGCCACTCTATTGGATCTGCAAGCTGAATATATCGCGAGAAATCTGCAACTGCTGCCCAAGTAACAACTTTCTGAATTCTGTCGTCTTGACATGCCTTTAATAATGCTATTCCACCGCCTCTGCTATGACCAATGAGGTAAAAATCACCGTTCCAGTTAAAACCCAGTTTTTCCCTGTTCTTCTCTATAAAATCAAGAGCTAAACCGGTCTCATCAAGCTCCATACTTAAGGTATTTTTACCAAAAGCATCGAGATCAACAAATTCCGTTGGATGTGCCGGACTTGTACCATTATGCGAAAAGTTGATTTTAAAGAATGGGAGCTCTTTAATTGCAAATACTTCAGCGGCGAGAGGCCACGAGCCCCAATCTTTAAAGCCTTTAAAGCCATGGAGAAAAATGCAGATAGGGCGCTCTTCCTCAGTAGGTTTAAAGGTAAGATCTGCGGTAATTAATTTCTTGCCGCTACCTTTAAATTTAAATTCTTTCTTTTCGAACAATTACTTGAGTTTATTGAAAATTTCGAGTGGATCGTATTCTTTCGTCTCTTTTCCAACTCTTATAATATTTAAATCTAAAATATAAACTGGAGTAGCCGGTTTATCGTTTTTCATTCTTGGGACATTAATGATTTCATTCACTACATCCATTCCTTTCACTACATGACCAAATACGGTGTGTCTTCCATCGAGCCAAGGAGTTTCTCTTTGAGTAATAAAGAATTGACTACCATTGGTATTAGGTCCGGAGTTTGCCATAGAAAGGATTCCCGGTTTATCGTGCTTTAAACTATCGTGAAACTCATCCTTAAAACGGTACCCGGGTCCGCCGGTACCAATGCCATTAGGATCTCCACCTTGAATCATGAAGTTTGGTATAACCCTATGAAATGTAAGGCTATCGTAGAATGGTACAGCACTGTCTCTAGCTTCATTCGGGATAACACCTTCGGCCAAACCTGCAAAGTTTGCTACTGTTAAAGGTGTTTTCTCATGCTCTAGCTTCAGGTAAATCGTTCCTTTGCTTGTTATCATTTCAGCATACAAGCCATCTTTAAGCTGTAATTCTTCAATCACTTCCTTGTAAGGATTAGCACAAGACGCCAATACCAGCGTAAATATTAAGAGGTTCGTCCATTTCATGCCGCAAATTTATCCCGATGACTTAATTAAAGAATTAATTTTGCAGCCTTTTATGAGTTTATCACAGGAAATTGACAAGCGCAAAACCTTCGGAATTATATCTCACCCGGATGCCGGAAAGACTACACTTACCGAAAAATTGCTGCTTTTTGGAGGGGCGATACAAACTGCCGGTGCAGTAAAGAGCAACAAGATAAAAAAAACGGCTACTTCAGATTTTATGGAGATTGAGAAGCAGCGTGGTATCTCTGTGGCTACTTCTGTAATGTCTTTTCATTACAAGGGTAAAATTGTCAATATCCTCGATACACCGGGTCACAAAGATTTTGCAGAAGATACATATCGAACTCTTACTGCGGTGGATAGTGTGATCTTGGTTGTAGATGCAGCAAAAGGGGTAGAGGCTCAAACTAGAAAGCTAATGCAGGTTTGTAGAATGAGAAACACTCCGGTAATCATTTTCGTAAATAAACTCGATAGAGAGGGTAGAGACCCATTTGATCTTTTAGACGAACTTGAGCAAGAATTAAATATCAGCACCAGACCTTTGAGTTGGCCAATTAACATTGGAAGCAGATTTAAAGGGGTTTACCTACTTTACAATCAATCCCTCAACTTATTTGAAGGGGATAAAACCAAGAAAGCAGCAGAATATAAAGCTATTGATTCCTTGGAGGATACAAAATTGGATGAGCTAGTTGGCGAAGAAGATGCAAATCAATTAAGGGAAGATGTTGAACTCATTGAAGGTGTATATGAGCCTTTTGATCGGAATTTATATCTCGATGGTTTATTAGCTCCTGTATTCTTCGGGTCTGCTTTAAATAACTTCGGAGTTCAGGAGATGCTGGATACTTTTATTGATATTGCTCCGGGACCCAAAAGCAGAGAAACTGATAAACGAGAGGTAAAACCGTCTGAAGATAAATTCACCGGATTTATTTTTAAAATTCACGCGAACTTGGATCCAAACCATAGAGATAGGATCGCTTTTTTAAGGGTTTGCTCCGGAACGTTTGAACGAAACACATTTTACTATCACCCTCGTTTAGAAAAGAAGATGAGGTTTTCTAATCCATATACCTTTCTCGCGAGTAGCAAGGATGTTGTGGAAGAAGCGTTTCCCGGAGATGTGGTAGGTTTATACGATACCGGAAACTTTAAAATAGGCGATGGTCTAACAGAAGGAGAATCTATTGAATTCCAAGGGATACCAAGCTTTAGCCCGGAGTTGTTTAGGGAAGTGGTTAATCTGGATCCTATGAAAAGTAAACAGCTCGAAAAAGGAATTGATCAATTGACTGATGAGGGTGTTGCACAACTGTATACTCAGCAACCCGGTAACCGGAAAATTATTGGAACAGTAGGAGAACTTCAGTTTGAAGTAATTCAATACCGTCTCAAACATGAGTACAATGCGAGTGCCCGGTTCGATTCACTTCCATACCACAAAGCATGTTGGATGACAGGGGATGAGCAGGCAATTCAAGACTTCATTAAGTATAAGCCACAAGATATTGTAGTGGATAAGGACGACAATTTAGTCTTTCTGGCTCAAACTGCATTTATGCTGGATATGGCCAAGCAGAACAATCCTAAAATTACATTTCACGAAACCAGTGAATTTAAGGTGGCCTCCGCTAATTAGAGAAAGGATAAATTTTTAAGGTTCCTCTTTTCTTGTCGATATACTCCAAAACAACTACATCTCCTTGCTTATTAACCAGGTAAGTGTAGGCCATTTTCTCTGCCAGTAAGTTAGATTCATTGGCCAGATACTGAATATTATTGATAACCCTCGAATGAAGGTTTTCGATATAGTTCATAACATGAAAGGAGTTCGCCAAATAAGGCGACCAGTCATCATTCATAAGCCTCACTCGGTTGTTTCTTCCAGCATCTCGAAGCCCCAAACGGTCGTACTCGAAGAAATTGTACATATCCTGGCCTCCAATCATCGATAGAATTTCACCCTTTTGATCGATATAGAAGACATATTTAAGTCCATGCGTAATCTCTTGAACCTCATTAATTACCAGAAAGGTGTTTCCATTGATATCTTCCTTTAAATCAATGACCGCAGCTTGTGTAACTGCATTCTGTTTAACCAAGCCTTTCATATTCTGAAAAGGGTATTGATGAAAGTAGACTAGATTTAAGTTAAAGTCAAAATAAGCAAGCCAAATCCCTACAAACCCTTCACTAGTTCTGGATCTTGGATATTCATTTCCAAGTTTCATATCCAGCTTGCCATAAAGAAAGAAGCCATTGGATACTTTTTTAGTACCCGTAAGGTTTAAGTCATACATGCTGTTATAAGTAAAACTCATTTGATCCAACTCTAAATCAATTTCTTTACTTAAACCGGTATCTGCTGCAATGTCATAGGCATTGAGGAATAGGTGCATTTTTTCGTGGTCTCTACTTAGAGTATATGAACTGGAGTAGATTTTATTATCGTGTGAAAACTCTGCTTTAAGATAGCTCTCATTGTATTTTTCTTCAATCTCTAAGAATGGTTTTAGTATATCAAATTCGCCATTGATCAAATGGCTATATTTTAATTCCAATTCATCTTTGTAGACAAGGTACAAACCTTTGGATGTTGAGAAACATTGAACTTCAGGAGCATTTGGCTGTACCTCTATAGGAACTTTTAGGTGTTTGTATGAGGTATTACCTGTGCTGATATCATAAACATCTACAAACACACTATGGTCTAGCTGACTCACGATGAAAATTTCAGCAGCATTACTGTGAATTTGTAATCGATTGAAATGATGTCCTCCTAAATTGGGCACTTCGAAAGTATTGGTCCATTGGCTTTCCATTTGAGCATTCAACAAATTCAAGTCCAGCACATCTCCGTTTTCTTGGCTTAGCAAGAGAATGGATCCATCGTTTAGTTGGTGTAATCCTATTAAACTTAATTTCTCTGCAGAGAAAATTGGATTCTGCGCTTTACCTGCAAGGCAAGCCACTACCAATAGGAGGAGTAAATTGATTTTTTTCATGTAGTAGTTAAGTGCTAAAGGTACAATTCAATTAATAAATATAAAAACTGAGGAACCTATGCGCTCCGTTTGGAGATATGCCTTCAACACGAATTTGTCCTTTAACATTCTCCAAATATTCTACAAATGATTTTAGATCATTAAATTTCTTTTGGTTAATAGAAGTGAATATGAATCCTTCCTCAATATTCATTTTTCTAATCTTACCTTCTCTGATATTAGTAACTTTAATACCACTTTCAACTTTCAGGCTTTCTTTTTCCAGCTTAGAAATCATCTCGAATTCTGCGCCTAATATTTCACTTCCAAGACTAACACGCTTAATTAGTTCGGTGGTGCCTTCATCATTAACCAATTTGATATCATACGATTTTTTTGAACCGTCACGTGTCAATTCTACTTTAACAACATCGCCCGGTCTTCTATATGCTAGTTGCTCGTCGTACATCGATTTACTTGTAATTGCTACTCCGTCTATAGAAGTTATTACATCACCTGCTTGTAGCTTTTCTCCGGCTTTTTCGTTAGTACCGTTTACTCGACTAATTAAAACTCCATTTTCAACCTTGAGCTTTTCACTCATATCGCCGTCAATACCTTCCACATCTATGCCAAGGAATCCACGTTGAACCTGCCCGTATTCTTTTAAGTCGTTTATTGTTTTAGCTACAATATTGCCGGGAATTGCAAATCCATAGCCTACATAAGATCCTGTTTTAGAAGCAATTGCCGTATTTACTCCAACAAGCCTTCCCTGAAGATCAACTAGTGCTCCACCGCTATTGCCCGGGTTGATAGCAGCATCGGTTTGAATAAAAGATTCAATAGGAAATTGATCGTTCACAATATTGATATTTCGACCCTTCGCACTTACAATTCCTGCTGTAACTGTGCTGGTGAGGTTGAAAGGGTTTCCAACTGCAAGTACCCATTGTCCAATTCTAACTTCATCTGAGTTGGCAAATTCTATAGCGGGTAATTTGGATGCCTCAATCTTCAATAAAGCTATGTCGCTGGATTGGTCGAAACCAATCAATTTTGCTTGATAGGTTTTTCTATCATCGGTCAGAACAGCTTCAATTTTATCGGCATTTCTAACCACATGGTAATTTGTTACGATATAACCATCACTACTCACAATAACTCCTGAACCACTGCTGGCAACTTTACCAATACTTCCAAAAGGGTCCATATCAAAAAACCAGAACGAACTTCTTCTTTGATATGAAGCTTCAGTTTTTATAAAGACTACGGAAGGGGTAGAGTTCTCAGATGCTTTGATAAACCCATCTTCAAGTTCGGAAGCATTTGCAACGGATCGGTAATGATCCGAGCCGGAACGTACTTCTTTTACAATGGTTTGAGGTTCATCAGAAAACCATTGCTTAAAAGCAAATGCACCAAGAAATGAGCTTAATGTTAAAAGTAAGAATAACCAAATTACCTGTTTTGTCTTCATGCTAAATTTGCCTCAAATTTTGAGCCAAATTTAATCGACAATTGCTCTTAGACCAAGTACAACTACAGGTTGGTTTGGATCGTTCGTGTAAATGGTAACAGCCTTGGTTTGTTTACCTTTCTTATAGAGTGAATCGAACTTCACTCTGGCGGTAACAGAGTCGCCCGGAGCAATAGTTCCTTGAATGTTTTTTAGGACAGCACAACTACAATCCGTATCCACTCGATAAATGATGAGCGGATTCTTACCGGTATTAGTAACTACAATGTCTGCTTCGCGAACTTCGCCGCTTTTCATATTGCCGAGATTTATAGTCTTGTTCTCTACATGAAATTGAGCAGCTCTGCGCTTTTTCCATCTTCCCCAGTCTTCGAAGTTTAGTCCAATAGTAACTCCGTAACTGATAGACTTTGTTGAGTAAAATCGATCATTGGTTTTCACTTTCATTTCTCCGTAAAGAGGACCTATAGTGTCAACTCCCGAAGCGTTTAGTGTAAAATATAAAGATTTCGTTTCCTGCGGTTTAATTGTTATTGGCAGTTGCTCAACCTGTAAAAATGGCGGTAGATCTGTAATTTCTGAAATAACAATATCGTGGTAACCATCATTAAATAAAGGAATAGAATCTCGAGCCATATCGTCTTGGACTAAGTTGCCGAAATTCATATGCTGTTGATACATTACCAGGTACCCATATTGTCCCCGGTAATACTTCTTCTGCATATTTTCAATACTTCCGACCCTACTTGTAATTTCTGCTTGGAACCGCAGTTCCTTGTATAGAGCATCATTAAAGTTTCCATTTACTCTGATCCATTTTTCGACAGTTCCAACCATCCCAAATGGGTTAAATTGAGCTTTAATGATAGCGGTATCTCCGGGCTTTACCAGTTTTTTAGATACCTCCGGGTGAGTACAGCCGCAAGCCACTTCAATATCGCTAATTTTGAAATCAACGGAGCCCTTGTTAACCAGTGTGTACACCGCATCTACATTTCCACCTTCGGCAGGAATAGTACCAAAATCAATATCGGATTTATCAAACTCTATGTCTTTAATGCTTACCTCTTGAGCAGAAGCAGCGAAGTATAGACCTAGTGTGAGGATGAAAGCGAGGTTTCTGAACATTGCTTTCAAAGGAAACTTTGTTTTAGCTATCACAAGTATCTAATAGATGAAATGTGTATAAAAAACGTTGCCTGAATTTTCATTTCAAATCTTACTTTCGCTTCGTGAGTAATGATTTTCTACAGGGTACCAATGACCATATGAATGATGGGGAGAAGGAGTTTGAACAGGTCTTAAGGCCGAAGTCTTTTGATGACTTTACGGGTCAGAAAAGGATTTTAGAAAACCTTATGATCTTCGTAGAAGCTGCAAACCAAAGAGCCGAAGCTTTAGATCATGTTTTGTTACACGGCCCTCCGGGATTAGGTAAAACTACTTTAGCTCACATTATTGCTAATGAATTGAATTCGGGCATTAAAGTAAGCAGCGGCCCTGTTTTAGAGAAACCGGGCGATTTGGCCGGTCTTCTTACCAACCTGGAAGAAGGAGATGTCCTGTTTATTGATGAAATTCATAGACTTAGCCCTGTAATTGAAGAGTATTTATACTCTGCAATGGAGGATTATAAGATTGATATTGTCTTAGATACCGGTCCGAATGCCAGAAGCGTCCAAATAGGCATTAACCCTTTTACTTTGATCGGAGCAACAACCCGCTCTGGTTTACTCACTGCACCCTTAAGAGCTAGATTTGGAATCACCTGTAGGTTAGAATACTACGATTCTGATCTTTTGGCAGATATAATAGATCGATCTGCAGGTATCTTGAAAGTTGAAATCGATCATAAAGCAGCACTCGAGATAGCAGGTAGGAGCAGAGGTACTCCGAGGATTGCAAATGCACTGCTTAGAAGAACTCGAGACTTTGCTCAAATAAAGGGTGACGGTTCAATTGGACTTGACATAGCGCAAATTGCGCTTGATGCGCTTAATGTTGACGCAAGAGGCCTAGACGAGATGGATAATCGTATCCTGAGCACTATTATTGATAAATTTAAAGGCGGTCCGGTGGGAATCAATACTATAGCAACCGCTGTGAGTGAAGAAGCCGGAACTATTGAAGAAGTTTATGAACCTTTTCTAATCAAAGAAGGCTTTCTTCAAAGAACCGCAAGAGGGAGAGAAGCAACCGAGCTAGCATATAAGCATTTGGGAAGAAACTTTCAAAGAGGAACGAATCCAAGTCTATTCTAATGGATGCTTCCCGCCGCAGCAAGAGAGTTAAAGAAATTGCGCATAATTTAGGCTTTAACGCTTGTGGAATATCAGTGGCCTCTAAACTGGAGGAAGAAGAAAAACACTTAGAAACTTGGTTGAAAAAAGGCTATCAGGGCAAAATGCATTGGATGGAAAACCACTTCGAAAAAAGGCTCGATCCAAGAAAACTTGTGCCCGGTTCAAAGTCAGTTATTAGTTTGATTTTTAACTATTTCCCTAAGACAAACCTGAGCAACCATCCCCTTAAAGTGGCCAAGTACGCCTACAACGAAGATTACCATTTTGTGCTTAAAAGAAAGCTAAAAGAAATGGTGAAACTTATGGCTGCTGAGTTTGGTGATATTGAAGGTAGAGTATTTGTAGATTCAGCCCCTGTTATGGAGCGGGCTTGGGCTGCCAAGGCAGGACTAGGCTGGATTGGTAAACACAGCTTACTACTCAATAGACAACAAGGGAGCTTCTTTTTTATCGCTGAAATAATTTCGGATTTGGAACTGGAAGAAGATGGCCCCACTACAGATCATTGCGGTACCTGCACAGCTTGTATAGACGCATGCCCGACAGATGCAATAGTGAATAATAAAGTTGTAGACAGTAATAAATGTATTTCTTATTTAACGATTGAGCTAAAGGATGAAATTCCATCTTCATTCAAAAATGATATGGAAGGCTGGATTTTTGGCTGTGATATCTGTCAGGATGTATGTCCTTGGAATAAGTTTAGCAGCCCTCAGGCTCTTGATGAGTTTCAACCTTCAGAAGATTTTATAGGGATGCATAAGAACGAATGGGAAGACCTAACAGAAGAAGTATTTAAAGATATATTTAAAAAATCAGCGGTAAAACGCGCCGGCTATTTGAAATTTAAGAAAAGCATTCAATTTTGTAAAGAAGATGGAGACAACTAAAAACCAAGACTCTGCATCAGAGGCGGAATTGAAGCAATCGGTGGGTGGAATTGCAAATTTCCTCAAATCTCTTTTCGCAATTTCTGAAGTAGATTACGCCAAGGCGAGTGAGAACATTAAGGCTGATGTCTCCTTTAGAGGATTTAATATTTGGATTCTAATTTGCTCCATTTTGATTTGTTCTTTGGGGCTGAACCTCAATAGCACTGCTGTAGTTATCGGCGCCATGCTTATCTCACCTTTAATGGGGCCAATTAATGGTATGGGCTTAGCAATAGGTACCTTTGATCGATTATTACTTCGTAAATCCTTAATAAACCTTGGAGTTGCAACAGCGGTAAGTATTCTAACAGCCTTCATTTTCTTTAAGATTACGCCAACAGGAGATGATTTACACGAACTATTTTCTCGAAAGACACCCGTAATTCTAGATTTATTTATTGCCTTTTTTGGCGGTGTTGCAGGAATACTCGCTGCTTCTAGATGCTTGTCCACCAATGTAGTTCCCGGTGTTGCTATTGCTACAGCGCTTATGCCTCCGCTTTGCACTACAGGTTACGGATTAGCAACTTGGCAGATGGACTATTTCCTTGGTGCATTCTACCTGTTTTTTATGAACTGTGTGATGATCAGTTTGGCTGCAGTGATCATTGTTTTATATCTGAAGTATCCTAAATACTCATTTGTAAATGAAGCAAAAAAAAGAAAAGTTCGTGCGGGTATTGTTGCATTCGTTGTTCTTCTATCGATACCAAGTGTTATTCTATATTATAACCTTATTACAGAAGGGAAAGTAGATCAAACAGTTAAAGAATTTATAACTGAAGAATTTGATTCAAACAGAAAGATATACGTAGATAATTACAAACGAGTAAAGTCAGATTCAGCAGATTATATCAGAGTAAGTATTAAGGGCGAATATCTGGATGAGAATGAAATTAAGGCTATAGAATCCAGAATGGATAAGTATGGTTTAAACGCTTATGTTCTAGAGGTTGTGCAATCCGGAGGACAAATTAGCGATGATGAATTAGCTAATTTTGGTCAGAAATTTAAGGTTGATATACTGGCAGATCTGTACGATAAAAACGAACAACAACTCAAGAATAAGCAAGATGAAATTGAGCTCCTTCAATCTGAGATTAGAAGAATTAATGTCCATAATTTAGGAAGGGAACAGTTAGCTAAACTTGTCAAAAGTCAGTTTGATATTAACGAATTTGCGGTAGACAATTTAATCTATATTGGCGCAGAGCGTAAAGACACAATTCCAACAGCCATCATAAGCTGGAAGCCCAATGCTAAGCGCGAAGAGCAGATAGAAAAGATGGAAGCCTTGCTCAAAATTGAACTGGAAGCTAAGGAAGTACGCATCTACCACATGAATTAGGAATAAATTTTGTATTATGCAACCGTGATGAGAATTTCTATTTTACTTATAAGCTTAGGAATGATGGTGTCAACATACGCCACTAGCCTTAAAGATACTATTGATCCAAATAATTTTGATCAGACCTTTTTCGAAAAATCAATGTTCGATAAAGTGAATAGTTATCGTAAATCATTATATGTAAACCCATTGGTGTTTAACGAAAAGATTTACGAAGCTGCTGAAGATCACTGTAAGTACATGATGGAGAATAATACCTTAACTCACGATCAAAATGTACCCGGCAAAAAGACAGTGTATGATAGAGTGAAGAAGACTACCGGTGTAAGCAAGCTTGCAGTTGCGGAGAACGTGGCGAGGTCAGTGGTTCTTATGCCTGCAATGAATTACGATGAAAATGGTAAAGCTAGTATGAAAACGGCCTGGACCTACGAACAAGCAGTAGAATATTTGTTCAATGCCTGGCGTCAAAGCGATTTTCACAGAAAAAACATGGGGAGCGATAAGTATGTGGTATCAGCAATAGCAATACAATTCGATCCTAAAAGCAAAGCTATTCACGCTGTTCAAGTATTTGCGCGCTTTGGCTCATAGCTCTGTTAGATAAACATTCACGTAGCCAGTTTAATGCCGAGTTAGCTGTGCGCTCAATCACCTGCTCTCTGCTGCCGTGAAATTGATTTTTGCGTACTTCAACAGTACCATCCGGTTTAGCTAGGCCAATATAAACAAGCCCAACATCCTTTTCATCGGTGGCGCCGGTTGGCCCTGCAATACCTGTAGTTGACAAACAATAGTCTACATGTAATTGTTGCTTACCCGACTTTGCCATTTGGTGAGCTACCTCTTCACTTACTGCACCTACTGTCATTAAATCAGACTCCAAAACCCCAAGCTTCTCCATCTTGAGTTCATTTGAGTATGTGAGCAGACTGCCGGAGTAATACGCAGAACTTCCGGGAATCTTAGTTAATGTATGCGCTATGAAGCCTCCACTGCAACTTTCCACTGTGCCAACAGTAGCCGACTGAGACTTGAGCAAATAGCCCACAATCTCTGATAAGCTTTGGTCACCGTCAAACCACACATCACCAATTCTCTTTTTAATTTTATTAAACTCAGTTTCAATTTGATGAAGCAGCTCATCTGAGCTGTGCTGAGTTGATCTACCACTTAAGCGTAATCTTACCAAGTTTAGATGGGGAAGATAGGCCAGTTTTATGTGTTCAGGTAGCTGATTTTCAATATCTTCAATGCTATTACTTAAAATAGATTCCGGGACATTTACTACGGTAATGGTTTTATGGATTATTCTATTTTTATCGAGCGAAGTACTTAGTTTTGGAATTACATGATTCAGCATCATGTTTTTCATTTCATATGGTACTCCAGGCATACTAACGTATATCTTATTGTTCTCTTCGAATAACATTCCGGGAGCTGTACCTTTTGCATTTAAGATCACTTCGCAATTAGCAGGTACAAGAGCCTGATCCTTGTTTATTTGAAGCATAGTTATGCCTCTTTTAGCGAATCGCTGCTCAATGTTTTTTAGTGCTAATTCATTTCGAACTAATTCCGTATTGAAATACTCTGCAAGGCTGTACTTAGTAATGTCGTCTTTTGTAGGGCCCAAGCCTCCTGTCATCAGAATTAGCTCAGCACGCGTCTCGGCATCTTTAATTGCGGCATGAATCGTATCTTTTCGATCTCGCACACTTGAAATCTGCACGATATCAATACCCAATGCATTTAATTCTTGAGCAATCCACGCCGAATTGGTGTCGATGGTCTGCCCAATTAATATTTCATCGCCTATAGTGATTATTTCTGCATTCATTCCGACTTTTTCCTCTAATAGAATCTCTAACTAAGCAAAAATGTTTGTTTCTGTGATAAAATTAAATCCCTTTAGCAAGGAGGTAACAATTTAAAAATTATTTTCGCCACAAAATTTAGGATAATGAGAGAAGCAAAGGCAAATCTAGCCTTAAATAATTTATTAAAAGAGGCAAAAAAGGGGTTTGATGCTGAAAAAGTTATTGAGTATTTCAAAGAAATACGCACCCTTGCGTTGGAGGAGAACGATCCAACAATAGTTAAGATCTGCAGATTGTCTTACGAGTACATTGAATCTGAAGGCAATTTTGATCTTGGTTATGTGGAAGAAGAGGAGATAGGCGATATGTCTGATCTGGAATATCTTATTGAACTCATGTTGAATTGCAATAATGAAGCAAACAGAGAGGAAATAAGAGAGATTAGAGATAGAATTAAAGGGGTATTATATTAATGACTCAAGATCAGTTTAATGATATAAGAAGCCGATACGAGGCTTTGGGAGGTTATCTTTGACATTGCTAGGAATCTGGCCCTCATAGAAGAAGAAGAACTCCAAACACAAGATCCCGGATTTTGGGATGATCCGGAAAAAGCAGAAGCTCATCTGCGAGCCATCAAAAAGAAGAAAATCTGGACCGACGCATATGCCGAAGTAGGCGAAGGCGTGGAAGAAATTGAGGTATTACTCGAGTTTAAAGAAGCAGGTGAGCCTGTAGACGATGAAATCGAGCAGAAATACCAAAAAACAATCACACTTCTTGAAGATCTTGAATTCAAAAACATGATGAGCGGCGAAGAGGATCAGCTCGACGCAATTTTAGAGATAAATGCAGGTGCCGGTGGAACGGAAAGCAATGACTGGGCATCCATGCTCATGCGGATGTACCTCATGTGGGCTGAAAAAAATGGGTTTAAAGCCAGTGTAGAAGACGAAGTGGAAGGTGATGTTGCCGGAATTAAAAGTTGCCGAATAGAGATTAGCGGTGATTTTGCCTTCGGTTACCTCAAAGGAGAGAATGGCGTTCACAGACTAGTGCGGATTTCACCATTTGACAGTTCAAACAGAAGGCATACTTCATTTGCCTCAGTATATGTATTTCCTATCGTAGATGATACCATTCAAATTGAAATTAACCCTGCTGATATCAGCTGGGATACATATAGATCCGGTGGTAAAGGTGGTCAGAATGTGAACAAGGTGGAAACTGCAGTTAGATTGCATCATGCCCCAACCGGTTTGGCAATTGAGTGTCAGAAAGAACGTTCTCAGCTCGCGAATAAAGAAAGAGCCTTAAAAATGCTGAAATCGCAGCTGTATGATATTGAAATTCGAAAGAGAACGGCTGCCAGAGCGGAAATTGAAAGCGGAAAAATGAAAATAGAATGGGGCAGTCAAATCCGAAATTACGTGATGCATCCTTATAAATTGGTGAAAGATGTTAGAACAGGCGAAGAGACATCGAATGTTCAAGCGGTAATGGATGGAGATCTTGAAGCATTTTCAAAAGCATACTTGTTGAGCCAGCAGCAGTAAAACAGTATTCCTCACAGACTAAGCAGCTTAGCAAAATATTTATGTATTTTAGCAAGCCTATAATGTCATGGGATCACCTTCTGTTTTAAAACTAACATCTTTAGAGGCAAAGAAACGATTCACTCGCTTACTTCTCAATGATATCAAAGCATTGGAAATAATGCTGAATAAAGGCCTGATAGAATCCGGTATTACTAGAATTGGTGCCGAACAAGAGTTGTGTCTTATAGATAAAGAATATAGTCCTTCAACCAATAATCTGGCTTTATTGAAAGCAGTGAACGATGCTCATTTCGTTCCTGAAATTGCAAAATTTAACATTGAAGCCAACCTTGATCCTTTTGAATTTAAAGGAGATTGCTTTGAGAGAATGGAAAAGCAATTGCGGAAACTACTCGAGAAAGCAAATAAGGTTGCAGATAAAACCGAAACAAGAATTCTAATGACAGGGATACTTCCCACACTTAGAAAAAAGCATCTGGAGTTTGAATACATGACCCCCAATCCTCGCTACGAAGCCTTGAATGAGAGTATGAAGGGGCAACGCGGTTCTGATTTTGAACTTCATATCATGGGGATAGACGAACTCATTACTAATCATACTAATATTCTGTTTGAAGCATGTAATACGAGTTTCCAGGTACACCTTCAAATAGAGCCTGATGAATTTACAGATAAATATAATTGGGCGCAGATGATTGCAGGGCCGGTAATGGCAGTAACTGCAAATTCGCCATTATTACTGGGTAAACGCCTATGGAAAGAAACGCGAATTGCATTATTTCAACAAAGTGTTGATACGCGGTCATCCACTAATATCAAAAGAGAACAAGAACCGAGAGTAACCTTTGGTAAAGATTGGTTAAGAGGCACTGTAGTTGATTTATATAAAGACAATGTAAGTCGTTTTAATTTTCTGTTTGCTACAGAAATGGAGGAAGACAGCATAGCAATGCTTAAAGAAGGCAAAATACCTCAACTAGAAGCATTAAAGATGCATAATAGCACGGTTTACAAGTGGAATAGAGCTTGTTACGGTGTTGGCGGAGGAAAGGCTCATCTCAGAATTGAGAATCGCTATATTCCTTCAGGACCAACAGTTAAAGACGAGATGGCAAATGCTGCATTTTGGCTCGGTTTAATGCATGGAATGCCGGAGGATTATAAAAACCTTTACGACAAAGCAGCTTTTGAAGATTGTAGGTATAATTTCTATCTGGCATGCAGAAATGGACTTGATTCACAATTTAGATGGTTTGGTAAAACGCAAAGTTCACATCGTCTTATTCGAAAAGTGTTGCTGCCCATTGCTAGAGCCGGACTTCAGAAAGCCAAGATAAAGGAAGAAACAATTAAAGACCTGCTGGGTGTGATTGAGAAAAGGATTTCATTGAATAAAAATGGATCAACCTGGATGATCGATAATTTTACCACTTTATTGAAGCGCTCTACTGCCAATGAAGCTAGCAGAAGTATTACTAAGGCCATTTATGAAAATCAAATGGGCTCACAACCCGTACATAAATGGAAGAATATTAAGGAAGAAGCGCTTGAAACTTACAAGAAGTTTAATAAGGTGAGTGACATTATGGAAACTGATGTACTTATTGTGCGGGAAGATGATCTCGTAGATCTGGTAATTAATATGATGGATTGGAAAGCGGTTAAAAGTATTCCGGTGGAAAACGCTAAAAATGAATTAGTTGGCTTAATAGGAATTCAAGACCTATTGAAGTATTTGAGTATGGATCCTTCACAAAGACCGGATACAGTTTCAGAGCTCATGCACAAAAACTTTATCGCAGTAAGTGCAGACACATCAACAGTGGAAGCAGTTAATATTATGGCCAAGGAACGATGTTCTTCTTTATTAGTAGTTCACGATAAACATATAGAAGGAATTGTGAATGAAAGTGATATCGTTCAAGTAGCACAAATGACAAAAGCATTCGAAAGATAGGAGTGGAGCGAAAAATTGATGAAATTATTGGGGAGGAAGGCGGCCCATTATTGCTGTATGTTGCAGGTATACACGGGAATGAATACCCTGGCACTAAAGCATTGGAACAAGTTTTCTCAGAATTGAGACATTCAGCATTTGCCTTTAAAGGTAAAGCTATTGCTTTAAGGGGGAATTTGGAAGCTTTGAAACAAGGGAAACGATTTATTGACCTTGATTTAAATCGTATTTGGAAGCGAAATATGGAGGATCCCGACTTTCAAAAGTCGCATGAAATGAATGAAATGTTAAGGCTTAAAGGTGAAATTGAAGCCTCATTAGGATCAAATCGGGATGCAGCATTTTTATTAGACCTACATACCACTTCTGCTCCAACTATACCATTTATTGTAACACGTCAAAACCAAAAATATTCAGAGTTTATTGAGTCCTTTAAGGTGCCCTATGTGACCGGTTTAGATGGCTTGTTGGAAGGAACAATGCTGGATTGGTTCTCAGATAAGGGATGTGGTCTGGCTTTTGAAGCGGGCCAACACGAGTCTGCTACAAGTGTATTGAAGCACAGAGCGTTTATACTTTTAAGTATGATTCACAGTGGTTTTATAACCAATGCTACTGATGTATTTATTCAGTCTGTGGAGGAGTTACTGGATGAAGAGCTTAAACCGGTGCATTCTCATTTTATTTTAGATGAGCGATACGAAATCCAAGCGGAAGAACAATTTAAAATGGAGCCGGGATTTACTAATTTTCAAAAGGTATATAAAGGCGAAATATTAGCGCGAAATAAGTTTGGCCTAATTCAAGCAGCTAAAGATGCCAATATTTTCATGCCCTTATATCAGGAAGAAGGAGATGATGGTTTTTTCATTATTAAACCTAAGAATTAAGCTCCACTTGCCCTGCGTCGTTCGGTTTCTTTCTCCATGATATTGGCAATAGAACGAAATTCAGACCTAAGAATGGGCCAACGTTCAGGATAGCGTTCAAATAATTCATAGATTTTACGAGCATGCTTGTTTAATGCATCGGTAATTGCTGCATTAGATATTGAGGGTTCGCAGTACTCTCCAATATGTTTCCCAATTATACTTTTACCTGCACTCTGAACTCGTTCAGCAGATTTCTCATATCGATCGAGTAAGATGTATGTCTTAGTATATCTACCGAGTTTTAATGTCTCTGTTCCCGCTGTATTTGATACAGGCTGTGCAACCTTTTTAAGCATGCTTGGATGCAGGTGAATCTCATTTTCACCGCCGAGTAATGCTAGGTTTGAAGCTAGTTCAATTTCTTGTTCCAATAAAGACTCTATGTTCTCCATAGGACCTTGATGATCTACCAATGCTTTTAAAAAGTCTCGGGCATAGTTTATTTTCACTCCAAACTTTTTCTCAAGTCTTTGAATGCTCATTCGAAGCACCTGTCCCAAATGGTTTTCAAAGTATTGATCTCGTTGCTCTAATTTTTGTTCCAGCGCTTGAATAGTGAGAATAGAGGTTTCACTTGATTTTGCAAGACGTTTGAGCAAGTTCAGATCCTTCTCACGTTGTTCAATAGCTTTATTGATGATGCCTCGGAGCAACTGTTCAATTAGTTTTTTCTCACTGGCATTAAGGTAATTCTGGGTACTCATTGAAACCGGACTGCATTGAACAATAAAAAAGAGCTGTCCTTCAGCACAGTTTATGTTTCGCAGTAGGAGATGATCTCTATCCAATTCGGCTTCAAGTCCGGATTGTCCCACTTTTCGGGTAGAGCTTATTGGAAGTTCATACTCTGCATACCAGCCGGAATTCGCACTTTCAATAAACGATTTCAGTTTTTGATCAACATTCCACTCTTCATGATCTAACCAAGCACTGAACGCTTCGTTATTATATCGAAGAATACCATACACCTTTCTAACTTGCGGACTAAGTCCAACGATCATTTGAGTATAGTATTCAGCAGCGGGTATGTTATGACTGAGTCTCAACCCTACAAAAATATAAACAATTAAGTTAAATTAAGTAAAGTTAAGCAGCTTAATTTAAGTCATCTTAAGTTGTTTTAAGCTGGATTAAGCCTTCAACAAATCGCTTAATATATTGATAATCAGTGGTATCATATTGTAATATTGAGACATGAATCACGTTATAAGTTTACAGTTTAACCTCAAAGAATTAAGTGTTATGAAGTCATTTATTGAAGTTTTAAGTGGTTTTTTCCTTCAAATGGAATATAAAATCACAGAGTTTATTTCCTCTGTAATGTTCGGTGAAACAGCGGTTAAGGAATATGAAGATTTAAAGTTGCCGAGTGAAGATCGACCGGAAACAGAGGTAAAGCTTAAGCCAAAAGCGAGACTAAAAAGGAAAAGAAATCTTCAGTTGCATCTCATGTTTTTAAGTGCAATGAAGAAAGCATTACTAAAAATGATTATTGGAATTGAGTCGGGTACGACAATGTTGGGTACGATTTTAAGGAAGAAAGAAAATTCCTTTGAGAATACCTACAGATAATATTACAGAATTAATCAGGTTCATTATATTTGCGCCACAATTTTAACGGCCTCGTGGCGCAACTGAATAGCGCATCTGATTACGGCTCAGAAGGTTCCAGGTTTGAATCCTGGCGAGGTCACTTGATGATTGAAGCCTGTGCGAGAGTGCAGGCTTTTTTATTAGCAAGAATACCAAGTCACACTTGAGTATTCTTGCTAATAAAAAGCCCCAGACCTGCGAAGGGCTGGTAGGCGAAAATCCACTTCACGACCGACCCAGGATCATGGAGGAACGCCATAATCCAGGTGTTCTCACAAAATGGTGGAGTTGAGCTAGATTCTGCAAACCTCGAATCAGCTAGCATGGTAGAGGTTATTCCAAAGAAACCAATCCACATCCGCCGTATCCGCCAGCCGGCGGAGAAGGAGAACTTTATATTGTGCACCTATCTGTCGATAGGCAGGCCCGAGAGGATTATTGACTTATTAATTGATTTTTATTGGAGTTCATGTATCAAGTGTTATTCGCGAACCCCGTTTAATCCGTACTCGAACTATTTCGGTTTCAGTTTCTGTGTGTCGTGCACCCGAGAGGATTCGAA
>JAAEYY010000003.1:23925-38944 GCA_018223105.1 bacterium | reverse complement strand
CCCAGAGCCGAAATCTGGTATTCTATCCAGTTGAACTACGGATGCAATAAAATAAGGCTGCAAAAATAATTTAAAGAAGATTTATCTGCTTATGATTAGCCTTTAATTATTATTTTTACCTCATGTCTGAAAAATATCCATGGTTTAAGAGTTATCCGGTCTATGTGCCTCATGAAGTTGATCTTAAGAAATATACAAGTCTTCTTGATTGCTTCGATCAAAGTATTGAACGTTTTCGCAATCGTCCGGTGTTTCAAAACATGGATGTTCAGATCACCTATGGTGAACTCGATGAACTTGCCAATCAGTTTTGTGCTTATCTGCAGAACAATACAGACCTGAAGAAAGGCGATAGAATCGCGATTCAAATGCCCAATCTACTGCAATTTCCGGTTGCTTTATTAGGGGCGATGAAAGCCGGACTCATTGTTGTAAATACAAATCCGCTGTATACTTCCGAGGAAATGAAGCACCAATTTAACGATTCAGGTGCCAGAGCAGTAGTAATACTGGAAAATTTCGCCTCAAACCTTGAGAAAATAGTGAATGACACCTCTATTGATTATGTCATTACTACCAAAATAGGCGATCTCATTCCGGGCTTCAAAGGCTTTGTAGTTGACCTCGTGGTTAAATACATAAAAAAAATGATTCCTCCTTTCAATATAAAAGGAGCTGTTAACTTTAAAAAAGCACTGGATAAAGGAAAAGGTCAAAAATTTGAGATTAATGAGCCTTCAAGAGAAGATACTGCCTTTTTACAGTATACCGGAGGTACAACGGGTGTCTCAAAAGGAGCTGTGCTCAGTCATGGGAATATCCTGGCAAATGTAGAGCAGGGTCATGCATGGCTCGGTTCGCTGTTTAAAGAGGGCGAAGGCACGATTGTAACCGCACTTCCATTGTATCACATATTTGCTTTAACAGTAAACTTTATCATTTTCTTCACTATTGGTGCTAAAAATGTATTGATTACCAATCCACGGGATATGAAAGCCTTCATGAAGGATTTGAAGAAAAATCCGATGGAGTACTTTACCGGAGTAAATACGCTGTTCAATGGAATGTTAAACCAACCTGCATTTAAGAAAGTAGATTTTAGTCGACTCGTTTTGGCCGCCGGCGGAGGCATGGCAGTGCAAGATGTTGTTGCCAAGAAATGGTATAAAGCAACCGGCTCGAGATTACTTGAGGGTTATGGTTTATCAGAAACTTCACCTGTTGTTACTTTTAACCCTGTAAATGGCGGAGAGCGCATTGGTTCAATTGGTCTTCCAATTCCGAACACTCATGTTAAGTTAATTGGTGAAGACGGAAATGAAGTGCCTCCGGGAGCTCCTGGAGAGATTTCAGTGAAAGGTCCTCAAGTGTTTAAAGGTTATTGGAATTTGCCTGAAGAAACGAAGAAATGCTTCGATGGCGATTATTTCTTGACCGGTGATATAGGTACAATGGATGAGGATGGATATTTCCGCATTGTTGATCGTAAAAAGGAAATGATCAATGTAAGCGGATTTAACGTTTATCCCAACGAAGTTGAAAAAGTAATCTCCGAACATCCCAAAGTATTGGAAGTAGGGGTTAGAGGAGTACCGGATGAGCACAGTTCAGAAGCAGTACAAGCTTATGTTGTGAAAAAAGATGACAGTCTTACGGAGCAAGAGGTGCGCGATTTCTGCAGAGAAAAACTTACAGCCTACAAAGTGCCTAAACATGTGGTTTTTAGAGATGAGTTACCAAAATCAAATGTTGGAAAAATCCTGCGAAGATTGCTAGAGTGATTGTTTCTTGTACACTACAAAATCACCAAGCTCAGCGGTTTTATTAAAGCCTTCAAAGCCTTCGGAAAAGGTGTGATTCTGTGATTTGCGCAAAGCAATAACTTCGATATACCCTTTAGCGAGTGCCTTTTGGATTCCGGTTTCCTGAGAAACCTGCTCCAGGCCGAAGGCATTATAGCCCTTTACTCCTAAATAATAGAAATAAATACATCCACTGGGGTCCGGACCTACTAAAGCATGCTCTGATCCATCTAGTTCTGCTTTTAACTGTGCTAAATCCGACTCATTTAAAAACTCAGGAGGAAGTTCAGACTGAACTTCATTAAAACGATGATCAATGCGAAGTTTTGTAAGCGGAATTTGAGCTAGACATAGTAATACCAACAACCACCCCAATTTCACTTTTATCATATATCGCGCAGCAAAAGCTATTGCAAGGGCAGAAATAAAAATGTAAGGCAACATATAGTAGGAGTGATGGCGCATCTGACCTAGTTCTAAAATGTGAAACGTAACTAGCACCGAAAGAACCAATAAGGCCTTAAATTTACTTCCAAGCGAAGATTTGTAGATAAAAACAATAAGTCCGAGTAAAACCAAAGGCAGTAGGGCGTAGCCAATTAGAAGCTCAGGTATGGTAGATAGTAAGTTGCTTGTGAGTATTTTGAATTTATCTCCGCTTTCGCCGGAGTTAACAAACAGTCCAAAATCGTAGAGGTGGTTGACAGACCTTAACTCTATGGCATAGATATACCAATTTAATATGGCTCCACCCACCGGAATGAGCAATAGAATCAGAGGTAATGCAGGTGGCGACTTCCGATCTAAAATATTATCTGCCACTATAAATATGGCGAACATGAAATATTGAAGCTTGATTAGCCCGGCAAGCAAAATGCATAAAGCAAGGAAAGCAAGGTGCAGCATTTTAAAGCTCTTTTTCCAGTTCAAGTAAAATAAAACTGAAGCCAGTGCCAGCATTAGCGCCATTACATCGGGTAAAGCTGTGATCGCATAGTAATAGAGCTCCGGCGACCAGGCCATTGCAAAGGCTAAAACTGAACTAACATGGATCCCGAAGCCTAACTGAATGCCAATGCCATAAACAATGATGATTAAAACTGAAAAAATAAGGAATTGAAATATCCTGTGATGCCAAGAACTAAAACCAAAAATCTTATAGCTGGAAGCTAGTAAAAATTCATATCCCGGAAAATTCATGCCGGTTACTCCATTGCTGTTCTTTCTGTGATCTACTCTAGGTTGAGTAATGTCCATAGATTCCTCGTAAAAATTTTGAGCTACAGCCAATGAATTGCATTGCCGCCAGAGATGTGTTCCTCTTGGACTTAAGTCCAAATGAGTCCAGTGTGAGATTAACACTGAAAGTAGAATAAGAGGTAATATGTATTGCGCTTTCAGTTTCAATTGGAAATCAGTTCATCCACTGAATGTTGTACTTCTTCAACGCTTATTTTGAAAATTGTGGAGTTATCAATCGTCTGTTTTGTGTGATTTTTATCTAGGAAGTAATGATGGATTCTCACATTTTCACCTCGAGGATAAAACACGTCTTTTACACCCGGCCCAAATAATCCAATAAGCGAACAACCCATGCTAGAGGCAATATGCATGGGGCCTGATTCATTTCCAATGAATAGTGATGCTTTTGAGCAAAACCCTGCAAAATCCAACAGATTGTATTCTCCGGCGATGTTCAATACCTTATTCTTTGTCAATGCGCTACAAGCTTCATTGCGTTCCTTATCTTCTGGTCCGCCGGCAAGCACTACAGTCATGCCATACTCCTCAATAAGGTAGTCTGCTATAACAGCAAAACGCTCTATTGGCCACCTTCTGGCTGCATCACGTGCTCCAAGGTGAAGCAATGCGAATTTCTCGACCTCGTTTTCAGTTAAGTATGTACTTACCTTAACTTGTTCTTCCTGAGATAAGATTATTTCATTGTTAAAATCGGGTAGGGCGGTATCTACAATATCTTGAATGATCTCAAAATTGGTATCTAATTCATTCTTCTGTCCCCCTGAAAACTTGTTTTTCATGCGGATACTACCTCGATCAACTCGTTTAAAGGCTTTGCTCTTTAATGCATAAAAAAGCGAATTGAAATCTCCTCGAAGGTCAACTATAATATCCGGAGCAATGGTAGAGGAGATGCTTTCAGATACGTCCACATAATCCACATATTTAAAAAATGCAAAATTCATTTTCTTGCATACTAGATGCATTTTTGCCTCCGGATATTGATGGTGTAAATGTTTGAAAACATGAAGGCTGGTAACCATATCTCCAATTTCATCTAATTTGATGATAAGTATGGTCTTAACTGTAGATCGCGCTTTGCGAGTATTGATAATCCAACTACAAATACTCGAGCAGAAGTAAAGTAATTTTTCTTTTATATTCACAGCAAGGGATAAAGTGTAGGCTTGCTCGGTGCAGCGTCGGAGTTAAAAGGACTAATATTTAACTTTAATGCATAAGATCCATCCTGTATCTCATCTTCAACATATATAAACTCAGTGATTGATGACTCCATTCTAGGTTGTTCAGGGTAATTCCAAAATACGTGATGAGACGCCAATACCCCGCCATCCCATTCCTTGTCTACAGAAGGCAGATCGATTAAAAAGTGTTTTATTCCTGCATCCACAACCTGTTGCATGTGTTCCGGAAGGATATAGGGTGCATTTCGTCCCGAATAGTTTGTAGAGCGTTTATCGTCCAGGTTCGGTAATGTGCGCACAATCAAAGCTTCATGTTGCTTTAAATCGGATGTATTGAGAATAGAGAGGTCAATGATCCGGTCTTCTTCAAGAAAAGTAGGTTTAATAGTTACTAAAAGAGCTTTGTAAAAAATATCTTCTACAAAGTCGTTCACATAATAAGTCTCTTTTGAAATATGTCCTACACATTCGGTATGTGTTCCATTGCCATGTGCCGTAAACGTGATAGTTTCAAGATTACATGCGCCCCCTCTGTTCACGTTGCCAATAAAGCCACCCGACTCATAATCTTTATACTCTGCATGCTGGATATCGAAAGAGGCAACGCCGTCATTTCTCGAGAGTGAAATACTGATGTCTTTGCCTCGGTTCAGATCTGTTTGCAATGGTTTTCCATCCTTTTCAAAACGTCCGATCATGAAGGCAAAGATAATTTTGTTATGATCATTTGAGTTATGTAATTAATTTCGGCACTTATTGAAACTGAATAATTACGAAATAAAGCGGTTGTTGAAGATCTTTCTTTTGATCTTCGCCTTTCTTATTGGGTTCTTTTCTCTTTGGTATACCAACGGATTAGTGCAAAAGCTAGAGGAACAAGAGCGTCAGAAAATTCAAACCTGGGCCAATGCAACAAAAGAGGTGGCTTCTGCAAAAGAAGAGTACAGCACTTTCTTAATTGATATTATTCGGGCCAATAATACTATTCCTGTAATCCTTACTAAATATGGTAAAGTAGTTAATTATAGGAATTTAGATTCAGCACTGATGCAAGATTCAGTGTATGTCAAGAATAAGATTAAGTACATGAAATCGGTGAACGAACCGATTGAGATTGAATATATTGAAGGGATGAACTTGGTCCTGTGTTTCGAGAATTCACACTTGCTCAATCAACTTAAGATATACCCTTACTTCCAGCTTACAGTCATCGGTTTGTTTTTAGCCGTGAGTTATTTTGCTTTTAGCTATAGCCGGAGGTCTGAACAAAATAAGGTATGGGCCGGAATGTCAAAAGAAACAGCTCACCAGTTAGGTACCCCCATCTCATCTCTTATTGGTTGGGTAGATTATTTAAAAGAATCGGAAGGCAAAGTTACCGAAAGGGTAGTGAGAGAAATTGATAATGATGTTACGCGTTTACAGCTTATAACAGAACGTTTCTCTAAAATTGGATCCGCACCTGTGCTACAGGAAGCAAAACTCATAGATGTGCTTGAAGAAAGTATTAATTATATCAATAGCAGGACTTCATCTAAAGTAGAAATTGGAATATCAAATGCAGAGCAAATGAAAGATATTACGGTAATGGTGAACATCCCCTTGTTTGCCTGGGTGATTGAAAACTTATGTAAGAACGCTGTAGATGCAATGGAAGGTGAAGGGAAAATTGATTTCAAACTCGTTCCTCATTCAGGGAAAATCATTTTGGATGTAAGCGATACAGGTAAGGGAATACCAAGTACAGTTCAGAAGACTATTTTTAAACCCGGGTATACCACAAAGAAAAGAGGCTGGGGTTTAGGTCTTTCTCTCGTGAAACGAATCATTGAAAATTATCACAAAGGGAAAATATTTGTGAAACAATCAGAAATAGGGAAAGGAACAACATTTAGAATAGAGTTAAGACAAGGAAGTTTATAGTGATATTGGTATTGCTTATGATGGGCTAAACTAAAATAAACTACCTTTGTTCTTCAATAAAGAATTACTATGGCGTTAGAATTTTCAGATGCAAATTTTGAAGAGGAAGTATTAAAAAGTGATACTCCTGTATTGGTTGATTTTTGGGCAGAATGGTGCGGTCCTTGCCGCATGATCGGACCTATCGTTGAAGAGCTTTCAAGTGAATATGAAGGTAAAGTAAAAATAGGAAAATTGAATATAGATCATAACCGTGAAGTTCCTAATACTTACGGGATTAGAAGTATTCCTACTTTACTAGTATTCAAAAACGGAGAGCTTGTAGACAAATTAGTAGGTGCTGTTCCAAAATCGAACATAACCTCTAAACTAGAAGCACAAATTAATTAAGATTTACATACTACAAATTTGAAGACGGCAGTTATTACACTGCCGTTTTTATTTTGATTCGACAGGAAGATATATTGTCTACCGGAAATCTCGAACTGCTCGCTAAAAAAGCAGTAGAAGGTTTCATTACCGGATTTCATAAAAGTCCGTTTCATGGTTTCTCTGTAGAATTTGCAGAGCATAGACAATACAATACCGGTGAATCAATTCGCAATATTGATTGGAAACTCTACGGCAGGACCGATAAACTTTTTACAAAGCGGTTTGAAGAAGAAACCAATCTTCGTTGCCGAATCCTAATTGATTCCTCGTCGTCTATGATGCAGCAGGGAGGTACTCTTAACAAGTTTCAATACTCTATCTGGTGTGCTGCAGTTTTTCTAACGTTGCTCAAGAAGCAGAGAGATGCGGCCGGATTGAGTTTCTTCGATTCTAAGGTTATTGAGCAAACCGGCATAAGTTCATCAATTAAACACTATAAAGGTCTAATGTCAATATTAGATCGCTATTTAAATCAAAAGATGGACACTGCGGTCTCAGACATAGCACCGGTATTGCACGACATAGCAGAGCAAGTACATCGAAGATCTATGATTGTGCTGTTTACTGATTTATTGGAGAAAGGCAGAGAGAAAGAACGGCTCTTTGACGCATTACAACATTTGAAATACAATAAGCATGAAGTTATTGTGTTTAACACCTTGCATGTTCCTACGGAATTAGAATTTGAATTTGGCAATAGACCTGTGACTTTTGAAGACTTGGAAAGTGGCGAAAAACTGCGTGTTCAACCCACTGAAATCAGAGAGACGTATGTTGCTAGAATTGAGAATTATCTCAAAGAAATTCGATTAAAAATGAGTCAGTATAAAATTGATTTTACAGTTGCCGACACTTCAAAAGGTGTTGAGCATTCCGTGATTCCATTCTTGGTAAAGCGCAGCAAAATGACGCGCTAATCTTCACTTAAACGCTTATTGGGTCGCCACGCACAGATGAAATTTAGGTCATTACTAACATTTCGTGATAACAGAAACCCTGTGTAGCTTACTAAGCTAGGAGTTGGTTTTAGGGTCTTTGTAGCGAAATATACTTCGAAGGGAATACATGAATTGGTAATAAGGATCAATAGAAAACAGCACCAAATTATGGTGTTTTAATACAATATCCTGTTGTCTAGTAATGGGATAAAGTGTAAAAATAAGAAATATTCCATAAAATAAACGAGTAGCTAAACTGAGGCAAACACCCTGTAAATCAAAGCTTAAGGAAGTGATTTTTCCGAAAAATAGACTTGGGTGATCCGAGAATAATGACTTATTTACTTGCATTTGAGTAAATATCGTTACATCTTTGTATACAACTACTTTATTAACCATGTACAAATTCCGAATCGAATCCAGCATCGAACATGTGGTGCCCAGTCCGGGCGACGCACTTAACGCCACAGGAATGGGATATTTCCTGAAAGATGCTACTCTTCAATACGTACAAGCCAATGAACAGATATTAAACATGCTTGATGTGCCTCATTTCAAAGCCATCGATGAGGTTGAAGTATATGGTACTAAGCTAGCAGATGAATTTAGACAGATTGAATCTAATATTCTTACAACGGAGCTTCCTCACAAACAGGAAGTTGTAGTAAGTTTCAAAAATAAAGAGCAAAAGGTATTTAGAATTTCCAGGTCGATTTACAAGAAGGCGGACCAATCTTATATCTGCGGATTTGTAGAAGATATCACGGAAGAACGACAAGATCGCCAATTTGATGCCTTTAAGGAAGTACTCACCGAAAGCGAAAAATACGAGAAGCTTATTAATCGCTTTTCTTCTTACATATTCAACAACAACGACTTAGAGACAATTCTTAATGGAGTTTCGAAACTCTGCGTAGATCTCCTAGAGCTCGAAGATGTTTGCATTTTCCTTTTAAATAAAGAAGAAGAAACGCTTGAGCAAAGATCTGTTTGGAGCAAGAACGAAAACTTCCTGTATCAAGATGTTGGGCAGTTGAAACTTAACTTCGGAGAAGGCATTGTGGGTCAGGCTGCCGCTAAAAAAGCTACCAGACTTATCAATGATGTAAATGCAGATGAAAACTATATCAAGTTTGTATTAGCCGGTAAGAGTGAACTTGCAGTGCCTATCATCTTTAAACAGCAGTTGATCGGTGTTATTGATACTGAGAGTACAGTAAAAAATTATTACACTGAACGCCATGTGCAGTTGCTAGAAGGTATAGCATCGCTCTTAGCTATAAAACTTAATGAGCTTCAGAATACACAATTACTTCAACAGAAGCAGACTCAGCTTGAGGCATTCATCGTCAATTCACCGGTAGCTCTGGTTATGCTGGATAATAATTACAATTATCTCGCAGTATCGGACTCATGGAAAAAGACCTTTAAGTTCTCAAAACGAACAGATCTATTAGGTAAGAATCATTTCGAAATGCAGCCGGACCTTCCTATCCGTTGGAAAAACATGGTGGTGAAATCAGCTACTGAAGGTAAAGTTCAATCAATAAAGAAAGAATTCTATCAAAAAGCAGACGGCTCTCACGAATGGTTTACTGCAACTGTTAACCCTTGGTTCTTAAATGAAGAAGAAATAGGGGGAGTAATAATTACGGCAGATATTATTACAGACAAGGTGGAGAAAGACCTTCATCTAAGTGAAACTTTTGAAGAATTGCAGGAAGCTCGTAAGTTAGGTAAGTTATTTACTTGGGAGTTTGATGCTAAAGTAGGAAAGTTTGTATGGTCTGCAAATATCACGGAATTTGGCAATGGCGAATCCGAGCATCTAGAAGGAGTTTCTCTTTTTGATTTGATTGAACCTGAGTTTAAGGCGGATTTTAGCAATAAAATAGCGACAGCTATTGACAATCTTGGCAAATTTGAAGTGATTCATCCAATCCGGTTGAACAACACCCGTTTTTGGTTGCATACCAGAGGTAATGTAATTGCTAATGGAAACAAGATTTCTAAAATACAGGGTACAGTTCAGGATATCACTGAGCAGATGTCTACCGAGGAGAGTTTGCGTCGTAAAAACGATGAACTTCAGAAGATCAATGAAGAGCTGGATCAGTTTGTTTATAAAACCGCACATGATCTGCGTGCTCCTTTAGCGAATATGACCGGTCTAATAGGCGTAATGCGAAATGAAACAGACCCTAACTTGTTAAATACATACTTTGATTTACAGGAAAAGAGTATTGACAGACTCGATAGTTTTATCCAAAAGATAACCACATATACCAAGAATGCGCGTATGCCAATTCAAGCGCAGAAGGTGGATTGCGTGCAGTTGGTTGATGAAATTTTTAGTGAGTACTTATTCTATGAGAAATCAGACCGCGTTGAAAAGGTGGTAGATATTTCTCAGGAACTAGATGCTTATACAGATCGCGATAGATTGAAAATCATTCTTAACAACCTGGTAGCGAACGCTATAAAGTTTTCAGACACTCAAAAACATTGTCCCTCCCTCATGATTCACATGGAACCTAAATTCGATGAAATATTGATTGAAGTGAAAGACAATGGCATTGGAATCGCACCCCAGATTCAATCGAAAGTATTTGATATGTTCTATAGAGGACATAACAGTGCAGACGGCGCAGGAATTGGCCTGTACATTGTAAAAGAAACTGTGAAGAAACTAAACGGAAAAATTTCACTAACTTCGGACTTAGGTAAGGGGACTTCTGTACAAATTAGAATACCAAACTTAAATCCAAAGATTCTGAAATGATATTTCTTGTAGACGATGATCCTATACAAAACATGCTGACCTCCAGGTTGATAGAGAATGCTTCTCCGGATATGGAGTATAAAATTTTTCACAACGGAGAGGAGGTTGTTAACGCATTAAACGAGAACATCGTACCGGATATCATTTTACTGGATATTAACATGCCCATTATGGATGGATGGGAGTTCTTAGAAGCTTATAAAAGCTTTCCTAACAAAGCACAAGTCTACATGCTTACATCCTCAAACAATCTCGAAGACCGCGAACGCTCAAAAGAGTTTGAATGTATAGCCGGCTATTACACCAAACCTGTAGATGCGAAAGCCATCGGTGAGATTCTACAGAATCGAAGAGAACAATAAGCGCAGTTTAGAATTACAAATGAAGAGTGACGAGTGGTTTTAGTGACGAATTTCGAATGTTGAGTTACGAGTCTGCTTAATGACGATTTACGAGTGGAGAATGAGTAGTGTTTTTGGTGACGAGAGATTTAATGGACGTTTTTGGTATTACGAGTTTAGAATACACAACTGTCAGGGTCTCTCGAAGAGGACCTTGACGGAGGCTAAGAGTCGGATCGGACGATCTGATGATATATAAGTCTTTTTAATGAACCGCTACATTTAATTAATTCCTAGGCCGCCTATCTCTACATTTCTAATCAAGGTCCTCTTCGAGAGACCCTGATATGGCATTCAGCCCAGCACTTTCCATCTTAATGACTAGATAATAAATCTCAAGACGAAATTTTTGAATGTTGAAATTTGAACCTTGGATATTTTCTGGTATTTGCCTGCCTCCCGAAACGAAGAGTAGGGAGGTAATTTCTGTATTGACATTTCCACCTCTGTGCTCTTGCTCCAACTCTTGCTGAAAGGGTTATTTAAGAGCCAGAAGCCACATGTAGCCTTAAACTTTAATATTGGCCAATAAAAAAGCCTTATCGAAATCCGATAAGGCTTAATATGTTTTGCGGACCCGAGTCCGCCGCCTTCGTAAGCCGTATCTGTCGAACGACTGAGAAGGCTTAAGTTCGAGAAGCTTGGCGTAGTTCTACTACGCTAAAGCTTCGAAGAACGAAGGCGGAGAGGGAGGGATTCGAACCCCCGGAGGTGTGACCCTCAACAGTTTTCAAGACTGCCGCATTCGACCACTCTGCCACCTCTCCTTAAAAGCGATGCAAAAATATTATTAATCTTTTCAAATGCTAAAAAAATCTTACTCAACTTTATCGATACTTCGATTCAACTCGAATCCTATCAAGACCACAAAACTCACGAAGTAGAATAAGAACAAGAGCATCAGTAGTGTTCCGATAGATCCATACAGTTTGTTATATGAATTGAAATTTTCTACGTAAATCGTAAATCCGTAAGTGGTTATTAAACATAGAACTGTTGCCAAAGTAGATCCCGCAGAAAAGAATCGCCATTGTGATACCTTGCTCGATCCAAAATAATAAAGAGCACTAAAAACCAGGTACACTAGTGTAATGGTCAATACGTACTCTAAAACCTTCAGCACTACTTGCAAGAAGCTGGCTTTGATCCAGTCAAAATCTTCTAGAAAGCTTATGCCGTACGAGAAGGTTAACGACAATACAATGGTTGTTATCAAGATACTAACTACCAGTATCGTTAAGCCAATGCTCTTCATTCTGATATTCAACCAGTTTCTCTGATACTTTCGCTCGGTATTGGCGTCGAATGCCGACATCATATTAGCAAATCCATTGCTCGAAAAGTAAATCGCCGCTATAAAACCAAAAGATAGTAATCCGGCATTCTGGTTTTTTAGAATATCTTCAATCGTAGTGAGCATGAATTCAAACGCAGTAGGAGGTAGAAACTTCTGAATCCATAAAATAATTTCGTCGTGGAAATCATCAATAGGTATATATGCTATTAAGGTGAATAAAAAGATGATTGCAGGGAAAACTGCAATGAAGAAATTAAAGGCTAAAGAAGAAGCAATTAGGTTTAAGTCTTCCTGAAATAATCCTTTAAAAAAGAATTTACCAACTCCGTAAATCGACTTCCCTTTTAGTCCCGGAAAGGTCACATTCGCCAATTTCTCCGAAAGAAATTCGTCGATTTCATCCAACTTGTTGATTATCCTTTGTTTAAGTTTCACCTATTATTAGGTGCAAATAACATTAAATAAATAGTTTTGCCGAAATTTAAAACCATGACTAAAGTGCATAATTTTTCCGCCGGACCGGCGGTTTTACCCCGCGAAGTGATCGATGAGTGTATCGAAGCGCTTGGCAATTTTGCGAACACAAATTTATCTCTCATCGAAGTTTCTCACAGAAGCAAGGAGTTTGTTGCTGTGATGGATGATGCCAGATCTGTAGTGAAAGAACTCATGAATCTGGGCGATGATTATGAAGTGCTTTACCTACAAGGTGGAGCCAGCACACAGTTTCTCATGGTGGCGATGAACCTTCTTGAGAACAAAGCCGCGTATACCGATACCGGAACTTGGGCAAGTAAGGCAATTAAAGAAGCGAAAGCTCTTGGTAATGTGGATGTTATCGGGTCGTCTGAAGACAAGAACTACAACTATATTCCAAAAGATTATAACATCACAACAGATTACGACTATTTCCATTGCACTTCAAACAATACCATCTATGGTACTCAAATGAAGTCGTTTCCGAATAGTCCTATCCCTTTGGTATGTGATATGAGTTCGGACATTTTTAGCCGACCACTCGATTTCTCGAAATTTGATTTAATCTATGCAGGCGCTCAGAAAAACATGGGACCCGCTGGTGCTACCTTGGTTGTAGTAAAGAAAGATATTTTGGGGAAAGTGAGTCGCAAGATTCCAACCATGTTGAACTACAACACGCATATCAGCAAAGAGTCTATGTTCAACACTCCACCTGTATTTTCGGTATTTGCTAGTTTAGCTAACCTAAACTGGATAAAAAGACAAGGTGGTCTTGAAGCTATGGAAGCTCGAAATACAGAAAAAGCGGGAATCCTTTATTCTGAAATTGATTCGAACGAACTATTCGAAGGCACAACTGCAATCGAAGATCGATCTATAATGAATGCGACTTTCGTTTTAAAAGATGAATCATTAAACGATAAATTCTTGGCGGCATGTGCTGAAGCGAAAATTAACGGATTAAAAGGGCATAGATCAGTTGGTGGTTTCAGAGCAAGCATGTACAATGCTTTGGAAGCAGATGATGTAAGAGCTCTTGTAAACGTAATGCAAACTTTCAAATAAGAAGAATGAAAATACTAGTGAATGATGGCCTACATCCTGCAGGTCTTGAATTATTGAAAAATGCAGGATTTGAATTGCAAACAGAAAATGTTCCTCAGGAACAACTAAAAGATAAATTGAATGAGTTTGATGCAATCCTCGTTCGAAGTGCAACAAAAGTTAGAGAAGAGCATATCAATGCTGCTCCAAATCTTAAAGTGATTGGTAGAGGAGGTGTTGGACTTGATAATATCGATGTTGAATTCGCTGAGTCTAAGGATATTCAGGTATTAAATACACCAGCTGCTTCAACTCGCTCTGTTGCTGAATTGGCCATGGCTCACTTGTTCTCAGTGGTTCGCTTTCTTCCGGAAATGAACCGTAAAATGGCGGCTGATGGAGTAAACGACTTCAAAGCTTTGAAAAAAGGAGCTTCTAAAGGCGTTGAACTCAGTGGTAAAACATTGGGAATTATTGGATGTGGCAGAATCGGAAGAGAAACAGCGGCAATTGCATTAGGTTGCGGTATGAAGGTAATCGCTCATGATCCTTTTATTTCTGAAACTGAAATCAGCTTAAGTTTACATCCTGAGTATTCCAATGATTTTAAAGTTAAAATTCAAACCATATCAAAAGCAGACTTACTGGCGCAAGCTGATTTTGTGAGTCTTCACATTCCGGGTGGTCAGGGTTATGTATTAGACCAAGCTGATTTTGATGGAATGAAAGACGGAATCGGAATTGTAAACTGTGCACGTGGAGGAACCATCAACGAAGCTGCTTTGATTTCAGCGATGGAATCAGGTAAGGTAAAATACGCAGCGACTGATGTATTCGAAGCAGAACCACCAGTGGACGATACAATTTTGAGACAAAATCAAATTGGATTGAGTCCACATATAGGGGCCTCAACAGTAGAAGCTCAAGAAAGAGTTGGAATTGAGCTTGCAGAGCGAGTAATTGCAGCTTTAAAATAATCATGGCTCACTTTTCTCCGTTTAAAGCTTTAAGACCCAGGAAGGATCTTATTGCACAAGTGTCTGCAAAATCTACAGATTTTAATTCACAGGAATTATTAGTAGATGCACTGAGGAATAATCCTTATTCATTTCACCATGTCACTAAAAACCACTTGAATTACAGTGGCGCATTTCAAGAACCCGAAAAGTTCTTGCCATTTGCCGCTAAGTTTATTCACGACATGATAGAAAAAGGCGTCTTTATTCGAGAAGAGGAGGATTGCTATTATGTGTATGAACAGACCCGAGGAGATGGTCGAGAGTTTCGCGGATTGATAGGCTTGGCTAAGGTTGATGATTACAACCAAAACCTGATAAAAAAACACGAAGAGATTAGACCCAGCCGAGTAAAGTTTATGGTGGAGCTCTTCAAAACTACCAAAGTCCTAGGTGAACCCACTTTACTTGCTTATCACAATGATACTCCAATTGACTTAAGCGGAGGAGAGTTGAT
>JAAEYY010000003.1:0-23915 GCA_018223105.1 bacterium | reverse complement strand
ATATATAAGTTCAGTTCCGTTGATAAGAAAGAACATAGAATTTATAGAATCAGTGATCCATCCAGAATCCGGGAAATAACAAAATACGTGGATGAACTAGGTGCAATTTATATTGCAGATGGACATCATCGTTCAGCGTCAACTGCTCAATTCCATGCAGACTACCCTCAATTAAAAAACGACTATTGTCTTGGGCTTCTTTTAGAAGAAACCGAGTTGGAGATAAAATCGTTTCATAGGTTAATCAAAAGTGTGGTGACAAAAACAGAGGAAGACCTCTTGTCTGAATTAAATGAGCATTTCCACGTTACTAAAATTGATGCTCCTTTATTAGATCCTCAGAAAAAAAATGTATTTGGACTTTATACCGGGAAGTCGTGGTATAAGTTAGAATACCAAGGAGACTTGAAGATGATGGACGTTGCTTTGCTCGAAGAGCTGGTGGTGCGTCCGATCTATGGTATTCAAGATAGTAGAACAGATTCTCAAATCTCGTTCTTACCTAATACCGATGACGGCACAAAATTACTGGAGCTCGTGAATAACGGATCATTTGATGTAGCCTTCACAAGCAAACCATGTGAGTTCAGTGAGATACGTGAAATATCAGATCGAGATAAAGTATTGCCGCCAAAATCAACTTATATAGAACCTAAGTTGAGAGCGGGAATGATTATCCAGGAATTTTAATCCAAGCCAATTTCTTATTGAAACTCAAGCTCCATCCGAAGTAAAGGATGAATGAGAAGAGTACCTGACTTACCAAAGTGTTTCTGAAGTAGGGGATAGCATTTGCGTAGCAAGTAGCTAAACCACTCATGTCTTTTGTGTATTCAGGTAAGAAAATCCATGAGCCAAAGTTGCTGAGAATAAAGAAAATCACAGCAGCTAAGATGCTGCTTCCAAATACGCCAGCTATAGAAAGTTTATTCTTAAATAATATTCCTAACCCTGCGATTGCCAAAAATCCTAAATATACGAAGAGCATTCCGCTTGAAAACAAATAGGAACTGTAAATAGGAGCCTGGCCGCTAATCATAATATCGGCCATAAAAACTGCAGCAATCGGTAGAAGAAAAGTCCAAACTCTTCTTCCCATGAATGCGCCACCCATTAAAGCGATTGCTCCAATTGGGCTGAAATTAACTAAGTCTGATGGGATTAACACTTTGCTCAATGCTACAAGTAAAAGTCCGGTAGCGATAAGTATAAATAGGCTTTTGTTTTTCATTTCTTAATAAGCGAAGGCAAAGTTAATACACTTTTTCAGGCAGCAAAGAGGGACATATTGACAGCTTGTTAATATTTGTTAAGAATGTAAATGTAAGTGTCATATAATCAGATAGATATACCCGTAATTCAAAGTGAAATAAATCCTGATTTTAACAACGCAAATCAAGGAGTGTTTAACAATTGTTAATTTAACAAAAGTTAAGGACTTTACATTTGTTAATATGTCTGATATAAATCTTAGGGTTCAAAAAATTATAGACCAAGTAGCATCTTCAAAAGCAGAGTTCTCTCAGAAGACAGGAATTAGTGCTGTAGTTTTATCTCATATCAGTTCTGGTAGAAACAAGGTGAGTTTAGCTGCTGTGCAACAAATACTTAAGGCATATCCGGATATTAGCCCGGATTACCTAGTCATGGGTAAAGGCCCTATATTTCTTGAGAAAGACAACGAAATGGTATTGAGATTGGAGCAATCATTACTGCAACTAAAGAATACTGCGTATCAACAACAGAAGTCATTTATAAGCCATATTGATAATCTTCTCAATGAAATTACGGCTACAAATTGAACACTACATCGTCTTAACTGTATAATTGTAACAATGAAGAATTTCTTGGCTTTATTACTGATCCTAGTTTCTACTATCAGTTATTCCATTTCCGATCCGGATATAAATCGCGTAAAATCATATATAAATGAGCAATACCCTGAATTTGGTGATGTTCAATTTGAAATTAGTTCAAAAACTACCTCGAAATCAGGTATAGAACATATCTACGGAGTTCAGAAATTCAAGGGAATGCCCATTTTCGGAACCGAATTTAACTTGAGTGTTTTTCAAGGAGAGTTGAAAAGCTTTCATCAAAACTTTATCAATATATCAAAGTATGAATTACAGGAAACTGCTGCTTTAGGACCTTTAGAGCTGGTTGCTTTAGTTGTAGATGGCTATATCCCCGAGCGCTCAAAACTGGAAGAGCTCGGTTTAAAATGGCAGTACACAGATCCTGAAATATCAGATCAACCTATTGAGATTAAAGCCTCATGGATATTAAATGAAAATGCTCTAATCAGAATCTACGAGGTATCCTATTACTTTAAAAACCATCAACATTGGCTTAATTTTAGGATTGACGCTATTAGCGGCGAGGTTTACGATCAAGACGACTGGGTAGTTCATTGCAATATTGATCACCTCTCATACAAGAATAATTCGATAGCAGCTGTGGATGCTACGGAAGAAACTGCAGAAACAAATGCAAATAGTGGATATAGAGTTTATCCATTTCCCGTAGAAAGCCCAAATCATGGCTCCAGAGTGCTGGTAGAGGATCCTGAAGATGAAAATGCTTCACCTTATGGATGGCACGATGTTAATGGCTCAGCGGGGGCAGAATACACCTATACCAGGGGTAATAATGTTTACGCCCAAGATGATAAAGGTGGATTTAATACCGGTGGATCTAGTCCGGACGGAGGATCTTCGTTAATATTTGATAATGCCTTGGATACTTCAGAATCTCCTTTGCTCTATACAGATGCTGCTATTACGAACCTCTTTTACTGGAATAACATCATGCACGATGTTTGGTATCAGTACGGTTTTGATGAGGAAAGCGGCAATTTTCAGCAGAATAATTACGGAAAAGGCGGTTTGGGAAGCGATTATATTTTCGCTGATGCACAAGACGGAAGCGGAACCAATAATGCTAATTTCTCTGCACCTGAAGATGGTACAAACGGTAGAATGCAAATGTACATTTGGTCGGAAAACAGACCGGATGATTATTTTCAGGTAAATTCTCCTTCATTCGCCGCAGGAAAGTACGATGTTGTACCTGCACAATGGGGAGCCAATCTCAATACAAGCCCAGTCACAGGTGATTTAGTACTGGTAGAGTCCAGCACAGGAACTCCAGAAGAAGGCTGCGATAGCCTCGCGAACAGTAATGAAGTCAATGGTAAAATAGCACTAATCTCCAGAGGCAATTGCAATTTCGTCCAAAAGGTTTTAAATGCTCAAAATGCAGGCGCAATTGGCGTTGTTGTTTACAATAACGTGAATGGACCATCATTTCAGATGGGTGATAACGGTAACGGTAATCAGGTAACGATCCCTGCAGTTATGATTGATCTTAACAATGGGACCTACTTAAAAGGTTTACTAAACTCTCAAACTGTCTCGGTTTCATTATATGACTCTACTATCACTGACCAAAAACAATACGACAGCGACTTCGATAATGGCGTAATTGCCCATGAATATGGTCATGGCATTTCAATCCGGCTTACCGGTGGAGCAAGTGAGTCTTCTTGCTTGCGAAATGCTGAACAAATGGGAGAGGGCTGGTCAGATTTCATTGCTCTAGTGATGACTCATCCCGAAGGAGCAGATGGCAGCGACCCACGTGGTATGGGGACTTATCTCAGAGGAGAACCAACAAGTGGTAGGGGCATAAGACCTTACAGATACAGTACTAACATGAATGTGAGTCCCTATACTTATGACAATATCAAGTCCTTTTCAGTCCCTCATGGTGTTGGAAGCGTTTGGTGTGCTATGCTGTGGGATATGTACTGGGGATTAATTGATGAGTATGGTTATGATGATGATATTTACTACGGTAGCGGAGGTAACAATATTGCGATGCAGCTGGTGATAGAAGGAATGAAGCTTCAACCTTGTAGTCCAGGGTTTGTCGACGGAAGAGATGCTATCTTGTTAGCTGATGAGCTTTTGTACAATGGTAGAAACCAGAGAATAATTTGGGAAGCATTTGCAAGACGAGGCTTGGGTTACGAAGCAGACCAGGGATCTACTTTGAGTAGATCTGACGGCATTTCGTCATTCGATATTCCTCCATATATCGAAAATGGAATTTTGATCAGTAAACGAGCCGCAACAGAAGTTGAAAATGGTACAAAGCTCGAATACACGTTTTCTGTTAAGAGTTACAGCAATGAAACTCTTTATAACATAGTTCTTAAAGATACTTTACCTGAGAGACTTTCACTAAATGAACAAGACCTTAATTGCGACAACTACCAAATTGATGGTCAGGTTGTTACGGTTACAATCGATAGTTTGATTAGCTTGGATAGTTTTGTGTGTAGAATAAGTCCTACCGTAGCATTGCCCAATACCACCGAAGTCTTGATTAGCGAGGATTTTGAAAATGGCTTAGATGATTGGACCTTGCAAGGCACTACTGAAGAAAATAGATGGGAGTTAAATTCAGATTCATCGGTCTCAGGTTCAAATTCTGTATTTGTTGCTGATATAGAAACCGCTTCTGATCAAAGTCTAATTCGCGAGGTGACGGTAAATGGCGGTAATCCTATTCTTTCATTCAGCCATTACTTTAACACGGAACCAACTTGGGACGGCGGTGTTGTTGAAATATTCAGTAATAACATTTGGCTAGATGCCTGGCCTTACTTCATTCTGGGGCAATACAATTCTCAGATTCAAAATAATCCGGCTAGCGCACTAAGTCAGCGGAGAGCTTATACCGGAACTAATTCAGGGTTTACGCCGGTGGCGATAGACCTAAGTGAGTTTAAAGGACAAACCATTTCTATTAGGTTCAGGTTCGCTAGTGACGCTGCAGCAGGAGGGGAAGGTTGGTATATTGATGATGTAAATCTGAGCAACGCTGTTTCGATCACGAACTATTTAAGTGCAGAATTTTCAGGTGATCCTGTAAGAGATGTTCAGACTACATTCGTTTCGGGTGAAGGAATCATCACAACCGGGCTTGAAGAGATTTCAAACAGTAGCTTAGTATCTATAGTTCCCAACCCAGCAGATCAATACATTAAAATTGAAGCTGAAAACGCGCAGTCAGTAGAAATAATGAATGTTCAAGGTCAACAAGTATTAAGTACTTCTGACCTCAGCTCTGATATCAATGTAGCTCATCTCGCCGAGGGATTATACTTCATTAGAATAAAGTTAGATGGTGCAATAGTAACAAGAAGAGTAGTAATTCAGCACTAATTACCAACTTCAACAAGTTTCAATTCATTATTTCCATTCAACATGGGAAAGTACATCTGTTCAAGCAGAACAGGGTTCAATGTAAACTCACCTTCAAAACGAGGTAAAAGTTGAATCGGAATGGTATAGGTTCCTTCTTCTAGGTTCTCAAAGTAGAAGTTTTTATGATCTCTATATTCTTCGGTGTGACTCAAATACCTAAGGCTATATCCCGGATCGACATACGAACATGAAGATGGGATAGGAACTGCTAATGACAAGTAGCTGGATGCAGATTTAACGTTTATTTTGACAATTAACTGCGCTTCTTTACCGGCTTGTAGTTTACTTACAGTGTCACCATTTTGAATAAAATAGCTCTGTATTTGATAGAGATTGCTATCAATTTCAGGTTCAGGAACAAAACTTCTATGGGAAGTGCTTAAATAAACTAAATGATCTGTATTGATTCGAATCACATACTTACCTGCTGGAAGCTTAACTCCGTCGAAATGCTTTAATTCTTTCTCTAATTCATCGCCTTCAATCTTAACATATGCCACTGACTCCTCATCATATTCAGCTAACTCATCTTTGAAAACAGCCTCTACTAACCAAATCGACTCATAGGTATTTAAGCTATTGAAGACTAAACTTTGATTCATAAGGTATTGGTGAACTTGTTTCTGAATTGGGTTTCTATTTGATTTTAGGAGTTCATACATGTAGATTGTATTTCTCAGCTCCGGTGAACCAAAACTAAACCTATTGTTTTTCCAATATATTCCGCCTAAAGCGTCTTTACTGCTTTCTGCAATCAAAGTCTCAATATCAGGCTGCTGACCCAGTCTTTGCTTTATTCTAGCAATCAAAATAAGCTCATCTATATTTTCTCCTTCGGGAATGTGAACTTCATAAGCATAGGGATGATTGAGGTTCAGAAAACAATGTAAAATGACTTGCTTCTCATAATTTGAAGCATGAGTCATGTAGTTCTCAAGGTAGTTAATTCCTTTTGCTATTCCCTTAGCTCCATAGCCAATTTGACTAGCTTCATGGAGAGCTTCAAGGGTATAACAGGTCATCCAGAGATTGTTGCCCTTAGCTCCCCACCAAGACCATGAACCATTTGAATGCTGATTTTCTTCCAGTTTTGTGATCCATTTCTTTAAGTCCAGCGGATCTTTCAGTTTTGATAGGGGACCTTTAGGTGCATTATGTAATAATACTTGAGCTCTTAACTTGCTCGCTATTTGTTCATTACATAAGTATTCATAGTTAATTACATCTTCAAGATTTTTTATGAGTACACTTATTGGTTGATCCAGAAAGTATAATTGTGTTTCTTCTTCAAGCTCTAAAACATAAGAACTGTCTTTGTTACATGTGATATAGTTTCCTTCCGCAATTGACAGTCCCTTTCTAAGTACTTCTACCGTTCTAAGTTCAGCATCTTTAATTCCTTCTTCGGTTTCCATTTTAAATAAGAAAGTGTCTTTATCTTGAACTCCGGTTTGCCTGAAGGCTAAATCATAGCTCGAAACTTGTTTTAAAGAGTCAGACCTGTCCCAAATCTCTTGTCCGTTATAGCTGAAAGATGATTGAGTTTTGAAACCTTGACCCGTTTTATTCTTTAGTACTCCTTTAAATACCAGACTATCGCCTTCAATCAAAAAGCGACTGGTACTTAACTCGGCAGAAACCGGAAGATAACTGTTAATTCTTCCGGAAGTTTGCCCTGTGAGGCCATTGATATGCATGGCAATGTATTGTGTCTTCCACGTAGTAATATCATCCGGAAATTTGACATCAATTGTAGCTTCACCATTTTCATCGGTAAAGATAAATTCTTGCCAAAAGCCTAGATCAGAAAAACTTTGACGGATAGCCCCGGTGCCAAAGTCGATTGAATCCATAATGGTGGCTTGGTAGGTTAGATCGTTTGCATTATCACCAAAGGGGATTTCAATAGCATTTCCTCTAATATCTACCACATATGCACCATTTTCGCCATAAGCTGCTGCATCAAAATAATCTGAAACTCCATCGCCATCAGAATCTTCATGTAAGGGGTTAAGCCAAGAAAAACTGCGTACATTCTTGTCTTTTTCGATCATTGGGGCACTCTGGATTTCTCTTGCAGATATTCGAGTAATACCTCGGCTACGATTGGAATAAGCAGGAAAATAATCGTATGCTAGTCTGAACTTTGTACTACCGGAATAATTTAGATAATTATATTTTTCATTATAATCACACACGACAGTTGCTGCTAAGTACAAATTACGGTTTTCGTCTAAGCAGTTTTGCTCTAAAGTGACATGTTGAACGTATTCTGGATTGTTGTTAGGCACATACCTTACAACTTGACTTTCACCGCATTCAGTGGGGAAATGAAAAGTAATAATTACAGGCTGTGATAAGGGTAAAAAAGCATAATTATTCTCAAAATAGAGAGTATCTCGCTCGCCCGAAGAAAGTGAATATGTAATATGTTCTAAAGATCGTTCGTGCTTTTTATTGATATTGAAAATAGAAGGCAAGTTCAAATTGTCAGGTTTTTGAATTATCAATCCCTTTCTACCGGCGATAAATCGATCGAGTACCGCAGCTTCACTGAAATAATTTAGCAGACTGTCAATTTCTGAGACTGCTCCTTTTGAAATAATCGATACTTTAATCAGGTTTAGCTTTCCACTTAAAACTCGGAAAGTATCGGTCTTCCAAAAAGAGTCCTTACTAAAGAAATAAACCTCGTATAAGCCTGCTTCTAAGCGAGTACTATTTAGAAAGTTCGCATTATAACTTCTCAGTTCACCGGTCTCATGATTTTTTAAGATTGAAGGATAGTACTTTTGGTCATACAAGAAAACCTCTGAACCCTTTGGGTATCGGGGATGCTCGTAAAGTGATATCTCATCGTTTACAGCCCATTTAACTCCTGCCGGGAAATATTGATATGCGGATATGGAGTATGACTCAGGGTCTTTTTTCGCCTTATTCGAGTTTAAATGCACTTCCAATGGAAGAACATTGAGTTCACCGTTCTCAATTAAATAGTAAGTGCCGGGTACAAAATAGGTTACGTAGAGCCCTTTTATGGTCTTGACCTTTATTTCTTCACCTGATTTAAATGGACCTACTAATGCTGTATGGAAATAGTCCTGAGAATAGCGGTATCCGTGATAAAGTGGTCGTTCTTGATATCTGGAACTGATAACGTTTCCGGAACCCTGATACACCACATAGGTCATGCTGTTCTGCAGCGCCTTAAATTCATTATCGCTTAATCTTTTCCCTCTTTTTTCAGCAATAACCTCTTTTGGCAATCGCTCGGTATCAAATGAAAGAATTAGTTTCTGGTCGACTTTTATTTCAATATCCTTAATAATGAAATAGTGTTTATACGTTCTAATTCCAATCTTGTGTTTTCCGGTGTCGAGAATCAAACTTTCTACTTTACCGAAATTGGCATCGTATCTCAAGGTGGAATCGACATAGATTTGACTGATTGCGGCCCATTTATCTCCCTCAAAAACAAAACAAGCTAATTGTCCCTGTCTGTGGGGGTTTTTGGTTTTATCAGTGCCAAAATCAAAGTAATTCAGAGCTAAGCGATCTTCAGGAAACATTACTTTAGCAAAGGCTGCAGTATCCAAGGAAACGCTTCTTAAAAGTTCAAGACTTAGTCGGTCTTTTAAATCGTGAACCCGGGTATCTAAGGTTTTATCCTCCAAGTGCTGATTATAGAAGTAATTAGGGTTGAAGTCAGGTAAATACCTAGGAACATTTCTGTTAAAATCTGAAGTAATTGCATCTCCAGCAACTGCAAGATTGGAGACCGGTTTACCTGAATAATCTGTTGCCTTAACTTTTATAGAGACTTTCTGACCCGGGAAAATTTTCCTAGGTTCTTCAACGCTTAAGTTTACTGTCTTTTCATAGGGGTGTACTCTTTGCCATTGCTCAACTTCTTGTCCGTTCCAGATGTGTTGCATCGAAATATGATAAGAAGACTCATTTATGCGTTTCAAGTGTAGTTCAAGGGTATCTGAACTTGAATTCCCTTCTTTTATAAGAATATCGTCTTGATAAATCTTGAATTCAAATGGGAGAGATCTTGCATTAGAGATGTAGGCTTTAAGACTATCATAACTTGGTATAACTCGAAATCTGAAGCGTGAATCTAAATTGAAATATTCTGCATCGTCATCCGTACGTACATGCTCCAATTTGATCCCTGGATTCAAGTCAACATGACATGGGAGATTTAGTTCTGTTTTCTTAGTTGTATTGTTTTGAACGAAATAAAGTGTTGCTTTTTTCTCAGTAGACACACCATTTACTAAATATTCAATGAAAATTGAAGTATCTAGTTGATACCTTAATTCTACTTCCTCCTCGTCTCGGTAGTACATATGATTGGTAAGAAGTATATTGTCTTGTGTACGTACTTGAACTTCAATGCTGTAAGGCCTACCTTGGGGATAGCTTTTAATTGCTTCCGGAATCTTAATAAGTTGATTCTGAGAATCTATAAAAATATGCTCTTCAAAGATTTGTTCATCAAGATAATAGGTCTTATCTATCTCATCAAAGTAGTACTTACTAAACTCAGCACTAATTTTAAATTCAGCACCTATCAAAGGAAAACCGTTTCCATCATCGGAGTAGAGACTTACATATTGCTGCTTATCAATGGTAACCATGCGTGCAGAAATATTTTCATCTTTTAGTTCATAATCAGCATATTCACAACGTAACTCATTACTATAGGTACTCCATCGTTTTTTCGCATATATCAATACTGTTAAGGTTTGATCCAGAATAAAACTATCCTCAATGATGTATTCAAGATTAAAACGACCTTCTTGATCAGGATTCAGTTCAAATTTCTTTAAAACCTGTCTCCGTGTTCGGTAATCGTATTGTTTTAATGAAACTTCCAGCTGCTCTTGATAGGCTTCCTTATTGTAAAACATTATTCCCGTGAGTCGAAGCGTGTCTCCCGGTCGATATTTAGGCTGACTCAACATGGCAGCGCATCTAAATCCTTTGATCTTGGCAGGGTCTGGAGCTTTCAGCACTTTTGGTTTGAATTTCTCATGAGATCCTTCGAGAGAGTAACAGCCCCACTCACCATTTACATCAACTTCGATTACATCAGAATTCCGATACTTATTAGGTACTAAATAGCAATTTCTTTCTGGATCAAATTGGAAATACTCATCTTCACCGACACACTTCACATTGGCATTTTGTATAATAGTACTATTTGAATCAAATAGCTGAAGCTCGTAGTCATTAACGTTTCGTTTTATAACAACAGAGAATGAATTGTTGCTGAATATGTCTAAACTATAGGAGTTGCTTCCGAAATAATATTTCCAATATGTTCCGTATTGAAAAGTATCATAGTAATGAATCAATGCTTCATCGCCGTTGATGATAATCTTCTCGCGACTTGCAGGTAATTCTGGTTGTTTATCTTTTAAAATGTATTGTCTAATCTCAGCTTGTTCTGCCTTAATAAAGACATACTTCGACTTCACACCCGAGAAATAATCATCTTGGGCAATAAGTCCTAAACAATGAAAAGAAATAAACAGGAGTAATAAGGGTCTTAGCACCTGCTAAAAATAAGAATATGAAAGGATTAATTAGCCTTCTCGCGAATTTATTTCATCGCGAATCAATGCTGCGCGATCATAATCTTCCACTTGAATTGCACGATCTAACTCCTTCTCGAGGTCGGTAGTGCTCATGGCGCTAAGATCAGATTCTTTCGACTTTGGTTTAGGCTCATTCTGGCGTTGAGGTTCGTCTGCATCTGTGGTGTCCAAAACTATACCTGCATCGTCCATGATGTTCTTAAAGGTGTAAATCGGACACTGAGCCCTTAAAGCCATTGCGATAGCATCAGATGTTCTAGAATCAATCTCTCTCCGTTCACCATCTTGCATACACACTAATTTGGCATAGAAAACACCTTCAACCAGTTTATCGATCATTACTTCAATCAATTCAATATTAAATTGTTTGAATGTTTCATGCATTAAATCGTGGGTGAGGGGGCGATGAGGTTTGATTTTCTCAATAACCAATGCAATAGACTGAGCCTCGTAACTACCAATAACAACAGGCAATTTTAAATCACCATCCATTTCTCCTAAAATCAGCGTGTAACTGTTTTTTTGAGAGTGACCGGTGGTTAATCCCACGATATGGAGTTGAATTTTTTCTGCCATAGTGCAGGGCTTAAGCTAATCCTTTGATTTCTTTTGCCCGCTTAATAAGTTTTGGAACTACTTCAAAAGCATCTCCAACAATTCCGTAATCCGCAGCTTTGAAGAAAGGTGCTTCAGGATCGGTGTTTATAACACATATTACCTTGCTAGATCCTACTCCGGCCAAATGCTGAATTGCTCCTGATATACCAACTGCAATATACAAATTAGGCTTGATAGTTATTCCGGTTTGACCAACGTGTTCACTATGGGGTCTCCATTCCATGTCAGAAACAGGTTTTGAACATGCTGTTGCTGCGCCTAAAGTATCGGCTAATTCTTCAATCATGTTCCAGTTCTCAGGTCCTTTCAAACCTCGTCCACCCGAAACTACTAATTCAGCTTCAGTTAAGACCACTTTACCGGTAACTTTTTGAGTATCTAAGACTTCTGTGTTAGCAGATCCGGCATTTGCAGCCATTTCTTCAGTGTTCACATCAGATCCTGATTCACTTATTGAGAATGAGTTAGGTATTAGTGTGAGAACACTTTTGTCGGAAGTAACTTTTACTTTAGCAAATGCTTTATTGGAAAAACAGGTCTTGGTTACGGTGAAATCAGAATTGCTTTCAGGTAAATCAACCACACCGGTTACCAATGCACCATTCATTTTCACTGCTAATAGTGGAGCTAAAGATTTTCCGCTATAGGTTTGAGAAATGAATACTGTATTAATCCCTTTGCTCTCAACTGCATTAAAAACAGCAGTGGCATAGGTCTGAGGATGAAACATTTCAAGGCCATCTCCACTGAGATGGATATGTTCATTCGCTCCGTATTTACCTAAATTTTCACCTCCTTTTGAACCAACAGTAATTGCAATACAAGTACTGCCGGAAGCTTTAGCAAATTCGCTAGCCCGACTTACTGCTTCAAAACTTGATTTTTTATATTCTCCGTTGTCGGTTTCGACAAAAACTGCAATTGACATATTAAAATAATTTCTTTTCGTTGTGTAATAAATCTATTAACTCTTCTGCATTCTCAGCATCAATCAATTTAACACCGGATTTAGCCGGAGGTAATTTGTAGCTGTCGAAAGAAGTTCCACTACTTTGATCTACTGCCTCAATCACGTTTAGTGGCTTGGTTCTAGCTTGCATAATTCCACGCATATTAGGAATACGAGGTTCACACAGATCTTTTTGAGCGCTTAATACGCAAGGGAGTGAGCTTTTAACCTGCTGTTTTCCTCCGTCTATATCACGAGTAGCTGTAACTGATGATCCGTCAGAATCGAGTTCTGTTACAACATTAATAAGAGGTAAGCCCATCATTTCGGCTACAAGTCCGGCCATCTGACCACCATTGTAATCAATTGACTCTCGTCCCATTAAGATCATATCGAAATTTCCCTGCTTTGCATATTCAGCAATTTGCTTCGCTACAAACATTCCGTCTTCCGGGTGCGCATTTACTCTAACAGCTTCAGCTGCACCGATTGCCAGAGCTTTTCGGATAACTGGATCTGTAGATGCTTCACCGACATGAATCACGGTAACATTACCTCCGTGTTTTTCGGTGAGCTCCAAAGCTCGGGTTAAAGAAAGTTCATCGTAGGGATTGATGATATATTGAACACCATCGGTGTTAAATTTTGTATCGTTTTCTGTAAATGTAATTTTAGTGGTAGTATCAGGTACTACGCTCATACATACGAGAATATTCATTCAAATTTTTGTTTTAAAATTGAGGTGCAAAAGTACAATTAATAAGCAAAGATTTTGGCAAATAGTTCACGAATAGAACAGATTAAAGAGATGTTAAAGGATCAACCCGATGATCCGTTTTTACGATATGCCTTAGCACTCGAAGAGATTGAACGGGGAAATGATGACCGTGCTGAAGATATTTTTAAAGAATTAATCCACAAGAATGAGGACTATCACGCCACCTATTATCACCTGGCTAAGCTATATGAAAGAAAAGGGGAGGAGGATTTGGCTGTTGAGACGTATGAGAAGGGATTGGAAATAACGAAGGGAAAAGGGGAGCGACACGCATTTAATGAGTTGCGCTCTGCATTAGACGAACTACTATTTGATTGAAGCATGAAACTTAAACCTAGAAACCCCGATTTTGTAACTACGATACACAAGAAACTGGAAGGGCAGTATTTTATGAAACTTGTCGGCTTTGAAATAACCGATATAAAAGCGGGCCAAATCACAGGCCGACTCAAAGTGGAGCAAAAACACAAACAGCAACACGGTTTTGTGCATGGTGGTGTTACTGCCACCTTAATGGACATAGTAATGGGCTTTGCAGCATATTCATTGGTTGAAGAAAACCAAGGTGTTGTTACAGCTAATTTGGATGTTGATTTTCACCATCCAGGTATAACAGATGAACTGGAGGTAATAGGAAAAGTAGATAAACCCGGAAAGATGTTGTCTTTTTGCTCTGCAGAAATCTATGCTTTGAACGGAGAAGAAAGAACTAGAATAGCTACTGCTAAAAGTATCATGGCGACCATTAAAGGTGGCTAGTTATTTTATTTTCAAAAATAATTGAAAGTTTAATTATTGATTGTATATTTGTCCCATGGAATTAAGCCAAAGTCATCAATCCTTCATACACACTTGGGGAACACTCGGGGGAAACTGGGGAATAAACAAGACTATGGCTCAAATTCACGCATTGCTCTTAATTGCTCCTGATCCATTAGATACCGAAGAAATTATGAAAACACTGGTGATATCACGAGGTAATACCAGTATGAATATTAGGGCATTAATTGATTGGGGTCTGGTTAATAAGCATTTAATAACAGGGGAGAGGAAGGAGTATTTTGTAGCGAAAAAAGATATCTGGGTCATTGCTAGACTAATCGCTAAACAGAGAAGAAAACTGGAATTAGAACCGGTACTAGGCGCATTAAAAGAAATTAAAACTGATCCCGATGCACAGTCCGACAAAGAATTTATGGAACGGGTAACCGATATTGAAGAATTTGCCGAGAAGATCGATAAAATCATGGAGAAATTTATTGCTTCAGATGAGCAGTGGTTTTATAAAATGCTACTGAAATTGGTATAAAAAAATTTGAATAAAAGTTTCAATTTATTTTGAAATAATAATAATAAAATGAACTACAATATAATTAGCTATACAATATTCCTCAGCCTTGCAGTGATTCTGATCATTGGAGTGGGTAGGCATCTTTACAAGAATGGCTATTACTATTTGCTAGAGCTCTTTAAGGGTGATCAAAACTATGCAACTAATGTCAACAAAATATTGTACATCGGATATGCTTTGGTGAATGTAGGATGGGTAAGTATATCTATTCTAAGTTGGCCGGAAATACTATCTGTACAGTCCTGCTTCGAGCAAATCAGCTATTCAATGGCAATTCTCTTAACAGTACTAGCAATACTCCACATCAATAATCTCATTAGCCTCAGGCTAATTGCAAAGAGAATTAACCGCGACACTAATAATGTAATATCATGAATAATCTAATTGTAACCACCTACAGCATTTACTTGCCAATCGCTATTTTACTTACATTCATTGTAGCTAAAATCTTCTTTAAAAATTCACGAATTTTTATGATGGACATCTTCCGTGGCCGTTCTGAAATTGCCATGAGTACTAACCGACTTTTTGAAGTAGGCTTTTATCTATTTAGCCTTGGATTTGCATTGTTCAGAACGAAAATCAACTATGCAGGAGAGTTCGGTAAACAACAGGTATTTGAACACCTCAGTTATCAAATTGGAATCCTTACTGTTTTTCTTGGCATTATGGTTTTTACCAACTTGTACCTTCTATTCAGAGGTAAAAAGAAAACTCGCCAGAACTCAGCAAAACACTTTGAGAATCAAGGAAGTAACGATCAAGATATCGCGACCATAAGTTAATTCATTCTAATTCTAATAGGGTGCGCTTCGGCGTACCCTTTATTCTAAGATTATGAAAATAGTTATTGCAGGAGGAACGGGCTTTATTGGCTCTTACTTAGAAAAAGAATTCACGCGTAGGGGCGACCGTGTTTTTATTCTAACTCGAAAGCCTGAATTCGAAAATCACATCTATTGGGACGCCAAAACACCCGGTAAGTGGGTTGAAATTCTGGAAAATTCTGATGTCCTAATTAATCTCACCGGCAAGTCGGTAGATTGCAGATACACAAGAAGGAATAAAGAATTAATTATTAATTCCAGAGTAGACAGTACTAAAATTTTGGGTAAGGCTTTGCGCTCATTAAATCATCCACCAAAACTTTGGATCAACAGCTCTACTGCAACTATCTACAAGTCGAATTACAATGAACCATGGAACGAACAGGGAGAAAAAGGCGATGATTTCAGCATGGGTGTTGCCAAAGCTTGGGAAGAGGCTTTTTTTTCAGAAAAGACGGGTCTTATTAGAAAAGTAGCCCTGCGTATTGCCATAGTTCTAGGAGAAGAAGGTGGAGCATTCCCTAAATTGGTGAGTCTGTCTAAACTTGGGCTAGGGGGAAAGCAAGGAACAGGAAAACAAAAGGTCAGTTTTGTACATATAAAAGATGTTTACCGTGCAATCCTCTTTTTAATCAAAGACAAAGCGCTTTCCGGGGTCTTTAACCTTTCATCTCCTTTTCCTGTAACCAATGAATACCTAATGAAAGAATTAAGAGCATTTACAGGTAGTCCCATCGCTATCAATTCTCCGGCATGGCTCCTTGAGATTGCATCATTCTTTATGAGAACTGAATCAGAACTGGTTCTAAAGAGCAGAAATGTTGTTCCTGAACGACTGATAAATGAAGGTTTTCAATTTAAATATCCTCAATTGAGTAGTTTAATTCAGAGCTTTAATCCATCAGCTGTTAAATAAGCCAACTTTTTACTTGCCTAAGCCCTGCAATTTTAATATACCTTTGCCCCGAAGATGAAGATCGTTATAGCGGGTGCAGGAGAGGTAGGATATCACCTAGCCAAACTACTCACCAAAGAATCACACAGTATTGTCCTGATCGACACAAACCAGAAGATCCTGAGAAGGGCAGATATAGAAATGGACCTTCTCGCAATAAATGGAAATGGGTATTCAATTTCTATTCTAGATCAAGCGGGAATGGATGATACAGATCTCTTGATCGCTGTAACTTCATCAGAAACAACCAACCTCACTATTGCCACGCTCGGCAAGCAATTAGGTGCATCTAGAACAATTGCAAGAGTAAATAGCACAGAGTTTGTAAAACTTAAAGAACGTTTAGATCTCAAGGGATTGGGTATTGATGTTATCATTTCTCCTGAGGATTTAGCTTCTCGAGAGATCATTAGGTTACTGCGCAGATCTTCTTTCACCGATGCCTTTGATTTTGAATTCGGAAAACTCACCATGCTGGGTACTTATTTAGGCGATAATGCCCCAATCATTGGTAAAAGCGTAAAGGAGTGCAAGCATTACAACAAAGACAATAACTTTATTACTATCGCTATTGATAGGCAGGGAAATACCATTATTCCCAGGGGTGATTTTGTTTTTGAAGCACAAGACCATGTTTTCTTCATGTGCAAGCCTGAAGGTGTAGATCAAATACGCAAACTATCAGGTAATGAACGTTTTGAGATAAAGAATGTGATGATTCTGGGCGGAGGAAATGTTGGCTACAATGCCGCAAAAAAGTTGAGCAGAAGAAAGAATGTTAAACTTATAGAATCTGATTCGGAGCGAAGTTTTGATTTAGCAGACAAATTACCGGATGTACTGGTAATAAACGACGATGGTCATGATGTTCATCTTCTGGAAGACGAGAATATCGACCAGATGGATGCTTTTATAGCAGTTACCGGAAACTCAGAAACCAACATTATGAGTTGTTTAGTAGCTAAAAATCACGGAGTTAAAAAGACTATTGCAATGGTGGAGAATATTGATTACATCAATTTGTCTCAAACCATTGGTATTGATACTCTCATCAACAAGAAATTGATTGCAGCCAATAATATTTTCAGGTATGTTAGGCATGCAGAAATCGTGAATATAGCAGGTATGCATGGGGTTGAGGCAGAAGTGCTGGAGATTTTGGTGAAAAAAGATTCCAGAGTAACTCAAGTTCCAATTAAAGATTTGAAGTTCCCTAAAGAAGCTATCATCGGCGGTATTATCAGAGGAAATCAAGCTTGGATTGCTGACCGTGATTTTCAAATCAATGAGAATGATAAAGTTGTGGTATTTACAATGCCATCCGTAATAAAGAAAACGCTGGAATACTTTAGTTAATGCTCAAATACAAAGCGATACTTAATGTTCTCGGGACGCTGATGTTGCTCAATGGCTTGTTCATGGCTTCCTGTTTGCCCGTGAGCTGGTTCACCGGTGGTTCGGATCTAAATGCTATTCTAATTTCAGCAGTTATCTCTGCCAATGCAGGTTTGTTATTATGGTACGCTACGCGAAAAGCCAATAAAGATTTAGGAAGGAGAGAAGGTTACCTTATTGTTACTCTAGGTTGGATTGTAATGGGGATTACCGGTTGCTTGCCTTTTATTCTCAGTGGTGTTATTCCAAGTATACCTTCGGCAATTTTCGAGACCATTTCAGGTTACACTACTACCGGAGCCTCTATTTTAAATGATATTGAAGCTGTTCCTCAGGGTATACTAATGTGGCGAAGTATGACCCAATGGATTGGGGGTATGGGGATTATCGTACTTACTATCGCTATTCTTCCTATGTTTGGTGTTGGAGGTATGGAAATGTTCATGGCTGAAGCACCCGGTCCTTCCGGATCAAAACTTCACCCTAGAATTACAGATACAGCGAAAAGACTTTGGATCATTTACGTAATGCTCACCGGTCTTGAAGTAATATGTTTAAAAGGAGCAGGTATGTCATGGTTAGATGCCTTCAACCATTCTTTTACTACTATGTCTACCGGTGGTTTTAGTACTAAAAACGCCAGTATTGCTGCCTTTAACTCACCAGCCATAGAGTACATCATTGCTATCTTTATGATGTTCGGGGGTATCAATTTCAGCATCATCTACTTCATGATGAAAGGAATCTTCTCCAAGGTAGTATCAAATGGGGAGTTCAAGACATACTTAAGTATAACAATCGCAACAACCTTCGTTATAGCACTAATCATTAATTACGATATCTATCCAAGTTTTGAAGAGAGCTTCAGAATGAGTTTCTTTAATGTAGTTTCGGTGCTTACCACTACCGGATTTGCCACAGCAAATTATACAGATTGGATGCCTTTTGTAACTGTTGTTTTTATACTCCTAATGTTTACAGGTGGTTCAGCTGGGTCTACTGCCGGTGGTGTAAAAATTGTCAGACATATTATCATCCTTAAAAACGCTTATACAGAGTTTATGCGACTCCTTCACCCGAGAGCTATTGTTCCGGTGAGGTACAACCAAAGCGCTGTTGGCCAAAATATTGTATATAACGTCTTGGCTTTCTTTTTTCTCTACCTCCTCACTTTTGTGATGGGGGTCTTAGTGATTAGTTTCTTTGGGCACGATCTTCTTACTTGTGTCGGCGCTTCTATTGCCTGCCTGGGGAACATTGGACCCGGTATAGGCGGCGTAGATCCGGTTCATAATTTTGCATTTTTCAGCGAGCCGGCCCAATTATTTCTCTCTTTTCTTATGCTACTTGGAAGATTGGAACTCTTTACTGTTCTTATGATTTTCATGCCTGCATTCTGGAAGAAAGGATAAAACATTCTTAATAATAGGCTGTTATTGACTTTTGATCTATTGCATCATCAATAATTTCGATCAAATTTGAACCAGTTTTATTTGCGCCATTACTAAATTGCCGCCCTTTAATTCATGAAAAAAGTCACCGTTAGAAGAATAAGTACCATAGCAGCAATTGTTTTGCTTATTGGAGGTTATTTGCTTAAAAATTACCTCGGAAGTTTGAAAGAACCCCCTCGTCAAAAACAAGATCTAGCAGCTCAAAAGGTAGAAACTATAACAGTACAAAATCAATTACTGGAAACTGATATCTACTTAACCGGTAGAATTCAATCTTCAAACAAGTTTGATGTTTATTCCGAGGTAACAGGTCGTTTACTTTCAGGTACAAAACCATTTAAAGAAGGGGTCTCGTTTAATAGAGGTCAAGTTTTGGTGCAGCTAGATAATACCGATGCCAGATTAGCTTTGGTGGCTCAACGGTCTTCTTTTCTGAGTAATTTGAGTCAGGTACTTCCTCAAATCAAATTGGATTACAATTCTGATTTCAACAAATGGCAAGAATTCATACTGAACTTTGACCCGGAAAAATCAATATCACCATTACCTGAAGTAAGTAACGCACAACTGAAAAATTTACTGGTTGCTAGAAACGTCTACAACCTTTATTACAGTATTAAAAGCGCAGAGGCTCAACTGTCTAAATATACCATCATTGCTCCATTTAATGGGGTTATCAGCACAGCCAACATCAACCCAAATACACTGATAAGGTCAGGACAATTGATGGGGACCTTCCTCGATCCAAATAGTTTCGAACTCGAAGCAGGCATTCCCGTAGTTTTGGTTGACAAAGTAAAAATAGGAACGGTGATAGAATTAGAAGTTAGGGGTGAAGACAAGAAACGAAGAGGCGTGGTGCGAAGAATTAGCCAGAATGTAGATCCCGGAACGCAAACAGCTAAGATCTACATTGAAATGAAATACCCTGATTTGTATGAGGGAATGTATTTGTCAGGCACTCTTCCATTAAAAGCTAAAGTAGAAGGGGTTAAGATCCCGGGAAATTTACTTCAAAGCGATCAGACGGTGTACATTGTGGAAGATGGTCTCATTCGTAAAAAAGCGGTGCATGTAGTTTTCGTTGAGAACGAAGAGTTGATTATCAGCGGACTGGAGAATGGTACTGAAATAATAAATCAAAGCTTAACAGGTGCAGTTGAAGGGAACCCGGTAGAAATCGTTGGATCATGAAGAAAGTAATAGAGTATTTCATACGCTATAATATTACCGGTGATATTCTGCTTATCCTGATCGTAATATTCGGGATCTTTGGTCTTCGCTCTCTGAAAAGCACCATGTTTCCCGAGCGGGATAGCAACACCATTATGATTCAAATCTCCTATCCGGGATCATCTCCGGAAGAGATTGAAGAGAGTGTGGTTCTCAAAATTGAAGATAAACTTAAGGGCCTTGTTGGTCTGGATGAAATAACTTCTGTATCATCCGAGAACACAGCATCTATTACAATTACCGTGAAATTGGGTTTTGATACAGATGAAGTTCTTCAGGATGCAAAAAATGCGGTAGATCAAATACCTAGTTTCCCTGTGGGGGTAGAAAACATCAATGTTTTTAAGCAACAAAGGCTTAGATCTGCTATCACTTTTGTCTTAAGTGGAGATGTAGATCTTAAAACACTTAAGTCGTATGCACGCAAAATTGAACGTGATTTACTTTCAAGTGTAAATATTTCACAAGTCGAGATTAGCGGATATCCTGCAGAAGAGATCAGCATTAATATTGATGAGCTAAAATTAAGAGCTTTTGATCTCACTTTTCAGGATGTGATGAGTAAAGTGGCAGCCTCAAATATTGAGACTACAGGGGGGACGATTATCGGTGAGCAGGAAGAGCTCAAAATCCGAGCCAAGAACAAGGTCTATTACGGGAATGAACTGAATGATATTGTAATAAAGTCTAGTCCTGATGGTAGGGTGGTTAGACTAAGAGATGTAGCAGTAATCACGGATACCTGGGCAGAAACTCCAAATAAAACCTTCTTTAACGGACAGCCTTCGGTTACCATCGATGTGAAAAACACCTTTGATGAAGATATAATTACTATCGCCGAAGAGGTTAATACCTATGTTGAGGAGTTCAACGCTTCTTCACCTATTGTCAAAGCAACAATAACGGATGATAATGCAGATTATATTAATCAGCGTATTGCATTACTACTAGGAAACGGATTTATTGGTTTCATTCTAGTTGTAGTATTGCTTACCTTTTTCCTGCACTATAGATTGTCGTTTTGGGTAGCCTTGTCGATCCCGGTATCATTTGCCGGAATGTTCATACTGGCAGGCTTTTACGGATTAACTATTAATGTTTTATCCTTATTCGGGATGATTGTGGTTATCGGGATTTTAGTGGATGATGGAGTGGTTATCTCCGAAAATATTTATCAGCATTATGAAAGAGGTAAATCACCATTAAAAGCAGCTATAGATGGAACTATGGAAGTAATACCTGCGGTGTTCTCTGCAATTATTACCACCATAATCGTATTCTCTACCTTCTTCTTTTTAGAAGGCAGACTCGGTGATTTCTTCCCGCAGGTGAGTTTTGTAGTGATAGGCTGCCTCATTTTTTCATTGGTTGAAGGTGCTTTAATTCTTCCTGCACATGTGGCTCATTCCAAAGCACTTAAGAGAGATTCTAAGCAAAGTAAACTGACCATATATACCAATAAAATCATGGATTGGTTGAGGTATAAATTCTATAAACCACTTTTAGAATTCAGCTTAAGAAACAGATTGCTGATGCTTTCTATTCCCGTTGCCTTATGGTTGATAACGCTAGGAGCCTGGAACGGAGGTATAATTGGTAAATCACTGTTTCCTAATGTTGAAGAAGAAATGGTGAGAATAGTGGTCGAAATGCCGGCAGGTACTCCGGTTGAAGAAACTGATCGCGTTCTTGAACAGATTGAAAATGCTGCATGGCAAGTAAATAAAGAGCTTAAGGAGGAAACAGGAGATAGCAATGACTACATAATATCTGCAGATAGAAGACTAGGACCGGTTAATGCATATCAAGGACGACTCAATGTACAACTGATAGCTACTGAGCTTCGTGAAATGTCGGCTTTGGAAATTTCGAATAGGATAGAAGAAGCTACAGGCTTGATACCGGGATCTCAAATTGATTTTGGAGGTAGTGGAAACCGCTGGGGTAAGCCGGTATCTATTGCAATTAGAGGTGAAGACCTCAATGAAGTTGATGTTGTAGTTCAGAAGACGAAAGACAAGCTGAAGACTCTTGCAGACCTAAAAGATGTGGTAGATAATAGCCAGGAAGGTTTACGAGAGATCAATATTAAACTGAAGGAAAAAGCCTACCTCTTAGGACTAACAGAACGCGATGTAATTTCTCAGGTACGTCAAGGATATTTCGGGGGTGAAGTTCAACGTTTACAGAGGGGATTGGATGAAGTAAAGATTTGGGTGAGATATGAAAAAGGTGGTAGGTCTTCTTACGATGATCTCCATGATGTTTATATCCGAACTTCCGATGGTAGAAGTTTCCCTTTAACCGAATTGGCAGATTTCAATATAAAAAGAGGAATCGTAGGCATCAATCACCGCGATGGTAACCGAGAAATATTGGTGGAGGCCAGCACCGTAAGTCCAAAAGTGCAAATTGTAGACCTGATAAGTACAATTCAGGATGTCTATATGCCTGAAATCCTAGCTGCTCATCCAACTGTACATTTTAGCATGGAAGGGCAGAATGAAGAGCGCAGAAAATCCTTTGGGTCTATGAGTAAAGTATTGCCAATTATCTTCCTTCTAATGTTTGCCGTTGTTGCATTTACTTTTAGATCTCTTTCTCAAACTTTAAGTCTCATTCCTTTAATCGTTCTTTCCTTTGTGGGAGTGGTTTGGGGACATTATGTCCATGGCTTACAAGTGAGTTTATTAAGTCTTATGGGCTTTATTGCCTTAATAGGTGTACTGATTAATGATACATTGGTGTTTATTGGTGCCTTTAATATCAATCTTAAACACGGTCAAAACTTCCACGATGCATTAGTAAATGCATCTATTAGCCGTTTTAGGCCCATTCTTCTTACTTCTTTAACCACAATTGCCGGACTTGCTCCTCTGATCTTAGAGAAAAGCAGACAAGCGCAATATTTGATACCAATGGCCGTAACCATGGCTTATGGTTTGGCTTTCTCAACCTTATTAGTACTCATCGTTCTACCTATTATTTTAGATTATTTCAATCAGTTTAAACGCTTTATTCAATGGTGGTGGAACGATAGAAAGGTAGAAGCAAAAACGGTTGAAAGAGCCTATAAAGAAGTACATGATCCTGATTTTAACTTAAAGAATATCGACAATGACTAGATACATTGCCGTCATACTAGTTTTGAGTTCAGCTATTTCAGCAATGGCGCAAGACTCCCTCGATTTTGAAACTGCACTGCTCAAAACCTTATCTAATAACCACCTCATTAAGATTGCATCTAATGATGCTGAGGTAGCAGAGAAACAAGCAGTTATGGGGAGGGCCGGTTTACTTCCAACGGTGAATGCTGAAGGCTCAGTTAACTACGGTTTAAATAACACAAAAATTCAAGTTGCAAATTCACCAGATATAATAGAAACAACAGGAGCGGAGTCAAATTCCATTCGTGCTTCTGTCAATTTAAACTATACGCTTTTTTCAGGTTTTGCCAATAAGTATAGTTA
>JAAEYY010000035.1:643-24525 GCA_018223105.1 bacterium | reverse complement strand
CCATAATACCTCCCTTCAAAAACCACTACATTTGCTTTGCATAAGCCTGAACTGCGTTGAAATAAAAAAGGGGCTACTGCCCCTTTTTCTCTGGATCACTTTTTCTTCTTTCTCGATTTTTTCTTCTTCGATTTCTTGTTGATTTTGGATTTAACCCGATCTATCTCTCCTCTAATCCACTCACTTTCATATTGTTTCACTGAATATTTAAGGGCAAGTTTATACTGCTTTTTGGCTTTCTTAAATTCACCTTGATGTTCGCTTATTAAGCCTAAAGCAAGGGGTCTGCAAACCGAACAAAAACCAGGTATATTTTCAGTTGCCTTAAGCACCTTTTCAGCCCTTTTATACCAGCCTAAATGAATTAACAAAAAGCTGAAAGCTGTTAATGAAGGTATATGTTGAGGATCATGTAATAATGCTAATTCAAAATGTTCAACGGCTTTTCTATAATCCTGTAACTGCTCTGCATAGAACTTGGCATATAAAAAATGTAAATGAGGTTCTTCCTCATCCATCGAACTCGCATACATCAAATTCTCCCAGGTTTGATCCAAATCAAACGGATAGTGATCCATCGCTTTGATCAAATAATGGTTCATAATATTAATTTTTAATGTGATTGCGGCCGAGGCCACTATAAATGAATCAAGATTTTTTTGACCATAAGTCAAAGGACCTGATTAGGCCAGGCCCGCATCTCTGCTACAGAGGTGGCTTGAGATCCTGCGAAAGATCTACCCGGTCGTTTGTTCGATATCGCATCGTATAACAATACATGCCTTTCTTTTTTAAGAACTGCGAAATTAAAACGATCTGCTTTCCCTGTGGACGCATTTAATATTTCTGACAAAAAAAAGATCTAAGGAGCCTGGTCTGACATTCATCAGAATCAACAGATCAATTAATTTACTATCTTTACCACAGCTTGCTTATGAAACAACTTACCCTCCTCCTACTCTGTTTCCTTGCTAATTCAGCTTTTGCTCAATTACAAGACCTTGGAACTGCTATTCCTCACTCTTCTTACCATCAATTCAACCCAAATCCTAATAATGGCGGACCGAATAAATTCTCTTCGAGTCCGAAACATTGTGGGGTCGACACACTTCAATATGCCTATTACAAAGGTTTTTCAGGGCCGGATTATCCTTCGCTTGGGATTTCAAATGGATACAGCGTTGGGCAATATTTCGATGCTCCTGTTGATATCAGCATTAGTGGTGTAACCTTTTACGCCTACGGATCTTTTAATACAAATGACTCTGTTACAGTTACCGTGAATCTGTATGCCGCGGGTTCCGATACACTTCCTTCGGGTTCTCCCATTCGTACAGCGCAGATCGTTGTTGATTCGAGTAGAAACCCAATCTCATTTGATAGAATAAGAAAAATGGTCACCTTTAGTTCGCCCTATGTTGCTGATCATCCTTATATCATCACGCTAGAGTCTTCAGATTCAAATATTGTAGGTGTAGTGGCCAATAGCTGGTCGGCCGGAGAAGGTGAAGGTGAAAACATTGCATGTGCCACGGTTGGAGGAACCTGGTACAATTGTATGAACCTGAATGTGGGAGGAACAACTCTGGACTGCGATTTCTTGATTGAACCCCATGTTGAATACGAAATTTATGCGGATTTTACATTTGACAACTGCTTCACCCCGGGTGATTCAATGCAGTTCATTAATGAATCAAGCCCTGTGTTAACCCACAGAATGTATAACAGACTGTTCTTGAACGATTTAATGGGATATTCTTTTGGATATAGATTTGGTGATAATACTTCTAGTTTTAACGAAATTGACCCTAAGCATGTGTATTACAATGCACAGAACTATCAAGTGAGTTTAATCACTACATCTTATAGGTTTACGAATTATACAAGTTGTAGAGATACTGCTTCTTACATTGTTAATTTCTTGCCATCTGAACCTAATTTCAAGGTAGATACTCCAATTTGTTCCGGCAATGTTGCCAATGTTGATGCTTCTTCTACGGGTGTAGTGAGATGGTATAGCAACTTCAGTGATACTAACTTAATTTATCAAGGAAACTTATATACTACAGACACCTTGTACAATAATAAGCTGCTTTTCGCCGGTGGTGAAAACGGAGAATGTAAATCTGCACGAAGCGCGATAATGGTGAATGTGGCCACTAGTCCGGATGATCCAACCGTGATAAATGATTCAATTTGCTTAAATGCAAAAGCAAACCTTCAAGCCTATAGCAATGCAGGTACTGTGATGTGGTGGGACGATAGTATTGCCGGTATGCCGGTGTACTTCGGAAACGTGTATCAGACCGATACGCTTAACGCTTCGCTAACCTTATACGCACAATCGAACAACAGAGGTTGTTTAAGTAAAAATAGAATTCCGGTAAGAGCTAATGTGAATGCAAATAATGCACCCACAGCGCCATTAATTCCGGCAGATACCAGCGTGTGTCTTTACGATGATCCATTTTACTTCAAAGCCGTGGCAAGTGGCTCAAATCAAGTGCAATGGTTTGCTCAAGCTTCTGGTGGAACTCCATTCCTAACTTCGGATAGCTTATTATATTCGCCTGATGTAGAAGGAGTTCAGTCGATTTATATTCAGAGTTTCGACGGGCAATGTGCAAGTTCTAGAATAGGTTTTGATGTTACCATAGAGTCTTTCCCTGAAAAAGTTATTGGATCAAGAGATACCTTGTGTTTAGGTGATACCGCCTTCTTCGATTACTCTGCAACACCGGGCAAAGTTCGCTGGTATGATGATGAATTTGCAGGAAATTTGATTTATGATAGCACGGTAATAGCCTTAACCGGACTAACTCAAACTACGGTTTACTATCTCGAACCTTATTTAGGAAACTGCAGAGATACTGTGCGCCACGAAGTGTTGATTGATATCGTTCCTTTTGGGGAAATCACTTCAAAAACCGAAGATGAAATCTGCTCAGGGCAAATGGCGAATCTAAGCGCAAGCGCCGATGCCGGAACCATTCTTTGGTCAGAAACACCTTCGATGTCACCTATACTCAGCACCGGAAGCAGCTATCAAACGGTTCCATTGAACAGCAGTAAAATTTATTACTTAGCCACACTCAATTACAAATGTCAGAGCCAAAGCACTCCTATATCAGCTATCGTCAATCAAAAACCTTCTGCCGGATTCAATTATCAAGTAAGCACACCGGGAAATTTTGATTTTCAAGCAAATGGTAGCAACTTGACCTACAATTGGGATATGGGTGATGGTAATACCAGATCAAGTCGCTCATTTAAATACACTTACACTGAAGATGGTGTTTATACTGTTACCTTAATAACCACCAATAACGAAGGCTGCAGCGACACCTCGGAAAGAACAATTACGGTAAGTGGATTAGCTAGTATCGCCTCCATTGAACAATTTGACATTCTGGTGTACCCTAATCCTGCAAGCAGTAGTGTAAATATCTATAATTCAGGTGCTCAAACAGCATTATCTATTATCGATGTACACGGCAAATTGGTCGATTCGCAGTTGCTTCAACCCGACATGAATATCATCGATATAAGTGGACTCAACTCTGGTGTTTATCAGCTCTTACTGAAGCGAGGTGACGATCATTTCGTAACCAGACTGGTAGTTCAGTAATTTTCAGAGATTGGTCATTTTAGACCAACGGTAGAGCTGTCGCGCATTCACAGTTTTAGATTTGAAGCATGCGATTGGCGCAATTTCTGATATTCACCATAATAACTCTATCCGGTTTTGCTCAAGTCGATGCCCGAAGAACACATTGGGTCTTTGGAAAAAGAGCACATCTCGAGTTTAACCAAACGGGTGTCATTGGCAATACCAATCTGGAATTTAATGGTTATACAAGCAGCGCTTCCTACTCGGATGAAAATGGAAACTTACTGCTTTACACCAATGGAAATAAGATCTACAATGGTCAGGAAGAAATCATAGACTCACTTTATACCTCCGACTTAGGAGCAAACGATGTAGTCATCATCCCAAAAAACAAAAGCGAAAACACCTATTATATCTTTACCATAGATCTTCCTTCGAGCAATTTGGTTTATACTGTAGTAGATGTCACTGCAAATGGAGGAAAAGGTGCAGTTACTGCAAAAGCACAATTCGTAGATGGACCCAATTTCATAAGACTTACAGCAGTGAAGCATTGCTTCTCAGATGCGTATTGGATTATAACTACTACTATGAATGGTAGCATTAATGCTTATCTGGCAAGAGAAAATTCAGTATCTTCTGCAGTGAGCAGTAAAGTGACGGACAACATCGGTTACTTGGGAGATCTCATCAGCAATCACGAAGGTACCAAGCTAGTTTTAAGCCGATATGCCGATAATGGAGTAGAAGTTTTTGATTTCGATAGAAAATGCGGTGAAGTAAGTAACCGAGTAATCTTGCCACAAGATAGTGAATGGGATTATCCTCATGGTCTTGAGTTTTCTCCAAATGATCAAATATTATATGTCTGCTTCTCCTATGGCAAGAGTCAGATGGTACAGTATGATGCCAATAACTGGAGCAAGAACACAGTTGTATTCACCAATAATGAAAACTTGAATGATGTAGCGAATGCCATTGATGGGAGAATGTATGTCAACACCCACGTTTCAGGCATTCCTTCGAAGAAGATTGATGTCATTCATAATCCGAATGCTTGGGGTACAGCATGTAATTATCAAGCAAAATATATAAACCTGACAGGTAATGCAAGTGGTTCTTTCTCTTTCCCAAATTTTGTGAGTTCACATACTGCTGCAGCTTGCGGACCGGAGTTCACCTTTATTCAAGACTCTATTAAAGTATCAAAAAATCGGTGCATCAATGCAGTAATTCGCCTCGACGCTAATATTCCAGATAACTCTTATGACAGTATCCGCTGGTATTTCGACGATACAACTTCTGCAGTTGGCTCTAGTACTGACATCGTCTATATGCGTTACTTTCCTGAGCAAAGAATCTATAATGTGGTGCTTTATGCTCATTATTGTCAGTTTACAGATACATTTTATATCCCGCTGGATATGAGACCGGTACCTCCGGTAGATCTGGGAAATGACACGACTTTATGCTTTGGTGATTCCCTAACTCTATCCATTCCAAATTTGTATGATTCTGTGCAATGGAATGACGGTAGTACCGCTCTAACCCGAAAAATCCCGCATGGAAAACATCATATCACAGTGTATAATGGACTCTGTTCTAATTCAGATACTTTAGAGATTTTCTATTACCCGGAAATCTGGACCGAATTAGGTCAGGAATACTTTATCTGTGAGATTGAAAACGAAACTCAATTGCTGGATGCAGGCAAAGGATTCAATAATTATTTATGGCACCCTACGGGCGATACCAGTCAGTGGATTGTGGTTCAGAAAGTAGGTGATTATATGGTGATTGTGGAAGATTTTAGAGGTTGTGAAGGCTCAGGGCAAACTGAAGTGAAACAGCGTTGTGATGTCATTTTCCATATTCCAAATGCTTTTTCGCCGAATGATGATGGATTGAATGATATGTTTCGAGTTTCCGGTGATTTTATTGAAGAAGTGCAGCTTGAAATCTACAATCGTTGGGGTGAGCTAGTTTATAGAGAAAGTGGAGCTGATCCGGCCTGGAAAGGTGCTGATGCAATTCCCGGTGTATATATGTATCGTGTGACCGTTAAAGGGTATCAGGGTAAACAGCTTATCAGCTATTACCGCAGTGGAATAGTTCACTTGGTTCATTAAAATGAAAAAGCTGTTTTGAATTCTTTCAATTCGGTCAGGAAATCCTTCTTTGGTAGAGTGACGTATTTATCTAGTTTGGTGGGAATCACCATATTAACCCGATCCAGTTTTGCATCCTGATCCACGGTAATCACATCCATTTCCGGGAAGATTTCATGAAAATGATCCAATATCTCGTTAATCGACATGTTATGCTCCGCGATATTGTAGGTGCCTTCAGGGATATCTTCAAATAATACAGCTTTGATATAATGCGCCAACTTCTCGATGTGAATAAAAGCTCTGGATTGTAAGCCGTTACTCACTTTGGTTACCTGATCAAAGAAATGTCCCTCGAACATAAAGCGGTTGATTACCGAGTCAATTCTCATGGCCGGTGCATAGCCGTAAACATTAGAAGAGCGCATGAGGTATTTCTTTACCGGTGAAGGAATTCTCGAAATATGCTTCTCCCCTTTTAACTTCGATAATCCGTAGTAGGTTATCGGCTCCGGTTTCTTGGTTTCGTCAATGTCTTTATCGCTAGTACCATAAACCGTTATTGAGCTCAAATAAATCACCTTTTTCACATCCGGACTCGCTTCAATGGCATCGGCCAAGTTTGCCGTGCCCCAATTGTTCACTTGATCAAACTGATTGAGCTGAACATCGGTATAAGGTTGAGTAATTTTAGCTGCTAGGTGAATCACCGTGTCTACACCTTCTAATGCCTTTAACAGACTTCGTCTATCCAGGATATCTGCCTTAACAAACTTCACCGGAATATCTTTAATCTGGTGCTGATACAACACTGAGTAATCGTTTAATGAGAGGTTATCGTAAAGTACGATTTCGGAAATTTTATCTTTAGCTTCTCTCGCTAAATAAGGTATTAGGAATGAGCCGATATAGCCGCAGCCCCCACTTATTAATATCTTCATTTTTTAACCAGGTCTACATGTAGTCCACATTCATCTTTCTTGGTACCCTGCCATCTTCCACTTCTACCAAATTCATCAATAAATTTGGTGGTACAAGGCTCACAACCTACGCTGAGGTATCCTTCTTTTTCCAATGGATTTTCAGGGAGATTGTATTTAGAGCGATACTCAAAGATGTCTTTAGAGGTCCAATCGAGGATTGGATGGTATCTCAAGGTACCGTGACTCCCTTCTTCAAATTCAGCAAACTGACTCCGATTCGAATTTTGATCTTTTCTAACTCCTGCGACCCAAACATCATGGGTTTTTAGCACTTGCTCCATGGGAAGTACTTTATTGATGTGGCAGCAATATGAAGTGTCGGATGCATAAAAGAATCGACCCATCTCATCCTTTTGAAAAATCTTTTCTACTCCGGAATGTAAATCAATCACATTTATACCGAGTAAAGCTTCAATTTCATGCTTAAAAGCAATAGTTTCTGCAAAATGGAAACCGGTATTTAAGAAATAAACGGGAATGGTATGATCAATCTCACTGAGTATGTGAAGCAAAGGAATACTGTGGGTTTGAAAGGACGAAGAAGTGAATACTGACTTACCTTCACTCCTCAATCTATTGATTTCCTGCGCAATACTCTCCTTCTCTTTATCAAAATCCATTGGAATAATCCTCTAATTTTGGCGAACTTAAGCAATAATATTTGTAGCTTAGAAGAGATATGTACACAATTGATCAAATGAAGCGTAGAATTGAGATCCCTCAAAAGCCCAAACGCATTGTGTCCCTTGTACCCTCACAAACTGAATTTCTATATGCCATAGATGTTAAGCCAATTGCTCAAACCTTGTTTTGTGTAGAGCCGGAAGCAGAATTTAAGAAGGCGACTAAAATTGGAGGAACCAAAAAGTTAAAAATAAACAAGATCAAGGAACTCCAACCCGACCTTATCATAGGAAATAAAGAAGAAAACACTAAAAGTGAAATTGAAGAGCTGGAATTAGAATTCCCTGTCTGGATGAGCGATATAAAAAGCTTGGAGGATGCTCTTGATATGATGACTATGCTGGGTGCTATTGTAGATCGAAAAGAGCAGGTTTCTGTATTGAGACAAGAGATTGAGCAGGCGTTTACACAGAAATTTGATCAGTCGCAATCGGCATTATATTTAATCTGGAACAAACCCTACATGGTAGCCGGACGAGATACCTTTATTAATACCATGTTGGATAAAGCCGGCTTTAGAAATGCCATTAAAAATCCTTTGAGCAGGTATCCCGAAATAACAGATCAAGAAATTGTCGAACTGAATCCCGCAGTAGTTTTGCTTTCTTCGGAGCCTTTTCCTTTTAAGCAAAAGCATATCGACCAAATCCAAAAATTGCTTCCAAATGCTAAAATTGCTTTGGTTGATGGAACTTATTTTTCTTGGTATGGTTCGCGGTTGGCAGCAGCTCCTACATACTTCAAACGAGTTCAAAACCAGCTGCTTGCTTTATAAAGCTTTTGTTTAACTTCGTTTAAACAGCGAAAGTTCTCTTATTGAGAACTTTTTTGTATCTTTGTTTTGCTCTATACATGAAACGAATAATTTCTAAGAAATCATTGCGAGAATTTTGGCAGAAAAATTCTGATTCAGAGCAGTACTTAAAAACATGGTATGAAACAGCTAAAAATGCGAATTGGAAGTCGCCTAGCGATGTAAAATTGACCTATGCAAATGCCAGCATCTTGAAAGACGGTCGCGTAGTGTTCAACATTAAAGGTAACTCATATCGGTTAGTGGTCAAGTTCAACTATACGAGACAGTGGGCATTTATAAGGTTTGTTGGGACTCATAAGGATTATGATAAAATAGATGCAAACACCATTTAATATTTAAAACAGTGAAAATAAAACCTATAAAAACAGAACAAGATTATGAAAAAGCCCTCAAACGGCTTGAAATCATATTTGATGCTGAACCAAACTCCAGTGAAGGTGATGAAGCAGAGATTCTTACATTACTCATTGAAAATTATGAAAACAAGGAATATCCCATTGAAGCACCTGACCCAATTGAAGCTATTAAAATCAGAATGGAAGAAATGGATCTAAAACAAAAGGATCTTGTGGGTTTAATTGGCGGTAAAAGCCGTGTGTCTGAGATTTTAAATAAGAAAAAAAGATTGACGGTAGACATGATTCGAGAATTGGAAAAGAAACTAAATATTTCTGCATCTGTGCTAGTAAATCACTATCAATTGCTTACAGAAAAATAACAGACGTTAACACAGATAAACCGTTTGTGAATTCAGCCCTAAAAAGTAAAATGAAAAGGTGTAGCTTGACGTTATTATGACAAAAGCACCCACTATGAAAACACTTATTACTATTCTTTTCTCATGCTTCACTCTTGGCAGCTTTGCTTGCGGTCCCCATTATTACAAATTTGATGGATATGTTTATATGAGCGATGGAGCAATATCAAAAACCCAGCTTAAAGAATTTCAATTTATTGCCTACGAAGACAATGGAAATACACCAGCTGAGTTTCAAGCAATGTCTCTTCAGATCTCATTAAAGCCGGTAAATAGTAGTACTTGGTTACATATTCAACCCAACAATTCATGGGGATTCTACTACAGTAATAAAAAAACCAACACTGTTTCAAATGTTGCTCATTTCTTGGATTCTTTTGTTCAAACATTGAGTATTGGAGACTCAATAAGATTTTGGACAAGATTCCGAGCAGATTCAAAAATTGAAGGTAGAGACTTACCGGAAGGCAGCTGGTTTCAATATAGAAGATCAAATGCTCTATATGAAATACAAGATGAAGCTACGGTAGACTTCACCAGAAACAGCGATAGATACATCAAAACCTACCCCAATCCTGCCATAAACGAGTTTACTTTAGATATAACAATAGCTAAAGATTCAAAAGCGGATTACTTTATCATGGATCAGTTCGGGCGAAAAGTGAAAGAAGCGCGATTACAGAGTATCCAAGGCCGGAATTCAATTTACGTAGAAGATCTGGCTCAAGGTCAGTACTTCTTTTACCTTACCATAGATGGCAATACCTATATCCGGAAGTTTGTGAAGGTGGATGAAGGAGTTTAACTCTAGAAAATAATCTCCTTAATATCCTGTCTTATCTTATTCGCGAGGCTATCGGCAATGTTTGCTGAACTACCTTCGGCATAGATTCTAATAATTGGTTCTGTATTGCTTTTTCTCAAATGCACCCATTCATTGTCGAATTCAATTTTAACACCGTCGATGGTATTGATAGGCTGACTCTTATACTTTTCTTTCAGCTCTTCGAAAATGGCATCAAGGTCAATATCCGGAGTAAGCTCGATTTTGTTTTTGCTGATGACATAGTTGGGGTATGTACTTCTCAAGACCGAAATGCTTTTGCCACTTTGCGCCAAATGGGTTAGAAACAGTGCAATCCCTACAAGAGCGTCTCTTCCGTAATGCAATTCAGGATAAATAACACCGCCATTCCCTTCTCCGCCGATCACCGCATTTACTTCCTTCATCTTTTCCACCACATTCACCTCCCCTACGGCGCTGGCGCTGTAAATTCCGCCGGCTTTCTCGGTGACATCTCTTAATGCTCTGGTAGAAGAAAGATTAGATACCGTATTTCCTTTTTTATGCTTAAGTACAAAGTCTGCCACGGCAACTAAAGTATATTCTTCACCAAACATTTCACCGTCTTCTTTAACGAAGGCGAGTCGGTCTACATCCGGATCCACAGAAATTCCCAAATGAGATTGGGTCTTTTTCACTTCAGAAGAAAGCTCGGTTAAATGCTCCGCAAGAGGTTCCGGATTGTGCGGAAACCTTCCGGTAGGTTCGCAGTAAAGCTCAATAACCTCTTGAACACCAAGTGCTTTTAATAGCTTGGGCACGGATATCCCACCCGTTGAATTCACCGCATCTACTACAATTTTGAAGTTTTGAGAGCGTATCGCTTCAACATCTACTAAAGGAATTTTTAAGATTTCTTCTATATGCCAATCGATAGCGCCTTCAATTAATTCATATGAACCAATGTGGTCAATTTCATTGAATTCAAAATCTGAAGACTGTACTTTTTCTATGAGTTTAGCGCCTGTTTCTGCATCAATGAATTCGCCTTTCTTATTCAGTAGCTTAAGGGCATTCCATTGTTTAGGGTTATGACTCGCTGTTAGGATGATTCCACCTACTGCATTCTCGCGAACTACCATCATCTCAACCGTTGGGGTTGTTGAAAGTCCGAGATCAACAACTTCAATTCCTTTACTCATCAATGTGCCGCAAACGAGTTTATTGATCATTTCGCCGCTAAGGCGAGCATCTCTACCAATAACAATTTTCTTATTATTTTTTTCGATTACCGCATCGGCGAAAGCCGTACAAAACTTAACAACATCTAGTGGTGTCAGTGCTTGGTCTTCCTTTCCTCCGATGGTTCCGCGTATACCGGATATAGATTTGATCAGGGTCATAACTAGGTTTCAGGTTATGAGTGCAAATCAAAAGTAAAAGCCGGTTTAAGTACCTATTAAAATGGAAAACATATTCCCAATGGATTGTGGAATACTAGTTAAACCAAACGGTGAAGCCAAAGTTGCCAAACACATTAGAACGGTTAAAGTAGTGAATGCCGCTATTGTCCCAGTCCTCAAAGTCTTTTTCATAAGTTTCCGTGTCTCTTGCTATTATGTTAAAATTAAGTCGAAAACTGCAAGGCAAAGGCAATAGTTTATCACTGAAATATTCCACTCGCGCTCCTAGTCCTAAGTTTAGTTGATTATAATCTGCTCTGTCTTTATTATCAAAGAAATCAGTTTCTACTTCGTAATAATCTTCACCAAATATTGACACAATATTAATGAAGGGGGAAAACGTGAGTGGCACACCACAATTGCTGAGAAGCGAATTATGCCCTAATAGAGGTGTCCCAATTCGAACATTAATAGCAGGTCCTCCACGTTCATTTAAAGAGAGATAATCCGGATCATCTTCTTCTATCAAAGAATATTCTTTGAATATCCCAAAATTGGCATCAATAAATAGGAAATCAAAAGGATTGTAGCGTATACCAATTCCAATACTTGAAACACGCATTGTTTCCCTGCTGTCGAGTTCTGGCGTCTCAAATGAATAACCACCAAGGGTAGTATTAAAACCAATACCAATAGCGCCTTGTTTGTTAGCCCAATCTACATTACCTGCACCTTGTGCAAGTGAAACAACGGACATTGCTGAAATAAAAATAAGGGTAAATAAGGTTTTCATAGTCTTGTTTTATTCAAGTTTAATAAATCTTTTAAAGCGAATGTTAAAATTGTTCATTTATCGTTGATAATCCAAAGTGTCATTAAGCGTTTAAAATACTATACATTTGTGATTGCAAAATGGCTTGTCGCACGGACGCAATATTGGTCTGTGAGGAAAGTCCGGGCAACATAGAGCGGTGCACCTCGAGTTAATCGAGGGCTCTGCTGTGAGGCGGAGACAGCAAGTGTAACAGAAAATAACCACCCGGACGATGCTGTCCGGGAAAGGGTGAAAATGTGAGGTAAGAGCTCACACAACTCGATAGTAATATCGGGTTGGTACAAACCTTGCACGTTGCAAGACCAAGTATACTGGAGTTAAGGGCTGCTCGTCTAATCCGCCAGCCGGCGGATACTTCAGAGGGTAGGTTGCATAGATAAATGACAGGCATCAAGACCTAGTGTCTTGGTACAGAACCCGGCTTATAGTTTTGCATTTTTTATTACTAAACAAAGAACATGGCAAGAATTTTAATCGTCGACGACGAACAAAGTATCAGAGACACACTCAAAGAAATCCTAGAATACGAAGGATATGAGATTGAAGAGGCAGAAGATGGCGAGAAGGCCCTCGGACTCATTAAAAAATTCAATTATGATGTGGTGCTCTGCGATATTAAGATGCCGAAACTGGATGGTATCGAACTATTGAGTAAATCAGCGGAAATTGCACCCGAACTTCCTTTTATCATGATCTCGGGTCATGGTACCATGGAAACCGCCGTTGAAGCAACCCGAAAAGGAGCTTTCGATTTCATCTCAAAACCACCGGATCTCAACAAACTTCTGATCACCGTTCGTAACGCGGTTGACAAGAACAATCTGGTAATCGAGACTAAGGTTCTGAAAAGAAAAATCACCAAAACCAGAGAGATTATTGGTGACTCGCCCAGCGTTAAAAAGATTAAGCAAACCATAGAGAAAGTAGCTCCAACCGATGCCCGCGTTTTGATTACAGGTGAGAATGGTACCGGTAAAGAACTAGTAGCTCGTTGGATTCACGAAAAAAGCGGAAGAGCTGGCAGTCCTATCATCGAAGTAAACTGTGCTGCTATTCCATCAGAGCTGATAGAATCTGAGCTTTTCGGTCACGAAAAGGGATCCTTTACCTCGGCCATGAAACAACGCATTGGTAAGTTTGAGAAAGCCAGTGGTGGCACTCTGTTCCTCGACGAGGTTGGCGATATGAGCCTTGCTGCTCAAGCCAAAGTTCTTCGTGCATTACAAGAAAATAAAATCACGCGAGTTGGTGGCGAAAAAGATATTGATGTAAACGTAAGAGTAATTGCCGCAACCAATAAAGACCTCATGAAAGAGGTTCAAGAAGGTAATTTCCGTGAGGATTTATATCATAGAATCGCGGTGATCGTGATTCACGTTCCTACACTAAATGAGCGTGTTACCGATATCCCAACGCTTGCCGACAAGTTCCTTGAAGAGATTTGCCAAGATAACGGCATCAACAAGAAACAAATCACCGCAGGTGCCATGGAAGAATTGAAAAACATCCATTGGAGCGGTAACATTAGAGAGTTGCGAAACGTGGTAGAACGTCTGATCATTCTTTGTGATGATAAAATCACAGAAGAGGATGTTTTAACCTATGCCAATAGCGGGAAAAAGAAACCGGGAACGATTGATGCTATTCACGAGTTTGATCGCTTCCAAGATTTCAAAGATTTTGCCGAGAAAATGTTCATCGATGCAAAATTGAAGAAGAACAATTGGAATGTGGCTAAAACTGCATCGGAGATTGATATTCAGCGATCTCACCTCTACAACAAGATTGACAAATTTGGTCTGAAAAGAACCAAGAAATGATAGGAACCGATCTCGATCTTGCGGCGCGTCTATTGCGTGAAGGCAAGCTCGTGGCAGTGCCTACAGAAACCGTTTATGGCTTAGCGGCTAATGCCTTGAATCCGGCAGCGGTTGCCGAAATTTACGAGGTTAAGCAAAGACCGAGTTTTAATCCGCTAATTGTTCATTGTGCATCAGTGGATGAAGCTAAAAAGTATGTATCCAACTTTCCTGAAATAGCAGAGAAACTCGCCGATAAATTCTGGCCGGGACCATTGAGTTTACTATTACCGAAATCTGAGTTGGTACCCGATATTGTAACTGCCGGTCTACCTAATGTCGTAGTACGCGTGCCCTCCCATCCCATCTTGCGAGAATTACTCAACAAACTCGACTTTCCATTAGCAGCGCCGAGTGCAAATCCGTTCAAGCAAATCAGCCCGACCAAAGCGGAGCATGTCGAACAACATTTAGGAGATAAGATCCCGTACATTTTGGATGGAGGATCAAGCGAGCACGGCTTGGAAAGCACTATTTTAAGTTTGGTGAACTCCCCTCCTGTTTTGCTGCGACATGGAGCAATTACACAAGAAGAAATTGATGGTATTACCGGATCTCTAAATTCAGCCATTGAAAACGATAAAAATCCCCAAGCTCCTGGACAATTAAAGCAGCACTATTCCAGTAATAAACCCTTACGCATCTACCGGGATTTAGCAGAAGAGCTACAGAGGTTTAAGGACAAAAAGGTAAGTGTTCTCCATTTCGGCCCGAATGAGTTGCAAGGCGATTTCAATTATCAACTTTCAGAAACCAAAGACTTCAAGGAAGCTGCAGCTAACCTGTTCAAATACATGCACATAGCAGATGCCGACAAATCTGATCTTATTCTAGCTCCAAGAGTACCCGAAAAAGGCATTGGCAAGGCGATCAATGATAGACTGGGTAGGGCTGAGCATTAGCTTTTTCAAATACGACTTACTGCAGAGATGTCAACTTGGTTGCCGCAATTTTTAAATTCTTAAATTTGTCCAAATCAAACCCATTAGCCCCTGAATTCTGATTGTATAAAACAGAAACACTAACCAGACTACACCGGTTTAGCATTAGGCAGTAACAGATGGTCAATCAGTCCGGTTTATTCAAGTTAACTCGAAAATATTGTGATAAAATAAAGACTACTTTCTATGCAAATTTTATGCAAATGGAAAATTTCACTAAATCGGATTAGCAAAAAATACTCAAGCAAGGTATTTACTAAATCAATCCTAATGAACCCCTAAGGATTACCTCTCCGCCAGCCGGCGGATTCGGTTTTCCTTGGGGGAGGCTACACCACAAAAGCTCAGCGCCTCGCGCTGGGTGCTTTTTCATTGTCAAAAAATACTCAAGCGAGCTTGGTATTTTTTGCCAATAAAAAAGCCCTCATCTTTCGATGAAGGCTTTTGTGGTGTCGGGGTGGCAGGATTCGAACCTGCGACCTCCTGCTCCCAAAGCATAATATAGGTATATAGCTTACTATTAGTTTTTACCCCTTTTATATTGTATTTCAACTACTTACAATATTTTAACTTTGTAGAAGTTTGTGTTGTTCTATGCAAATTTTGTAAGTTTGTATGCAAATTCTATGCAAATAAGTTGTGATTGATTACCATATTTCCATCTATTTAGATACTCGTCGTGCTAAGAAAAATGGCACATATCCAATTAAGCTCAGAGTGTTCTCATACGCCCTTAGTAAGCAGATGCTTTATAGCACAGGTATCTCTTTACTTGAAACCCAATTTGAAAATGTTACAAAGGCCAAACGGGTTAAAGAAGAGCTGAGGGAAGCAAAGCTCACTTTGGATGCCTTGCAGGTTAAAGCAAACGAGATTGCTTCTGAATTGAAACCATTCACTTTCGAAGTCTTTGAACGGCGCATGACAATGTCAAAGGGACACTTAGAGGATATCATATACCAAATCAGAACTCACATCGCCGATTTAAAAGACAACGATCAGCACAGCACTGCCTCGACATTTGAAGGATGTCTGAATATGCTTAATCGTTTCTTAAAACATTTAGGAAAACCTACTGGCCGCCTGCAATATCACCAAGTGGATGTAAAGTTTCTTAAAGGCTTTGAACACTACGTGACAGAATACCGGGGAAATAGCATCGCTACATTATCCATTTACCTCAGAGCTCTCAGAAAGATATTCAACCAAGCTATCCAAAGAGGTGACATATCTCAAGACTTATATCCGTTTGGAAGAGGAAGGTATGTGATACCTGCAGCCGCTAAAGTGAAGAAAGCACTGAGTAAGGCTGATCTAAGTATATTGTACAAAGCCACCCCTAGAAATAAGGATCAAGAAAAGGCACGAGATTTCTGGTTTCTCTCATTTTCACTTTTCGGTATGAATATGAAAGATATCGTGGAGCTGCGATGGAAGAATATCAACAACAATTATGTCGAATTCATTCGAAGGAAGACAAGAAACACTCAGAGATCGAATCTCAGGCCAATTCAGGTACCTCTAAGCGATTTAAGCAAGTCAATCATTAAGAAGTATTCAAATTCAGAGAAAACTCCTTCTGCGCTCTTATTTGACATAATTGGCGAGAGCGATACGGAAGAAGATAAGTACAAGAAAGTAAAAAGATTTACAAGGTACATTAACCAACACTTAAAGGAGCTGGCCAGAGAGGTTGGTGTTACAACTGAAGTTTCTACCAATTGGGCTCGACACAGCTTTGCTACCAAAGCAATAAGGGAAGGTGCTTCAATGGAGTTTGTAGGAGAAGCCTTGGGTCATAATAACCCAACAACAACAGTCCAGTACTTCAGTGGCTTTGAAGATGAAACAAAGCAAAACTTCATGCAAGGGTTATTATCATTCATTAATGAATAAGCATGTTCGACGAAATTAACAAATACATAAAAGAATACCTTTCAATAGTTGAGTGTTTAGATTCAAAACTAAATATTGAAGGAATATCAAAACTCATTATTTTAAAATTATCACAGAAAATAAATGATCATGAACCAAATTCAGAATCAGCAATTAATTGTATTAACCAGCTTACAAAATCATTGAAGGATATTGAACAAAAAGTTGAAGATACATTACAAAAATTTGTTAAATCCATTGTTGATCTTTCCCCGCCTACTTTATTAAGAATTCAACAAGCAGTTAATCAGCAGATTCACATACACTCTTTTAATTTGGAATCAAGTGAAACCAAAACTGACCAAAATACTTTTTACCTCGAATTAGAAATAGCAAAATCAACGATACGGCGTCATTACTTTCCAGGTTGGGAACTGATTTTAGACAGCCTTACATATGTTTTTATTCTTGAAAGGAAAGTCACTCTGATAAAGCGACTAAAGTTTATTTCTGAATTGATCAGAAAAGACTTAGAACGTGTAAACAGAACTAACCTAGATAATCCAAAAAAGGTTGGAACCTCTAATAAATTAAGCGCTCAAAACGTAGCACTTAAATTACAAATTGAAGAAGTTAAGATAACTCAGCACAATACTCATAGATTCTATGATGGGAAAAGTCATATAAACGTCTATAATTTTTCAAAACTCTATAGTACTCCAGCTGAACGAACTGCTTGGCTAGAATCAGCATATGCAACCAGAAAGCGAATAGAAAGATATTTGAAAATTTTAGATCACATTAAACCGGAATTTAAAATGAAAGCACTTGCCGAGTTGGAAAAGTTAAAAGAAAATTACAGACTCCATAAAAACAAGAATGACCGAAACATTGATTAGCATTAAGTTTTCTTAATATCGTTGAGAACACTTTGATAACTTTTAATTGAAACTACTAGCCCTATTATAAGTGGGATTAAGGAATAATATTCATTATCCACAAATATGGTAGAGTACATCGAAAATGTAATCAGGATAATCTGAAAGATTAATACCCCTGTCATTGTCTGTTTCTTTAAACTAGGAGCTATGTAAAAGGCAGCTGAAAACATGATTAAGAGGGAGCAATTAAAAGCGACTATTTCGGAAGCAATCATCACAAATATTGAACTAGCTTCCAGCATTGCAATATAGGTAAGTGTCAATTTTACTAAAAAACGTGCAATAACCATACTAAGAAGTGAGGCACAAATGGCTCCTGGCACCAATAAAACCCACCGAAGAATTTGCCCTGTAGATCCATGCCAAAAGGAATTTTCACTTTGCATAATATTTATAATTAATTTTTGGTCTGACTCTGACCAAGGCGTTAAAAAAAGAGGCGTGAGCCACAGCCTACCTCTCGTAGCCCACCACAGGCCGCTCACAGTAGACCATACCCACGCCAGAGCATGAGCAGAGTCTCAGTGAGCTATTCGATTGTGGTGTTTACGAGATCGAGACTACGCTTCTAATATTTTCGGTTCAAAAATAATAACTTTTTCACCCTACTATAGTATACTAATCCTAAATAGACCTTGTTTCATTTGCTATAAGAATTGAGACATGGAAAATCCTTTCGACCAAATACACTCTAAGCTGGTATCCTTAGAACAAGCACTAGAGGAAATTCAATCTTTGTTATCAAATAAGACATTAGCTAAAGATCGAAAAGAGTATCTGAGCGTTACAGAAGCGGCTGAGTTTCTTAACATCACCCCTCCTACTATATACAGTAAAGTAAGTAGGAAGGAACTGCCTTATATGAAGAGGAATGGTAGATTGTATTTCTCTATGGCAGAGTTGACGAATTACCTTGAATCAGGTAAAGTCATCAATGCGGATATTCGTAAACATTCCGATGAGATTGTGCTTCCACATAAAAAGTCGAAATAATCCGCGCTTTAGGTAAGTAAAGATGAGAAACTATCAACTCGGCTACGTTCCCCTTTCTGTTTTAGAATATTACTTAAAATCAAAGAAGACTAATTTACTCAGCCTATATCTCTACCTAAAGTATTACTCTAAGAATGGTTTTATAGTGCTAACGAAAGGTGACTATTCACAGATTGGAACCGACTTAGACTATTCTAAGCGCACTATAGATCGTCTACTGAAGTTACTGACTGAAGAAGACTTATTAGGTAGTCCAAGACGTAATGTCTACTACATAAGATCTTATAAATTTATTATAAATAAACTCAAACTTTCAAAATCCCAGAGGGTTGAACTACTTCTCCCTGATCTCAAAAAATCAAGATTTAAACTTTATTGTACTGGAGCTGTAGTGGGCTGCATTGCAAAGAACATGACATATGCAAGAAGATATGGACGAGGACGAAAAAGCGAACGTTCAAAGCGAAGTCTAATCTTTCTTAAAAGCCCATCAAGCATGAGTCCACTTTCCTATCGATTTCTAGAGAACTCTCTTAACATGCCCAGGTCAACTATTGCTCGGTTAATTAATGAGTCTTCAAATTTGGGATACATTGCTATAGTGCACAAAACAGATTCAACAGACTACAGTCCTTCAGAAATCAAATACATTAAGGAGTGTAGCCTAGAGCCGGGAACATTTCCTGTAGTCAGAAAAGGTAAGGTTTACCTTAAGCTCCCTTCATATGTTGGATCAACCTTACACTATAAGAAACATGTTAATAGGACAAAACCGGGACAAAGTAAACCGAAGGTTTATGAGGTAACAACTGGGAGTAGCGTAGTGATGGATGAAAGTGATATAGTGTTTTAAAGAAGCAGTAAGCTGTAAAAAGATAGTGAATATGGGTAAATAGCAAAATTGGCCGGACAAAAATCCATCTCGAGACCATGCTCCGCATGTCTCCATATAGTACCACAAAAAAACTAAAGGTGAAACAGAAACTAAAATGTCTGCTCATTTGTCCTAGATTATTGGTTAAATGATAACATTAAATGCGACCCAAATTGGTTTTCTATCACAACTCATGGCCACCTCCTCCACAACGCTTTTAGCTATTGCTATACAAAGCTTTGATGGCATTACAAGTGCGAAGCAGGCAGTAAGTAATGAGTGAGATCCGAAGAATAAAAACACGGGTGTTGTACTAGCATTATTTAAACGACTTACGGAAACACATAAGCTAAATAAATTAACCTGATATCTAAACTACGGACATTAACCATGTTGGTCCAAAAACTGACTTCACAGAGAGAAGCAGAACTCTTAAGAAGCATTTTAAGACCATTTCTAATTCTCAGACATGACTCTTTATAATGAACTTAAAGAAAGGGGCTCACAACCTTCGCTAAAGCCTCCTATAATCTTGTTTATGTTAACTGCCATGGATCTATCCAGAGCTCAGCCCCTACCCTACCGCCGGTTAAGGTACTTTCGATGGACCAGAGTGTGAGTAGTAAGCAAGAAATTAACAAGAATTAAAAAGAGGGGTGCGGTCCGTATGAAAGCCTTTGCCCATTGCGATTGAGGGGTACCCCGCATATTACAGACCTAATCCAGGCAATTGAATTCTAGGAATCAACTAATTCAAACCATTACAGAATCTAGAACGGCGGTTGATGGGGCTGTTATATTGATACGTTTTCGTAGCATTTAGCATTAACTACAAGGTAAAAAGGCATTACATATAGTACCCTTGAATACGAACAACTAATAGACAATCTCTCATTCTTTGTTATGACCAATTCACTTTGTGACAGAATGCAACCCCCTTTTTCTCAATGACTCTAAAATGTAACGCATCCGTAACAATTTGTAACGCTTCCGTTACAAAATAGGCTAACTATCTAATTATCAAGAGTAAAATTTGTAACGGAAGTGTTACAAATCAATTAATTAACAAACAATTAACCTTCTTGTATCACCTGAAATCAAGCTGATAGAACGGTTGTCAATTAATCTATATAAATTTCTTTGATGGTAAAATAATTCAATTATTTTTGAGACAAGCAAAATATCTAAACCGTATTTCTGCCCCCTTGATAACTACCAAAGTTTTAAGAAATTCCTAATCAGATAGAATTAGGTTTTATTCTAGATTAAATTAAACATGTGGTAGCCCTATGTATTTTTTTACTGAACCCGACTTACTAAATAACCAAACTTCAGATGAATTTGGTCCTACCAGTCAGTACACTGACCCTTTAACTAGTATAGTTTACGATCAATTCAGAACAACAAGTGTTCACTCAAGTAGCGGATCGCCTAATGCATACGCTATTTTACGTGGCCTTGTAGTAGTTCAAGAAAACTATGACGATTCAAGTCTAGTTAATCTAATTCTAAAACCTTTCGAAAGTGGAAGTCTCAGGGTTGCTGAAATCAAATACGTAATTTATCGTGGGATATTGAAAAGTTCACTGATTGTAGGAAATAACATTGCAAATGCAGGGAATAATGATATAACAAGTAAACTTTGGGATTCGCAAAATAAACTTGATGAACTTTATGATGAAAGTATGGGAAATCCTCCAGGCACAACTAACTCGACCCCTTCTATTGAATCCATTGGATTCCATCTTCAACATTCTGGATCAGGAGGGTCTGCAGTTCTTGATACTGACTCCATTGACAAACTTTTCAATAAAAATTCAAGCTATCAATTACCTGTTGCAAACGAAGGTGATAATCTTGGTAGTTTGAATTCTTCAAGTTTTGGTCTGGATATCATTCTCAAAGAAAAAACAACAGAAAATATTAGTTGTAAAACGGTCCGAGAAAGCCTAAACCTAATCAGAGTTCAAGAATATATTACAGGAGGGACATTTGAAAAATTTGAACACTGGTTTGACAAACAAATTTGCAGAAGGTTTTTAGATCCATCTTGTCTTTTTGGGAGTTATTTCTTTGAAGGTTTTTTCACTATTGACTCAAGTAATTCAATCGATTTCATAAAACAAGAAGAAATATATACAAACGTTGTTTCAAAATTTTTAAATTCTGATAGAATCTATCTTGATATTTCAACGGAGTTTGGATGGTCATTGAATCAAATGGAAAATTATGACGATGAAATTCGGATTAGGCTCAGTGATTCCAGTTCATACTTGAATCATGATTACTATTTACATGGATGGCCATGTTTTCATTTCAATAACTCCATATTTTCAAATCAAAATTCTTCATCTGCTCAATACTTAGATATACAACTGCCTAATGGAAGTTCAACAGAAAATCCAGAACCAATAGTTTATGTAAAAAGTGGTTTTCTTAGAAACAACAACTCAACTGCAAAAATCGATAGGCTTTTGAGGAAAGGTGTTAGTGCTGGCTATATCGCTGCTATTGAACTTATAATTCCAAATTCTGGGACCAATAACACTATAATTTCTAGTTTTATCTCAATAAATTATTTTAAGTCTTTGGCCCCTTCGATTAATAAACAGTCATCGACCACTACAATTCGATTTAATTTCTTGCTTAGCAATGGACTAATGATTCCTCCAAGCACTTGGACTAAACCAGTTTCAGGTTGCAGACATTATGTTAGTGACAGAATGTTCTTCTCTGAAGATTCATTTGGAGTAACACCATATTCTGGAGTTATGAATACAATAATTGCTATGGATGAAAATGATTCAGTAACTTATTGTTTGCCTACAATCATATATGAAGGAGATCCAAGTAAAGCATTAAAATCAATAGATGTCGCCAACGGCACCACTAAATTTACTAATTCATTATATAGTATAACAAATTCTGTACTCAAGTACCCTTCAAAAGAGCTGATAATATCATCTTCAACATCTTACGAGGTCGATCGAACAATTGATTATTACTCCGACATAGATGATCCTATTGACTACTTCTTCTTAACACTGACTTCAGCCGATATACAAACAATTAATAGCCTAATTTCATCCAATTTGGTAGAATCAAAATTTGGAGTTTTCATTAATTTCATTAATTCTACAATCAAAATAGAAGATTTTGGTCTAAGACGATTTCTAATTGTTGAATTGGAAATTATTGGTTATAAAAATAATGCAGGTGCCATCGAAACTGTGAACGCGCCTACATCTATTTCAAAATACTTTTTACTAAAAAATCAATAGATTATGCCAAAATCAGGATATATTTTAAATATTGTTGGAAATCAAGTTACAATCACAAGTACCATTTATTTAATTTATGACCGAGCCCTTTTTGGTCCTCCTCCTCCTTCAGGCAGCGGGATGTTACTTACAAGTGCTATGCAAACTGCATACGAACAATATTTAAAAAATAATATTGAAACTTTTTGGTCAACTTTTGTAGGATCAACTGGTAATGGAAACATCGGATTATTACCTCCTTTTAATAATGTAACCCCTAACCTCACAATTACAACTAATATAAGTATTGTTCGAGGGTTCCCTCCTTCTACTCGTTCGGGGGCTGTATTTGCGCCCCGTTGGATTGGTACAAGAATTAGGCAAGAACAGGTCGACCTGCTTCAGCAAGGTGAATGCATTATCAGAGTTACAAATGGTGTGAAGCGATCATTTATAACTTCAACTAGAAGGCCATCAATATTAAATCGGAGCATATTCACAAATTTTGGTGGCGGCACCAATGGAACTAACATGGTTTACAGAGGAGAATCATGTTCAGGTACATTTAGAATAGAACAACCCGGGTTTAGTGGATCAACTTATATGCCTACAGAAAGAGTGAATTTTGCAGCACATGAGTATGGGCATATATTAGGTCTAGATGATCGATATGTACCCCTTCTTCAAGCTAGACCCGATTACACCAGAATGAAAAGACTCTTTGATGTACCGATTTACTTCCCGGGAGTCTATCAACCTAACCTTGTAGCTGCACCTCCTTACAATACCCCTCCTTACAACCATAATCAAGCACCTTATAATAACCCCACATGGTCGACTCCGCAAAACAATTACAGCGGTAATTGGCTAGATCCAGAGTATTCATGCTTGTTTGGTTGGGAACATAATATGATGTCTTCTGCTACACAACCAAATAATGGTCCATCACCATTAACTCCATCGAGATGCTTGACTAACGCAACCTACCAGGACATATACAATAATCCCACTGGACCATATGGTACGTTACTTGGAAGAAACCTTATTATTATTACAGCATATCAACTGACATTTGTACTCCAAAATGCCCAAAATCTTGCTTCTCCTTTACCTAATAATGGTGAGTACGAAAACATTACTCGATTTGCATTTATACAT
>JAAEYY010000035.1:0-633 GCA_018223105.1 bacterium | reverse complement strand
TTATACATGCGTACGACGAGGCATCAAACAACTTTTGGACAACAAATAATTTCAGAAACAACTTAAATGGAACCTTTGTAGGAAGAATACTCCAAAATAATCAAATAAATAATCTAGGTTATATTGAAGTAAGTGATGCTGGTTTTACTCCCTCTACTACACCAAACAGAGGAATAGATGATGTTATGGATTACAGGTTGAGTAAAATAGATACTAAACCTCCAGAAGAAAACAAATGGAGACCATCAAATCTAAAAAACAATTATACAGTAGGTACGAAACTATTTCATGGTCATTTCAACCCTTATCTAAATAAAAATGAAGCTCCTCACAATCAATTTACCGTGCAACAAATCTCATTTGAAAGGGATCGAAATGCACTGCCAAAAAATACTTTTTTTACAATAAGTGATGTGCGAAATTTAGGAAGGTGGTTAGAAAAAGGAAATAATAGAAATGGTAGAGGAGCCTTGGCATATGTAAATGCCGTAGTAGGGGAAGATGAGCCTCCTGCAGTTTACAAGGATTTCATTGATGATTTTTCTGCTTTTCGTGGCAGAGTTCAAAGACTTAGTCGTAATAAAATTCTAAAAGGTCCTTATTATTTCGTTGGACTACATGCCGGCCATACAT
>JAAEYY010000034.1 GCA_018223105.1 bacterium | reverse complement strand
TTCATTTATTTTTCTAGGAACTACGGTAGTTGGTAAAACAGAATTGGCAAAGGCATTTGCTGCTGATTTGTTTGATAGGGAAGATGCTATGGTTCGAATTGATATGAGCGAATCTCAAGAGAAACATACCGTAAGCCGACTCATTGGAGCGCCTCCGGGATATGTTGGATATGACGAAGGTGGTCAGCTCACAGAGGCGGTTAGGAGAAAGCCTTATTCGGTGATTCTGCTGGATGAGATTGAAAAAGCACATCCAGATGTTTTCAATATTCTACTTCAGGTATTGGACGATGGGAGACTTACAGACAATAAAGGTCGTGTCGCGAACTTTAAAAATACAATAGTGATAATGACCAGTAACATCGGTTCACATATCATCCAGGAACGCTTCAGTAATTGGGAAGAAGATAAGGCGGATGAAATTGAAGCAAAGACTAAGGTTGAGGTTTTTGAACTTCTTAAAAAGTCTATCAGGCCTGAGTTCTTGAACAGAATTGATGAATTAATCATGTTTAAACCATTGAGCAGAGAAAACATTAAAGGAATAGTTGCGATTCAATTCGGAAATATTCAGAACATGTTGAAAGAGCAAGGCGTGGAGCTTGAAGCCACTGAACAAGCACTGGAATGGCTGGCAGAAATTGGATATGATCCAACATTTGGTGCCAGACCTTTGAAAAGAGCTATTCAGCGCGAAGTTTTGAACCCTCTGGCAAAGCAAATATTATCGGGTAAGGTGAGTTCTAACTCCAAAATTATGTTAGAACTGAATGCCCAAAACCAATTTGTATTTGAAAATGAGTTTGATGCCTCTTTGAATTAAAAAGAGGCATTTCTTGGTCAAAGTACGCATCTGTGATAGCTTTGTGAGCGGAAGTGATAATGAATGGGGGGTATGATCAAGTTAAATAGCAGCTTGCGAAATTTTTTTGGCACACATGGCTCAATCCCTGTGTCTAAAAGTGAAATGCCTGTATTTATAACAGGTACGATGCGCAGTGGCACCACCTTTCTGGTTGATAAAATCACTTCACACCCTCAACTCTTGAAAACTCCCGGAGAGTTAAATAATGTTTGGACCGAGCTGGCAGATGCTAATTGTGAAGATAACTGCATTGCTAGACGAGCAGAAGATGTTTCGCCGGAGTATACCTATCAAATGACCCAATACTTTAATCAATGCATTGAAGTTAGTAAATCATTAAAGCGGCATTTAATGAGGGCGGCGTACTACTTCAATCATAAGCGCGGAAGAATAAGATATGATTGGGATAATGTTATCGTTGTAAACAAGTCGCCTCATTTGTGTAACAAAATAGACTTTGTGCATGGCGCATTTCCCCAGTCCAAGCTTATTTTCATCTATCGAGATATATTCCAACAATCTGCGAGTCAGAAAGCCCATTTTAGAAAAAGGTTTAAAAACAATAATGAGGTCTATTGCTTTCCTAAAAAGGAGAGCAGCTGCTGGTCTCAACTCAATGTCGCGCAAGCTCAAAATGTTGAAGCTGAGAGACGATGGCCTAACAATTTTAAGTATATCCCACAGATGTGGATGCGTCTTAATAAGATGGCATTTGATTCTCTAAAAAGAATAGATAGGGATCAGTTTATGGTTATTGATTATGATGATTTAGTTCAAGATCAAGAAACTGTATTAAAAGCGGTATTTGATTTCTTAGATTTAGATCCAAAGCATCAAGCTGCAGCAGATAAAATTGCCACAGTGAAGATTAGCTCAAACAATAGTAATATCAAAGGAAATCCTTTACATAAATGGAAGAAATCTCTTCAGAAAGAGGAGATAGGACTGATAGAGCAGTGTATTGAGGATCATAGCACAATCTACCATTCTATCTTAGGAGATCTTGACTCACTTAAATTTAAAATTGAGCATGAACCAAAAGCTCAATACCAAACCGTCTGATTTTTATTAATAACCCCAATATTTATTATTTTAAGTATTTTGATTAGTGATATAAGGAAAAATTGGTATAATCGTTTTTATGAAAAAACTCCAATTATTCACTTTACTCCTATTTTTTAGCCTTGCAGCATTAGCACAACCACCTGTTGATTGCATCCCTGACGATTACGATGATTTTGATGAAGATGAACAGGTTCAGAGTATGGATAAATGTGTCCATGAAGGAGCAAATTATATTGTAAAAACAGGACTCTCAACGCTAGATAAAGATGAGGTGGAAGACTACCTTGAAGTTGCTAAAATGGTAACATTTTGGGTGGGAGCTACTCCTGATCATGATTTCATGATTACCGAGGATTTAGTTAAAGTTTTTAAGAAAAACAACTTACTCTATTTCATTTATTTCTCATGTGCAGCGAAAGCAGCTTTAGATGGCGATGATGATGTTGATGAGTCTGCTATTAAGATGTTTGCTAACTACATAGCCAATCCAAAAAACAATATTGAACAGAAAGGAAAGGTCAAAAAGTTCATGAAAGATTTTAGAGCCGGAAATTGGGGGAAGTATATCGGTCGAGCCTAATCTTTCCTTTTTTTCTGCTTAAGTATCCTATGTAAGTCAAAATTGGATTTACATTATTAATTTGTGCCCTAAAGTCCTGATCTTGCGTTATCTGACTAAGCCTATGAAAAAGATATTATTACTTCTGTCTTTATTTTTTTGTATTTCACCGGTTACTTATGGTACACATGTGATGGGTGCTGATATTACCTACACATCTGATTCTGCATATCTTTTTAAATTTAGAGTTACATTTTACAGGGATTGCAGAGGAGTCCCTTTCTCAAACCCTAGTTCTTTAACACAACTCAGATGTTTAAATTCAGGTGCCACAGAAAGTGTTTCACTTTCTTTATTAAATATCTCAGAAATTACCCCTGTCTGCCAATTTGTTTCAGGAGGCTGTAGTCCACAAAACTCAATTGGTACGGGTGAAGGAGTAGAAAAACACGTCTATGAGGTTGAAATAGACTTTACAAAAAGTCCATACAATTCTCTTGTAAATTGTTCAGATGAGATTATTCTAGAGACAGGTCAGTGTTGCAGAAATAGTGCGATTACCACGGGTGCTGCAACTACCAATTTTTACACCTATGCTTCTATTGACCTTAGTAAAGTTAATACTAATAACTCTCCTCAATTGAGAAATGATCCAATTGTATTGCTGAATTGTTATCAAACTTATTATGGCAATATGGGAGGTTTTGATTATGAAGACTTTGACTCTATTTCGTTCAGTATGGCTTCCCCATTAAGTGCTTATGGAACTAATATTTCATATTCATACGGGTACTCTTATCTAAAACCTTTTACACCATACACTATATCTTCAAACCCAAACTGGGTTAATCCGAATGCGGCTCCGCCTATAGGGTTTTATTTTAACTCAAAGACTGGTGAGATGATCTTTGTGCCAGTTAATTGCAGTGAAGTAACAGTAGCAGTTGTAGAAGCCACAGAGTGGAGAAAAGATACTTCAGGTACATATCAGAAAATAGGACTTGTGAGAAGAGAGATGGAGTTTATCGTGGGCAACCGAGGCGATAATAATTCTCCAGAAATACAAGGTCAGGCAACAGTAGAAGTGGATGTAACTCCTTGTGCCGGAGAGGTCTGTTATGAGTTTACCGCCAATGATGATGTTTTTGTGCCACCTCCTCCCAAAGCCAGACCGCGTGGCGACAGGTTGTCTTTTATAGAACCGGTTCTACCGGAAGGGTTTAGTTTTGAAGAATTACACCCTAATGATTCGCATCCAACAGCAAGAATTTGTGTTGATCCAAATGTGGTAAAAAGTTTGACTGATCAAGTTATTATTACCTTACAAGTTGAAGATAACCATTGTCCTCTAAGCACTGTCTCAAGTAAATCAATAATATTTGACTTTGTAGTCCCGGATTCCTTCGCTAAAGTAAAAGGTTTTATTCTCAACGATACGAATTCAAATTGTACATATGATAACCTTGAAGATTCTTTATTGGTTGAAAGAGCTATTGCAATTAATGAAGGAAAGAATGTCTATCAAAAGACTGAAAAAGATGGAAGTTTTGAATTCTGCTTAGAAAAAGGTAATACTACATTTAAACTTAAACCTTCGCCTTGGTTTAATGATCATTGTGATAGTCAAAGTGTATACTTAGAATATGACAGTCTTTATAGCCTTGTTCTGTTTAGTGAGCTAAAGCATGGTGCGGCAGGTTATATTTATACAACCAAAGATTCTAGCTGTGGAATTAGCGCTGGAATGCGTCCAAGCGCCGGACAAGTAATGCGAGCAACACCCGGCGAATATTATGCCATTACAGATAAGAATGGGTTTTACTTACTGGAATTGCCCAATGGAACTTATAATGTTTTTCCTGAAATAGATACAAACAGATCTGATAATTTTTGTAGCGATACAATATCTATTACTGTAAATTCAAATTCAGTGAATTTAGATACATTTTTTATTCAACCTAAACCTGTAAAAGATTTAGGGATAAAATTGTCTACTAATCTTGGTAGCAGGTTAAGGAGAGGCGGAAGCAATAATATTGTTATATCAGTTGCTAACTTGGGAAATGTTGATGTTGACACTCTCAGTGCTTTCTTGTCCATTCCAGCTGATATCGAGTTGGATTTAAATTCTGATTATACAAGTGACGGGTGGACGGATTACGGAAATGGAGTTTTGAAAGTCTTTATTGAAGATTTAAGTTCCGGCAACAAAGTCATTAAAAAGCTTCGTGCAAACTATCCTGCTTCTTCCTTCACAAATGGTGATAAGCTTTCAATGATGAGCTATTTAAATCCGGATTGGACAGCAATGGATCATTATCCGAAATCGGACACTTCAGATTTCACAATAACTATAGTCGCCGCCTACGACCCCAATCAAAAGAACTGCAGCAAAGACAGCATATTCACCGTAACTGATCGCGAATTAGTCTATACCGTACATTTCCAAAATACCGGAGATACTTTCGCTAGAGATGTCATTGTAACGGATGAATTGGCGGAAGCCTTGGATATTTCAAGTCTAAATGTATTTGCAGCTAGCCACGATTATTCTTACTCATTAGTAGGAAGAACCTTGTGGGTGAATTTTGAGAATATCAATCTTCCGGATTCTTCTGAAGATTATGATGCAAGTCAGGGATTTTTTACCTTTAGTATAAACCTAAAGCCCGAGATATTCAAAGACAGCATTATTGAAAACTCAGCATCGATTTTCTTTGATTTTGAAGACCCCATCATCACGAACACGCAGATAAATCATTTCAAAACTCCAATTGAACCGGAATATCCGGAGGATCTCTATTGGTGCTTAAATGAAGAAGTGAAAGTTCCATTCAAGTTGAATTTCAGTCCGACCGCCAGTACTATGGTCTATCTTGAGATTTCTGATGAAAATGGGTCATTCGAGAACCCCACGAGGATTGATTCTGTACCTGCTGCTAAAGCCGTAGACACTCTTTCTTTTGTTTTTATGAATCAGTTCGATTTTGATGGTACTCAGTATCGTGCAAGACTTGTCTCAGAATATCCAAGCACCGAGGTTTTTGAATCATACATCTCAGATGACATAACATTCATAAAAAATTTAAATGAAAGTCTTGAGTTGACGGATTCTGTTTGTTTTGGTCAAGAAATCAGGGCAATAGGAGATCCTCGCGCTGAATGGACCTATGTTTATCAGAATGATCAACTTACAGATTCAGTAAATGATGCTTCAATAAATCTAGAAGAATATCATCACGAAGATGAAGTATTCTTGATCCAAACTACAGGTGAGTGCAGTTTTGTTACAGAGTCTAAAGTCTTGGAAGCTTTTGCTCAACCTTCTGTGGAATTAAATGTAGATTCTATCTTCTGTTATTTAGGTGAATCAGTAGACTTAAGTAAACTGACAGCTATTAGCGAGGGATCAGGTGAAATAAATAGTATTAAATGGAGGTATGGAGATGGCGATTCATTGAACCTTACATCTAGTGCATCAGATCCTAGTCATACCTATAGTTCTGGTTATTTTGATTTACAGATTAAAGTGAATACAGATAAGAACTGCAGTGATATGGACGATCAAATGCTAAGATTTATATCTCCCCCAAAGGCTGAAATTGCTCCCTATTCAGATTCGGTTTGTAATACAAATGAAGGCTTGATTTTCGTGAATCAATCAGTGGATGGAGATGAATTAATTGATCATATTTTATGGAATACTGAGAATACGATATATACTGATTTAGATAGCATAAAACATACCTTCAGCGGTGTAGGAACCTTCGATATTAGCTTGAAAGTTTCAGATGCATTCGGTTGTAACGATTCAGTAATGAATCAAGTTACTATCACATCATTTCCAAATACCGAAATTACAATTAATGATGATGGCCAATGTATTAATGATCATTCATTTGAATTATCAGCTACAGAAAATACAAGTTATTCAAAGTTGACTTGGGATGTGAATGGAACTAAGTTTTATACTCAGGAACTAGTACTTCAATTTAACTCAAGCGGAACTTTCAATTATTCTCTTGATATTGAGAATTCTATTGGATGTATAAATACCTATACAGGGGCATTAGATGTTTACCCGGTTGAGCAAGCAAGTTTTTCTTTAAATCAGGATTATTGTACCGATGAAACAGCAGTATTACATTATGAGCCTTCAATAACCGGAACCACATATGAATGGTATGAAGATGATGTTTTACTTGGTTCAGGAGACCTAAGTTTAGGTTTGGATATGCCAAGAACTTCAATCCTTAGTCTTAAAACAATTACTGAATATCAGTGTCGTGATTCTTTCAGTCTACCGTTAATCGTTAATCAAAAGCCAACCGCACTCATCAGCACTGAGGATGTATGCTTGGGTGATTCTGTGATTATTGAGAACCAATCTTTAGATTTTGATGCAATTGAAACTCAATTTGCTATTGATTTTGGTGATGGAACAAACGGTTACAATGGATCATACATTGATGAAATACAACACGTCTACAATAATCCGGGTACATATCAGATTGAGTTGTTAGTTACAACACCATATTGCCGCGACTCTATTTCTGCTAATGTTAATGTGTTTCAGATGCCTACTCTTTTGTTTGAGGATACCACCGGTTCCAATGGTTTTAGTAGGTTATTTTCGAATAGCTCTACAAATGCAAGTAATTACTTCTGGTACTTTAACGAACAGAACTCATGGATTCTCAATAATCAGCCGAGCTTTGAGTTTGAATTTGATGAGAAAGGAGAATATCCCGTGAGCCTGGTTGGAGTTACTAACGAAAATTGTTCAGATACGATTAGCCGAATGGTTTCTGTTACAGGAGAAGTTAAATTCAGGGTTCCTAGAGTATTTTCTCCAAATGGAGATGGGGTAGATGATGTTTACTCCATTGAACCTAGTTCGGATATAGAGACTATTCAATTTGAACTGTATAATGCACAAGGTCAGAAAGTGAGCAGTTCAACAGATCCGAAACGTTTAATTGCAGATCCTATAGCAGCGGGAATTTATGTGGTACGAGTAGCAATCACTGACATTTATGGTGACTCGTATTCGTATTACGAAACGATTCTGGTTGTCAAGTAGTTTCTAAACCTAAATCAGGGAAAATTTTCCCCGGATTTAAGATTCCCAGAGGGTCGAAGGTGTTTTTGATATTTCGCAAGAGTTGGATGTGTGTTTCGCTCATCACCTCGTTCATGTATTTTTTCTGAACCAAGCCTATGCCGTGTTCTCCGGAAATGGTGCCACCTAGCTTTTTACAAAGTCTAAAAATTTCCCTTATTCCTTCTTCGAGCTTTGCACCATTCCATTCTTCATCACTCATGTTTTCTTTTATAATGTTAACATGAAGATTGCCATCACCTGCATGACCGTAGCAGATTGAAGTAAAGCCATATGTCTTACCTATTTCCTTAACTCCGGACAACAATTCGGGGAGGTGAAATCGTTTTACCACGGTGTCTTCTTCCTTGTATATGCTATGAGCTTTCACCATCTCTCCAATGGATCGTCTAATTTTCCAAAGTTTTTCTTTTTGATCTGCAGAATCCGCGAAAAGTACATCACTGACACCAAACTGCTCTAGAACTTCATGTATGCCTTCACATTCCTTAAAAATGAGTTCTTCTTCGTTTCCATCAACTTCAATTAATAGATAAGCATCTATTTCATCTTTGGTTTCGAAACTAATTTGATCTTGATATTTAACTGCAATATCAACAGCACTTCGCTCCATAAATTCCAGGGCCGAAGGTTGGAGTCCTTGCTGCAAGATGCTACTTACTGCTTTACAGGCTGTCACAGCATCCGTAAAAGAAGCCAACATTAGTGCATTCTTTTGAGGAAGAGCTATAAGTCTAAAAACGATCTTGGTGATTATTCCCAAGGTACCTTCACTTCCAACAAACAACTGAGTTAAATTATATCCGGTTGAATTTTTCAAAGTATTAGAACCGGTCCAAATAGCTTCTCCTGTGGCAAGTACCACTTCTAAGTTTATAACATAATCTTTGGTAGTGCCATATTTAAGTGCCTTAGGCCCACCTGATGAATGAGCTACGTTGCCCCCAAGAAAGCAACTTCCTTTACTGGCAGGGTCGGGTGGGTAAAAAAGTCCTCTGGCTTCAACAGCCTGCCTAAAGTCTTCATTAATAACTCCCGGTTCAACAGTAGCTTGCATATTGTCTTCATCAATCTCAATAATCCGATTCATCTTAGACATGTCTAAACTCACGCCACCGGCTACAGGTAAGCTTCCTGCACTTAATCCCGTTCCTGCTCCTCTGGCTGTCAATGAAATATGATGGTCGCTACAAAACTTCATGATGCTTTGTACATCTTCAGTATTTTCAGGCCAAACCACTATTTCTGGCAGGTAAGCCAGATTTTCTGTGTAATCCGAGGCATTTTTTGTCAAATCTTCACTTTTCGTGGAGACTTTGTCTCTTCCAATCAATTTTTCCAGCTGCTCTTTCCAATCCATGGGATTATATTTATAATATTGAAACAAATTTATTACAATGAGAAAGATACTGATATTAACTACCTTATTCTTTACGCTTTTCGGCTTTGCTCAGCAGCGTGATATTGAATTAACGGATATTTGGGCATCCGGTACATTTTATCCAAAGACCATTTCAGGATTTGTAAATCTGAATGACGGTAAAACGTACTGCATCAAGAAATCTGATCAAAAAGGAAATTCCTTGGTTGAAAAGCTTGATTATTCTACCGGAGAGTCTAAAGGTTTGGTTATAGATGGAGCACGACTTGCAACAGCAATGAAACTGGAAGCTTTCAATTTTAGCACCTTCGAGCTAAGTGCGGATGAGTCGAAGGCATTGCTTCAATTTAATGCAGAAAGTATTTACCGACATAGCTTCAGAGCCAATGCAGTAGTAGTAAACCTTTCAGATTACTCCTACAGCATGGTAGATGATGATAAAGTAAGATATCCTACGTTTGATCCAACAGGGACCAAGGTTGCTTTTGTTAAGAATAATGATTTATACATCCGAGATTTAGTTAAATCAAAAACTACAAGAGTGACTAAAGATGGAGAAAAAAATGCGATAATCAACGGTGCTGTTGATTGGGTCTATGAGGAAGAATTCAGTATGAGCCGAGGATATGAGTGGAATGTTGATGGAACCTATATCGCATTTTACAAGTTCGACGAGTCTGAGGTGAAAGAATGGGTAATGCCAATCTATGGTGATTTATATCCATATCAAGAACGCTATAAATATCCGAAAGCAGGAGAAGCCAACAGCGTAGTGAATGTTGTTGTTTGTAAAGTGAAGAATAACCGAGGTAAAACCTTGGAGCTCGGATCTGAAAACGATCAGTACTTGCCCAGAATTAAGTGGACTAAAAATCTTACAGTATTAAGCATTCAAAGGATGAATCGCCTGCAGAATAAATGGGAAATGCTCTTAGCGGATATGGATGAAAAAGAAGTTAAGCTTTCTCTGGAAGAAACGGATGAACGTTACTTGGATGTGAATGATGATATCTACTTCCTCAGTGATAAAGAGCATATGATTGTAATGAGTGAAGCCAGTGGTTATCGTCAACTTTACTTTCATAAAGTTGCTGGTCCTCAGGTTTTCCCAATCACAAAAGGTAGCTGGGATGTTGATCAAGTTTTAGCAATTGATGAAAAGAATGAACTTATCTACTTTACCAGTGCTGAAGTTTCACCCGTAGAACGCCATATTTATTCTATTAAGTTTGACGGAAGCGGAAAGAGAAAACTTACCAGCGAGCCAGGTTGGCATACAGCAGATTTTAGCGCAGATAAAAGTTTAATTCTTCATAAACACGGCACACCAGAGCAGGGGTATATCTATACCATGAGAAATGCAGACTGGACAGTGGTAAGAATGGTTGAAGATAATAAGGAGTTCAGAGATAATCTCAAGGGCTTTAAGCTGGGTGATATTACATTTAACTCATTAGAAACAGAAAGGGGCGATAAGCTAAACTATTGGATGATTCGCCCTAAAGACTTTAATCCAAATAAAGAGTACCCTTTACTCATGTTTGTTTATGGTGGTCCGGGTTCACAAACAGTGAAAATGGACTTTATGTATTCTAATTATTTCTGGCATCAGATGTTAGCGAATAAGCATAATTATATTGTTGTTAGTGTTGATAATAGAGGAACAGGAGCAAGAGGGTCAAGTTTCAAAAAAATGACCTATAAACAGCTGGGTAAATACGAAACAGAAGATCAAATTTCTGCGGCTAAGTATTTTGCTGCTCAACCTTATATAGATAAAAACAGAGTTGGTATTTGGGGCTGGAGTTACGGCGGGTACATGAGTAGCTTATGTCTTGCTAAAGGAAACGATGTGTTCTCAACTGCTATTGCAGTAGCACCGGTAAGTAATTGGAGGTATTACGACAATATTTACACAGAGCGCTACATGCAAAGACCACAAGATAATGCCGAAGGATATGATAACAACTCACCCATAAACTTCGTCAAAGACATTAAAGGTAAATATTTGATAGTGCATGGTACAGGCGATGACAATGTTCATTTCCAGAATTCCGTAATGATGGTAGATGAGTTAATTAAACACAATATTCCTTTTGATTCAGAATACTATCCAAATCGAAACCACGGAATATACGGTGGTAGTACGCGTTTGCATCTTTATAACAAGATGACCAGCTTCATTTTAGAAAATCTCTAAAATTTGAAATCAGTCTAAAAAGTCTATTTTTACCGCAAATAATTAATTTATGACAGAAGAAGTAATAATGGAAGAACATAAGGACGACATGTTTCCGGACGAAGGTTTCGGTGGTCATCCTAAAGGTCTTATGACCTTATTCTTCTCGGAAATGTGGGAGCGCTTTTGTTACTACGGAATGCGAGTACTACTCACCTTGTATCTTGTGAAATCTTTGATGAAGGGTGATGCTGATGCAGCCTTAATTTACGGTGCTTATACCGGTTTAGTTTACGCGGCTCCAATTCTTGGAGGTAGAATGGCTGATCGTTATCTAGGGTACCGTTTCGCTGTAATGTTAGGAGCAATTCTAATGGCTATTGGTGAGTTTATTATTCTTGGAGGAAATGATCATTTTCTTCTAATTGGTATGGGAGCCTTAATTGTTGGTAATGGTTATTTTAAAGCCAATATTTCAACTATTGTAGGTAAGCTTTACAAGGATAATGACCCAAGAAGAGATTCCGGATTTACTATCTTTTACATCGGTATCAATATTGGTGCATTGCTTGCAACAACTCTTGTGGCCTATGTGGGAGAAACCTATGGGTTTGACAAAGGTTTTGGTCTAGCGGGTATAGGTATGTTGATGGGACTATTGATATTTTGGTCCGGTAGAAAAAATTATGAAAAAGCAGAAGGATTAGAAATAACCGAAGAAGGTAAGAAAAAGGTTGCCGGACCACTAAATATGGCACACGTAATTACCATAGGTTCATTATTTCTAATCCCGGTTTGTTACTTTTTAATCAACCATAACTCATGGCTTGATTACATCTTATTGGGACTATTTGTTTACATCGCGATTTCGATGATTTCTGCAGGAAGTAAGGCTGATCAAGCAGCAGAAGCCGCCGGAACAGGAAATACATCTGTAAAGGTTTGGAGAGACAGAATGATAGCTTTGATCATTTTCATGGTAATCAATATTACATTCTGGGCATGTTTCGAGCAAGCAGGTACTTCACTAACTCTTTTTGCCGATCGAAATGTGGATCGAATGATTGGCGGATGGGAAATGCCGGCATCAATGACACAGTTCTTTAATCCTTTATTTATTATAGTATTTGGATCAATATTTAGTGTCATGTGGGTTCAGCTCGCAAAAATTGGAAAGAATCCAAGTATACCTATGAAATTTGCATTTGGTATTCTACAATTGGGAGTTGGATTTCTTCTAACGATTGTTGGTTTACAATTTGTGAATGATGCATATCAGGTTCCATTATTAACATTGGTATTCCTTTATTTATTCCATACTACCGGAGAGTTATTCTTGTCGCCAATTGGTCTCTCAATGGTGACGAAACTCGCTCCAAAGAATGTAGCAGGAACAGCAATGGGAGCATGGTTCTTAAGTTTTGCAATAGCGAACTATGTTGGTGGTAAGATTGCAGCACTAACAGGTGGACATGGAGGTGAAGAAAAACTTAATGTCGCAGAAGGCTTAGAAAAATATACAACCGTGTTTTCAAATATTGGGTATGTACTACTGGGAATTGCGGTTATAATAATGATTTTCAACAAACCACTTAAAAAACTCATGCATGGTGTTGAATAAACTCGTGCTTTAGAAATATTAATCCCGACCTTTGCGTCGGGATTTTTTTTGTCATGAATGATCAAGACTGGAAAGTAATATATACCGGCAGTAGACAAGAGAAAAAGCTGGCTGAGCGATTAAAAAATCGCGGTATTCCGGTGTACTTGCCTTTGTACAAGAAACTGAGTCAATGGTCTGATCGAAAAAAGTGGGTGGAAATGCCATTGTTCAATGGCTATTTATTTGTCAATCCGAGTGATGTTCAACGAGACCAAGTCTTGCAAGAGAAAGGTGCTGTAGCTTATTTGCGGTTTAATGGTGAAGATGCCTTAGTGAAAGCTAAAGAAATTCAAACCATTGAGAATATACTAAATTCGGGTTACTCCATGGAGGGTATGAGTACTCCTGAAGATTTTGAATCAGGTGATCAAGCGCGTGTTTTGGAAGGTCCACTCAAAGGTCAGATCGTAGATGTCATTCGCAGAAATAATGAAGAAATGTTTCTGGTCTCATTTGATACCTTAGGCCAGAGTATTAAAATAAGTTTACCTTATCAAGTATTGAGCAGAAGCCTTAATCTATAGGCTTCTTACCTAGGATTCCTATATTTCATTCTAACGTCATTAAAATGTTAGTATGTTCAGTAAAAAAAGAGGCTCATATTCTCTCAAAACTTCAAATTTGTGGCAGATTTTTACTCAATGTCAGAAAACAAGAAAACCATTGCAGTAATAGGCTTGGGCTATGTTGGTCTCCCTCTTGCTGTAGAATTTGGTAAAAAGTACCCCACTATTGGCTTCGATGTTAAGCAAGAACGCGTGGATGAGTTGCTAAAAGGCAAGGATTCAACATTGGAAGTTGAACCTGATGAATTACTCAAAGCCACTCAGCTTCAATATACAACCAAGCTTGAGGATCTTGCAGCGGCTGAAATATATATCGTAACCGTACCTACTCCGATTAATAAACATAAACGTCCTGACCTACGACCCTTAGAGTCAGCTAGTGCCAGCATAGGCAAGGTATTGAAAAAAGGAGATATAGTTATTTATGAATCGACTGTATTTCCCGGTTGTACAGAAGAAGTCTGTATTCCAATTTTAGAAGAGAAAAGCGGTTTGAAATTTAATGAAGATTTCTTTGCGGGTTACTCTCCGGAACGAATCAATCCGGGGGATAAGGTTCACACTGTTACTAAAATAAGAAAGGTTACCTCTGGTTCTACACCTGAAATTGCTAAAGAAGTTGATGAGCTATATAAATCTATTATCACAGCGGGTACTTTTCTTGCAGAATCAATTCGTGTTGCCGAGGCAGCCAAGGTGATTGAAAACTGTCAACGCGATATCAATATAGCTTTTGTTAACGAACTGGCTCTCATCTTTGAGAAGATGGACATAGACACCTTGTCAGTATTAGAAGCTGCAGGCACAAAATGGAATTTCTTGCCATTCAGACCGGGTTTGGTTGGAGGGCATTGTATAGGTGTGGATCCATATTATCTTACCTATAAGGCCGAGGAGCTAGGCTATAACCCCCAGGTTATTCTTTCAGGAAGAAGAATCAATGACGCAATGGGTGGGCATGTAGCAAAACGCCTTATGAAACTCATGATTGATAAGGAATTTAGTCTGAAAGAATCTAGAGTATTGATGATGGGTATAACGTTCAAAGAAAACTGTCCGGATATTAGAAACTCAAGAGCAATTGATATTTACAGAGAATTAGAAGAGTTTGGAATTAATGTGGAGGTATATGATCCTTGGGCAAGTAAGTCTGAAGTGAAAGAGGAATATGGTTTAGACTTAATTGATACTCCGGAAGGTAAATATGAAGGGATTATTCTTGCGGTATCTCATACTGAATTTGAAACATTAAACCTGGACTCTATATCTCAAGAAAATACGGTAGTATTTGATGTGAAATCTTTTTATCCTATTGATAAAGTAACGGCTAGACTGTAATGAAGAAAGTACTTGTAACCGGTTCTGCAGGATTTATTGGTCATCACTTGGCCACCCTTTTACATGCCAATGGTATGGAAGTAATTGGTTTGGATCAACTCAATGATTATTACGATGTGAACCTGAAGCTCTCAAGACTTCAATCGCAAGGGATAAATATTGATGAGATTGAATATGGCAAACTAATCGGAGACGAGATTAAGTTTATCAAACTCGATCTTGAAGATGATCACGCCATATTGCAATTGTTTAAAGAGCAAAAGTTCGACTATGTAATCAATCTGGCTGCCCAGGCGGGGGTTCGGTATTCTTTAGAAAATCCGAAAGTATACATTGGAAGTAATGTTTATGGTTTTCTAAGCATACTTGAAGCGTGCAGAGCAGTGCCAGTGGAGCATCTAGTGTATGCTTCTACCAGCTCTGTCTATGGCTTGAGTAAGCAGATACCATTTAATACGGAACAATGCACTGACCATCCCATGGCTTTGTATGCAGCAACAAAGAAAAGTAATGAAGTAATGGCTCATTCCTATTCTCATCTTTTTAATATTCCTACCACTGGATTGAGATTCTTTACTGTTTATGGTCCTTATGGTAGACCTGATATGGCATTGTTTCTATTTACAAAAGCCATGTTAGAGGGTAAACCCATTGATGTATTCGGAGAGGGTAAAATGAGTAGAGACTTTACCTATGTTGGTGATATAGTTAAAGCAATTTCTTTACTTCTACCAAAGCCACCTCAAGCAAATCCTGAATTTGATGCGACCCAACCCACACCAAATAAGAGCAGTGCACCTTACAGCATTTATAACATTGGTTATAATTCTCCGGTGGGGCTAATGGATTACATTTCCGAAGTAGAAAAGAATTTAGGTATTACTGCAGATAAGAACTACATGCCAATGCAGCCCGGTGATGTAAGAGAGACCTATGCAGATGTAAGCGCACTTTACAGTTATATCGATTTTAAGCCACAAGTAGGTATAGAAGAAGGAGTTAAAAACTTCATTGATTGGTACAAAGAATATTACAACATTGAGTAATTTTGCTACTCAAAAATGATTGAAACTCTAATATCATCTAAAACGCGAGTTAAGCTATTACTAAAGTTCTTTTTGAACAGTAATAACTACTCCTACCTGCGTAATTTAGAGACAGAGTTTGGTGAATCTACCAATGCAATTCGCTTAGAATTGAACAAGTTTGAGAAAGCAGGCTTGTTAAACTCCTATCTTGAAGGAAACAAGAAATTCTTCAAAGCGAATAAAGCGCATCCCTTGTTCAGTGACATTCACAATATTTTACTGAAGTTTACCGGCTTGGATAGCATTATAGAGAAAGTGATATACGGACTGGGTGATTTAGACAAGGCTTACTTAGTAGGTGGACTTGCTAAGGGATTAGATAGTGAAGTTGTAGATCTTGTTTTTGTTGGAGATATAGATAAAGAGTATTTGTTTAAGCTCGTGAACAAAGCTGAAGAAAAAACAAAAAAGAAAATAAAGTATCTGGTGTATTCCGCTGATGAAGTGGAAGAATCACCTGTTATTGAAAAATTCGAGCATTGCCTACTACTATATAGTAAGTAGGTGCTTTATTAATTGATTTCCTACTTGGTCAAATGTGACTGAGGAGGCGAAGCTGTGAGCAGAGTTAACAAGTTAAAAGCAGAAAAAAGACACATAGCCAAAGCTATAACTTGGCGTATAACAGGAACAATTGATACCATTATTCTCTCTTGGATTCTAACGGGTGATCCTTGGGTTGGTCTGAAGATTGGGATTGCAGAGGTTATAACTAAAATGACCTTGTATTATTTCCACGAAAGAGTCTGGTTTAATATTGATTTTCCAAATACTCAAAGAAGACATATTTTTAAAACAATTACTTGGCGCTTGGTGGGTACTATGGACACCATGTTTGTGGCCTATATCATATCAGGTGATACAACCGCAAGTGTTCAGATAGGTTTTGCTGAGGTAATAACTAAAATGTTACTTTATTACTTCCATGAGCGCATCTGGCATAAGTCTAAATTTGGATTAGAAAACAGCAATGACTAAGAACGTTTACAAACAAGATACCGGTGTTGATAGAGCACAGAGAGAATCTTTGAATAATCACAAAGCTACGGCACTTTGGTTTACAGGACTTTCAGGTTCTGGTAAGTCTACAATCGCCGCTCATCTTCAGACTCAATTGCTGGAAAGCGGTATTCATTGCTACATGTTAGATGGCGATAACATTCGGCTGGGAATTAATAGTGATTTAGATTTTACTTCAGAAGGGAGAAAAGAAAACATTAGAAGAATTGCTGAAATAGCGAAATTGTTTGTAGACTCGGGTACCGTAGTTTTATGCTCCTTTATTTCACCTATGTTGGCAGATAGACAAGCAGCACGAGACATCATCGGAACCGATGATTTTACTGAAGTTTTCGTAGATTGCCCGCTTGAAATTTGTGAGCAGAGAGATGTAAAAGGCCTTTATGCCAGAGCTCGAAAGGGGGAGATACCAAATTTTACCGGGATTGATTCTCCATATGAAAAACCTGAAAATGCTGAAATAACGGTTCATTCAGACCAAGATTCTATAGAAACATGCTCAAATAAAATATTGACAGAACTTTTAAATAAGATCAAATCATAACATGAAACATTCATTAAGTCATTTGAGAGAACTTGAAGCGGAAAGCATTTTTGTGATTCGCGAAACCTTTTCTCAATTTAATAACCCCTGTATTCTTTTTTCGGGTGGAAAGGACTCAATCGTGCTTACACATCTGGCTAAAAAAGCATTTTGGCCGGCAAGAATACCTTTTCCACTCGTTCATATTGATACCGGACATAACTTTCCCGAAACTATCGAGTTTAGAGACCGATTGATGACAGATCTGAACTGCCAGCTCATTGTAGGGTCTGTACAAGAAAGTATTGATCAAGGTAAAGTGGCTGAAGAAACGGGTATAAATGCAAGTAGAAATAGACTTCAGACCACTACTCTTCTAGATACCATCGAATCAAATCAGTTTGATGCCTGTATGGGTGGTGCAAGACGAGATGAGGAAAAAGCGAGAGCAAAAGAACGGTTCTTTTCACATCGAGATGAGTTTGGACAATGGGATCCTAAAAACCAAAGACCGGAATTGTGGAACTTGTTCAATGGCTTGAAACACTACGGTGAGAACTTCAGAGTATTCCCAATCAGTAACTGGACGGAAATGGATATCTGGCAGTACATTCTGTTAGAAAAGATTGAACTTCCTAGCCTCTATTTCTCTCACCAAAGAGAATGTTTCATTAGAAATGGAACCATATTAGCGGTGAATGAATTTTTAAATCTTCGGGACAATGAAGAAGCCAAGGAAATGACCGTTAGGTTTAGAACCATGGGGGATATGACCATCACCGGAGCTGTTGAAAGTACCGCATCTACTTTAGAAGATATTATTGGAGAAGTTGCAGCAGCAAGACAGACTGAAAGAGGTGGAAGGGCCGATGATCAACGCTCAGAAACCAGTATGGAAGATCGTAAGAAAGAGGGATATTTTTAAAAAAATCACACCATGTCGAAACAAGATAATTATTTAGATAGAGATTTACTGAGGTTCACTACAGCAGGTAGTGTAGATGATGGTAAAAGTACCTTAATCGGAAGATTGTTGTACGATTCTAAAAGCATATTTGAAGATCAACTAACTTCTGTTGAGTCGAGTAGTAAGAAGAAAGGCCTTGAGCATATCGACTTTTCACTTCTAACCGATGGTTTAAAGGACGAAAGAGAACAAGGTATTACAATTGATGTAGCTTATAGATACTTCTCTACACCTAAAAGAAAGTTCATTATTGCAGATACTCCCGGGCATGTTCAATACACGCGAAACATGATTACCGGGGCAAGTACTGCAAATCTTGCACTGATCCTAATCGATGCTAGAAAAGGAGTTATCGAGCAAACGAAACGTCATAGCTTTATTGCGAGCTTACTTCAAATCAAACATATTGTGGTTTGTGTCAATAAAATGGATCTTGTAGACTACAAAGAGGAAGTCTATGAGCAAATTATGGACGATTATGAAGATTTCGCAACAAAACTAGATGTAGATGATATCCGATTTATTCCAATATCAGCCTTACATGGAGATAATGTGGTAGATAAAAGCGAGAATATGGATTGGTACAAAGGCTCAACATTGCTGCATACTTTGGAAACCATTCATATTTCAAGTGATAGAAACATGATTGATTGCCGTTTCCCGGTTCAAACTGTGATTCGTCCACACCAAGATGAGTATCACGACTATAGAGGCTATGCAGGAAGAATAGAAAGCGGAATTTTCAAAAAAGGAGATGAGGTGATGGTACTTCCTTCCGGCTTTACTTCAAAAATAAAGGGTATTGTGAGCAGTGAACAAGAAATTGAAGAAGCATATCCGCCAATGTCTGTAGCAATTACACTCGAAGACGACATTGATATCAGCAGAGGCGACATGATCGTCCGACCTAACAATCAACCGGAGTCTAGTCAAGATATCGAAGTGATGATTTGCTGGATGGCGAATGAAGATTTTGTGCCATCAAAGAAATTTACGGTACTCCATACTACGAATCAAGTGAGATGTATGGTTAAAGAGATCCGTTATAAAGTTGACATCAATACACTACATAGAGTAGAAGATGATAAACAGATCAAAATGAATGATATCGCCAGAATGAAACTTCGTACTACAAAACCTCTTCTGGCAGATTCATATAATAGAAATAGATCCACCGGTTCCATCATTCTTGTGGATGAAGGCACAAATAACACTGTGGCTGCAGGAATGATCCTTTAAGTGTAGAGTGACGAAGTACGAATTACGAGTGACGAATTACGAATGACGAGTGACGGATGACGAGTGACGGATGACGAGTTACAAATGACGAGTGACGAGTGACGAATGACGAGTGATGAATTCAATAATAAACATTCTACACTCTACACTCGTAAATCTACACTGTGGTGGCTCTTAAATCGACACTGGGGTGGCTTGGTAATATTATAGAATTATGAGTTTAAAAAAAGAAACTAACATACTTATCACCGGCGGCGCAGGCTTCATAGGAAGTCATGTAGTTCGGCTATTTGTTGAGTCTTTCCCTGAGTATAAAATCATCAACCTAGATGCTTTAACATATGCAGGAAACCTTGAAAATCTAAAGGATATTGAGAATCGAGTAAACTACGAATTTATCCATGGGGATATCTGCGACACTGAGTTATTGGATTCCATTTTTACAGAAAAAAAGATTACCCATGTGGTACATCTTGCAGCAGAATCCCATGTAGATCGCAGTATTACAGATCCGCTGGCATTTGTTAAAACCAATGTAATTGGAACTGTTAATCTCTTGCAAGCAGCTCGTAAACATTGGAAGGAGGGCGAAGAGCACTTATTTTACCATGTTTCTACCGATGAAGTTTACGGTTCTTTAGGGGATGAAGGCTTCTTTTACGAAACAACCGCTTATGACCCACGCAGCCCTTATTCCGCATCCAAAGCAAGCAGCGATCATTTTGTAAGGGCCTATCATCATACTTACGGCCTTCCGATTGTAATATCAAATTGCTCCAATAACTATGGGCCAAATCACTTTCCTGAAAAATTAATCCCCTTGATGATTAATAATATCATTCACAAGAAAAGTTTACCGGTGTATGGTGAAGGAAAAAATGTAAGAGACTGGTTATATGTAAAAGACCATGCAGAAGCAATTAAGCAAATCTTCCTAAAAGGAAAAGTAGGAGAGACTTACAATGTTGGTGGACACAATGAATGGACTAATATTGACCTGGTGCATCTCCTATGTGAAATTATGGATGAAAAGTTAGGGAGAGAACAAGGGAGCTCAAAAGAACTCATCACTTTTGTGAAAGACAGAGCAGGTCATGATCTTCGCTATGCAATAGATGCAACAAAATTAAAGGAGGAAATTGGCTGGGAGCCTTCATTACAATTTGAGGAAGGACTTAGCTTAACGGTGGACTGGTTTCTTGAAAATAAAGGCTGGTTAGAGAATGTAACATCGGGAGCTTATCTCGATTACTATAAAGACACATACGAAAGTTGAAAGTCTTGAGTTAGTTTCAATTTATTTTATTTGTTAAATATTTGAGCCAATTTTCTTTCTTTATCAAGGATGTCAAACGTATTGTTGGTAGGAACAAATACCGAATTCTATTTATCTGGATTTCAAGAAGTTTTTCTGGAATTCTGTTATATAGGTTTGAGCGTGGTTTGTTTTTAATCTTTGGTAGGTTATATACTGTAATTAGAATATTTCTGCTGCCAATTCTGAACTTGATGCAATGGTACTCCAATATAGATATACACTATAAAGCAGATATTAAAGCTGGACTCCTGGTTTTACATCCATCATTAGGAGTCGTAATTTCTGGTAAGGTGAGGTCGGGAGCTAATCTAACACTTGTAGGTGGTAATGTTATTGGTATAACTGCGAAGAAAACAAAAGAGGATTTTATCATTGGGGATTATTGCTCTTTGGGAGCTAATGCTTCGATAATTGGGCCCCTAGTTCTAGGATCAAATGTTAAAATAGGAGCTGCTGCATGCGTTGTGAACAGTTTTCCAGAAGGGAATTGTACCTTACTAGGAGTTCCTGCAAAAAAATTGGTGAACAAGAAATGAAGTTATTAAAAATATGAAAGGAATAATATTAGCAGGAGGTTCAGGAACTAGATTGTACCCCATAACAAAAGGGATTTCAAAGCAATTGATGCCCATTTACGATAAGCCGATGATTTATTACCCACTTGCAATCTTGATGCAAGCGGGGATTCGAGATATTTTAATCATCACTACACCCCATGAGAATGATCAATTTGTAAGATTATTGGGAGATGGTTCACAAGTTGGCTGCTCTTTTTCATACGCGGTACAACACGAACCCAACGGACTGGCTCAGGCTTTTGTAATTGGCAAAGAGTTTATTGGAAACGATAAAGTAGCCCTCATTTTAGGTGATAATATCTTTTATAGAGCCGGTATGCGATCATTCCTTAACGAATGCACAGATCCCGATGGAGGAATTGTTTTTGCATATCAGGTTCACGACCCGGAACGCTATGGAGTAGTAGACTTTGATAGTGATTATAATGCCTTGAGTATTGAAGAAAAACCCAAGAATCCAAAGTCGGATTACGCCGTTCCCGGCTTATATTTCTACGATAATGAAGTAGTAGATATTGCCGAAAACCTCAAGCCTTCTGCTCGTGGTGAGTATGAAATAACGGATGTTAACAGACACTACCTGGAGCAAAAGCGCTTAAAAGTGAAAGTGTTTGGACGAGGAACGGCCTGGTTGGATACCGGAACCTTCGAATCTCTACATGATGCTTCTGAGTTTGTTCGAGTAATTGAGAAAAGACAAGGTTGGAAAATTGGCTGTATTGAAGAAATTGCATATGCTCAAAAATTTATCTCTAAAGAGCAATTATTGGTTCTTGCATCCGAAATAGAAAAGAGTGGGTATGGAAAATACTTACAACGAATAGCAAAAGATTATAAGTCATTTGACTAAACCTATACGTTTTAATCAACCTTATATTTCAGGTAAAGAATTGGGCTATCTCGAGGATGTTATCCAAAGAAAGCACCTAGCCGGTAAAGGACACTATACCCAATTATGCCAAAAGTTTATGAATGAAAACTTTGGTTTTCAACATACTCTATTTACTCCCTCTTGTTCAGATGCTTTAGAAATATGTGCCATTCTATCAGGCGTTAAAGAAGGCGATGAGGTAATTGTGCCATCTTACACATTTGTTAGCAGCGCAAATGCTTTCGCACTTCGCGGAGCTCATATACGATTTGCAGATTCAATGAATGAACATCCCAATGCAGGTGTTAAAGAAATTGAATCATTAATAAATGAAAAGACTAAAGTTGTTGTTGCAGTGCACTACGGAGGGCATGCTACACAAATTAGAGAGATTAGAGAAGTCTGTGATAAAAACAATTTGTTATTGGTTGAGGATGCCGCGTGCGGTTTAGGCTCCTACGCTGGTGAGCAACCTCTTGGATCATTTGGTGATTTTACAACATTTTCGTTTCACGAGACCAAGAATGTTACCTGCGGAAAGGGAGGGCTTCTTGTAGTAAACAATGAGAATTTCTTCGACAGAGCACAGATAGTTTGGGAAAAAGGGACCAACAGATCTGCTTTTTTTAAAGGAGAAGTTGACAAATACGGTTGGGTTGACCTTGGATCATCATATTTGAATTCTGAGATCATGGCATCTTTTCTATATGCCCAATTGGAAGACCTCAGCTTAGTAAATGATCACAGAAAGAATTTGTGGGACACCTATTACGCAGAATTATCTCCATTAGGTCTTAATTTAAATCAGCTTGGTTCATCGGCATATAATTACCATATGTTTTATGTATTGGCTGATGATGAAGTGCAAAGAGATTATTGGATATCTGAATTAAAGAAAAGAGCAATTCAAGCTGTTTTTCATTACCAGGCACTTCATAATAGTCAATTTGCATTGAAGAATTTTCCGGGGCAAAGCTGTGAGAATGCATTGAAGTTTGAAAGCACCTTGATGCGACTGCCAATACACATGGATTTAAGTATTGAAGAAGTACTTCAAATCTGCAAAGAATTTAAAGATATTGTTAATAATGCAAAGTAAAACCGAACATCTATTTGAACTTGCTAATGAAGCATGTATCAAAGCTGGCGCTGAAATCATGAAAATTTATGAAACGGCAGACTTTGGAGTGGAAATGAAGGCTAATAATAGCCCTTTGACACTTGCAGACCAGGCAGCTCATAATGCAATTGTAAATATACTTGAGGGTACAGGTATTCCTATACTGAGTGAAGAAGGTAAAGATATTCCATTTGAAGAACGAAAGAACTGGGATAGGTTCTGGCTGGTAGACCCTTTAGACGGGACAAAAGAGTTTATAAAGAGAAACGGTGAATTTACCGTAAACATAGCGCTGATTGAAGGATCAGAGTCTGTTTTCGGGTCTGTTTATGTCCCGGTTACCGGGATCTTGTATCACGGCGGACGAATGTATCCGGCAAAGAAGAGAGTGAATGGCGTAGACGAAAACCTAAGCTTAAACCCTAAACGAATGGATCTCAAGCAGAAACTGGAATTAGAAAATCTAACAGTAGTTGCTTCTAGAAGTCATAATAGTCCTGATACTCAAGAACTATTAGATTCCTTAGCAAATCCTGCGGTAGTTTCTATGGGAAGCTCTCTGAAATTTATGGCGCTAGCCGAAGGTAAAGCTGATATATATCCGCGATTTGCTCCCACGATGGAATGGGATACAGCTGCAGCACATGGAATTATTTCAAGTTTAGGTTACAATGTGCAAATTAGAGATATCAATACACCATTAAGATATAACAAAGAAAATTTATTAAACCCTCATTTTATTTGCTATTAAGCGGTATTGTATAAACTAGCTAATAAATACCTTTCAACCTTAGTATTTTTCTATCGATTCTTAGGTTACCGAGTTTACTTGCTTCTGGCATTAAGCATGGGTGTAGCCCTATTTGATAGTATTGGTCTTACTATGTTCATTCCGCTCCTAGGTAAAGCCACTTCAGGATTTGATTATACCGGACAATTAGGACATATGCATGTTGTTACGGACTTTATGAGAACTCTCGGCTTCAACTTTACTTTAGGTGGGGTTTTACTGGTCATTGCTATACTCTTTACAGTAAAAGGTATTTTTCGTTACCTCGAAGATTTTTACCGGGTCCGAATGCGACTGATATTTATGAAATCTGTGAGGATAAAATTGATTGAAGGTTTGTCATCACTTCGTTTCAGCGCATTTACCAACGCCAATGCGGGGGAGATTCAAAATAACATGACTGTAGAAGTGAATCAGGTCATTCTAGCTTTTGAACACTATTTTAGAGCAGCACAAGGTATAATGACTACCTTAATATACCTTACCTTAGCTTTTATTACCTCACCTCAATTTGCACTTTTGGTGGTGGGAGCGGGTCTGTTGTCAAATCTTCTATATCAGCGGATTTATCGTTATACCAAGAAACTTTCAAAAAAAGTAACTCAAAAAGGTCATCTTTTTCACAGCCTTTTACTTCAACAAGTTCACTACTTTAAGTATTTAAAGTCGACATCAAGAATTGGTACCTATTCCAAAAAGTTGAAATTAAAAGTTGAGGAAATTGAAGAATCTCAACTGCAAATTGGTAAATTAAATTCAATTCTGTTTGGAAGCAGAGAGACGATTGCTACTATAGTGGTAATCTTGGTTATTTTTATAAAAGTTCGATTTATGGGTGGGCTGATTACTGCAATGTTACTTAGCTTAATGTTCTTCTATCGTGCCCTTGGATCTGTTCTCATGGTTCAAAATAATTGGAATTTATACCTTGGAAATTCAGGCTCTGTTGATAGTGTAAATAAGTTCTTAATTGAACTGGACCTAAATAAGGAAAATTCAGTTGGAGAGTTGGAAATAGACCAAGTTGAGTCTATTGAAATACATAATCTAGTTTTTTCTTATTGTAACAATGAAGCTGTAATTAATGGCTTGAATTTAGATATTAGATCAGGAGAAACTGTTGCAATTG
>JAAEYY010000033.1:12010-25625 GCA_018223105.1 bacterium | reverse complement strand
CATCTACTACGGTTTGAGTAGCGTAGTACCAGTTGCCGTTCACCTGAACTGAATCACAGCCGCTTAATGCTTGCTTAGTGATATCGTATGATGGGTAAACTGTAACTACTGTAGTCTCAACAGAATCACAACCTTCATTGGTGGTAAACTCGTCTACTACTGTTTGTGAAGTAGTATACCAATTTCCGTTCACCATTACTGAATCACAGCCGCTTGCCGGATCGTTCGTAATAGCATATGAAGGATTTATCGTTACTTCCGTAATCTCAACAGAGTCGCAACCATTATCTGTTGTGAAACTATCAATTACGGTTTGAGAACTAGAATACCAGTTTCCATTAACCTGAGCTGAATCACATGCAGTAACTGCGTCATTTGTGATTTCGTAACTCGGATAAATAGTCACTTCGGTAATTTCAACTGAGTCACAGCCGTTATCTGTTGTGAAACTATCGATTACTGTCTGACTGGATGTATACCAATTCCCATTAACCTGAGCTGAGTCACATTCCGTAACCGCATCATTTGTGATTTCATAGCTTGGATTAATGGTAACAACTGTAATCTCAACAGAGTCACAACCGTTATCTGTTGTGAAACTATCAATTACAGTTTGAGAACTAGTATACCAGTTCCCATTAACCTGAGCCGAATCACATGCAGTGACAGCATCGTTATTTATTTCGTATGAAGGATAAACAGTAACTTCAGTGATCTCGATTGAATCACAACCATTTGAAGTTGTGAAGCTATCGATAACTGTTTGGCTACTGTTGTACCAATTTCCGTTAACTTCAACTGAATCACATCCACTAGCGGTTAACTCTGTACTTACCGATTCGTAGATTGTAACACTCGTAGAAACGACAGAATCACAACCGTTGCTGGCTGTGAGTGAATCTACTACTGTTTGAGTTGAGTAATACCAATTTCCATTGACCATGACCGAATCGCACCCGCTTGCTTGATCATTGGCAGTAAAGCCTGCTGTGACTGTTACAACCGTAGTATCAAACTTGGTACAGTTTTGTCGTGGATTATACTCGTAGATTATCGTGTAATCTCCACTTGCCGAATTGGAAATATCGATAACACCTGTTGAGCTATTAATTGTAACTCCGGAAGATGTTGGTGAAATCGAGTATGTCCCCCCGGAGGTAACCGCAGGACCGTTATTCGTTGGAGTAATTTCTCCAATACCGGCACAATATGGTCCTCCATATTCAATTTCAGCTTCTCCGAGGTTGAGCTCCAATTGGAATGGAGCAATCATATCTTTTAAATCTGCAGTTGGTGATGCAGATGCTTTTGTTTTAACGAATAAAGTTTCGAAGTATAAACCTGTGCATGAATCAGCATCAATAGAACCTTGAACCACTTCGGTAATGTTGATACCCACTTCGATGAACTGGATGATGGTGTAATAGTTTAAATTAAAACCATTGTAAGGAACTGAAACTATCGTGTCGTTGGAATAACCAAAAGCATTTCCTGCAGGAATGGTAAATGCTTCCCAAGTATACCCACAAGATACTCCGGCATCAGCAGCCCATCGATAGAAATAAATACTATCAACTCTACCTCCACTGGTATACTCCACTGTAATCAATAAATCCCCGACTGTTCTTCCACAATCAGGGCCATTGGTTGTAAAGTAACCATTTGAACCACCGCCACCCGGTGCGACTGAGGTTAATCTATTTTGATAAAATTCAAAATCGATATAACTCGTTCCGTTGGTCGTATATCGGTCACCCGACATTACGGCCCACAGATCTCCGTCCTGTACTTCTGAAAAATGCACAGCGGCATTGTTCATTTCATCTTTGTTTGGAACACCGCCGTATTTCCAACCCCAGGTTGTAGGATCGGCATCGGCTTTGTTACCACCATCAAACACATCATCAGTTCCGCTCCCTGCAGTGTTGAAGGAATCGAATACGTGAAATGTTAGAGGAAAGGGACGAGGTTGTCCGTTGTCGTACAATAGAGCACCGCTGTCGGTACCATTGGAATAACTTCCTTTGGTCCAGTCGCCGTAGTTGCTGTCTTGTCTAACAACGTAGCCATCAATGTTGAATGGCAAATCAATCGAATTTAATACTGGTGTTTGATCCTGAGCGCTAGCTGGATTGACGATAAAAATCGCGCACAAGACGAAAAGAAACCCAATAACAGAGTAATGTTTGGTTCTCATGGTTTAGTTAATTACGGTTAGATTAAATAATTAAAGTTATACTAAAAATCTTTCTCTAAGGTCAAGAATATTCACGCTAAGCAGACGTTACTAGTAGAGGTTAATTTTCAGAATAAGTAGAGGCCCGATTTCTGCTCTTTGAGGCTAAAAAGGATTTCAAGGTTAGCATCAAATTTTCAAAACTCAAAGAACTTTTTTGCTTTTGTCTATGGATGAACGGTATTTTTTTGTCGTCTAATTAGGCAATAATTCCAGCAAAACTGAGGTTAGACTAGGCTTCCAAATCAAAGCATGTAGGTACTACTATTTGCCAAAAAATAATTTTAATTTAACATAGCAATCTTCCCTAAAAAGCACTCATTAATAGCATTTTACAATTTTGGGAATTTTTACATTTCTAAAATCGACAATACTTCCATGCTAATTTCACCCAAGTGAAACACAGGCTGATTTACAAAAAAACTTTCCTTAAAATAAAAAGATATCGTAATATTGCGATATAACAATGGGTATTACTAAAACTGATCTCTATTCCGAAGAACAAAACAGAGTTGCATTGCAACTCAAAGCTATTGCACATCCTGCAAGAATTGCTATCCTTAGACATATACTTAAATCAAACTCTTGTATCAACAGTGATTTAGTTCAAGAAATCGGGCTTGCTCAAGCTACTATCAGCCAACACTTGAAAGCCCTCAAAGAAGCAGAGTTGATCCAAGGTACTATAGAAGGAAAAGCAATGTGTTACTGCATCAACCCAAACTCTTGGGAACAACTAAAAGCCATAGTAAACAACCTATTTGAGAGTTATCAAAGCCCCCCAAACACTAATTGTTGCTAAAATGAATTTAAATCAACTTTTAAAAAAATTAGACGAGCTCAAGGAGCTACAATTCTATCTTCCAAACGGCACTGCTATACCTGCTCATGCCCATGTTACTGAAGTAACCTATACCCAAAAACAAATTCTGGATTGCGGAAAAAATATCAGCACTGAAAACTATATCAGTATACAACTTTGGGAAGCCGACGATTACGAGCACAGACTCAGTCCTGCAAAACTTTCAGGTATATTAAAGTACACCAAAGACAAGCTGGAATTGCCTAACCTCAATATAAAAGTAGAGTATCAGGAAAACAGTATTTCACTGTATGATCTAGAACTAATAAATGATAAACTAAGTATGGTATCAACCCATACAGATTGCCGCGCCAAAGAGAGCTGTGGTATACCTAAAAGAAAAATTTCTCTAGCAGACCTTAAGCCTTTTAACACACTTCAAAATCAAAGCAAATGCTGCTAAATCCTAAACTAAAAACCTTTGTTAATTCGCTTGGAAAACCCTTAGAAAAAGATCGTGAAGTTCTAGCTCAAAAACTAGCAGATTACATCAAAAACGAGTTAAAATCCAATCGAATTCCTAAGTTGAATTTTATTTGCACCCACAATTCAAGAAGAAGTCATTTTGCTCAAATCTGGGCTCATACTTTAGCGACATATTTCAAGCTTGAGCTGCAAACATTTTCAGGGGGTGTTGAAGTCACCGCTATGAATGAACGCGTAGCTGAAAGTCTTCAAAGAACCGGGTTCATTGTAAGTGCAGGACCTGGTGAGAACCCACGATACAACATCACTTACAGTGAAGACCATGTCCCCATTAATTGCTGGTCTAAAGAATATTCAGACCCCGAAAACCCACAATCTGATTTCGCAGCTGTAATGGTCTGTTCCGCTGCTGAAACTGCTTGCCCTTTCATACCTAATGCCGGCTTTAGAATGGCCTTGACATTTGAGGATCCTAAGGAATTTGACGACACGGAAATCGAGGCTAAAATGTATGATCAACGCTCTAAAGAAATTGCAAATGAACTTTTCAGGGTGTTTCAAATCGTGACGAATGAGTAAAAAGAAACTATCCTTTATTAATCGATATTTAAGCCTATGGATCTTCGTTGCTATGGCTATTGGAGTTAGCCTTGGTTATCTATTCCCTAGCCTTTCCGGCCTTATTGAGTCGGGCAAATCAGGCTCAGTTAATTTACCTATAGCCATAGGACTCATTCTTATGATGTACCCCCCGCTCGCAAAAGTGAACTATAGCCTATTGCCCAAAGTCTTCAGCAATGTTAAAGTGTTGAGTCTTTCCCTCCTATTGAATTGGATTATTGGACCTATTCTTATGTTTACTTTAGCCCTGATTTTTCTTGGGAATGAACCGGGCTATATGGTTGGCCTCATCCTTATTGGTTTGGCACGATGTATTGCCATGGTTCTAGTGTGGAACGACCTTGCAGGTGGAAGTCCGCTCTACGGAGCAGGCCTAGTAGCACTTAACAGCATTTTTCAAGTCTTTGCTTATAGTTTCTATGCCTGGATTTTTATCACTTACCTCCCTCCTCTTTTCGGGTATGAAAGTGTTGCAGTTGGAATATCTATTAGTATGGTAGCTGAAAGTGTTTTGATCTATCTCGGGATACCATTTGCTGCAGGATTCATTGGTAGATTATTGCTTATTAGACTTAAAGGAGAACACTGGTATGAGACTAAATACATTCCAAACATCTCACCAATAACGCTAATAGCGCTGCTACTAACGATTGTGCTTATGTTTACATTGAAAGGAGAGTCGATTGTTGAGATTCCTATTGATGTATTAAAGATAGCAGTTCCATTGCTAATTTACTTTGCTATCATGTTCCTTATCGGTTTCTATTTAAGTAAAAAAATGGGAGCTGATTATGATCAAAATGCAGCGATATCATTCACCGCTGCCGGCAATAATTTTGAACTTGCTATCGCAGTAGCTATCGCCGTTTTTGGGCTGAATTCCGACGAAGCGTTTGCGGGAGTAATTGGACCTCTAATTGAAGTGCCTGCATTAATTATTCTTGTTCGTGTGGCATTCCTATTAAAAAAGAAGTTCTATCCTTCTAGTACAGAAGCATAAGCTTGTTTATAATTTCAAGGCTATTGCGCTACCTTTGCACTGTGCGGAGAAAAGCCTTCGGAATAGCATTTTTAGTCTTACTGGTTTTGCCTGTAATTCTGCTATTATTGGGCTTCAAACATCAACAGCACCAAATACGAAGAGCGGTAAAACACCAAATTATTCAAGGAATTGAGAAGGAGCAGCTTAGCTTAATAAAAATACATCTAAAAGATGCTCAACAACTATCCTGGAAACACTCGAAAGAGTTTAAATATCGGGGCGAAATGTATGATGTAGTGTACCGAGACACCACGGGCGACACCCTCATATATTACTGCTGGTGGGACAATAAAGAAACTGCCTTAAATAAGCAACTCAGCTTAGCAGTTACCAAATACTTCGGGACAAATAATCAGAACGATAAACAAAAAAACAAACTTCAGCATTTCATCAAAACATTGATCTGTGTAGAAGCATTCGAGTCTGTTTATATATGCCCATCTTCAAGTTCTGATTGGGAGGATGTAATATACCGGTGCTTAAAAATCTTCCCGGATCATGAGCTGCCACCGCCCCGTTTAGCTTAATACTTTTTGAGAATTATCCCGGCTCACCGGCCGGTTTCAAATGTATTAAGACTTAAACACATGAATAAACATATATTATTAATAATAAGCATGGTTTGTGCTCAACTCTTTGCGCATGCTCAAACCATTACCATTTTAGATAAGGAAACAAACGAACCGATAGAACAAGTAAGCCTTATCAGTGATAGCTCAACAATCTATGCTACCACTAATGCGCAAGGACAAGCAGACATTACTGCATTCAAAGGTCAAAGTCATATATATATAAGTATAGTGGGTTACAGAATGGAATTGAAAAGCTACGCTGAACTCAGAGCTGATTCTTTTCTGTTGAAAATGGCACCTTATAACCTCAACTTGCAGGGTATTGTGGTCTCTGCAACCGGTTGGCGCCAAAGTACTACTACAGTACCTACCAAAATTAGCAGCATAAGCCCACAGGAAATTGCCTTTCAAAACCCTCAAACAGCGGCAGACTTATTAAACCTCAGCGGCAAAGTGTTCGTACAGAAAAGTCAGCAAGGGGGAGGAAGCCCAATGATTAGAGGTTTTGCAACAAATAGGCTGCTATACACTGTAGACGGAGTTCGAATGAATACTGCAATTTTTAGAGGTGGAAACATCCAAAACGTAATTAATCTGGACCCCTTTACCGTAGAAAATGCCGAAGTATTATTTGGCCCCGGATCTGTGATTTATGGCAGCGATGCCATAGGAGGAGTGATGAGTTTTCAAACCATTAAACCCCAATTTTCTTTGAGTGATGAAACCCTTATTACGGGTAAGGCTGTCACCCGGTTTTCCTCAGCCAATAATGAGCGAACCGCTCATGTAGACTTCAATGTAGGCTGGGGAAAATGGGCCATTGCAACCAGTATTAGTTCCTGGGACTACGATCACCTAAGACAAGGGAGTAATGGACCGGAAGATTATATAAAACCCTACTACGTTCAACGAATAGATAGTGTGGACCGGACGGTAACACAAGACGATCCTCTTCTGCAAATTCCATCGGCATATTCACAAATGAATATCATGCAAAAAGTGAGGTATAAACCGAATAAAAACATCGATATTCAATATGGTTTTCATTACAGTGAGACTAGCCCTTACGGTCGATATGACCGCCATAACCGTACGAGGAATGGCGCACCTAGGTATGCCGAATGGAACTATGGACCACAGGTATGGATGATGAATCATTTAAATATCAATCTATCAAAACCTACCATTTTATATGATCAATTGACCTTAAGTATTGCACGACAAGACTTTGAAGAAAGCAGGATAGATCGATCATTAAATGGGAATAAAAGAAGTATCCAAACGGAAGAGGTTGATGCCTATTCCGGGAACCTGGATTTGATCAAATACTTGGGTGAAAAACACCGACTATTCTATGGTATTGAAATGGTTCAAAACAAGGTTAACTCTTCCGGGATTGAAGAAGATATTAGCACCGGATCAGAACAAATAATAAGCTCACGATACCCGAATTCGACCTGGCAAACATCTTCTATTTATATCAACGACCAGTATAAAATTACGCCAAAACTCAATCTTCAAGGCGGTTTACGTTATTCAATTTACACCATCAACTCCAGCTTCGATACAAGCCTAAATCCATTGCCATTCGAGGAAGCTAATCTGCAAAAAGGAGCTTTAACCGGAAGCTTTGGCTTTGTATATAGACCTACCGAAACTTGGGTGATTAGCATTAATGCCGGTACAGCATTCAGGGCACCAAATGTGGACGATATCGGTAAGATTTTCGATTCTGAACAAGGCGCTGTTACTGTCCCAAACCCAAATCTGGAAGCAGAATATGCTTATAACCTCGACCTGGGGATAGCAAAAGTTATTGCTGAACATATTAAAGTAGATGTGGCCGGTTATTATACCTTATTAAATAATGCTATGGTGCGCAGAAACTACACCCTCAATGGCAATGACAGCATAATCTACAGACAAACATTGAGTCAGGTCCAAGCGATTCAGAATGCAGCTCAAGCTAGAGTTTACGGACTACAAGCGGGCTTGGAAATCAGTCTCGGCGGCGGATTCACTCTGTCTTCAGACCTTAACATTCAAATTGGTGAGGAAGAACTGGATGATGGAAGCACTAGCACTTCCAGACATGCCGCTCCAATGTTCGGCGTCAGTCGCTTAACTTATAAAGCCAAACGTTTGAGTATGCAGATATATAGCTTCTATCAAGCCGAGCGAAGTTTTGAAAATATGCCGATTGAAGAGCGAGGCAAGGCTGAGATCTATGCTTCTGACAATCAAGGCAATGTATATTCACCCTCTTGGTATACCCTCAATTTCAAAGCCATGTATCAAATTACACATCACTTTAGTTTAAGTGCCGGCATGGAGAATATCACAGATCAGAGGTACAGACCTTATAGTTCCGGCATTTCCGGTGCCGGACGAAATTTTGTAATCTCTGTAAGAGCAAACTTTTAATATTTTGGAGGCTCCTGCGCTGTGTGGGAGCCTTCATTCATATAGCAATCCTCATCTTCAAATTCAATCTCGATGGTTGCATGATCGATATTTGAGCTTTTCAGCACTTCTTTTACACTGCGCTTTACTCGAATAATATCAGAAATACGATCTAATTCTTTCAATACTACATGCATAGTTAGAACGTGGTGCTCACCATCTAAGGACCACACATGACTGTGATGGGAGCTCAAAACTCCCGGCAATTTGTTCACCTTGTTTTTAATATGTTCGAGGTCTACGTCTTCGGGTGCGGCCTGCAGAAACAAGTTCACTGTAGATCTCAGGTTTCTGAAGACATTATATAAGACATAAGCAAGAATTAAGAGCGAAAGCAATGGATCCAATATGGGAACATCCCAAAACATAAGTACAATACTCACAATAAGTACGGCAACCCAACCCAAGACATCTTCAAGCAAATGCCATCTTACCATTCTTTCATTCATACTTTTACCGGTGCTTAATCGCCAAACTGCTGCTCCATTAACCAAAATGCCCAAAATGGCAAAAAGCAGCATTCCCTCTGCGTTTGTCTCTTCGGGGTTGACTAATCTAGGAACGGTTTCTATTAATATATATGCCGATCCTGCGATTAGGACCATGCCATTGATTACTGCTCCTAATAGCGAAAAGCGGTAATAACCAAAGGTGAATTTTTGATTGCGGGCCTTGCCCGATTTATGCTGTAGATACCAAGAAAGTCCAAGCGATAAACTATCTCCTAGATCGTGTATTGCATCAGACAAAATAGCCATACTATTGGTCCATATCCCTCCTACTATTTCGAGTAAGGTAAAGCCCAAATTCAATAGAAATGCTACCTTAATATTGCCGGTGTTTCCATGCTGGTGATCATGCGACATTCTACTTCAATATTACATTAAATCTGAAGCTTTCTATCGATTCCCTCTTTGAAACGCCAAATTCTTCTACGTAACAATTGTCTAAATCTCTAATGATAGAAAAATGATAGATAGCATAGGTGAGAGCACGATCTAATTGATGCATCTTTGCAGATTCTACAATGTCGAAACCCGAGCAAAAAAACAATTTACGTTTCTATTGGCACTTTATTAAAGGAGCCATACAGGGAGAGGAGCATGATTACACCAAAATCAGCTTAAAGAAAGCAGTTATTGTACTTGCTATTCCTATGATGCTCGAACTTTTCATGGAGTCCATCTTTGCCGTGGTAGACATCTTCTTTGTTAACAAGCTTGGTGTTCATGCGGTCTCTGTTGTGGGTCTAACTGAGTCTGTTATTACTATTGTTTATTCTGTCGGGATTGGATTAAGTGCTGCAGCTACGGCATTAGTTGCACGTAGAATTGGAGAAAAGAATGAGAAGGAAGCCTCAGAAGTAGCTGCTCAGGCCATAAGCGTAGGACTAGTAGTTTCACTACTTCTCGGAATACCGGCTGCATATTATGCTGCGGACATTTTACGATGGATGGGGGCTGAACCCGACGCAATTGCGCTTGGAACTCAATACACTCGTTTGATGTTTGGAGGAAATGTGGTCATTATCTTGCTCTTCCTTATTAATGGTATTTTCCGGGGTGCAGGCAATGCTGCCATTGCGATGAAGAGTCTTTGGTTGGGTAATATTTTCAATATCATCCTCGACCCTCTTTTCATATTTGGGATCGCATTTTTCCCGGAATTAGGTTTAAACGGAGCTGCCGTTGCAACAATAATAGGAAGAAGTATCGCAGTGCTTTATCAATGTTATTTCCTGGCTAAATCAAGTGGCAAACTTCAATTAGCTTGGTCGTACTTTAAACCGGTAAAAGCCAAGCTTGTGAACATCATTAAAATTGCGAGTCCGGCTACCTTTCAATTCATTATAGCTTCAGCTTCTTGGATTTTTCTGGCGGCCATGGTGGCGCAATATGGAAGTGCTGCAAGTGCCGGTTATCAAACTGCGATCCGTCTTGTGATTTTCTTTATTTTACCTGCCTGGGGAATGAGCAATGCAGTTGCTACCTTGGTTGGCCAAAATCTTGGGGCTGACCTTCCCGACAGGGCAGAAGAAAGTGTAAAAATTACAACTAAATACAATGTAATCTTCATGGCTGCTGTAAGCTTAATCTTTCTCTTCTTTGCTCAATATTTAGTTGGATTTTTCATACCGTCTAATGAGACCGAACAGATTATGCATGCATCGCGAGCCCTAAGAATAATAAGCGCAGGTTATGTGTTTTATGGAATTGGTATGGTCTTGAATCAGGCCTTTAATGGTGCAGGCGATACAGTAACCCCAACTTGGGTATACTTCTTTGGATTCTGGGTATTTCAGATTCCTTTAGCACTCGTATTACATAAATACACGACCTTAGGTGTGAATGGAGTATTCATTGCTGTACCGGTAGCCGAAACCCTTATGGCTGTTGCTATCTATATCCTCTTCAGAAAAGGGAAATGGAAAGAGGTTAAAGTTTAGTCTAGATCATTCACCGCGCGCATCAAGTCGGTTTGCGTGATGAGACCTACAAGTTTACCATCATTTACCACAGGAAATCGTCTAAACCTTCTGCTCAAAAAGAAATTTGCCGCATCTAAAATCGTCATATCTTTAGAAATAGTCGTAACATTGGTCGTCATATGATCACCAACTTTCCCGGTTTGATTTGGTCTATTGTCATACTGGCCTTTCACAATTTCTTTAAGACAATCTCCCTCAGACAACACCCCGATCAAGGCTCCTTTATCATCAACTACAGGAGCTCCGGAAATTCTATGCTTTAACAAGGTTTGCATAGCATCATAAACTGAATCTTCCGGTGTAAATGTGATAATATTAGTCGTCATGTAGTCTGATATATAACGATCTGTTTTGCTTGGACCTTCGTCCTTATGAAATACTCCTTTGTAACTTTTAACCATGTTGTTGCTCCTCTTTCAAAGATAGCAAATACCTTGAATTATTTCAATTTACTACCACTTCCAAAGGCTTAAAAGGAAGAATAAATAGCACAATCAATAAAATTAAAGCGATTTGTTTATTACCTCAACACCAACACTATCGACTTATGCTCTACCGGGTTTCCATGTAAGTCTATTCCGCGGATATATACAAAGTAATGTCCGTCTTGCACTAATTCACCGCGGTAAGTACCATCCCAGGAACTATTAGGATCCTCAGAACGGAATAAGACCTGACCTAAGCGATTATAAATCATGATCTCGTATTCTTCCATTCCCGAAAGAATAGGCCTGAACCCGTCATTTAAATGATCTCCATTGGGTGAAAATGCATTGGGGACATAAAGGGTGAAAGCGTCATAAACGCTCAACCATTTTTGTGCAGTATCAACACATCCAGCCTCATTTTGAGCAAACAGGATTATGCGATAATCCCCAACTCTATTCAAGAATAAGCTAGGGTTTTCTGCTGTGCTGCTCGAGAGTCCATCGAAATCCCACAGGTAAGAACTTGAGAACTGTGAATTGTTAGTAAAAGTAAAGGTCGCATCAGTAAAGGCAGCTGAATCAGGACTAAAATCAAAATCGGCAACCGGGAATTCCAAAACCTCCAAAGTATCTATCAGCTCAAGAGAATCGACACATCCAAATTCATTCAAAATTTTAAGATGTACAGAGTAAGTCCCTGCTATATCAAAACTCATTTCCGGATCTTTTACGGCAAAAGTCTCATTTGCTATTTCCCATAAATAATCTGAAGTGCCTGAGTTATTTCCCAAAGAGTTGAAGTAAACCGGCAAGCTTGTACAAGTAGGATTGTCACTAATCCCAATTTGTAGTTCCGGTAGTTTTAATGCTTTTATACGAATTGAATCAGATGCCGTTTCACTACAAGCATCATTTAGCTGTACTTTTATTAAAGTATCAGATTCTATGGTAATCCACTTACTAGCTCCGGTACCTAAACCTGCTGTCCAGCTCAGTTCATAATTCTCTTTCACGCCTCCGCTGCTGATTGTTTCCAACCATAATTCTTGACCTTTACAAATCGATGAGTCTGCTAGAATTTGAAGGTCGAGTGCGGGTCGATTTACCAGCAAAAAAGTATCTAAGCCCGGCTTATCGGAGCAGTTATCCCACACTTCCAAAACCAATTCCCGGCTTGAGTAAAACCTGTTAATCAAGTTGCTGTCACTTGAGCTAAGGTCTTTCCAATCATAGATATAAGAGGTACTATCTCCCCCTGTAACTTCAGAACTAAACTCCAGCATCTCGCCATAACAGCTGGTATCTGGTCCAAGGATATTTACTTCAATAGCTGCGAGTACTTTTACATATATGGAATCCCTCGGTTCAAATGAACTACAGGCATCATTCAATGCAACATGATACCACTGACTTGCTAAAGGTTGAACATCAATCTCGTTTCCGGCGATTGAACCGGGTGTCCATTTATATTCATACCAACTTGGCTTACCACCGCTTCCTTCTGCTCTCAAATTTGCTTCTGTGCCATTGCAGATCATAGTATCTCTGCTTATGCTTAGCCTTAAAGAGTCTCGAACATGTAAGTTTAGAAAAGCAGTATCATTAATACCGGAACATAAATCCGTCACTGCTACATAATAATGATAGTCTCCAACAGACTCAGGTGAAATCACTCTTAAATACTGCTCATTCCACCCAAAGGTATCATCCGATTCTGTGATAAATAAAAACGAATCTATTCCCCCCTTGCCCTGGACCATAAACATGGCATCTGCACCTTGACAAACCGTGTCTGTACTCACATAATTCAGAGAAATTGGCGCCCTTACTTTCACTTTAATTTGAAGTGTATCACCTGTTGCAGAACAGCCATCGTTGAGATAAATACTGATCGATGTATCTTTTTCAAATTGGGTTTTTAAGGTATCGCCACTAACCGAATTCCAAGACCAGTTAAAGCTATAATTTGAAGGAAGTCCTCCTGAAGCACTTGCTACAAGTTCAACCTCTTCGAGAAAACAGAATTCTAGATCTCCAAAGCTGTCGATTTGAAGAGGGTCTCTTACATCAACCAAAACTGTATCTCTAACAAATCTTTTAGTGCAGGCATCACCCAATTCAAGCACTAATTTGTGAGTAGTCTCCGGTCTATACGTATAGCTGCTATCGCCTTTAACTCCGTCCCACAGATAATAATACTGTTCTCTATATCCGCCGGAGGCGATTGCATTAAAAGTAAGTTCTTGTTTATAACAGACCAATGTGTCCGGAATGGGTTGCAGACTTAAATCAGACCTGTAAGTTCGCAACCTGGCCTTGAAGCCCTTATCTACCACTAGAGGATCACTAAAATGAATGATAGTTAAATGTCCCGACTCCAGTTTTATGGGCTGACCGCTGTTGGGCAAATTATTACCGGTAAAGCCTCCAATTAAGTTAACACCCGGCACATCTGAATCATACAAGTACACCGAATC
>JAAEYY010000033.1:0-11970 GCA_018223105.1 bacterium | reverse complement strand
ATCCCATCCAAACTCATATCGAAATAACTCAAAGGTAAGTGTTGCACTATCAGCCTCTTCGTAGTTTAAGGTGAGAGTATCTCGCACCAATCCGGCATAGTCGTCTTCACCTCCGTGATCGTAAATGAAGACTTCGCAAGCATCGTAAATCTCCCATGTACCTCTGGGCATTAAGATGGCATTACAAATATCTCGACTTGAGTCTATTTCAATATAATCCAGCTTCTCGATGGTATCTAAATTGTTGCCATGACAACTTTGAGCAATAAGCTTAACTGAATATGTACCCGGACCCGGATATACATGCTTTGGGGAATTCTGGAAAGAAGAATCTCCATCGCCAAAATACCATTTTGAAATTACGTGGTTCTTAGACTTATTGTAGAATTGCACCCCGTCTGAGGCAAAACACACCAAGCTATCCGCCAAAAAATTGGCTTCAACAAAAGTGCTATCATAGGGAGCTCCAACTCCAACAGCATACCACGCATTGGTGCAAGCAATAACCTCAGGACTGCAGGAACCGAAGAGGTCAGCAGCACTCTGAATGGCATAATACCTGGCTTCTTCATAATCAGATCTTCTGGTGAGGTACACCGTTAAGTTTCGATATGCTATTGCCTCGGCCTTCGCCATCCCAATACTATCTACGGTGTATGAATCACCATTATCATTAGTACCCGAAGCACCGGTACACAGCAAATAGTACCAAAAGTTTTGTACTCCACTATTAGTGTGCACCCCTCCATTATCTCCTGTACCGGAATACCAGTACTGACCTTCATAGGTATCCGGATCGAACCTCACCTTTGGATTAGCCATGTTTCGAATACCATTACCATTTGCAGTAAAATCTTCACCAATCTTCCAACTGAACTGGGTTGAATCTGCGAAATATTCAATGGAATTACCGAAGATATCACTAAACGATTCATTCAATGCTCCACTCTCATATGCATAGATTAACCTGGCACTATATGTTGTAACTGCATGTGCAATTTCGTGTCCGCAAACGTCAACGCTCGTAAGCGGGTACCAAGAAGTTCCATTACCATCGCCGTAGGTCATTACAGAGCCATTCCAAAATGCATTGGAGTAGCTTGAATCATAGTGAACATAGGATCTAATTTTAGCACCATTATCATTAAAGCTGTTCCGGTTGAACTTTTGATAGAAGTAATCATAGGTCATCTCGGCTCCCCAATGTGCATCAGTAGCTACTTCATCTTGATCTGCATTTACATTATTCCAATAATTATCCGAATCTGTAAAATCAACTGCCATTCCATATGATCGCCTTTGCTCCATATTATAGGTTTCAATTCCACCGCCGCGGCTAGTTTCTCTCAGTCGATAAGAACCGGGAGCTGTGCTATCTGTTAATATGTCTTGCTGCCCCCTGTACTTTGTATTGGCAAGGCCCTCTACTTCTGTAACATGTATCAATTCTTCTTCGGCCCAAAACTCTCCATTTGTAGCATTAATATAAATGGCCTTCTTAAAATGAGGTTTCTTAGCATAAATCTCCATCATATAACAAAGCCCAAACTCATTCTCAACATTCAAATATTGAGGAGCATAAATTAATTCAGGACTTGGGTAATATGTGGCACTAGAATCTCCTTCCCATAATTTCAGCATGGCTTCTTCCTCCGGATATTCCCACATATAAGTCTCAGCGCTTGAATGTTCGATTGCATTTGAGATTGCGAGCTCCATTGAAATTGCCGGACTGATTATCTTTACTTCAGAATATAGAAAGCCATTAAAGCTATACATACTTCCGTTTCTAAGATGGGCAACGATCTCGTTCCCAAGTATCGGAATACCATTTAAGTAGATTTGATATCGGATGTGGGTCTCATCCTTCGATTTTATTCTTAGGATTTCTTTCAGCGCATAGCTGCGTTCGAATCCTAATTCATGCAGTATATAACTCTCTATTTCAGATTCTGCAACTGATTTATTTAACTCCGCATGAAGAATATTCCCATTTTCATCAGACCTTAATATATTGAGGTTTTCATTTTGTCCAAAACCTGATATGGAACAAGATATAAGAAGAAAAAGTACCCCTGCTATTTTTATAACTCTATTCACCTTAGCCCCCATTGACTAAACTCAAAGATAATTAATGTGATTTTAAAGCAATCAGTTCAATCAAGTATCCCTATATTTCAGACCAATTTTGACCCTTGCCTTATTTTAAAGCTGAAATACGAAGACTCCAATCAGACGTTTGGTGGTATGGATTATTCCTTCCAAATAAAGAAATTCAATCTTTTCTTGAAAGTGAAGATAGAAGAGTGATTTGCGATATTGAAGGGAAGCATAAATTTCATTGTGCACTCATGCCCTTCGGCGACGGACAATATTTCATCAATATAAACAAAGCCATTCGTAAAAAATTCGATCTGGAAGAAGGCGATCAACTCAATATTAAGCTTACAAAAGATGAAAGTGAATACGGCATGCCCATGCCGGAAGAACTTCGGGAAGCGATGGATTTAGATCCAGAAGCCGACACCTACTTTCATAAACTGAGTGCGGGGAAGCAGAGAAACTTGATCTACATTGTGAGTCAGGCAAAACAAAGTCCCACTCGTATTAAAAAAGCATTGGTAATTCTGGATTATCTAAAAGAAGCAGAGGGCAAATTGGATTTTAGGGAGCTGAACGAAGCTTTTAAGGAGGCAAATCGCAGTAAGCGTTTTGGTTAAATTTGCAGATATATAAATGAGTTCAATTCAAATATTTAAGGAGCGTTTTCAAGGACTGTTTGAAGATGCATTGATGGAAGAAATTATAGCCTCGGCGAGTTCAAAGTCGTTCCGAACTGACGATATTATCATCGACATAAACGACCCGATAGAAGCCCTTCCTTTTATCATGAGCGGATCTATAAAAGTACTCACCGAAGACGAAGATGGTAAGGAGATGCTTTTATACTATTTGGAATCGGGAGAGACATGTGCTGTAACTATGAACTGCTGTTCACATCAGTCAAGAAGTAAAATTAGAGCTGTAGCAGAATCCGAATGTGACATTTTATTCATTCCAACGAGTAAAGTTGAGAACTGGATGGCCAATTATAAAAGTTGGAGAGATTTCATTCTGGAAACTTACGACTACCGACTTCATGAAATGCTCCGCGCTATTGACAGTTTAGCTTTTCACAATATGCAAGAGCGGCTCTACCAATATTTGAGAGATAAGGCAATGGTAAAAGGGAGCACTAGTTTAGAATACACCCAATCCGAAATCGCAAATGATCTTCATTCTTCTAGAGTGGTCATTTCCCGAATGGTAAAAAAGCTAGAAGAAGAAGGATTGATCAAACACAGCAGGAACAACATAGAACTGCTTCAGATGTAAGAGCATTTTGCTTATCTTTAGCGTAACAATAGTTACACCTGTTTGTTATTCTTGAATTTAACTTTGCATAAGAGAAAATAAGAAATTATGAAAATAGAACAGATATATACAGGATGTTTAGCTCAGGGGGCTTATTACATCGAATCGAAGGGAGAAGTTGCAATTATAGATCCCTTGAGAGAAGTTGCTTCTTACATACAACAAGCTCAGGACAATAAGGCTAAGATAAAATACATCTTTGAAACCCATTTTCACGCCGATTTCGTAAGTGGACATGTTACCCTTTCAGAGAAAACCGGTGCACCTATAATATATGGTCCAACTGCAGAACCTGGTTTCGACGCCATTATTGCAGAAGACGGGCAGGAATTCAAGCTTGGAGATGTTAGCATTATTGCGCTTCATACTCCGGGGCATACCATGGAGAGTACTACTTATTTGCTGCGCGATGAGAATGGAAAAGATTATGCTATTTTCTCCGGAGACACCTTGTTTTTAGGTGATGTTGGTAGACCGGATCTTGCTCAGAAAGCAGCAAGTATGACGCAAGAGGAACTAGCTGCTACTTTATTTCACAGCTTAAGAAATAAAATCATGCCTTTAGATGATGATGTGATTGTATATCCGGCGCACGGTGCAGGCTCGGCTTGCGGAAAAAACATGTCATCCGAAACCGTAGATACACTCGGAAATCAGAAAAAGACAAATTATGCTTTACGAGCTAATATGACGGAAGAAGAATTTGTAAAAGAAGTGACTGATGGACTAAGTGCACCTCCGGCATATTTCCCGATGAATGTTCAATTGAACAAATTGGGTTATGATGCCATTGATGACATATTGGATCGAGGGAAAAAAGCATTGAGTCCAGATGAGTTTGAAGTCGTAGCTAATGAAACCGGAGCCATTATTCTGGATGTTAGAAATGAAAAAGACTTCGTAAAAGGGTTTGTACCACAGAGTATTTTCATTGGACTCGACGGAACATTTGCTCCTTGGGTTGGGGCTTTAATCGCAGATGTAAATCAACCAATATTATTGGTCGCAAATGAAAATCAAATAGAAGAAGCCATTACCCGCTTGGCTCGAGTAGGTTTCGACAAGACTTTAGGTTATCTTAAAGGAGGAGTTGAAGCTTGGAAGAATGCAGGCAAGGAAATGGACAGCTTACGCTCCATCGATGCAGCGTCCTTTAAATCTGAATGGGATGAAAACGACAGTGTGGTATTTGATGTAAGAAGACCCGGTGAATACGAAACAGCTCATCTTTTGAATGCGAATAACACGCCATTGGATGATATCAATTCGCATATCGCTGAGTTTCCGAAGGAGGCTCCTTTCTATGTACATTGTGCAGGAGGTTATAGATCCGTAATTGCAGCTTCAATATTAAAAGCAAGAGGCTATCACAACATTACAGATTTGGCAGGTGGATATTCAGCCATTAGTAAACAAGATCTTCCCGCTGTAAAAGGTGGCGTGAGCGCTTAGAGACTATAAAAACTTCATGAATGCCTGATGGCTGAGTTTAAATATATGGAGATGGACTCCCAACTCAGCCACCGGGTATTGTTTAAAGTCTTCATCAAAATTCTTGACTTCACTATTACCGCTTCTCGAACCAAGTCCGACTTTAAATGTCCAACTTCCTCTTCCCTCAACTTTATACCCGTTGATTCCAATCATCAAACTTCTCCTTCTAAAACCGTCTGGAAGCCATTGCTGCTCATCGGCGAGTCCTTCGCGGTATTGTTCAATTGTATAATCACCGGAAAGGGTGAATAAAGTGGCATATTCTTTAAATATGGGAATATGAAAAAGATTAATACCATATTGAATACTTCTGCTTCTCTGTAATTGAACCTGAGAAAAAGGAATAGTGTAACCGAGTTTTAAATAAAGCGGACCGGCATTTAAAAGTATAGCTGTTCCCCCAACACCGGTGTAACCCGAACCAAAACCTATTCCTACAGCCGGATTAAAATTTCGCGACATAAAATCTAGAGTCTTGAATTCGCCATCTGCTTCTTCCGTAAAATCAACTCTAGTGGTGTTCACATCAGGCAGTTTAAATGCGTGTAAGGTGTAGCTAAAACCACCCCAAGGCATTATGCCGGAACTATTAATTCTATTAAGAAACTCATCGTGTACTTCTTGCACTGCTATCCCGCCTTGAATTGTCCACCGCGACTTACTCCCCGGTTTATAATTGGAATAATGAGCAGTTATAGTGTGTAAATATTCCGTTACCGACACATCCGGAAATCGCCTCCAGTTTGATGTTCCCATGCCCATTCCAAGAGCCTGAACCCTTCCACTTTTCGTTTTTATATAATCAAAATCAAAGCTGATATCCGCCCCTAAAAAGGAGGTTCTTTCCCCATCAAAATAAATGAAGTTACTGTTCACTTGTCCAAGCTTCAGATGAAACATTGGGACTACTTTATTGGGGTGAACATTTCCAAAACCAATGGTGATGCCCGGATTGAGATACTTACCAAAAAAAGGATGTTCAAGTTCCAATGAATCAGACTGAGCAGAAGCAGACTGACCGCAGAGAAACATGCTCACGAAAAGTAAAATTGCGGGACACTTCATTGATAAAGCCAAAAGTACAATAAATTACCTTTAATCCTGATGATGTTTTCTAAGGTATAGGTGATAGCTAATATCTACTGATGGGAATTGACGGTAAAAGAACACATAACCCATTTGTCCAAAGCCAGCCTGTATCTCTAAAGAACCTCGCTCTGCCAGCTTATGAGAATATCCTATATGCAAAGAGCTGTAGTATAGACTATAGCTCACATTGCCTACAGATGCGCCAAAAGTGACATAGTTGTCTTTTTTGGTTTTAATTAATAAGAGCTCAGCATTGCTACTAATCCCTAAATCTTGTAACATGAACGCACTAAAACCCACTCTCAATCTCCAGAACTCAAACCCTAATGCCGGAGCCATCCCAAAGGCGTGATTTACTCCAAGACCAAAAGAAGCGAAAGGACGGAAAATATTATTAAATCTAGCCTGAACATTTTTACGACTTTCCCTTTCATAAATTTCCATAGCTGTACTTGGCTTTTCCCACAATCTGAGATAGACATGATCTCTGAATTTAAAGATATGAGTTTGAAAACCTAGTTCAAGCATGGGATAAATTGAATTGTCAGTAAATGTGCCGAATCTATCCTTACCCTCCATCTCTCCAATTCCTATCTTAAATGAATAACTAGATCTTCCATTGATCCTGTACGAGTTTACCCCTATGAGATAGGAAAACCTGGACAATTGTTGATCACAGAATCGCCCGAAGGGACCATTACAGGTATATGAATACAAAGACTGTGTGGTGTATAGTGATAAATAGTGAAGATAATTGTTTCCCAAAATTTGCCTTGGCAAGCGAAGTTTAAAAAGGTCGATCCCATACCCAAGTTCATTGACATGATACTTTTGAAAATCGTGAAACGAAATATTCTGGCTGGTAGTTATGTGAATTCTACCCAAATTTAATCTAAACTTTAATCCACCAAATTCTCCATATCCTGCCCCAAAACCAAAGCCTGCAGAAGGGTTGAAATACCTGCCAAACATGGCTTTCCTGTGAAAAGAAAGGGTATCTTCAATTACCAACTCCTTTTTAACTCTGAAAGTTGGCTCCGGCAACGAGAAGGCATTCAATCTAAGAGAAAAACCGGCCCAAGGTAATACCTTGTAATTTTGATATTGAAAAGAACCCAGATCTATTGCTAAATTCTGCTCCTCCTGTACACTTACACCCAGTTGTATTTGCCAACTTAAATGAGAACCCGGTTTAAAGGAATTTAAATGTGCGAGCACATTGGTTCTGGTAAATCTGGTCTGTATTTCAGGAGCTCTTTGGTCATAAGAATATCCAATTCCAACTCCCCCTTCAAAGACCCGTCCGAAATCGTTTCTCATCTTGAAAGGGCTAAGGGACAGACCTGCTCCTAAGAGTTGAGAGCGATCAGATTTATAATATATAAAGGAAGCCTCTACCAAGTCAGAACTTAATGTCAACATTGGACTTACCAGCATCGGCCTGTTGCCACCATAACCTAAAGAAACACCGGGGTTTGCATAACGAGAAGAAAAGGATTTAAAGGAAAGAGAATCTGCCGAACTCCACAATGGAATCATAATAAAAACAATAACACGGCAAAACCTTCTTAACCTCATATGGAATAACCAAAAATAAGCTATTCCTTTATCAAGAACTTAGTTGCTTTAAAGCTTAGAATAATTTGACACTTAGTCCAACTTGCAGATTGTGCAATCTGGCTCTTTGATCATACAATGAGATCATGGAGCTCATTCCTTGTTGATACTTGTAAGTAGCCATAATGCCAACCGGACCATAAAGCTCAGTTCTATACGAAACCCCGGCGGTCCAACTCGTCCAATTCTTACCCGGAATAGCAGAACTCTGCGATAGGTCTTCATATGAATTTAAACCTGAATACTGCCCGGAGGCTCTGCGGAGTAAATTGAAGTTGATACCTCCACTTACAAACAGCTCCGATCTTCCCATTCTTATACCATAACTTAATTCCAGCGGAATTCTCAAATATCTAAATTCAGTTTCACATGCCTCACAAACAGTTCGTTCTTGTGTTGTTCCCACTGAATCTACTTGCCAGGCCAATAAGACTTTTCTATTACCACTTGGGGTGCTTCCATAATTCCAATCGACCACTTTAAGCGATGAGTCATAAGAGAAGGAAGTATACTCTTCGCGATAGGTCACTTTTTCACGGATAGATTGAGCTACAATACCGGTGCTGATATTCCACTTACCGCGATTCAACCGCAGATTCACTCCGTATCCCGTGGAATTTAATGCAATCTCATCCTGTTTGAGGTTTATTGGTGCGTTCATTCCCAATTGTCTGTTGTACATCTGATACTCTACAAATGGCTCTACATACAACATAATGGAAGGTTTAAAGCGAGGATTATGATTTACTTTTTTAGCATTAGCGGCAATTGTACCGGTAGGAATAGTATTTAAAAGTTTATTCGAAAGAATGCCTACTGAGGTAGGAACTTCATTTACTTTAGGCTTTACATCCTCTCTTTCCTCACTCAAACTGCCCTCTTTAGCAATCGTTAGACCCTGTTTGATCTTATCTCTATCTTCCGATCTGTCCTTAACAGTATTTATAGTATTTGTCTTTATCTCCGAATTAGGTGCTTGTGACTCGTAACCCTGACCGGTAGCTTTCTCCTGGTTTGAGTAAGACGACTGACTATATAAATCACCTTTACTCTGATCGGTTTCACTATTGATTCCACTCAACCCATTGGCCTCTGGTTCTGTTGAAACTTGGGATAACTCATTTGACACGATGGGATTAGCTTGCAGAACTTCGGCCTTCTCTTCACTAGAAACAAATTGCTCTTCGGTATTACGAGGGATGATGAAGAATGCAATTTGAAGAACAGCAATAATGGCGATCAAGTAAATTTCGCGATAAAGGGTTTTAGCACTAATACTTTGCTTATCAAGCATAGAGCTCATGGCATCCCAGTACTCCTCTTTGTACTCGAACCCCTTTTGGTCTAATCCCTCTTTAAACCGTTGGTCTATTTTAGACTTATGCTTCATTTCTTAAAACCTCCATTTTTTTTTCGTTCTCTTCCAATTTCTCTAATGCTGCTTTTAAGCGTTTTCTCGCCTCAGCAAGATGCCATTTTGAGGTACCTTCGGTGATTCCCAGTAAATCGGCTATTTCTTTATGCTTAAACCCATCAATTGCGAATAGATTAAACACCTTCCCTGTCATATTGGGTAACTGATTTAATAATTGCCGCAGGTCTTCTGATTGGAGTTTGGCTTCCGCTCTATTTACGCTCGATTCTCTAAGCGTCTCACTGTTTGGATTATATTCTACATGCTCCGGATCGCTATTTGAAGATCGATAATGATCAATCATAGTTCGAACAAGAATTGTTCTAATCCAGGTAGCCAAACTGTAATCAGATTTGTACTTTCTTATACTTTGTAAGACTTTTAAAAAGCCTTCATTTATCAGTTCAACTTGCTCGTGCTCTTTACAGTAACGTCTTGCTATTGAACTCATTAAAGGGAAATACTTCTTATACAAGGCATTCTGCGACCGCCTGTCGTTATTGATACAACCTTTGAGTATTTCCTTTTCGTTCATTGTAAAAGGGAGGAGTTACCCCCTCCCTGTTCATCCATTAATTGCGAATAAACCGAAGAGTACCTTGGTACAATTCAGACGATATAAGTATGAAGTACAATCCTTTGGCTTTCTGATTAAAATCGAGTAATACTTCATTTTGACCCGGCAGAACAGTAATGCTTCTGCTTTCTACAAGCTTACCTTCTGCACTGTACACATGGATGCTATATTCTTCTTTCTCACTTGCAGAAATCTTCAATTTCGTCTCACCATTTGACGGGTTAGGATACAACTTTAGTTCTGGTTCAATTAAGGACTTATCCTTTATCGAGAGAATATCGTTTTCGCTAATTACAACCATGGTAAATCCATCTTTCTTAAGCACATTTCCATTAGAATCCATTCCAATAGAGTCGCAGAACGTGCTGCTGCAGTTTCTTGAACTATCCCAAATCGTTAAGCAAATTCTATAGGCCCCAAAACTGCTGTAAGAATGTGTTGGAGTTCTTGAGGTAGAGGTTGATCCATCTCCAAAGTCCCAATAATATTGAGTTCCAGAGTTTACTCCTGTACTGTTTTCAATCAAATACAAGGTATAGGCTGTACTAGTATCAACACCAACATAGAAACTAGCTTGACAAAGGTCTTCAACCGAAACAGTCTTGGTTACCGAATCACACAACACTCCATTGTTAAAGATATACATGACAACATTGTAAGTACCGGTATCAGCATAAATGTGATTTACATTATAGCCACTATCCGTATTCCCGTCGCCAAAATCCCAGACTACAGATGCAAACGCAGAATTAACAGATCCCATGAAAGTCACTTGGTAGCCTGTTGCTACTGCTCTGGCGGTAGAATTCGCAATAGTGCCGGTACATCCACCACCGCTTGAATACACGTTAACCGTAAGATAAATGGTGTCGCATGCATTTCCAGCGCTATCATAACTTATTAAAGTTATAAGGTAAGCAGAATCAGTGCTGTATTGATGACTTGGATATTGCCAGTCTGAAGAATCCCCATCTCCAAAATACCATTTAAACCCAATAGCATCGGAGGTGTAGGCATAAAAATTATAAATTCTGTAATTCGTACTATCAACAATAGCGTTAGCTGTAACCTGGCAACCTCTGCCTGTTGTATTGCCTACTATTACATAAGTTGAGAAAGTATCACATGGTGCACCTGTGCTATCAAAAGCGGTTAGTTTAACATAGTATCTTCCAAACTGGCTATACATATGACTGGCTTGATACACAGTACTAGAATCTCCATCTCCAAATTCCCACAAATAAGAATAAGAGCCTGAGCTCCTGTTATCAAAATCAATTCCCAATGGACTCGAGCTCATCACATTGTAATAGAACAATGCGTTACAACTACTTGAACTTCCACCTGTTACATTGAATGTAACACAAGTTGTATCAGAACAGGTTCTAGCGCTATCCATAATTATTAGACAAGCGGTTATACTTCCAGTTATATTATAGGTCTTGGTAAATGAAGTTCCACTTCCTGAAGTTCCATCGCCAAAATCCCAGAAGCTATAATACGGTCCGGAGACCTGAGATGAGTCTGAAAATTGCACCTGGTTTCCCGTGGCGTTAATTTGATAATCTATTATAGCCTGACATTGGGCTTGTGCTCCAAGGCTGACCACAAAGGCAAAAAGAATAAGTATAATTTTTTTCATGATGTACTTTGATTTACTAGCATATACGCAGCACACCTCCCAAAGGTTGGGTATTTTTAGGAAAGAAATTAAATAAAAAGGAAAAGGACCTTAATATTACATATTGAGGTTCTCTTGCCAAGCCCAGGCATCCCTCATCATATCGTCGAGTTTGAAATCGGCTTTCCAGCCTAATTCTTTTTCAGCATGTGCAGTATCTGCCCATATTTGCTCAACATCTCCGGGCCTCCTCGGACCAATAGCATATGGCAGCTGTTTACCGCTTACTTTTTCAAAGCTGTTTATTACTTCCAACACAGAATGTCCATTGCCGGTGCCTACGTTAAACACCGCTGTGCCTTGTTCCATTTTTTTAGAGTAAACCAAGGCTTTAACATGTGCTCTAGCCAAATCTACAACATGAATATAATCCCGAATGCAAGTTCCGTCTTTGGTATTGTAGTCATCTCCAAAAACGGTCAGTTTTTCCCGAATTCCCGCAGCAGTTTGAGTTATATAAGGCACTAAATTATTCGGTACATCCAATGGTAATTCACCGATCTTAGAACTTGGATGGGCACCTACCGGATTAAAATAACGAAGATGCACCCCTTTTAAATTTTTATGTAGAGCAAAGTCATCAATAAGTGCCTCACATAAAATCTTGGTGGTACCATATGGACTCTCAGCTTTCTGGATCTTATGCTGTTCCGTAACCGGCAAATCTGATGTATCGCCATATAC
>JAAEYY010000002.1:161593-186617 GCA_018223105.1 bacterium | reverse complement strand
TTAAACTAACTTTGTTAGTCTAGAATTAAACAGTTCGAAACGGGGGAAGCTGACATTTAGACTTAGTCTGTTCTCATTAACTTTTAGAGTAGCAAATGGCCAAGTTGCATTCGCCAATCCAATTCTCGCTCCACCAGTTTCTTTTATTTCCATTCGATTAGGTTATGCCTTGTAGGGTCTTGGCCAAACTACGTTTAAAACCAGTTTGGACTTGATTGTGTATTCATGCTATTATTCTTGATTAAAATCTATATGATCCTGGCTTTCGATAATAGCAATGATTGTCTGAAATAAAGTTTGGCCTTTTTGATTTTCAGCTAAGCCAATTTCCTTTGTAATGTTATCTCTATTTGATGGATGACAAGTCTCCAACATTGATTTCAATCTGTCAATTGAGGCTTCATATCCAAAGTCAATTTGGCTTTTTGAAGCATTTAACCACCATAATTCAATTTCTTCTTCGTAGTCATGCACTCCAAATCCACCTCTGAGAACATCGTTGAATGCGTCTAAATTCCACCCAATTTTCCGGTCCAAGTTCTTGGTCAACTTCACTTCAACCTCATTATAGAAACCATCAAGGGTCGAAAATCTATTTCCGTCTATCTCAATCTTTTTCATTCTTACTGAATGTCGTTCCTGTTGAACACGTTACAGTCCGGAAGTTTAACCGAAATTTTTAGCTTTTGTTGTATGATCTTATTTATTTTCTATTTTCCTAAATCTTCTCCAGCCTTCAATTTTTTCAAATGCACACGGAGCTGGTGTATTAAGATATTCTAAAATTTCAGGAGAATAATTTGCTATCGTATTTACTTCATATAGGCCATGGTTAGAGTTGTTGGCCATATAACTTTCATCTTCATCTCCAGAAAAGAATCGCCACCCTGTATCGCCATCACGGTCAGTAACTTCTCTATACATGTAGCCTACTTCACAGCCATCGATAGTTATTCTGTTTGTAGCTAAACATCCACCCTTATGTTCAACAAGTCGAACAATCTCCGTTTCTGTTTTTTGTCTTTCTTTTTAAATATACTAAGTAATCCCATTGAATTTTAATTTCATTTCCAGGCCTTTCCAAAGGGGCCATCTTTATTAACTGCACGACTGAATGTCTCATTGGTCGCCATACTCAGTTTTACAAATGGCTGTGACTTGAGACAAACTTCCACTTCGTCAACAGACAGCCAGTTAATTGAAATGTCGTCTTCCGTCAAGCCCTTCTGTATGTAAAGTTCGTTGGCAAACGACCTAAGTAGCGGTGGAGCTTGTCCGGTGATACTTGCTTCCTTGATATCAGCAGAGTTTTCGACCAGTTTACCTGTCGAACAGAAAAGTACGTCTTGCACTATTTTTTTTTCACTATCGACCCGATAAACCCAAATTGAATTCTCGTCTTCCTCCACAACTAATGTTTCGTCTGCAAATGGGTTCTGTTCTTGAATGTATATCACGTGTTTTTTTTAATGTGCTATGACGGTTTTGCTATGGTAAGTAGGGTTTTTGAAAATGTAACTGTCTACTGTGCATATAGCTCGTTTTGTAGCCAGTGCTTTTTAATTTTTCGTTAGTGGTACACCAGTTTGTTTGTCAAACAAGTAGAACTGTAACTCGTTTTCGAAGTTGTCTATTATTATCTCAAGTCCAAGTCCATCAATGTAGTCTTTAAGTTGCTTGTATTTCGGTTCAGGTCTGTTAACTGGGTCCATTGTAATCGGAAAATTATGAGCATTCGGATTGGGTGAGTGAACGTAAACAGCGTCTTGAGAACTGTCACTTTCTAAAATCCAAATCCATAGCTGAAATGGCTTGGGATAATTTGTCAGTCGTATTTTTAATTCTTTGAATAAGTCCACCAAGCCGTCCAGATATTTTTTTCTTGTCTGCCAGTCCTTGTTGCCATCGCCGTGCCAGTCTACATGAGTGTGCCACATGTCAAACCAACTGTCTGGCCCACCTGTTAAGTCCAAATTTTCTATTATTTCTTCAGTGTCCATTTTTGCATTGGCTACAACTAGAAGCTTAACAAAGAAAAAAGAATTTTAACAAAATAATAGAAATGTATCAATGGGCATTATTGAAAAATAGTTCAATTCTCTACCAATTAGCTTGCTTTATAAGAACCTCAGAAGCTTGAAAAATCAAGACTGCACAAAATAGTAGATAATTTAAATTATGTTTGAGTTGAAACTGCAAACCTCAATGCGAATCCAATAATTTGAAATTACCTATTGCAACCGGAATATGAAAAAAAATAGAATGACTCTCTTATTAGCGCTATTTATTCTAGGCCTATATTCATGTATGAATACCTATAAAGAATATCCTTTAGCTTACGAGAAAGGCTACAGTGTCATTCGATTATTCAAAGACAGATCTTTCATGACATATGAAACTAATTTCCCGGACTCATTAAAAAAACAAGGTATTCTAAGAGGAAAGTGCGCCGGTTTCGTAGGCTACTGGATAGGAAATTCGAATAACGGTGACACAGTTTATCTGCATCATATTCCTGAACGAGCTTACATATTCCAAATCAGAAATGATTCATTTTTAGAAATTGGATATTTACATAATGGAGAATCTATCTTTAAAAATTCAGAAAAATAAAATTGTATAAAAACAGTCACATCAGGAGCGAAGCATGATTTATCAATGTTTAAAATTATGAATAAAAGGGTATTCATTTGTACCTATACAGGACTCGAATACAACTCTTCCGTATATAGAGTAATTCCCTCTTTTTGATGAATTAAAAATAATATTATCTCCTGTAAATGAAAGTTTAGAGCTGTCAACCTTCACTTTCTTTCGATTGAACATTATGGAATCAAATTCAACCTTTTTAAATGCATGTGGATATGACTCTTCAACCACACGTGCACTGAATGAGTATTTGTTCTCGTTTCTTTCTTGTTCTTCACAAGCCAACCAACGCTTTGTAAATCGATAATAATTTTCGTAAATAAGATAGATCCTCTCTAATGTTTTTATCTCATTTTCAAATACATCATTTTTATATATTAAACCTAAAACCCTGTAGTTTGTGCTATTGTTACTTACATCATGAGTTTGGTCTAAAGCATAGAGCTTTATGTCATCCGAAAATCCATATTTTTTATGAAAAGTGATTATACCGTCTAAACAACTATGATATTTATTCCTTAATTCAATTAAATCTGAATTCGAAATCTTGTCAAGTTGTAAATACTTATCAACTGATTTATAAAATATTTTACAGATACTATCTATTTGTAAACCTTTCACCTCAATCTCATGAAAATGTGGATTTCTACATGAAGTTTCGAGTAATTGGTCCATTAGCATAGCTCGGTTTTTGTTTAATACATTAGTTGAACTCTCCAAAGACTTGAAAACTAAGGTGTCTTCAGGGTGCTCATTGGACTTTGTGCATCCCATAATTATTAATGTAATAATAACAGCTGTAAAAAGATGATATTTCATAAACTGATGGTATTTATTTTATAATGATAATAACTTCAAAACTTGTTGCCCTTCTTATTCTAAGTTCATGTGATAAAGAACAGGTTTTGAAAGATTCTATTGTTCTAAAAATAATTAACAATGTGTTTTCTAATAAACAATATAGCACCCTCACAACTAAAAACCTTTACAACATCACCCCAAGCTCTTCACCATCCCAAATAGCATTTTAGATAGTTCTTCCGCATTACTTTTAAGCGTTTCACCCCAAAAGGATAAACAAAGAATTGAGTAAGATCAGTCCTATGAAGTGCAAAATTCCCCTAATCATATTTTTGGTTTTCACGTTTTTAAATTTGGGTGTATCCTACTGAAATGCCTAATATATGAAGTTGAGTTTTTATTTCTTGAATTAAAATTCTTTATTATCTCGCTTACAATACCAATGTGGGTCACAACCGGTAACTTCACATCCACCGAGTCTTACTTTTCCTTTTTCAGATTCAGTTACAAGTCCTTTACTAGGCAATCCGTAAATGATAGGAATAACTTTATCTTTTTTGTGGCAAACAGGGCATTTTTTGTTCTTTCTATCATACTTACATGGTGGGGGGAATTCGATATATAAATTGATAACCGTGTCATGTGCCACATATATTGAATCAACGGTCAGATCTTGATACCCAAAATATGTTATTTTCAAAGAGTGGAACCCTTCTGAAAGACTATCAATAGTAAAATCTCCATAATCATTAGTCAATGCTACAATTTTTTCACCATCTAGGACCACATATGCAAAAGCCAGACCTTTATCTTCATTGATGTTGTGAACATGACCTTCAATTGAAGCTGTCTGAGGAAAACAGAATTGAGCTATTGTCAAAAAGTATAATATGGTAATAAATCGTTTCATTTTATGTGGATTACAGTGGTTACCGTAAAAAACTTTTGGATGTTAATTAACTCAATGTCTGGAACAATGACTAAGATAACTCTGTAGCTTTGGTTTTTAGTACGATATTAAATGAAAAATCTATGTCAATTGAAAGCGGTATAATAAAGAGAATTAAACATGAGTATTTCGATATTCATTTGATTCCGCGTTATCGACAAACACCGAAACTATATTCTGTGATTGCTGATAAAAATAAAAACATTGGGTAACGTTCTGAAAATAGGCAAAGGCACCTAACAAGCATAGTGAATTTGGCGCTTTTGCATATTTGGTGTTATAGCTGTTTTATAATTTAATTATCTATCAATTAAAAAATCTTTAATTAAATCTGATCACTCAATATTTATTTTAGGTATTCGTTTAAGTTCAATAAAAGCAAAATAAAATAAAACCAACTCCAATAATCTTACGGCGTAAAAACCAATTTTTAATGTATCTGGTTCCTGCAATCCAAATGGTGCTATTATTATTTTCAAGAGTGATAATACATGTAAAATTATCATAAGGAAAAAAAGAGATAATAATAACCTTTTCGATAATCTTTCGTTAAAGAGCATTATTGTGATTAAAAAGGATATAACAACAGTTAAAATTGTGTTCAAAGAGCCGAAACCATTGAAGGTTGAATAATAACCCCCACCAAATAATCCTCCTGATTGATCTGGGTTAGGACATTGACTGATGAAGCTCAATGAATCACCTAACATCCCATCAGTTAAAACTTCATATTGAGGTAAAAATAAAGAACAACATATAGCAACAAAAATCATTACGCTAACAAGTTTAATGAAGGATTTTTTCATGAATACTATCTCCTTTTTTTATTGATGTCGTTATAAGGTAATGCCTACGGTAAGTATATGCAAAGTAGGCGATTGCGGGCTTCAAATTTATCAAACCGGCCCAAATTTGAAGAGGGCTACAACCCTTGAATTTACTACTATCTCGCCTATTTTGTATATACATTGTTGGCATTTCGTTTTTTATTCAAAGTCATAAACAGTCACTTTAATATCTTTGTCTATCAGTGTCCTGTTAATTATTTTCTCAATTTCAATCCAGTTTCCACCAGCTAATCCACAACCAATTCGAGGCATATGGATAGAAGTCTGGTTTTCAATTGCAAAATTCGCTACTTTATTCAAGCATTCTTCAACCGAGTCATACCGAATCGGTGCAAGTCCGTTTGTTTTTCTGATTTTATGTTGTCCAATCATGTTGACTACAAATGTGTCAGGTTCCACTTGAACATATTGAACTTTCCCCAATTCAAAATCTGTTTGAGATTTGTACCATTCTCTATATTTTCTTTCTGGTTCTTTCCACTTTTTAGAAATTGCTAAAACAAATCCTTTTCCCCAAGCTCCGATGTCATTACAAATATGAACAATCAGTTTGTTTCCTAATCCTTGTGGATTTGTAGCGTCTCCTTTTATGTAATTTATCGATTCCAATTTTCCTCAAATTCCATTTTTGTACATTCTGTTCCTTCAAATTCTAACAAATCAAGTTTTTGGTCTCCAAGTCCGCCAAATTCATCTTCAAGTCTATCATGCGAGAATTTCAGAATCTTTCCGTTGTCATAAATCTCAATCTGTCTGCTTGGAAAATCGTCGGTACCAATTTCTAAATACCATAAAGAATGCCCCCAATTATCATATTGGTCTCCCCTTGTTTCATTCCATTTGTATTTAAAATATCTCATCTGTTTCAATTTTGCACTATCGCTCTTAAAATGAATGCCAACTAGGAGCTAAACAAATAAAAAACAATAATATTAATCCTATATCTCCAGGTTTAAGCCTGAAAGATAGTAAAATAGCATTTATAGCAAGAAAAATCGCACCCTATATGGTACCCTAAACAAAGAACCCCGCGCATCTCAACCCAAGCTCTTCACCATCCCAAATAGCATTTTTGATAGTTCTTCGGGTTGGGATAATGGTAAGATGCTTCAGGTGTTCTATTTCATTTGCCATTGGAAAAATTAAACAGATTGAAAAAGAGTCTTGCGATAATCATTTGATTCCTTTTTATCGGCATACGATTAAACTTGATTCTGTTATTACTGAGAAGAATAAAAACATATGTGAGCATTCTCGCGTAAACCCTTTATCGGTCTTTGTAAACCATAGCTTTAGCGTAGACGGCGGATCTGCAGGCTAAACGAAAAGCCAGTTGTAAAGATAAAATTTCTGCAGAGAAGAATGTAGCTATGGGGTTTACGCGTTGTTGGCAATTCTTCTATTGCTTCTTTTTGAATAAACGATTAGGATTATTTTTTAACCAACTTTCACATTTTTCAAGAGCTAACGCATACCTGTTTTCCACTTGTGCTTCCTGTACTTCTTTTAAAGTAGGCCACTTTATTGCTACTAGTGGTGATATAGCTTTTCGTATCAGTTTGAGTTGTGAAAGTTGAATTGGAATCTTCAATGTAATTCTACAGTAAAGGTAGCTACTGAGATAACTAAGCAAGTAGTAATACAGAAGTCCATAAATGGTCAGAACTGCTATGCAAACAAAGACAGGATAGCCTAGAAGGGGAAATATTGGTTCTATAATGAGTATTGATAAAATCAATCCAACCAACTTTAGTATCCCGTCATATATATGAGTCCACATACTTTAGCAGTTTTGGTTCAATTCTAATGTAAGCTAACGGTAAGTATATGAAGCGTATCCTGCAGGGTATACAATATACACGTTTTAACCACTGGTTTTTTAATTTTTTTCAATGTAGTCATTCACATCCTCATCTGGAATCCATTCCTTCATTTCTGGCAGCACTTTTGATTTCAAAAATTCAAAAAAGTCCGAATGTTCGGATTCGATAATGTCCCAATCATCAACATTTTGACCAAAAGACGGATGAAAGACAATTACCTTCTCAGACACTTCTCCGCCTACAATTTCGAAACCAGCAAATGTATCCATGTCCTGTCTTCGTCCGAATGTCAGTACAGCACGATCTTGTTGGCATTCAATTCTAAACCTTTCGTTTATCGATGAATTTGGATCGATTTCCGAATCAAATTTCCAAGGAATGAATCGGGTTAGTTTTAGTTTGGCGAACCAATTATACGATCTGGGAATTTCTTGTTCCATATCTTTTAGACGTGGCTAACGTTCAGGCTATAGTAAGAAGTGGCAATCAGGGCAGCTACTATTGTTGCCATTTGTTAGTTTCATTTTCTAAACGTGAATATACAAAAACGGCAAAATGTAAGCCTTCTGCAATAGCCGTTGTTGCCAAACCTAGCTTATTCAATCCTCCATTCAGTATTGCCTTTTATAACAGTCACGATTAAAGTGTCTGAAGTAAACTTTCCTTTATAGTCAACAATGAAATCCCCTTTTGTTAGATCTTCATTGAATATTACTCTACTGAATTTAAATGTAATGTCAGCTTTTTCTCTTGGGTATTTTCTCAGATTCTCAACTCTTTTAGTTTGATCTTGAGTCCTGTTGGCGAAAATTGAGTCAGCATCAATTATTCTATTTTGATTAGCCTGCTTTTTACCATGCAAATAGCCTCCTCTGTTGAACAGTGTGTCGTTTACGTAAACCTTGACTAATTTAGACTCTTTGTACTTTGCTAGCTCAATTCGGTATTTTTTCATTTCTGATTCATAGTCAAACGAATCTTGAAGAGTAGAGATTACTTCTTCCGGTAACGGAATAGGTTGAACAGGAACCTTACAAGGGCCCCACCAGTCAATGTTTGAGCTAACTAATGTGTCTAGAACGTTAGAAATACATTCTATCTCAAGTCTTTCTATATCCTTGTCATTAGCAGTCCGAACAAAATTTTCTTTAGTTGAACCAATTCCAATCAAAGCGGATAGAATCAATATGAGTAAATATTTAGGCATTGTATGTTTGGCAACGTTTTGGCTATGCGTAGTCCCCAACGCTTTAGGGATTGCGTATAGGTTTTGTTAACGGTAGTTATTTTATCTTTAATTCAAGTTTTAAAGTCGTTTTCTGTGCAAAGTATAGTTGTTGAACATTAGCAATTAATTCCCCTATTATATATTCAATACAAGACTTTTCCAATTCTAACTCACTCAAGTGGTCAAAAATCGTTTCATCATGATCTAACAATTCTCCCTTGTCATTATCTAACTCAGTAATTTCAAAAACTGAGATTTTGCCGGTTTTCAAAATTCTTACATCATAATAGGCCAATATTTTCGCAGGTTTTTCAGAAATCAATTCGTTTCCCTTCCATGTTTTAATCATGTATGGTTCGCGTATCTCATTTTTATCTATTTGAAAATCTACTGTCATTTTATTTACCGCAACGGTTTGACTATGCGTAGTCCCCAACGCTTTAGGGATTGCGTATAGGTTTTGTTGTGCTTAGTGTTTTTTATTTTTCAACTACTATCATTCTATAATCAGTTTCAGATTTATGTCCACTGTCACTGTCTTCAAATATGTACTTAAACTCTTTGTCTAATAATCGTTTATGATTTCTTTCAAAGTCGATTGCCTTGTTTAGGATTTTGACTTTTTCTCCTGTGTCCTGAATGCAAACAACCATAAGACTACCTTTTCTAATATCCGAGACGATTTTCTTAATCAGTCCAATTTCTTTTTCCTTTTCTTTCTTGGCGAAATGAAACATACTGTCCATTAGAACAATGTCAAACTCACTAAACCGGTCAAAAGTGTAAATGTCTCCGACTTGCCCTACCAAATCCAACTTTTCATTTTGTCCGAGTTGGTTCATTTGGTCAATGCCGACTTTTGAGTTGTCAATGCCCGTTACAGAATAGCCAAGTCGAGCCAAGGCAATTGCATCTCTTCCTTGTCCGCAACCTAAGTCAAGTACTTTCCCTTTTTTAGGGTATTCCGTAAAAAACTCAATCAATTCGGGATAAGGTACTCCGAATAGGTTTTCTGTCTTATAGTATTTGTCGTAGGCTACTGTCATTCGATTTTCACATTAAGCACAACTAGGAGCTAAACAAATAAAACACAAAATATCAAACCTATATCTCCAGGTTTAAGCCTGAAAGATAGTAAATGGCGTTTAGAACAAAGAAAATCGCCCCCTATACTGCCCCCTCTTAAAAAAACCGCCCAAATCAGCCCAAGCTCTTCACCATCCCAAATAGCATTTTAGATATTTCTTCGGCTTGGGTTTTGAGTGATGAATATCTGCTTTGCTCTAATACCTCTTCCCTACTTAAAATTTCCAGAATCGCCGCGCATTCAAACACAGAACTTCTGGCGATGATGTAGAAATTCTTTCGATCCGGTTTTGTGAAGCGTCCGGAGCCTTCTGCTATGTTGAGGGGGATGGAGAGGGAGGCTCGTTCTAGCTGATCCTTTTGGATCCTGCTCAATCTGCATTCTTTTAATATGATTTTAATCTCTTCATTGAACACTAATGCATCCTGATATACTTTGAGTTTTTCAAAATCAAACACAGCTCAAGAATAGGTCTTCTCCTCAAAATTTCATTTACCGCTGATGAGGTATTGAGACACGTATGTAAACTTTAGCAGTGTTAAAGGTTCATGAAGGTAGATAAACTCTCAAATCATTAAATTTGGAGAAGAACTACAGGCCCTCCATTAACAAGCATACTGTAAGCATGAAGTATTTTCTACATTTCAGTTTAATCTTAATGACATCTGGATGCTCCCAACACAGCACTGAGTTCCCAGCTGATTTCAAATGGATTGGATTAGTTGACACTACCTACAAAACTTTGGTTGACACTTCGCTCATATTAAAAAGCGTTGTTTATGAACCACCACCATTAGATAGGATTTCATTAATAGACGATTCAAGTTTCATTCTATTAAATATTGAAAATGATACAGTCGACATGGGAAGATGGTATGGAAAAGCCAAAGAAGGTGATACTCTGAACTTCACAATGCATAGTGAAAGTGGGCTTGAATTTCCCATTAGAGCTTACATAAAAAATGACTCACTTTATGAACTAACTAGATAAACTAGAAAAAAATCCGACTTCTAAAGAATATCCAAGAAGTCAGTGCGCGGAACTTTATCATTGTGAGGAACAGAGTGAAGAACAGAAGTAAGTGTGAGTGTCAGTGAGAAGAACAGTGCAAGAAGCTCGCTCTCACTCAAAAAAATAAAAAAGAAAGAAAAAAATCCGACTTTAAAAGAACATCCAAGAGTGAGTGTCAGTGCGAGGAACAGTGCAAGAAGCTCGCTCTCACTCATAAAAATAAAAAAGAAAGAAAAAAATTCGACTTCTAAAGAAAATTCAAGTGTGAGTGTCAGTGCGAGGAACTGAAACAGTGTGAGGAACTGAAACAGTGTGAGGAACAGAGTGAGGAACAGATTATTACAGCGAGGAACAGGGTGAGGAACAGAAGTAAGTGTGAGTGTCAGTGCGAAGAACAGTGCAAGAAGCTCGCTCTCACTCATAAAAATAAAAAGGAAAGAAAAAAATTCGACTTCTAAAGAAAATTCAAGTGTGAGTGTCAGTGCGAGGAACAGAGAAAACAGTGTAAGAAGCTCGCTCTCACTCTGCTTCTCACACTGTTTTGTACCCAGGGCCGGGCTCGAACCGGCACGATATTGCTATCATTGGTGTTTGAGACCAACGCGTCTACCAATTCCGCCACCTGGGCATTAAGTTTACTAATTTAACGGCTCTTTAGTTAAAAGCCATATCTCGCAAAGTCTGACCTCCGTCCGCTATTGCTTCAGTTAAATTTGACCTTCGTCAGCCGAAGCTTTAGCGTAGGCTGACCAACGCGCCTGACTGCCGTAACGCAGTGAGGCAGTTCTATCTTCAAACTCCGTATCCGTTAGTTAACGGAGAAGGAGTTCCATCTTCATCCTCTTTCACTGCCAACCGGCGGTGAAAGAGGAATTCTGTCTACATGGTCCATAGCTTCTGCGAAGGATCGCCACCAATCTGCTCCACTTTCAGTGTCGAGACTGGCAAGCCTGGGCATAATGTCAAATTCCTATAGCTCGTACGCTAAAGGTGCGCGAATTTACTCAGTGTTTCCTTTATACGCAACAGATACTTTTGTTTTAAATAAATTTCTAAGATCTCTTGCAATATTTCAGCCTTATCCTCTGCTCCATCATACCTTGCTGCTGCCGACTCCAATGCCTTATCCATTCCCTCTGCAACCGCTTCAAACTCTCCCTTGATTTTCTCGTATTCCGCCTTGTCAAAGTCGAATTGCAATTCCATCAATGACTCATTCAAATCCATCATCTCCATTAAAAACTCCTGTGGAATCTTTCCGCCTTTCTCCTCTAACAAGCCTTCCAACTCCAAAACATGCTTTACTCTCCCATTCAAAGTCTTCAGTGCATTATATGCTCTGTTGTTCAAACTGGTTTTTTGTAAGGCTTCTACCTGACCCTCAGGGTTATTGGCAAAAAAGTCGGGATGGAATTTCTTGCTTAAGTCCAGATACTTTAGACGAAGTTCTTTATCGTCTAACTGCAACTTTCTTTCCAATCCGTAGAATTGAAAAAAATCGTCCATTATTTGAATATGCTAAAGATATCTACTCCGAAAATAAAGGCCATCAAACTAAACAGAATAATCATTCCGATAATCTGCATGGCATACATAAATTTATCAGGTAATGGTCGGCCAATAATCATTTCTACAATTAAAAAGACCACATGACCACCATCCAATGCAGGGATAGGCAATAAGTTCATGAAAGCTAGGATTAGGGATAAAATACCTACCAAATTCCAAAAGCGTTTCCAGTTCCAATCAGAACCAAATAACTGTGCCATTTGAACCGGCCCCATTAAGGATTTAACCGGGTTGATTTTCCCTTGGATCATACTACCAAAAGCCGAGATCTGATCTCCCAACAAATTGATTCCATGCTTGGTTCCAGCGGGGAAGGCTTCAAAGAATCCATAAAAAATGGTATCCATTTCGCCTTTGTATTCAAACTGATCAGTAGGTCTGAATCCTATAGTTCCTGAAGTATCCACCTTGGCATCTAATACCAATTTCTCACCATCGCGAATAACTCCAAGTTTAATCTCTTCGCCTTTGGTTTGTGATAAGGCCTTTTTAAACTCATCGAAATAGATGGTCTCGGTGCCATTTACACTTACAATTCTATCTTCTTTCTCTAAGCCTGCCTCAGCTGCGCCCGTTCCTTCATCTACTTTGGCTACTACGGTTTTGAATCGATAGTCGAACATGCCGGCTCTTTTATTTTCAACGATCTCCGACTTCATGTCAGCAGGGACATTGAGCATAAATACCGAGTCACCTCGTTTTACTTCGTATTGAATATCATTATCAAACTCGAGCAATAACTTTACCGATGAAAGTTCTTTAAATCGCTCTACTTTTTCTCCGTTAACAGAAAGGATTTTGTCTCCGTCTTTTAATCCAACCTTCTCGCCAAGTTCAGAAACCATAATCCCTGAACCGTCTACAACAGCCTGGTTCGGCACATATACATCACCGTAGTGAAAGAGGTATAAAGAGAAAATAAGGATACCCAGAACAAAGTTCACAGTCACCCCTCCTATCATTACTATTAATCGCTGCCAAGCGGGTTTACCTCTAAACTCATCGTCCTTAGGTTCGGTTGCCATTTGATCCTTATCCAGACTCTCGTCGATCATACCGGCAATTTTTACATATCCACCAATTGGTAACCAACCTATACCCCACTCTGTATCACCGCGTTTTTTACTCAATAGTTTGATGCCCCAAGCATCGAAGAAAATAAAGAATTTCTCTACACGGATTCCGAAAGATCTAGCCGCTATATAATGCCCCCATTCGTGCAGCGACACCAATATGGCGAGCGCTAGAATTAGCTGGGCGATCATGATTAAAGTTCCCATAAATTTATAAGCCTGCGAAAATAGGTCATAACGAAGGTTATTAAAATTGAATTGTACAAGCTTTGGATAAAATGTAAAATGTAACTGACAGACGCTCTGGTATAATACTTCAAAACAAATTAGATAATGAAGCTGTGGTATGTTCTAATACTTTGATTCTTAACTTTGTGCCTCAAAATTGTGAGTATAAAAACAATCGGAGCGAAACTCTTCGCTTCCTATATCGTAAATAAAACGAAAAAATGGTCGTCTAAACCTGTGGAGACCCAGAATAAGGTATTTCATCACCTCATTCAAAACCTGGCTAACACTCAGTTTGGAAAAGATCACGGTATTACGGGTAAGGAAACTATTTCGGAGTTTCAAGCAAAAATTCCGGTTCGTGACTACGAAGCCAATAGAAAATACTTCGATAAAATTGCAGCGGGAGAGGAAAACGTAAACTGGCCCGGCAAACCGCTTTATCTCGCCAAAACATCCGGGACCACCTCCGGCACTAAATACATTCCTATAAGCCCGGATAGCATTTCAAACCATATCAATAGCGCCAGAAATGCCCTACTTCATTATGTGCATGAAACCGGTAAGGCCGAGTTTCTAAATGGTAGAGTGATATTCTTGAGCGGGAGTCCAACCCTTGAAAAGAAATCGGGTATTCTCACCGGCCGACTCTCAGGGATCAGCAACCACCATGTACCGGGATATCTCAGAAAGAATCAACTTCCTTCGTTCGAAACCAACTGTATTGAGGATTGGGAAACTAAAATTGAAAAAATTGCGGATGAGACCATCAATGAAGACATGACCCTCATCAGCGGTATACCGCCTTGGGTACAGATGTATTTTGATATCCTACAAGAGAGAACCGGCAAGAAAATCTCGGAGATTTTTCCCAATTTTAATCTCTTTGTATATGGCGGAGTGAATTTTGAACCCTACCGAGAAAAATTGGAGCGCAGCGTAGGTAAAAAGGTGGATAGCATTGAACTATTCCCTGCTTCTGAAGGATTCTTTGCTTATCAAAACGAACAGGATGATTCAGGTTTACTACTTCTACTCGACACCGGAATCTTTTACGAGTTCATTCCACAGGAAGAAATTCATTTGGAAAACCCGAAGCGACTCACCATAGAAGAAGTTGAATTAGACCAGAACTATGCCTTGATTGTGAGTAGCAATGCCGGTTTATGGGCTTATGATATAGGTGATATGGTGAAGTTCACTAGTCTGAATCCCTACAAAGTGAGAGTGGCCGGTAGAGTGAAACACTACATTTCTGCATTTGGAGAGCATGTGATTGGCGAAGAAGTAGAATATGCCATTCTGGAAACGGCAAAAGAGCAGAACATTGCGATTATTGAGTTTACTGTAGCTCCACAAGTTAACCCGACTGAAGGACTGCCACATCACGAATGGTTGGTTGAGTTTGGCGATTTGCCTCAAGATATGGAGGCTTTTGCTTTAGAAGTGGACCACAAGCTCCGAAAAAAGAACTCCTATTACGATGATTTAATCAGAGGATCAATTCTGAGAACCTTAAAGATCACTCCTTTGGAAAAGGATAGTTTCATTAGTTATATGAAGTCGCAAGGCAAGCTAGGTGGACAAAACAAGGTACCTAGATTGAGTAATGATCGAAAGATTGCGGATGCTTTAATCGGGCTTCAGAAATAGCCCGGTCTTAAAAGTGCTCACGACTGGATTCGAACCAGCACGAACTTGCGTTCACCACCCCCTCAAGATGGCGTGTCTACCAATTTCACCACGTGAGCATGAAATTTGGGCTGCAAAAGTATCTAAAAATCATCTTTTCGCATTGAAAATTTTAAAATGATTCTGGTATTACTTTTCTCAATGTAAAAGCAACTAAATTAGCCTTAAATCCATCTATTTATTAAATCGGTTGCCCATGAAATCACGCTTACTTTTACTTGGCTTTCTTCTTATTTCTTGTTTCACACTTTCTAAAGCTCAATATATAGGGTCTGATCTTACTTATAGATCCCTGGATTCTTTTGAGTTTGAGATTACATATTCTCTTTACAGGGATTGCCGGGCGACTCCTTTAGGTAACCCTGGAACCGGAGCGAAATTGTATTCTACTTGTGGAACTAAAAGTTTATCATTAAAGCTCGTAAGCATAACTGAGATTTCCCCTTTAAGCGACACAGTAGCTCCACGCTGCTCTCCTGCCAACACCACTGCAACAGGGGAAGGTGTGGAAATTCACATTTACAGGGATACGGTGGATTTTAGAGATGCCAATTATTCTTCATTGCTAAGCTGTTGTAAAATTGATATTGAGATATCTACTTGTTGCAGACCGGCATCAATCACAACCGGATCAGCCAACTCTACCTTTTACAACAGATCCACCATTGATCTATGTAAAGCACCTACTAATTCTTCGCCCTATTTCGGCTTCTACCCTAAATTTCGATGGTGTTTAAATCAGCCATTATATCTTAACCCGGGCGCAGCAGACACCTTTGATTTCGACTCACTTTCATTTATTTGGGAATACCCAAGATCATCAAGAACAAATAGTATCACTTATACAACAACATGCCAGGTGCCTGTTGAAGTATACTTTCCCGGGAGCCTAACTTGCCCATATAACAACCCATCTACTTCACCTCCTATCGGTTATTATTTTGACCCTACCAACGGAAATTTGATCCTTACCCCTACTGACTATGATCTATCTTCCCTTACCTTAAAAGTTACAGAGTGGAGAAAAGATAGCTCAGGCACATATGAAATCATAGGAGAAACTCGCAGAGACCATCTTTTCTTTGTTGATGCTTGTCAGAATAACAATGAACCAAAACTAGATGGACCATACAGTTATCAGGTTTGCGAAGGAGAGCAATTATGCTTTATCATTGAGTCTGAAGACAATGGGTTTACACCTCCTCCTCCTGCGAGTACTATAAATAATGACACTACTACTCTCACATGGAATCACGCTATACCGGATGCCACATTTGAGATTGTGAATGACACTGTAGATACAAAATCGGCACGCTTCTGCTGGACCCCTCCTATTGGATCCGCTCAAAGCTTACCTTACCAATTTGCTGTGGAAGTTCGAGACAATAATGAGTATACCGGCATTTCTCAAAGATCATATGCTCTGAGAGTAAAAAAGAAAGCCTTTGCGACTGTTAGTATTGATAGTTTAGACTGCGGTTACTACACCGTTAATAGCGCAATAGATACCACTTTTGTTGGAACAGCTTCTTATCGCTGGGAGATTAAAGATACTTCTGGCAGACCTTTAAGCTCCAATGAGGCTTATTTCCTTAGCACCGGTGGCTATCTCGGAATTAATGCAGCAGACACCTTCAAAATAAAAGAGGGTGGTTTATATGTAATTGAGCATACCATCAACAACTCCCCAAATAATTGCCCTACTACCTACTACGACACTATTAAAGTAGGTTCTTCTTTTCACGCAACGTTGGATTACACGGATACAACTATTTGTATTGGAGAATCTCTTACGCTTAGCCCCGTAGTGAAATATGAAAATGGATCGGTTCAATATCAGTGGTATATGAATGGAAATATCATGACTGCCGATACTAACCGCGTTCTTGAGGTTAAGCAAAAAATTGGCGAAAAAGACACTTTTAAATTAATGGTGAACGATGGATTCTGTGATGATCAGATCACGGTCACTGTGCAGACTGTCGGCACAGTATATACCGGCCTACTCGACTCTGTATTCTCCTGCAATGATCCAATAGAACTTGATCTTCAAGCTTCCTTTGATTCTTTATTATGGTCGAATTCCAAAACTGATACGGCTATAACTGAATCTTCCTCGGGATTATATTCTTTCTATGCTGAAGACAGCTTTGGATGTTCTTACAGGGATACATCTTACCTCACTATTTATCAAACGGTTGAACCGCAGTTGACAGATACATCCCTTTGTGAAGATATGTTTCTACTGAATCCGGGTTCTTATAGCTCTTATATTTGGAACGACGGTAGTTCAGGATCTACCTTAATGGCGAACAGTACAGGACTGTACAAGGTCACAGTGGAAGATCAGAATGGATGTAAACAAGAAGATTCGGCTTATGTTGAGATCTTTGGTACACCGGTATTAACGCTTCAGAACGACACGAATTTGTGCTGCAACTCAGGCTTATTCGATCTTTCTGAGCTTTTAGGTTCTACAGATCCACAAACGGGTACTTGGACAAATTCCACCTATCCAAATAGCATTAGTTCCGGTCAGTTTGATCCAAACTCGATTTGTTCCTCAGTACCTCAAGAGTCGTATTTAGCATACTACTTCAAAAGTGCAGTAACAGGATGTGAGTACTTCGACTCATTAAAAATAACAGTAAACCCAATACCAAGTTTTGCTTTAATTGACGCAGAATTATGTCGAGATGAGGAAGAAATCAACTTGACACAAAATGTTGTAGTCTCATCTCAAACATTGGGCTTAGGACAAGAGTGGTCTTGCATTCAGTGCAATGGAAATGTATTGGACAGTTTCTTGCAGGATCGAAGTGTGAGCTCAATACCGGAATATTGGTTAGTACTAGATTCTGCTCATTATACTATGTCTAATGAGGATAGCGATACGATTATCCTGTCCATGAGATTCACAGACGGCAACTCTTGCTCTAAAGCAGATACTGCTTCTATCATCCTATACTCAAATCCGGATAAACCTATCCTTCAAAAACAGGACGAATACATCAGAATCACAAATTCGGATGATTTTGTGCGATGGTATCGCGATGGAAATCTATTGAGCAATACCGATACTTTCATTTTTGCCGATACAGCAGGAACCTATACCGCAAGAAATGTGAATGAAGCGGGATGTGAGTCTGAAATGTCGGATGGAATCACCCGAACCATTGGAGTTTATGAATTGGTCGACCATAGACTTGAAATTGCCCCTAACCCCACAAATGGTGAGGTAAAACTGAGATTCGACATGCAAGAACTAGGTGAACCGGTATCGATCAAGGTTTATAATTCTCTCGGCGCACTCATAGAAAGTACAAATCACAATAATGAAGAGGAGTACATAGTAAGATGGTCTGGAGCAGATGGTATTTACTACATAGAAGTAGAATTTGAAGAATCTGTTGTACGGAAAGCAGTGTTGTTACAAAATTAATTTGAGCAATGAGGTTATTAGGGTTAATCATTGCTTTTTTAATCACTGCAGGACCATTATTTGCTCAAAATTCGGCTAATGATTCCATGCAAGTTTTCATACCTCCTCCACCTGTCAATTACAGTGTAGTCGACTCAGTTAGTCCCTGGAATTCAGGAATCCCGGCAACGAATTGTACATGGGGTTTAAGTAGTGAAAGAGTGCCTAATGAAAAGCTGAATCTGACAGAAATCGAAATTTTCCCAAATCCAAGTTCGGGAACTGTAGCCATAAATTTTTCGTCAGATCTCGATGTAAATCTCAAGACTATTACGCTGAGAAATGCCTTAGGACAAGAAATTCCATTTGCCTTATATAGAACTGCAGAAGGGCTGGAACTAAGCTGGGATGACGGTAATGGAATTTATTACATCAAAATTCAAACTTCAAGCAACATTTATAGACGCTCAGTGATTTTACATAGGTAAGCAGAGATCTATGAAAAAATTTACCCTACTCCTATGCTTGTTTTTTGCATTTAGCTTTAGGTCCATTGCCGGACATAGTTTTGGTGCCGAAGTACATTATGAAGCAATCGACTCCTTTAAATATGTGGTCTATTTCGAATATTACCGAGACTGCAGAAGTTTAAAGCTAAATAATCCCAGTAATGCATGCTCAACTGTATGTGTCACAACTGGTACAGCTAAAGTAATGTCTTTAACTCTCTTGAGTATTGAAGAGGTTACTCCCACAAATTCAAACTTTGGTTGTCAACCCAGTAATACTTTCAGCACAGGTGAAGGTTTGGAAAAACATACCTATGTAGACACTGTAGATTTCAATTCCAGTTATTATTCATCTCTTAAATCTTGTTGTGATATTCGGTTTGAATGCAGTACCGGTGGAAGAAACAATCAAGGATATTTCACAGGAACCGGTTATTATAACTACGCATATCTCAATCTCTGCGAGGCAGCCGGAAACAGTTCCCCCACCTTCCATAATCCCCCGCTCAACATTTACTGTTGCTCTCAACCGGTTTTTATCAACATGGGAACCAGAGATACTTTTAATGATGATTCCTTGTCTTATCATTTTGTACAACCATTAGTAAGCAGAACGAGCTCAGCTAGTTACACAGGTGGATTTTCATACGAAAACCCGCTTACTGTTTATTATTACGGCAACCTACAATTCCCATACAATAATCCTCTTGTTGATCCACCAGTGGGAATATACCTCAGCCCTAAAAGCGGTGATCTCATATTTACTCCTGTAAAATGTGATGATGTCTCAACATACGCCATTGAAGTAAAAGAATGGAAAAAAGATACAGCTGGAAACGTCGTTCAAATAGGCTCTATCCGCAGAGATATGCTAGTATACGTAAAACCTTGTCCCAGTAACAATGTCCCTAAAATGAACATCAAAACCAGCTATACGGTTTGCCTTGGAGAAACATTGTGCCTTGATATTGAAACCGAAGATGATGTTTTTGTCCCACCCCCTCCTGCTTCGGCACCGGATCCTGACACCACTTCACTTTTTTGGAATCATGCAATACCCGATGCTAGCTTTGAAATAACCAATGATACCGGTAGGCTTGCTACTGCGCAATTCTGTTGGACTCCCACGGAAGCTGATGTAAGAACCAGACCATACTACGTAGTTTTCGAAGCCCGAGACAATGCAGTTCCGTTTTATGCTCAAAACCAAAGGGCCATTGAAATAAAAGTAGCTTATCCGGCAGAAGCGGAATTTTCAAAAGACAGTCTGGGCTGTGGAGAGTATGCCCTTTCTGCTCAAATAGATGCAGATTTCAAAGGCACTCCTGAGTATAGATGGAGAGTTCTAGACACTACCGGACTTCATTTAAGTGAAGATTATGCTTATTTTTCATCAGACTCCAGTAAAACCAGCAGAAAGGCTAATGATACCCTTAGGTTTAAACAAAATGGAATTTATATCCTCGAGGGTCGTGTAAATAATCCTCCAAATAACTGCCCTGTTCTTTTTTACGATACCATCAATATCCAAGGAGTGTTTCACACAATTTTAAACCATAATGATACAGCCTTATGCATGGAAGATGAACTAGGATTAGAGGCAAGATCCTTTAACGGTAGTCCCTCTTATACTTGGTATGTCGATGGAAATAACATAGGTAATACCGATTCAAGTTTCAACTTTTTGGGAGCAGAATTTGGTCGACATGATATTGTTGTTGAATCTGAAAATTCCTTGGGATGTAAAGACTTTGATCAACTTAGTATTAATGTAATTGGAATTAATAGAGATACACTCCCCGACCTTATTACGAGTTGCGGAAAAAACGTAATTATCAATGCGGACTCAAACCTAACTAAGGTGTATTGGACTTCAACAGACTCAGGCTACAGCTATGAAGTGAGTCAATCCGGTATTTACCTGTATACAGCTTATGATGCTCTGGGATGTGAATACACAGATTATACAAATGTTACGATTTTCAATCTTCCAACCTTAACACTAAACGACAGTACGGCTTGCGAAGATGCAATACAACTTAATGTAGGAAATTTTGATTCCTATAGTTTTAGCAATGGTTCAAGCGCTAACCCTGTTTTAGTATCAAACTCCGGATTATTAAAAGTAATTGTGGAAGATGCCAATGGCTGCATCCAAAAAGATTCTGCACTAATAACACTGCACGGAAAACCAAGTTTGAATTTAAGAGAAGATACCGGTCTTTGTTGTAAATCTTCTTCTATCAACTTATTAACTTGGTTAGATGCATTAGATCCAAACGCAGGATTATGGACCAACCCTGCAAACCCTAATAGCATTCAATCCGGTGTATTTTTATATCCAAACAGGCTATGTGGCGTCTCTAACAGCACCCAAAAGCTGTTTTATACCTACACCCACCCTAACACGGGTTGTTTGTTCAGAGATTCTATAAATGTGGAGATATACCCTCAACCTGTTACCAGCCTTAATTCCGGTGCATATTGCCAAGAAGAAGCGCTTATTGATTTAGAAACAGAATTGGTACATACCCCTTCTTCCATTACTACCGAGCTTCAATGGTCTTGCTTAGACTGTTCCGGATTTGATTTCCAGAATTTGCTCATAGATCAAAGTACAGGTTCTATTCCTGAATACTGGTTAAAGGTTGATGAGACTTCTTACACCGTTCAATCTTTGTCAATAGACACTCTCACCTTGCAGTTAATCTATACAAGTGAAGACGGTTGCTCTACCAAAGACACCACAGAAATAATGATTGGAGCAAAACCTGAAATTCCAATACTATCTAAGCAGGATGAATATATCCGAGTGACCAATGCAACAGGAACTGTAAGGTGGTACAGAGATGGTACCTGGCTAAGTGTTGTGAGTGACACCATAATTGATGCTAGTTTCCCCGGAACTTATACCGCAAGAAATGAATCAGCAATTGGTTGTTTATCTGATGAGTCGGATGAGATTGTGAGGACCATTGGAATAGTAAACATTACTGAAAACAGCTTTAGAATAACACCTAACCCTAGCAATGGGTTAATAAGTATTTCTCCAAATGATGGTATGCTGGAAGACATAAGTCAGATAAATATTAGAAACTCGTTAGGCCAAGACATTAAATATACTTCAAATATTGCTGGTCAGAACATTAACCTCATTATTAACGAAACAGCGGGAATCTATTTTATAGAAATTCAGACAACAAGTGGTATATTCCGAGCTACATTGATTATTGAATAATATGCCCCATGTCATCAAAAAGATTGCTCTCGTAGCCTTGCTATTTTTAACGTTTATTGGGAATTCAAAAGGAACTCACATTTATGGGGCTGAGTTTAGCTATAGGGCACTGGATTCTTTTGTTTTTGAAGTGCATGTAACATTCTACCGTAATTGTACCGGGGTGAGCTTCAATAATCCATCTGCCTCTGTTACAAGCATCGATTCTGGAATAACCAAACCAATGAGCCTCAGTTTAGTAAGTATCTCTGAAATAACACCGACTACCGGCAGCGGTGGTTGTATCCCACAAAATACCTATGGAACGGGGCAAGGTATTGAGCGGCATATTTACATTGACACTATTGACTTCAATGATTCTATTTATGCTGCTTTAAAATCCAGTTGCGACATCCGGTTTGAAACAAGTGATATAAGAAATAGTCTTGGACAGTTCCAAGGTGGGACTTTCTACAATTATGCATCCCTCAACTTGTGCCAGGCACCGAACAATAGCTCACCACAGCTTCACTATTCACCGGTCAACTTTTTATGCTGTAGTCAACCAGCACGTATAAATCCAGGCGCAAGAGATACATTTAATGGTGATTCATTATCCTATCATTTTTCGCCGCCATTAATTAATAGAACTAATACATCGACTTACAGTGGCGGGGTTGCTTACAACAATCCATTCACAGTGTATTATCCTGTTAACTTAAGCTACCCTTATAATAACCCTAATACTAACCCACCAATTGGTTTATATTTCAATTCAAAAACCGGGGATTTAGTATTTACCCCAACTAACTGCAGTGAAGTAACAACCTATGTTATTGAAGTTAAAGAATGGAGAAAAGACACTTCTGGTGCTTATGTGGAGATAGGGTCTATACGTCGCGATATTATGTCTGTGATTAATACCTGCCCAACAAATGAACCACCTTATTTTGAGCTCGAAAGTAGCTATACTATTTCTTTAGGCGAAACACTGTGCCTTGATATCATTGCCTATGACGATCCATATCAACTCCCACCTCCAGCTTCTTCACCTGCTCCCGATACAACCTATATCTCATGGAATAAAGGTATTCCAAGTGCAAGTTTTAAAGTAAACAATGACACCGGGCGTTTAGCTTCAGGGCAATTCTGCTGGACACCCACGGAAGCAGATGTAAGATCAAGGCCATATTATTTTGTAGTTGAGGCAAGGGACAATGCAACGCCATGGTACGCTCGAAATCAAAGAGCTGTAGAAATAAAAGTAGCCTACACAGCCGAAGCTGAGTTTACTACAGAAAATCTCACTTGTGGTAAGATCAGTTTAAATGCTCAAATCGACTCCGGTTTTTCAGGCGCTCCGGCTGCTTACCGCTGGAGAGTATTAGATACATCAGGTGTTCAATTGAACGAAGACTATGCCTATTTCACCTCAGACTCTTCAGAGCTAAGTCGATTAGCAAAAGATACTTTGAAGTTCAAACAAAATGGAACATATATCCTAGAAGGTCGAGTAAATAATGAAAGTAATTGTCCTGTATTCTATTATGATACAGTAGAAATTTCAGGTGTTTTCCATACTCTGCTTAATGTGAACGACACAATTATTTGTATAGAAGATCAACTCAACCTAAAGGCAAGAAGTTTCAATGATGAACCTCTCTCCTACACATGGATCATTGATGGTCAAATAAGCAATCATACTGATTCCAACGTATTGTATTTAGCTGATAAGCTGGGGAATCATCAAATTTTAGTTCAAACTGAAAATGCAGAGGGTTGTACCGACTTTGATCAATTCTCATTTAATATTAAAGGGATTAAGCGTAAAAAGCTCCAAGATAGCGTATTTAGTTGTGCTGAGGATGTCGTACTAAAAGCAGATTCAATGCTGACTAAAGTGTATTGGAGTCAAACCGACTCTTCCTACACCTTTACAGCATCACAATCGGGAATCTATACTTATGAAGCCTATGATGGTTATGCTTGTGATTATTTCGACACCTCCGTAGTTACAGTATTTCCTTTGACTCCTTTGGAACTAAATGATTCAACGGCATGTGAAGATGAGGTTGATATCACAATCGCCAACTATGAAGAATACAACTGGAGCAATGGAAGTACTTCTAACCCGGTAACTGTAAGCAATTCGGGATTATTGAAAGTGACCGTTGAAGATGCCAATGGCTGTATTCAAACCGACTCAGCTCAGATTGTGCTGCATGGTAAACCGATACTAAATCTGCACGATGATACCGGTTTCTGTTGTAAGTCGTCATCAATTAATCTGCTGACTTGGTTAGATTCTCAAGACCCGAATGCCGGCCTATGGAGCAATCCTCAAAACCCAAACAGTGTACAATCTGGGGTCTTTTTATACCCCAATAGACTTTGTGGCGCTTCTACCAGCACACAAAAGCTATTCTATACCTATACTCATCCCAATACAGGCTGTGTATTTAGAGATTCTGTTAATGTAGAAATATACGCTGACCCAGTTACCAGCCTAAATACAGGAGCATTTTGTCAAGAAGAAGCATTGGTTGATTTAGAAGAATTGGTACACACGCCTTCAATAGTTACAACAGAGTTGCAATGGTCATGTCTGGATTGTTCGGGTTTCAATTTTGAAAACCTGCTTGTAGATCAAAGCACAGATACCGTTCCGGAATACTGGCTTAAAATTGATGAGGCTTCTTACACCGTTCACTCTTCTTCGGTAGATACTTTAACTCTGGAACTATTGTATACTAGTCCGGAGGGTTGCACTACCAGAGACACCACTACAATACAAATTGGAGCAAAACCTGATATTCCCATTTTATCAAAGCAAGATGAGTATATCACAGTAACCAATCCTTATAGCACTGTTAGATGGCATAGAGATGGAAATTGGCTGTCAGTGGTAAGTGATACAG
>JAAEYY010000002.1:145723-161583 GCA_018223105.1 bacterium | reverse complement strand
GTGATACAGTGATCGACGCAAGTTTCCCGGGCACTTATACTGCAAGAAATGTATCTTCTATTGGATGTTTATCGGATGAATCTGATGAGATTATCAGGACTATTGGTGTTGAAGAACTGGAAAAGCTTGGATTTACAATTAGTCCAAACCCAAGTGATGGAACAATAAAACTTCACATTTCCGAACAGATTGAACCTGAAAACCTTCAAATAAGAATTATAAATGCACTTGGACAAACTATAGAATTTGAATCTTCCACTGAATCACAAGATATTTCAATTCAATGGGATGGTCCGACAGGTAACTACCTCTTGGAGATTAAAACTCCTTCCGGACTTTATAGATTCACTCTGATTAAACAGGATTAGACGTACTTGCTGATTTCCTTTTTGATGTCCTTCGACTTTAGATCCTCGCGCTTGTCTACAGTCTTTTTACCTTTACCTAAGGCTATTTCAAGTTTGGCGTAACCATTTTCCGAAATAAACAACTCAACAGGAACTAAGGAATACCCTTTCTCGCGAATCTTAGATTTGATTTTCTTTATTTCAATCTTGTTCAACAAAAGCTCACGTTCCCTTCCGGGCTCCTGCTCAACATAACCCGCATTTTTGAATTCGGCAATATGCATTCCTTTAATTTTTGGTCGATCCTTTGGATCCACGTAGCAATATGCCTCACCTAAGCTGGCTTTTCCGGCTCTAACAGATTTTATCTCAGGGCCGGTTAAGACAATCCCCGCAATAAAAGACTCTTCCAATGCATAATCATAGGTCGCTCTTTTATTTCGCACTACACTCCCCGGTCTTGGTTTCTTCTTAGCCATTCAAATTTGCTTTTATCTGTTCTAACTTTTCTTTCTTTAATATCATCTGGCCGGTTTCGCCTTCAGCGATAACACGATCTCCAACAGAGGCTACAAAACTACAATTTACTTTTGCGCCTTCAACAGCAGTTAATCGCGCAGCAAAAACTACCTCTTCACCTTCTAAAGCAGGAGCACGATGCCGGATATTAACAAAGGTGCCTATGCCCTCTTCGTCCTCTTCTTTCATTTCCAGCACAAACAATCTTCCGGCCCATTCAGCATCACGCGTAAGCGCAAACGTGCCATAGAAAGGATGCACCTCTCCCGACTCAAATTCTGCAAGATCTGTGCTTCTTACTTTTCTTCTAAACTCTTTGATATCTCCAGGCTTAAAAGGATTGATCATAAGGCGTAATCTTTATGTGCATTCAAAGGATTCTGATTTAACAATTTGCAAAATATGTCAAATAATTCTTGTAACTCCCTTTTAAAGCTAGCAGGAGTTTCAAAAAAGTGCTCTACACATACTGCAAAAAACTCGTACTTATTATGCAGGCCATAGTCGCGTAAATACTCAGTTCCCTCTTTTTGTAATTGAAGAAACTCCGACTTCACCTGCCAGGAATAATCGGCATACGATTTGGCCAACATTCTATCTTTTGCATCATCCTTTGTTAGGCCAATATGCAAGGCATGCGCAAATTCATGTAAGGCGAGATTCAAATTGTCTTGAGCGTCTTCAAACCCTTCTAGAGTGTGTTTCCAAGAAAGCGTTACAAAACCCAAGCCACTGGTTAAACCTTTTACATCCTGCCTAAAATAATTGGAGTAAAACTCCTGCGGATAGAATATGATCTTTTTAAACCTCGGAAGAGAGAACTTTTTCAATCCATACGTCATTTGCACTTGTGCAGATAAACCAAGAATGGCCATTTCGGGGGTGATTTTAAGATCGTCGTACCCTACCACCACTTTTCGCATCATTAAAAACACCATTCTCCGAATAAACTTCTTCTTCCCTGCTTTGCTCAGTTTTTGATAATAGGTATTGTAGCGCATCAAAGTGTAATGAATTCGCTTAACCAAAGGCATGTGTTCTGTGGTAAGCTTAAACAGCCATTCTTCATTCCTTTGAGGCAGGAAATAGCGTATCACCGGAAATAGGTGAACCAAAATCACAAGTATGGATAATACTACTCCGGTCATTTAAGTTCAATGATACTCACTCCTTCTCCTCCTAAATCCACTCTTTCATAAGATATTTTCTTCACTGCCGGATTGGGCTTTAAAAAGGTCCTTATTTGCTGTTTTAAAATTCCATTGCCTTTCCCGTGTACCAATCTCAATCTATCGAAGCCCAGAATAATAGCAGAATCAATCCACTCTTCCACTCGTCTAATCGCATCTTCCGTTCGCTCACCTCTGATATCTAATTCAGAACTGAAGTCTTTTTGACGGTCTACAAACTGTTTATTGCTAATGTATCGCGTAACTTTCTTCTTCTGTTCTGCACCTATGGCTTCCAGCTTACTCATGTTGATTCTGGTCTTAATTGAACCTATAATCAACTCGGCTTGATTCTTTCTAACCGCTACAATTTCACCCGTAGAATCGGTGTCTTTAATCCTTACTCTATCCCCCGGTTCAAACTTATTCGCGGGAGCCTTTTGTTCAACCTTTAGTGTTTTCTTTTTTGAATCGAGATCTTCTCTCAGTTTCTTGGTTACTTCCTTATCAGCCTTATTCTCCTTGATTTTGCGTATGGTTTCTTCTACTTTCTGATTTGCAGAAGAAATAATATGTTCGGCTTCTTGCTTCGCTTTCTTAATCCATTGCGCTTTGGTCTTTTCCAGGTCCTCTTTCAGTTGCTGATACTCCGTTTTATAGAATTCAGCCTTCTCTTTTTGCTCTGCCAGTTCTCGCTGTGCAATATCGAGTTCTTCCTTTTCTTGTTGTACCTCAGCCAGCAGTTTATCCAAATCGTATTGCTTGGTATCTGTTAAGGCTCGAGCGCGTTTAATCAATTTTTTATTCAAACCGATATTAGCTGCAACTTCATAAGCAAATGAGCTTCCCGCTTGTCCAACAAGGAGCTTATATTGCGGCTTAAGATGCTCTGTATCAAAGAGCATAGCTGCGTTTACGGCATGTTCCAACTCATTGGTTTTATTCTTAATATTACTGAAGTGAGTGGTGATTATTCCATACGCACCCTTATCGTGCAAACTCTCTAAAACAGCTTCTGCCATGGGGCCGCCGAACATAGGGTCCGTTCCGGTGCCTATTTCATCCATTAGCACCAAAGTATCTTTAGTAGCAAAGTTCACCATATGCTTTGCTGCTTTTAGATGAGAACTATAGGTACTCAAATCAGAATCAATGCTTTGATCATCTCCAATATCTACAAAAATGCGATGGAAATGCATCATTTTAGATTCCGGATTTACCGGAACTGCAAAACCTGATTGTAGCATGAACTGCAATAATCCCGCTGTTTTTAATGAAACCGATTTCCCACCGGCATTCGGTCCGGAGATTACCACAATATGCTGCTCCTCATTAAACTTTAAGTCCATGGGAACTACATTTTTCTTTTCTTGCTTAAACCGAATCTCTAAAAGTGGGTGCCTTGCCTGCCAAAGTTCGTGCACGTTTTGATTATAAGCCGGTATACACCATTCAAACTCAAGAGCTAATCGCGCTTTTGCGCGGATAAAATCAAAAACTGCTAATTTTTGAATGGCGTTTCTGATGAAAGGAAGCTCGGGTACAATCTTGGCGCTAATTGCCTTCAGTATCCGAATAATTTCTTGTCGCTTTTGGAGTTGCAGTTCAGATAACTCATTGTTTAACTCAACCAGTTCCAAAGGCTCTATGTATGATATTTTACCCGTATTACTTTGATCGTGGAGCAATCCTTTCACCTTATTCTTATGCTCGGAAAGTACAGGTAATACCAGCCTGCCACCCTTAATACTGAGATCGGTTTCAGCTAAGATCTTCCCTTTTTTAGCCTGATCAAACAGTTTTCGGGAATTATTGAGAATGCTCTTTTCTTTGGATTGAATCTTCGAACTTAATTTCTCCAAAGCTTTGCTGGCATTGGGCTTTATCTCTCCTTCTTTATCTAAGATAGACTCAAGAGATGGAATTAGATCCAGATTGAGATCTTCAAAAAACAAGAGTTTATACAACTCCGGAAAAAGCTCTTCTTTCTCCTTAAAGAATTCCTGAACCGAAGAAATGCCCCTCAAGCAATCCAGAAAATTTACCAATTGCTCAGTTTCATAAAAGAATCCCTTGGCTGAAGCAGCTTCCCTTTGAAGATCAAAATCAATATGAAGAATAAAGTTAGATCCTGATTCTGAAAGCAATGAAATCGCTTCATTGGTTTGTTTCAGCCAAAGTTCAACTTGATCAACATCTGTACTGCAGCGCAGGCGATTAAGTAGGTTCTTTCCTTTTTCAGTTTCGCAAGCCTCTTCGCAAAGCTGAATAATCTGATCAAATCCCAGTTTTTCTGATATGTTCTTGGGGTAGAACATTATAAATCCTGATTTAATTTCCCTGCTACTTTCTCCATGATCCTCTCCATCATTTTGGGATTATTAGTATAAAACCTCAAGCTTGAATCAAACTCTGAAGGTTTAACCTCGTATTTATTAAAAACGATCATATAACTAGTATCCGAGATACTTCGTTTTTCCGTTCCATAGAGGCCAATATCTTTGTGCATTGATTCAAGCATCTGCATGTCTTTGATAATATCCACCATTTCCTCTTCAGGTATCACATTAGAGGGAATGCGAGGATCACTGTTTCCACATGCTGAAAGCAAGACCAATAAAACACTATAAAAAGTTATTCGATACATTATATGTCTGCAATTCGCGAAAATATTGAACAAATCAAAAGCAACTTAGGAAAAGTACAATTAGTTGTAGATTCAAAATATAGAACACTTGAAGAGTTAAAAGAGGTTTACGATGCCGGTGAGCGAGATTTTGGTGAGAACCGAGTGCAGGAACTCATGCAAAAAGTAGATGAACTTCCTTCGGATATTCGATGGCATGCTATTGGGCACCTACAGCGCAATAAAGTGAAGTATATAGCGCCATTTGTACATCTTATTCATTCGGTTGATAGTGTTAAATTACTTCGGGCCATTAATAAGGAAGCAAAGAAGGTGGATCGGGTAATTCCTGTCTTACTACAAGTACATATAGCAGATGAGGAAAGTAAATTTGGTTTTGACCAAAAAGAACTTGAAGATTTATTACAGTCTAATGATCTGGAAGAGCTTCCAAATGTTCAAGTAAAAGGATTAATGGGGATGGCTACTCTAACCGATGATCATGAAAAAATAGCGACAGAGTTTGCTTCACTTAAAAGCATGTACGACCAGTTTCAAAGTGAATACAGTTTTGACACTTTATCTATGGGCATGAGCAGCGACTATGAGATTGCCATTGCCCAAGGATCTAACATGGTACGAGTAGGTTCCAAAGTTTTTGAAAAATAAAAAGCCATTGTATTTAAACAATGGCTTTGATTGACTATGAAACTAAACGCTTGTTATGCTTCTGATGGTATAACGTTCACATAGGAACGATTGTTCGCTTTTCTGCGAAATTCTACTTTTCCATCGGTTAATGCGAAAATGGTATGGTCTTTACCCATTCCTACATTTTCACCCGGATGGTGCTGAGTTCCACGTTGGCGAATAATAATATTTCCGGCCACACATTCTTGTCCTCCGAAGATCTTAACTCCAAGGCGTTTGCTATGCGACTCTCTTCCGTTTTTACTACTTCCTGCTCCTTTTTTATGTGCCATGATCTTATCCTTTAATACTTTCTATTTGAATTTGAGTAAGATATTGTCTGTGTCCGTTTCTTACACGGTAACCTTTTCTTCTTTTCTTTTTGAACACGATTACTTTATCGCCTTTCATGTGCTCAAGAACTTTTGCTTTAACTGAAGCTCCTTTAACTGACGGAGTTCCAACTTTAACAGATCCTGAATCATCTACAAGAAGAACTTGGTCAAATTCCACTGATTTTCCTTCCTCGGCCTGAAGCCTGTGAACATACAATTTTTGGTCCTTTTGAACCTTGAATTGTTTTCCTGCGATATCAACTATTGCGTACATCAATTTTATTTGGGCTGCAAAAGTATAAATTATTTTGATTTTTCAACCTATCTCTATCCCTTTTGTGCAATATCCTGTCCACTCCCCTATTATGAAAGTCTCGTGACACCGACTAGCTTTAACTTGCGCCACAAATAAACAATAGCAACCACGATTTATTTATATGAAAACACTTAAACAAAAATTACTCTTATTAACACTTTCAATTGCATGTGCGTTTCCTGCATCTGCTCAACTTACGGTAGGTTATAACATCAGGCCGCTGTTTAATAACTTCCAAGGCATGCCTACCAATGTAATTGTGAAATATTCATTTATGGATCAGCAGTTTGCCGGACGATTAAGAGGAGGTTATTCTCAATTTAAGTTTCAGAACAATCAGAACTTCTTTGAAGATGATCAATATACCAACCTCGATGCCTGGCCGGAAGATGTTTCAATGAAAGCTAATGTAAATAACAACAAGGCATATTCTATTGCTCCCGGTTTTGAGTACCGATTTGTAAGAAAAGAAAAGACTACAATTTACGCCGGTTTAGAACTGATGATTACTAAAAACATCTCAGACCAAAGCTGGACATGGCACGGAAATTCAATTAATCAACAAGACCCCATGTTTACTATAAGTCAAATAAGAACCAATGAATTCAGTGGCGTAACTACGGAAATTTCACCTTTCTTGTTAATGGGTTTCCAATACAATATTTCACCGGCATGGTCTGTATTTACTGAAGCAAGTATTGGATCTTCATCTACTAGAAGCGACGGTGAACAAAGGAATAGAATGTTTTTTTGGGATTATGTAGACGAAGAATTTGAAGAACAGGAAAACAATCAACCCCAACTAAAAGATCAGGAACAGCCTTGGAATCATATGATTAACTTTAATCCAAGCCTTAATTTCTTTGTCGCATACACTTTCGGAACCGATAAATAAATTTAGAAAGAATAAAGTCGATCAGAAAATGAAACAATTTTCATGTTAATTGTGCATTACTCATCGATGTTTTTCTTACATTTGCAGCCACTTTAAAAAAATGGACTTAGTTAAACACATCGAAGCAAGTCAGATCAGAACAGATCTTCCTGAATTTAACAGCGGAGACACTGTATCTGTACACTATACAATTAAAGAAGGCGAAAAAGAACGTATTCAGGTTTTTCAGGGTACTGTAATTCAACGCCGTAACACAGGTATGGATGAAACCTTTACTGTTAGAAAAATGTCTAGCGGTGTAGGTGTTGAACGTATATTCCCTCTGAATTCACCATTTATTGATAAAATCGTCGTCGACAGAAAAGGTAAAGTACGTCGGGCGAGAATATTCTATCTGCGTGACAGAACTGGTAAAAAAGCCAGAATCAAAGAAAAACGATAGGATACATGATACTACAAGAGGCCCGGACATTACGTTCGGGCTTTTTTTTTGAAATTAAAACGAAATTGGCATAATCACTCAAAAAACGGATTTTTGCCCCAGAGCATACACAAATGAGCTTATCTACAAAATACGATCCTTCCGGCATAGAAGAACACTGGTACAAAGAATGGCTGGATAACAAATTGTTTCACTCAGAACCCGATGGTCGAGAGCCCTACACTATTGTTATTCCTCCACCTAACGTCACCGGTATACTTCACATGGGCCACATGCTGAACAATACCATTCAGGATATTTTGATTAGAAAAGCGCGTATGGAAGGTAAGAATGCATGCTGGGTTCCGGGTACAGATCACGCTTCTATTGCAACAGAAGCTAAAGTAGTGGCCATGCTCAAAGAAAAAGGCATTGATAAACAATCTCACGGTAGAGAAAATTTCCTCAAAGATGCCTATGAATGGAAAGACAAATACGGAGGGATAATCTTCCAACAACTTCAAAAATTAGGTTGTAGTTGCGATTGGGATCGAAGTCGATTTACCATGGAGCCCGCCCTCTCCGATGCTGTTTTTGAAGTATTTAATGACCTTTATGAAGAAGGTTATATCTACCACGGTACCCGAATGATTAACTGGGATCCGGTTGGGCTTACTGCTCTTAGTGATGAAGAAGTAAATCACGTTGAACAAGAAGCAATACTTTATTATTTAAACTATGCCCTGGAAGATGGTTCCGGACATATTCAAATTGCAACTACACGTCCCGAAACCATTTTGGGAGATACTGCTGTATGTGTTCACCCTGAAGATCCTAGATACAAAGATTTTATAGGAAAGAAATGTATAGTACCTGTATCTAATCGGGCAGTTCCCATTATTGCCGATGATTATGTTGATATGGAATTCGGAACCGGTGCCTTAAAAATCACTCCGGCTCACGATGAAAACGACCACGAAATTGGAAAACGACATCAGCTTGAAACCATTGACATCTTCAATGCCAATGGTACAATTAACGAAGCTGCTGGACATTATATAGGTAAAGACCGTTTCGTAGTTAGAGACGAAATAGCAGAAGAACTTAAATCATTAGGTGCTTTGGTGAAAACCGAAACACTTCAAAATAAAATTGGACTTTCCGAGCGAACCAAAGCTGTTGTTGAGCCTCGACTCTCAGCACAGTGGTTTGTCGATATGAAGAAATTTGTGGCAGATTACCCGCAAGTTTTGGATTCTGTGATGTCGGATGAAGTACAATTCTATCCTGCCAAATTTAAAAACACCTATAAGTATTGGATTGAAAACATCAAGGATTGGTGTATTTCAAGACAGCTTTGGTGGGGACATCGAATTCCGGCTTGGTACATGCCCGACGGAACAGAGATTATCGCTAAAAATAGCACTGAAGCCCTTGAAAAGGCAAGAATTAAGTCTCCAGGAATTACAGCTGAAGAACTAAAACAAGACGAAGATGTACTCGACACTTGGTTCAGTTCTTGGTTATGGCCAATCAGTGTTTTTGACGGTTTTAAAGAAGAGGGTCAGAAAGAACTTTCGTACTACTATCCTACTTCCGACCTGGTAACGGGTCCGGATATCATTTTCTTCTGGGTAGCCAGAATGATAATGGCCGGGTATAAATATCAAGGAAAAAAGCCTTTTGATAGAGTATACTTTACGGGTATTGTTCGTGATAAGCAAAGACGTAAAATGTCGAAGCAACTAGGTAACAGCCCCGACCCTATGGAGCTAATGAAAACCTACGGTACTGACGGGGTTAGAATGGGCTTGATGCTAAGTGCGCCTGCGGGAAATGATCTCCTTTTTGACGAAGGACTCTGCGAACAAGGTCGTAATTTCTGCAACAAGCTATGGAACTCATACCGCCTAATTCAAGGATGGGAAACCACGAATGAGAATATTGAATTCTACAGCAATAATTCAGATTTGATTCACACTTGGATGGAATTTAGACTGAATGAATGCAAGAAGTCACTAAAAAAACAATTCAGCGAATTCCGAATTTCGGATGCTATAATGGACCTTTATAAGCTCACTAAAGATGATTTCTCGGGTTGGTACCTTGAAATGATTAAACCTGCTTATGAAACTCCAATTCCGGAAGCAGATCTAAAACGTGTAAAAGGGTTTTTCGAAGAAATACTTAGTCTCCTCCACCCTTTCATGCCATTCATTACAGAACATTTGTGGCAAAACATGGAAGACCGAAACGGGGCTTATATCAACCAAACTTCATGGCCTGAAATAAAAGAAGCTAAAGAAACTATTTCGATTCAGGTATTCGACCTCATTTCTGCTATCAGAGCGAAGCGAAATGAAAATCAACTTTCACCTAAAATGGAAGCTGCAATTAGCGTACAAACTCAAGATCAGAATAAGTATAAAATTGCGGAGCAAATTATTGCCAAACTTGCTAATATTGAGTCGCTGAGCTTTGGTGAAGGTGAAGGTTTTAAAGTATTAGTAGGAACAGATGAAGTTTATATCCACTTCGACCAAGTTGAAGAAACGGTTGATCTAGACAAAATACAAAGTGAGATTAAACGATTAGAAGGCTTCCTGTTCTCCATCGAGAAAAAGTTGCAGAACGACAAATTTATGGCTAACGCTAAAAGTGAAGTGATTGATCGCGAGAAGCAGAAGAAAGCAGACACAGAAAGTAAATTAAACACGCTTCGCGCACAATACTCCCAACATAGCTAAAGAAATAAGGGCCTTGTTCTGTCTTGAAGCTACTATCTTTGAACCTTAATTGGAGATTCTACTTGCAATAAATTTATGGGGAGTCCTAGGCTTTGTTTTTGCCTTGGCTGTATTGGTCGTTTTTGCGATCTTAATGCAGAAGAAACTTCATCAACTTTTCTTCAAGTCGTTTATCGGTCCTTTTATAGGAACCTTTATGATTTCCTTGTTCTTGCTGTTAATGCAAACCCTATGGAAATACCTTGAAGATTTAGTGGGGAAAGGTTTAGGCTTCACAGTAATCTTCGAGTTCATATTCTATTTTGCCATACACTTAATACCATTGGCCCTACCGCTGGCCATATTGTTATCTTCCATAATGACCTTTGGCAACCTCGGCGAACGCTATGAGCTTGTGGCAATGAAATCGGCAGGCATTTCATTGCTAAAAGCAATGCGTCCCATGTTTATAATCTCTGTGATCTTTGCTATCGCAGCATTTTATACGGCAAATAACTTCATCCCTAAAGCAAACCTTAGCTGGGGTGCCTTATTGTATGATGTTATGAATAAGAAGCCCGCCGTAAATATTGAAGACAATGTTTTCTACAAAGACATTGACGGCTATGCCATTCGAGTGGGCAAGAAGCATAAAGACAATGAGACCATTGAAGATGTCCTTATTTACGTAGACAGTAAAAGCAAGAAAGGAAATAATAACATCATCCTCGCGGAAAGAGGCAAAATGTTTATCTCTAAAGATGAGCGATATATGATGTTGATTCTAAACAATGGAACGCGTTATCAGGAGTTGGTAGACGATAAGGATTACCGTAAAACCATGCCTCATAACAAAATGCATTTCGATGAGTACAAGATGGCTATTGATTTGGGTGAACTTCAATTCAACCGAACTAAAAAAGAGCTGTTTAAAGAAGACCATCGAATGCTAAATATTGCAGAGTTAGATATTAGAATCGATTCACTTACCGGAGTAATTGCCAGAAAGAATGGCAATCTTTATAAGTACCTCGAACCTTACTTCCCTATCCCCCCAGATTCTCTCGAGGTTAGTTCTTCCGATATTGAACAGAGAATGGAAGACCTCAAAAAAATGAGAGCAGCGGAATTAAAAAGAGCAAAGCAAGACACTACAAAACCTAAGGTAGATATGAGCAAAGGCTTTGTTGCCAAGATTAAAAATGAGCAAGAAAGACGCACACCTCAAGGTTTAGACGATGAAGCTGTGCTCGATCGGGCCATTCAGCAGACCAATAATATTAAAAGGATTAGTGCTAACAGCATTATGGATACTAAATCAAATACCGAACTTAGGGCTAAATATCTGGTAGAATGGCACAGAAAGTACACCTTGGCAGTATCCTGTATTCTCTTATTCTTCATAGGCGCTCCCCTCGGTGCTATAATCCGAAAAGGTGGATTTGGACTTCCCTTGGTAGTATCCATCCTGCTTTTCATAGTGTATTACGTGATTAACATGTTTGGAGAAAAGTTAGTTAGACAGTCGCAAGTAGATGCCTTTACCGGAATGTGGCTTTCTACCTTTATCCTTTTCCCTTTGGCTATATTCTTAACCTATAAAGCAAGTACAGACTCTAAATTATTCGATGCTGATTTCTATAATCGCATCGTTCGTTTCTTTAGAAAAAATCGTGAAAATACTTCAAGTATCAAATAGAGTACCCTGGCCGTTGAATGAAGGTGGTACAATTGGGATTTACAACTTCACACGAGCCTTTGCAGAGGCAGGTCATGAAGTTACCTTGTATTGTCTCGATGCGCTAAAACACCGAACTCCGCAGGCAGATGCTAAACGAGAGTTAAAAAAATATTGCAAGGAGGTCTACTTCCACACGATCGATACTGAGATAAAAGTCAGTGGAGCTTTAAAGGATCTATTGGGTGGAAGATCTTATAATGTGAGTAGGTTCGATAACGAGTCATTTGCAGACAAGCTACTGGAATTACTTCAAAAAAATAGCTATGATGTAATTCAACTTGAGGGCACATTTACCGGCCCGTACCTTCAACTTCTTAGAAATCACCATCAAGGATTGCTTGTTTTAAGAATGCATAATGTGGAGTACGAAATCTGGGAACGTCTTGCAAGAAATACATCAAACCCCATCAAGAAGCAGTATTTACAAATTTTAAGTAAGCAACTAAAGAAATACGAAAAGGATTTACTGCCAATTGCCGACTTAATTACAACCGTTACTCAAGAGGATAAAGATAAATTTCAAATCCTCTCTCCTAATTCACGAATCGAAGTTATTCCTGCGGGAATAGACACGGAGTATTGGCACTACAACCCAACAGGACAATGGACGAAGTGGTATCACCTGGGATCGCTGGAATGGGCACCTAATAGGGAAGCCGCTCAATGGTTCGCAGATGATATTTATCCGGAACTGCGGAAAATAAGTCCAATTCAGTTTCATCTTGCCGGTAAAGGCCTGGATAGTTCTATGTATGAACTACATCCCGGAATGACCATGTATCCTTCCGTTGCAGATGCTGCACGTTTTGTGCAACCTATGGACGTCTGTGTGGTTCCATTAAAGTCGGGGAGCGGAATTCGATTAAAAATACTGGAAGCCATGGCTGCAGGTAAGTTGGTAATATCCACCACTATAGGTGCTCAAGGCATTGATGCAATTCCGGGAAAGCATATACTTATTGCGGATACTGTTGACGATTTTAAAAAGATTCTAAGCGATTTGAAAAACAACGAAATCAATGCAAATGAAATCGTTAAAAATGCGCGAGCTTTAATCGAAGAGAAGTACAGTATTGATGCTGTAAGTAAAAAGCTGATGCAGTTTTTTGAACAAGCACAGGAAGTATAAATTACTAATTCTTTTTCGAAAAGCCGAGCCATTCTAAAAAAGGTGAAAAAAAAAGCCTCTTTTATTGAAAACAATTTCTCTTAAATGTTGAAGTGAACTGGAAATTAGATTTTATTTGACTTTTTAAATTTTAAATAAGGAAAATGAAATTCATAGTCAATACAGACCTACTGCTCAATAAGCTTCAAATCATTAGCGGAACCATCGTCTCTAAGCCGGTTATTCCTATCCTTGATCACTTCCTTTTTGATATTAGCGAAGGGAAATTAACGATAACAGCTACTGATCTTGAAACATCTATGAGCACTGTACTTGAAGTACAGGCCGATGACTCTTTGAAAATTGCAGTGCCTTCCAAGCTTTGCATAGATACCTTAAGAAGTTTGCCAAATCAACCGGTGACCTTCAGTATTAACAAAGACAATCTAAGCGTAGAGATAAAATCTGAGTTTGGACGATATAAGCTCGTAGGTCAGAATGGAGATGATTTTCCTAAAATTCCTGAAATGGATTCAGGAAACAGTTTTGATCTTGAATCAGGTATTCTTTCCGGAGCAATTGCAAAAACCATTTTCGCAACCGGTAACGACGATCTTCGTCTCAGCCTAACAGGTGTTTTTGTTCACCTAGGGAAAAAAGAAACCACCTTTGTTGCTACTGATGCAAACAGACTAGTTAGAGTAGTGCGCCAAGATATCCAACCGGGAATAGACAGCAGTTTCATTCTTCCTAAAAAAGCATTAAACCTTCTTAAAGCGAATCTTCCTCACGATGATACAAAGGTAAATGTTGGACTTACAGAGTCTAATGCATTTTTCACTTTTGAGGATGTAAGTTTAATATGTAGACTGATCGATGAGAAATACCCCGATTACAGAGCGGTAATTCCTCAAGATAACCCGAATACACTCACCATCTCTAGACAAGAATTACTTCAGTCGGTTAAGCGTATCAGCATCTTCGCAAATAAATCTACCAACCAAATCAATATGAAAATCAAAGGCAGTGAAATCACCATTTCTGCCGAAGATATTGACTTGAGCAATGAAGCAGTTGAAAGATTAGGATGTGATTACACCGGTGAAGATTTAGAAATTGGATTCAATGCTCGTCTTCTTTTAGAGATGTTGCAGAATTTAGATGGTGCTCAAATAAAAATTGAATTGTCAACTCCAAATAGAGCTGGTATTATATTACCTTCTGAAAATGAGGACAATGAAGACCTTCTGATGCTCATCATGCCGATGATGATCGCCTCTCAAATGTAATTGAATTGTCAATTTAGTATCAGGAAGTGTTATATGACAATGTAGTATAAATATCCTTCCTATATTTGAGAGACTTAATAGTCAGAAAGCCAATCTAAAGCCTCAGTACAAGGTGCTGGGGCTTTTACTTTTTACAGATTTTCGTTTTGAAGAATCACTACAACTTTGTAAGTAAGTATTACGACCGATTATCTACGGCAGTCTTCTCAAATGACATTCAAATTATTCAAGATTGGCTCATCCAACATTTACCGGCAGAAGGAAACTTATTAATTCTAGGCGGAGGTACAGGTAGAATACTGCCTCAAATTTATCAGCAATCCCCTAATCTAAATATTTCCTTCCTCGAGGCTTCTTCAGAAATGATTGAATTGGCTAAGAAATATTCACCGGCTCAACAGAATGTAAAATGGATTCACAGCGACCGGTGGGAAGAGTACATCGATCAGCATACTTATATCTATGCCGCATTCTTTCTGGATTGTTTAACGGAGGATGAGATTAATACCTTAATTCCTAATAAAGGAGAACAAGTATGGTATGTGGCAGACTTCGACCCCAGGAATTTCAAGTCTGTTGTGCAGCGAATAAAGATTATGATGTCCATTATATTCTTCAAGGTTTTTGGACACCACAGCTTATGGTCTCTACCTGATGCATTCGGTATACTTCAGAGAAAAGGCTATAAACCTCTGAAATCAAACCGTTTAAAAAGTCAATACGTCTTTTCACAAATCTTGAAAACTCCCTCACACTAAATGGCACTCTATTTGAGTTTTATATAGGAAACGAGGGGATGATAAAGTATTTGAGATTAATATTACCGGCACTTCTGCTAATCTTTGCAACGAACTACAGCATCAATGCAGGTTCTGAAGCATTGAGTAATGTTAATTTCTACGGTCACAATCTCAGCCTCACCTACGACTACCACTTCCAGTCGCTTCGACTAAAAAAATTCGATCAACAAGAATTTAATACTTTCAGTAAATACCACAGAAATAAAAACCTAGTTCAAACGGCAGAAAGAATTGAGAATCTAGCGGAACTTTATAAGCTCGATGATATCGGTAAAGTAATTCTGATCGATAAGTTCATTGAACAAACCTTAGCTACTCAAGCAGAAAACGATAAGACCTTTGTAAAGTATCTCATTTTAAAAGAGCTTAGGTATGATGTACTTCTCACCAGAACAGGAAATAGAATAAACTGCCTGGGTAACTTATCTTTTACACCGGGTCGATATTTATTTATCACGTATAACAATAAGGTTTATAAAGACCTCAACTTTAAAAACAGAATTAGCGGCGGTAAACATTTTATTTTCCAGGATTCTAAGAAGACCTATAAAACCATTACACGAGATGTATTAAACCTACCTAGAGTAAATGCAGATAAGGCTTACAAACAACTTAGTTTCAGCTTTGGCGGAAACGATTATGAGATTGAAGCAGTGAGCAACAAATCTATCTTATCTTTTCTCGAAGATCTTCCGATGTATAACATTGGAAATGAGTACACCACACTGCGCTTCACCTCAGAGCTCAATAGAACTTTAATGCCATTCCTAAGAGCAAAGATTCAGGGAATGAGCAAAGAAGAAGCAGCATCTTTCCTTTTGGCTTTTGTTCAGCAAACCACTCCTTATGGTAGCGACTACGACAAATACGGTGAAGAA
>JAAEYY010000002.1:139026-145713 GCA_018223105.1 bacterium | reverse complement strand
AAGAACGCTTCTATTACCCGGAAGAAACCGTAATGGCTCAAACAGCAGACTGTGAAGATAAAACCTTCCTTCTAGCTTATCTCTCTAAAAACCTTTTAGGAATTAATCCGGTTGCACTCTATTTTGAAAACGACCAGCATCTGGCGATAGGTCTTGCTATCCCTGATTATAAGAGTTCTTATTCTTTCACCTATAAGAATAAAAAGTATGTAGCTTGTGAGCCAACGGCCAAAACACCTCGACTCGGTTTCTCAAACTTCAGTCTAAAGCGAGTAACTAAAGTTATCGAACTTTAAAATCACTTCTTTCTAGGTCCCTTAGGTTGAAGAGGTCTAACCTCTAAACCTACCTGATGGAAATTATCCGGAGTTTGAGTCGCTTGTCTTATCATGGTTGCTACGTCTTCCGGCATCAACATATAATCGTGAGGATCTATACCCTCAGAGTTTCTAAAAAAGTCGGTTTTAACCGAACCCGGGTAAACACAAGTCACTTTTATCTTGTAATCCCGCATTTCTTTATACATGCTCTCAGAAATTGCCCGAACAGCGAACTTCGTACCGCAGTAAGCAGAAACTTGTGGATATGCATCAATACCTGCCGTTGAGGCAATGTTAATGATGTGACCGTATTCATTTTCCTTCATGATAGGTACAACATTCCTACTCGTATAGAAAATACTGTAGACATTAGTTTCATAAAGCTGGTGGATTTGCGCATCAGTGTAATCTTCAATGAATCCAAAATAACCCAAACCTGCATTATTGATCATAATACTCACCGGAATATTGTATTCCGATTTAATTTTATCAAATGCTGCATCAACATCGGATGAACTTCGAACATCACAAGTGATGAACCTGAAGTTTTCATTGCTGATTTTTGGCTCTGTTCTGCCTAATCCTACAACGGTAGATCCGCTTTCTAAATACTGATCTACCAAGGCCCTTCCTATTCCTTTACTCACACCGGTAATCACTACCAGTTTATCTTTCAACTCCATATATTAATATCCAAATATTTCTTCTAAACTTAAAATAATTACTTCACCGTATTCTGCTAATACATCCATGTCTACCTTGTCTTTTGATCCCAGAACGCAGATCACATAATTGCCCGATAGTTTTGTATTGTGAAACTCAATTACATCCTCCATGGTCATTTCACTGAGTTCAGTTGCCAATTGCTTTCTGCTGTCTTCAGTGTAACCCAATTTCTGATTTTTATCGTAATCAAATAGAATCGACATTTTTAATATTCTGGAACTTTCGAGGTTCTGACGCAATGCTGTCTTAGCCGTTAAAAATGCGGTTTGAGACTCAGGAAGCTCAGTTAAAAGCAAGTTCATCGCTTTTATCGCTTCAGGTAGCTTATCTGCTTGTGTTCCAACATAGGCCAATACAATATTGTACTCATCGGGTCTGGAAGCCACAGAATAAGAACTGAAGGTAGAATAAGCTAAAGCCTTAGCTTCTCTGATCTCCTGGAATACTATAGATGACATTCCACCACCAAAATACTCATTGAATATTTTAGCATTTGGTACTTCTTCCTTATTAAACTGATTTGATTTCTTCAACCATACAATCTCTGCCTGCACCATATCATAGTCTACGAAGTAAACCTTTGGCTCATCCGTATCGAGCATCGCGTACTTTGTAAGTTCAGGACTCGGCAAAAAGGCTTCGGGAACTGAATGATACTCATTTAACTGCTGCTTCAATTCTTCTACGCTTAATGGTCCATTGTACCAAACCTTATGCTTGTAAGAGGTTAGGTTGTGTATATAATCGGTTAGGTCGCTTGCCTTAACTTCATTCAATTCTTCCTCACTTAAAATGTCTGTAGTACTATTGGTCTCACCGTAAAGTGCATACTGAATCATTCGAGAAAATAGAATTGTATTTTTTCTAAGTTTAGCGTCCGCTCTCGACTTTAAAATCCTTCCTTTGAGTTGATTCCAGCTTTCTTCATCGGCTTTGGCTTCTGATAACAGCTTTTCAAATAAAGCCAATGCAGGCTCAAAGTTGGAGCTTAAACCGGACAGGTAAACATAGCTTTGATCATCTCCAGCACTTACTCCAAAATCACAGGCTAACTTGTAGAACTCCTTAGAAATATCCTCAGAGCTCAAATCCTCAGTACCCAAATACTGCAAATATTGAACTGCAAGAGCGAGCTTTCTATCGTGATCTCTTCCTAAATCCAACACATAATACAAGCTGAACAACTCATCATCCCCATGTTTCACTTTCCAAATAGGAATACCTTCTCTAAACTGATCAAAAATGATTTCTTCATCATAGTTCAGTATTTGAGGAGCAATGGGTTTAACTTCTCTGTTATTAATCTCACTAACAAATCCAGAAGTTTCATCACGATTTACTTCTACTTTGGTAATATGAGGCTTTTCAATTTGAATTTTATCAGTAGTCTCCCCTTCTTTCTTGTAAATAACTACTCTTCCTTCCCCATAGTACTTCTTGGCATAAGCAACAATGTCCTTCTTGGAGTATTTCAACATCTCGTCGAGTTCCGCTAAATGTGCAGACCAGCTGCTTCCTAAAATGAAGCTTTCAAGTAAATCGTATGCAATTCCGTCTGCCGACTCATAGTTTCTGATTCTAGATACCTTTTCGTTTAATACAATACTATGTATCAAGTCCATATCGAAATCGCCGTTCTTTAGTTTATCCAACTCTCCATAGATTAGTTGTTCTAGCTCTTGCAAGCTTTGTCCTTCGAGCGGACTCCCATAAAATACGTGCAAGCCTCTTTCTTTTAACTGCATTGGATAACAGCCTGCTCTTAAACATTTTTGTGCCTTAACAAGGTTTAAGTCGATTAAACCTGCACTCGAGTTATTTAATATTAAATCTACCAATTTAGCGAGTCCTGCATCCTTATCTAAAGCATCCGGGATACGATAAGCAATTTGTAAACTAGCTGCATCAGGACCTGTAATTTCAATGGTCTTGGGTACTGCAAGTGGATCTTCATCCTTAAATTTCATTTTAGGAATAGTACCCGGTTTCATGAATGAGAAATTAGCTTTGATCTTCAGATATACATCTGCAGGATCTAAATCACCCGCCATAATAATGGCCATATTATTAGGTACATAATAGGTATTGAAGTATTCTCTAATTTTGATTAGTGAAGGATTTTTTAAATCCTCGATTGTACCTATAGTAGTTTGTCTTCCGTAGTTATGATTAGGGAAAGAAGCCGCCATCATAGCTTCAAAAACCTTACTTCTATCGTTATCTAAACTTCTGTTTTTCTCTTCATATACCGCTTCTAGCTCAGTATGGAATAAACGAAGAACCGGATTTCTAAATCGCTCCGACTCAATATCTAACCAGGTTGAAATCTGATTTGCCGGAATATTATTCACATAAACAGTTTGCTCAAAACTGGTAAAAGCATTGGTACCCTGAGCACCGATGGTTTGCATCATCTTATCGTACTCATTGGCAATCGCATATTTTGCTGCAATACCTGAAACGGAGTCGATTTCTCTGTAGATCTGCTTACGTTTTGCTTCATCCGTAGTTTGATTATACTTCTCGTATAGCTCATCAATTTGTTTGAGATATACCTTCTCTTTTGAATAATCCAGAGAACCGTATTTATCCGTTCCCTTAAAAAGCATATGCTCCAAGTAATGCGCTAAGCCTGTATTATCAGCAGGATCGCTGCTACTTCCTGCTTTGGTAGCAATTAGGGTTTGTACTCTGGGCTTTTCTTCATTTACCGCCAGAATAACAGTAAGACCATTTTCCAGAGTGTACCATCTCGACCCTGTCGGGTCATCCGCATATGTTGTATAAGAATTTCCGTGTTTGTCTTTAGCTGTCTTTTGAGCAAAGGCAAAATTGATGCTGCTAATTAGTCCTGCAACTAAGAGTAATATGGTTTTTTTCATGATGATTAGGGCTGCCGAAATTAATTGTTCTGAATTAGAATACCATCGAAACTCGATGGATGCCTTAAAATCCGGACCGAATATTTCAATAATAAGGGATAAAAACCGAAATTTGCAGCCCGAAAAAGCTATGGCAGAGTACAAATTAATCATGCCCAAAATGGGTGAAAGTATTGCGGAAGCCACTATTATCAGTTGGCTTAAGAACGAAGGTGATGCTATTGAAGTGGATGAAGCAGTTCTTGAAATTGCAACTGATAAGGTAGATTCTGAAGTTCCATCAATGGAAGCAGGTACTCTTACAAAGAAGCTGTTTAACGAAGGTGACGTTGTTCCTGTAGGTGAAGTTATTGCTTTAATAAGCACTGATGCTGAGGCAAGTACCTCTGCAGCTCCTGCACCTAAAGTGGAAGAACCGGCTACTGAAGTAATTGAAAATAAAATTGCAGAAGCCAAAGAAGCAGCGAGCCCGGCTCCTGTAACTTCAAATGGTAGCAGCGGAGACCGCTTCTACTCTCCTTTGGTAATGAATATTGCAAGAACTGAAGGAATTCCAATGCAAGAATTGGAAAATATTCCGGGTACAGGAAAAGATAACCGTGTAACAAAACGCGATATTCTTTCATACGTTGAGCAAAGAAGTAATGGTACGGTTCAAACCGGAACTCAAACTCCTGCTCCACAAACCGAGGCTCCAAAAGCAAGCGAACCTGTACAGAAAGCGGTTGAATCTAAACCGCAAATTCAAGTTGGTTCTGGTGACGAGATCATTGAAATGGATCGAATGAGAAAACTCATTGCAGGCCACATGGTCAACAGTAAACACACATCTCCTCACGTAACTTCTTTTGTAGAGGCAGATGTTACCAATTTGGTAAACTGGAGAAACAAGATTAAAGGAGAGTTTAAAAAGCGCGAAGGTGAAAACTTTACCTTCACTCCTATTTTCGTAGAGGCGGTTGTAAAAGCAATAAAAGATTTCCCAATGATTAATATCTCACTCGATGGAGATAATATCATTAAGAAGAAAAATATCAATATCGGAATGGCGGCGGCTCTTCCTAGCGGTAACCTCATCGTTCCGGTAATCAAGAACGCAGATTTCATGAACTTAACCGGACTTGCTAAGACCGTTAATGATTTAGCAGGTAGAGCTCGTGAAAACAAATTGAAACCCGAAGAAATCCAAGGTGGTACTTACACCATTACTAATGTTGGAACCTTTGGAAACTTAATGGGAACTCCAATTATCAACCAACCTCAAGTTGCAATTATGGCAACAGGCGCAATTAGAAAAGTACCTGCGGTAATAGAGACTGACCAAGGAGACATGATTGCAATTCGCCATAAAATGTTCTTGAGTCATTCTTACGACCATAGAATTGTAGATGGTGCCTTAGGAGGAATGTTCGTAAAACGTGTTGCTGAATACCTCGAAGATTGGGACCCAAACCGTGAAGTCTAAAAAAATGCAATCTGTAGTACTCATTCCGGCGAGAATGGAGTCTACCCGCTTTCCCAACAAACCTCTGAGTTTAATCAAAGGTAAACCTATGATTCAGTGGGTTTATGAGGCTGTTGCTGATAGTTATGCCTCAGATGTTTTTGTAATCACGGATAGCGATAAGATCATGGAAGCGGTTGATAATTTTGATGGTGATGCTATTCTTACGAGCTCAAAACCTCGCAATGGCACAGAACGCTGCCTGGAAGCTATGGAAATCCTCGATCCGGATGGAGATCAATACGATGTTATTATCAATGTTCAGGGAGATGAACCTCTAATACAGGCTTCTGAGATTGATGCCATGCTCGACCTTTTTGAGGATGAGGAAATAGATGTTCTTACGCTAATCCAACAGATTGATTCGGAGGAAGCATACCGAAACCCCAACATTGTAAAGGCTATTCCAACCTTGTTTGAAGATGATTTCTGCGATATCAGTTATTTCAGTAGAAGTCCGGTGCCTTACATGAAGGAATTTGTTCCGGGTAATGCCTTTAAACATATTGGAGTTTACGGATTTACAGCAACTGCTTTGGCCGAAATTGCGAGTATGCCTCCCAGTCCATTAGAAGAAATGGAGCAATTGGAGCAATTAAGATGGATTCAGAACCATTTATTGATCTCAGGTTTACTTACCGAAAACACCTATATCGGGGTAGACAAGCCCGATGATATTCAGGCTGTTGAAAATTTCTTGACATCCATTGAATGAGGATGACAATAACGGGGAATTGTACTTTACTTTTGTACCCCGTACAATGATGTAAGATAGAGGGGAAAATGCCCTTATCATTCAATTGTTCAAAACACTTTCTGATATGGGTAAATGCAAATACGTTTTTGTTACGGGTGGAGTAACGTCTTCTTTGGGTAAAGGAATCATTTCGGCTTCTTTGGCCAAACTTCTTCAAATGCGCGGATATCGCGTCACAATTCAAAAGTTTGATCCGTACTTAAACGTCGATCCGGGGACCATGAACCCTTATGAGCACGGCGAATGCTATGTTACTGATGACGGTGCAGAAACCGACCTCGACCTCGGGCATTATGAGCGATTCTTAAACGTTGCTACCTCTCAGGCAAATAACGTTACCACCGGTAGAGTTTATCAGACCGTTATAAATAACGAACGTGAGGGTAAGTACCTGGGAAAGACGGTTCAAATTGTGCCTCATGTTACCGATGAGATTCAGCGAAGAATGCGTATCCTCGGAGATAGCGGTGAATACGATATTGTAATCACAGAGCTAGG
>JAAEYY010000002.1:135826-139016 GCA_018223105.1 bacterium | reverse complement strand
AGGTGGTACAGTGGGCGATATTGAGTCATTACCGTATGTAGAATCTGTTCGTCAGTTAAAAAGACAATTAGGCAATGATGATTCTGTTGTGATTCATTTGACGCTGATCCCTTATCTCGCAGCTGCAGGAGAGCTTAAAACAAAGCCTACTCAACACTCGGTACAGAAATTATTAGAAGCAGGGGTTCAGCCCGATATTTTGGTATGTAGAACTGAGCATAAGCTCAGCAGTGATATTCGAAAGAAGATTTCATTGTTCTGTAACGTAAATCAGAATGCGGTTATTGAAAGCATCGATGTTAGTACCATCTACGATGTTCCCTTGATGATGGAACGTGAAAAACTGGATAAAGTAGTTTTATCAAAGCTTCGTCTCCCTTCAAGCACTGATGCGGATCTGGAAAACTGGAGAGATTTTCTATTTAAACTTAAACATCCGAAATCTGAAGTAAACATCGCCTTAGTAGGTAAGTATGTTGAACTTCAAGATGCCTATAAATCTATATCTGAAGCATTTATTCACGCGGGTGCTATGAATGAATGTAAAGTGAATGTGACTAATATTCACTCAGAAAACATTAATTCAGACAATGTTGCAGAGCGCCTCAAAGGTATGGATGGAGTGCTTGTTGCACCCGGTTTTGGAGATCGTGGAATAGAAGGTAAAATCACTACAATTCAATACCTTAGAGAAAATAACATCCCATTCTTTGGGATTTGTCTCGGAATGCAGTGTGCTGTTATTGAGTTTGCAAGGAATGTATTGGGACATAAGACTGCGCACAGTACTGAGATGAACCCAAAAACCAAGTATCCGGTAATTGATCTGATGGAGAATCAAAAAAATGTTAAACTCAAAGGTGGAACTATGCGTTTGGGAGCCTATAAATGTCAGATCAAAAAAGGATCTAGAGCTGCTCAGGCCTACGGTAAACTCACCATTTCTGAGCGTCACAGACATCGTTTTGAGTTCAATAACAAATTCATCAAAGAATACGAAAAGGGCGGTATGATTCCTGTAGGGACTAACCCTGATACTAACTTGGTGGAAATTGTAGAGATTCCGGATCATCCATGGTTTGTTGGAGTGCAATATCACCCTGAATTGAAAAGTACGGTTGATGCTCCTCACCCATTATTCGTGAGATTCATTAGAGCGGCGATGGACAAGAAGTCTTCTTAAGGCTTTCGTTCGTAGACTTGGTATCCATTTCCTACAAATACTTTTTGTAGCTTTTGCGCATCTTCCGGCATTGGAGAATTTCCGGCTTTATAACTGAAGCTGACCGGCATATTCGTTTTATGTAAAACTCTATATCGTAGTAAAGATTCAAAGGTCTTTCGATCTGCACGATTGAGATCAAAAAGGGACTCTTTGTTCAAGGTTTCCAGCACTTTAAATTTCTGCTCTTCCAGCTTTTGGTTTTGAGGCACCTGGGTATAAAACTGATGCGCATAACTCTTAAAACCTACGGTGAAGTGTGCCATCTCCTTTTTTTCATATTGCTTCAGTTGCATAATCCATGACCTCTGAGTTACAGAATCTATAGTTGGAACCAACAATGTGAATAGAACGGTGAGCAGAAGCGTGTTTAAAGTAAAATACTGAATTAGAGCAGCTTTGTCTTTTCTGAAGAATAAAATGATAGCCGATAGAATCGCTATTATACTGATGACCGGAATTAGATAACTCCAATGGACTTCCATTGCTAATTGTCCGGAAATGAAAGGATCTTTAATCATTGATATTAGATCTAGCTTTATCTCGGTATTATTCAAGAGGAAAGAAAGCGCTGCGATGCCTGAAAACACAATAAAAGAAACAAGAGCGATCAACACTCTTTGCCAGTTTTTTAATGTATCATGATTAATATATACCCCGGCAATGAAAGCCAGCGGTATGTAACACATGCTGCTGTAGTGTACGATTTTAGTCGTAACCAATGAAAAAAGAATCAGCACCACCCAAAACAAGACCTTCATCCATCGATTGAAGGTACGGTCGCCGCTAAAGCTAATCGTTTTGAAAAGTCCGGGAAGTGCGATGATAGTGAGGGGTAAGCAAAGTACTAATAGGACTACTGCGTGGTAATAGAAAGGCTGACCATGACTCGCAACCGGTTCCTGGAATAGTTCTATTTGGTAAACGATGAATTCTTTCAAAAACCAAAAGCTACCGGATTCTATGATTTGCGCTCCAAACCAGAGTCCCGGAAAAAAGAGCAAGCCAATCAGCAGTCCTAGTAATTGCCTAATTGAATAGAAATGTACACGGTAGATGACTTGATAAGCTAATCCTGTGAGTCCAACAATGAGTAAAGCAGCCGGACCTTTTGTCAGTATTGCTAAACCTAGGAAAATCCCGGAAAGAAAGAAAGCATTTTTCGCTTTTGACTCTATGGAACGAACCAATTGAAATACAGCCAGGAAGATGAACAGATTAAAGAGCGGATCTATTATTCCCGATTTAAAATAAAGATGAGGCGTGATAGAAGCTGTATATACCAAAACCGTAGTGATGGCCACTTTGATTCCATATCGTTTAAATGCAAGTCTGAAAAGCAGCGATAATGTAATCGCTCCAATGATCACATTTGGGAATCGCGCAGCAAATGCATTTACTCCAAAAATCTTCATGCTGCATGCCTGAATCCAGATAAAAAGAGGCGGTTTTTCCCAGAAGGGATCATAGCCAATTTGGACATTAAGCCAGTCTCCTGTAACTAGGATTTCTCGAGCAGCTTCCGCGAAATTAATCTCATCCCAATCAAAGAGATTAGCCTCTCCTAAAAAGGGCACGAATAGCACCAAATAGAAGATAATCAAACCCAGTAAGACCTTGGTTGACTCTTTCATTTAGCGTTAATTAAACGTTTATTCAAAAGTTCTCCTCCTGTCACCGCTATTGTCAAACGGTAGACCAAAGTTACTACTACGGTCCCTAAAATTGCACCTGCCAGAACATCTTCGGGGTAATGTTGACCTAAAAACATACGGCTTAAACCTACCGACACTCCCACCAAAATTCCACAGACTTTCCAGGCTCTACTTCTCATGCTTAGAGCTAAAAATCCGAACATGCAAAAAGCAGCAGTGGTATGTCCACTAGGAAATGAATGATGCTTATGTAAATCCGTACCGTGAACCACAATGAGTTCTTCCTCGAAGCTTGCAGCGGGACGTTTTATAT
>JAAEYY010000002.1:75892-135790 GCA_018223105.1 bacterium | reverse complement strand
GTTTTATATCGTGAAAAACTGTTTCTTTTAACAAACCGGATGTGCCTGAAGCCAAACCAATAGCAATGAGAAAAACCAGGGTGTATTTAAGGGGTTTACTCCAAAGTAAAATACAAGCAACAATTACTCCACCTACCCACTCTCCCATGAGTGTTATAAGATAAAAAAAGGACTGAAGTCCAAAATGATCCATCCCATTGAGGAACAATACCACATCTTTACTGTGGTAGAGCCCAACCACGATAGACAAGCCTATAACAAAAAGGATAAATGGAATATAGAACCACCGGTTTTCTAGTAACTGCTGTTTCAAATCGGCTTCAAAAATAGAGTCTTAGTATCTTATATTAGGTATTGACGAAGAAATCTTATCGGGGTCAAATTAAAAGACGCTCTATGCAACGACAGTCATCGAAATATCTAGTATAATATCCATACGACTGCCCTACAAGATTTATGTAACTCATCTCAAAGTATCCTTCGCCCACCCACAAGTCACTCTAACAAAATAGGGATCAGCTGGTGTATTGTTGCTGAATAAGTACTTGAGAAGTTGATCTTCTCGTGGTTTTTCTATGTATTCATTGTAGTTACAGCGTCGAGAATGATGCACATAAACATCATTAACATCCAATTAGCAATTTAATGATGGTTTTTCGCATCAAATAGAATTGCTTCACTTTTGTAGATTTGATTGCTAAATCATTCAATTTGACCATCGTAAATTGCGCTACTAACAAGCTTTAAGATGTAGGAATACTGCAGTCTTAACAGTTTGGTACTCTTCTAGGTTTCTAAATAACTTTAAAATACAAGCACAAACCATCTTCATCCTTCCAGATGCGCATCAATATCCATTCTTTGATGCAATATTCTGATAATCTCAATTTCTTCTTTTCTAGGTTCATTTTTATAGAAAATGAAGTGTGACTTCATCCTTGAGCGAAAATAACCTTCTCTAATATGGCCATAATCTATACCTGACTCTGGGTTCTCTGCTAAATATTCAATTTCGTTTACAATCAGGTTGTAGTATCTGTCCGCTTGTTCAGCAGACCAGTTTTCATCAGTATAAATCCAAATACTCTCAAGATCGCGACAAGCTTCTTGACTGATTATAAAACGCATTATTCAGTCTGATGCTTTTGATGAATACTTTTTAAAAACTCGTTTCGATCGAAGTCTTTCACAAAGCCTGATTTTTCTCCTTTCTTGAGTGCTTTTATAAGTTCAGCTTTCTTGGATTCCTCATGTTCAAACATTCGTAATGCCGCCCTCACTACTTCGCTTGCGGAAGAATACTTTCCAGATTTGATTTGTCGACTTATAAAATCATCAAAATAATCACCAAGCAGGATCGATGTATTTTTAGCCATATTCAAATATACCAATTATTGGTATAGAATCAAAGATGTTGAATACGGCTTAACTATAATAAGCATTGACCGAATACCTTGACAATATCACATCATACTATTAATATCCAGTTTCTAGTGATCAATTGATTCGTTTATCCGCTTTTATATCAAATCACCCCAAATAAATACCACAAACTGCCCTACTCGACCAAAAATCCCTCATTCAATGCTCTGATAAATAGATTATTTCAATAAAAGTAATGTTACTTGGGTTTACTGATGCTTTCAATTAGAAAAGAGAAATATCTGAGAAATTTCAGGAAAGAATATGTCGTCAAAAGAAGCCAAATGTGCTTTTATATTTGATATCGAACTTCAATTTAGGCCTATTCTTTTGAAATGGGGTAATTTGCCTTTATTTTTCATTTTTTTCGTTCTAATAAGCAGTTACTTATGTTAAAGTTCATCTAAATCATCCTGTGCTCACTTATCTATCGTTGACAACAAAGTGCAAGATTGTTCCTGAACTATATGAAGAATGGACGAGTCTTAATCACTAGAGATTTGTGTAGTTGCTTTTATTCATTTTTTGACTGCTTAAATTTAACTGTTTTTATTGTTCAATTTGCAGTATGAATTTTAGGGAAGGTTACAGTTCAAAAAACTCGTGGCTTGTAAATTGCACTTAAACCAACATTATTTCAATAAAAATGCTTTATTTGAAAAATCTTAAAAATCGCGTAAGTGGAAAGACGAAAATTAGAGCTAGAATATGTAATAAGATCATCACCTACTATCTTATACCAATATATTTCTACCCCTTCAGGGCTTGTAGAATGGTTCTGTGATGATGTGAACATTAAGGGAAGTAAGCGTTATATATTTCTTTGGGACGGTGAAGAAAATGAGGCGGAACTTGTTAAACGTGTTAACGGAAAATACATCAAATTCAAATGGAAAGAAGGTAATGCAGATGAGTTCTTCCAGTTTGAGATCACCAAAGACGAACTCACCGGAGATATCGGGCTACTCATCACTGATTGGGTAGATGAAGACGAAGTAGAAGAAATGGAAATGCTTTGGGAGAGTCAGGTTAATGAGCTTAAACACGCTCTTGGACTCGCTTAATAGCGTTCATCTATATTTTCTTTCTCAACCTTTATTTGATCAAAAGCTTCCTCAGCTTTCATCTTGAGACTATCAGCTCCGCTGCTGAGTAAGTCGAAAAAGTCATGCCGTAATGGATTGACATCTTCCAGAAACTTCTCGTATTTTTCTTCAACCCCTCTTTGCTCCAAGCAAGCTTTTGCTTCTTTTTCAGTTGCACTCATTGATTTGCGCATCACATAGATGCCTTTAGCCCTGTCTTGAAGTACTTCATCGATCTCCTTCGCTGTAAATCGCTCTTCAATGTCGGCCTTGATCTTGTCTATCACACATTCGCAGATATCTTCATCATCGATTTCTTCGCAATACTGATTGGTCATATAATTCAAGGTAAGCGAGGTATCTTTAAATGGCCACCAGGCTTTGTAATATAAAAAACCAAGTCCCACAGCTATGAGCGCCAAAGTAGCAAGCAGCTTTATCAATCCTTTAATTGCAGCACTAAAGACCAGGAATACTAAAACCAATACTACAATTACTACAATGGTTGAATTCATGCTTCAAAAATAATCATTGCTTCTACTCTGCTTAAAAGAGTCAAAAATAAAATGGGGACCAAAGCCCCCATTTTGCAACCAGAATATGAAGAATCATAATCCAAGTTTTTAGTACTGTACTTAATTACTAAAAGGTTTGTAGTAGTAGTTTAGCACTTGCTTTCAAGCGCTGGTTCATAATTAGCCGGAAACATTCCCCATCATACACATTTTCTCAAGTGTAGGGTCTACGCTTCCTCCTTTAGGTTCAATTGTGACTGCAAATGCTGCAGCTTCGCCCTGAATCGGTTTCATATTCAAGAGCTTGTTTTCAGAGTCAAAGACTCCTGCATCTACGGGTTTACCATCTACGATGGCCCATAGTTGATATTGTTCGTTGGCACTCAGAGCCGGTAAATTATTGGTCGCCAGAATTACTTCTGATGTCACTTTATTCCAGAACACCGTACTCTCATAACCATTATAACTCGGAGTAGAGCCCATATAGGTACGAATCACCTCGCCGGAAGAGATATCTGCTATAAGCTCTTCCCTACTCACTAAGGCTTCATTGAGTTCTACCGTTCTAGCGGCAATCTGACTCTGTTCAGCTTCAAGGGCTAAGACTTCTTGTTCTAATGCTTGCAGATCCTTATTGAATTGGAAATTCATCGCCACAGAAAAAATCAAAAGCACACTTGCCGCTATACTGAGCCATTTAAATGGGTTAGATTTTGGTTTAGCAGCCGGATGACTTACCACCTGTTCTTCTTCAATGTTATTGTCTATTCTCGCTTTCGCTTTCTCAAGTATGCTAATATCTGCAGGTTCACTTACCGCATTACCATATTGATGTAAAGCCGCAACGATTTGATCGTATTCCTCTCGAAGTTCCTTATTTTCTTCAAGTAGAGACTCTATCTCTTTCTTCTCTTGGCCTTCTAAAGCACCTAGAGCAAAGAGTTCTAATTTTCCCGATTCTATCAATTCTTTGTACTCCATTTCCCTAATTATTAAAATAAGTCCTCAATCGGTTTACAGTTAATCGTATTCTCGTCTTCACACTGCCTAATGGCATGTCTAACTTCTCGGCTACCTCTTTCTGAGTATAACCCTCAAAGTACAGCATGTTCAGTATGGATTGATCCCGCTCCTCGAGCGATTCTTCCAACAGTTCTTTCAAGCCGATAAATTCTTCCTTTATCTGCGATATGCCGTAGCTATTTATAGATTTTTCTTGTTCCATGGTATCTGTGACATGGGCCTTCTTTGCGGCCTTTGATCTTACAAAATCCAATGCTGTGTTTTTTGTTATTTGTACAATCCAGGTAAGCAATGCTGCTTTATCGGGATTGTAACTTTCGGAGTTCTTCCAAATCTTCACTAAACTGTCTTGCAGTACATCTTCCGCCACTTCCCTGGATCTTACGATCCCAAGGGTGATCTTGAAGAGTATCCCGCTGTATTCAGTGTAGATGAGGTCGAGAAACCGCCGGTCTCCCATCTGCATCAACTGCACAATCTGGTGCTCGGTTTTTTCTTTTCTACTGCTTGCAGTACTCAAATCGTTCTAATTTATGATTCAAAAATATTTTCAATAATGGTTGCAATGTATTAAAAATACTCCCGACGCAATGAAGGCCGGGAGTAAAAATCTGCCTAAGGCAATAATACGCGGTCTATGACGTGAATAACGCCATTCGACTGATACACATCATATACTGAGATGTTGGCGTAATTGCCGGAATTATCCCATACTGTGATGTTCCTTTCTCCGTTCATCATAAAGCTGAGGGTCTTGCCCGCGGCAGTTTCTAGAGTAGCTTTACCATCTCCTTTTTTAATTTCTTTCTTCAAGGCTTCAAAGTCGTATTTCCCCGGAATTACATGATAGGTTAGAATTCCTACTAACTGATCTTTATTCTCAGGTTTCATAAGTGTTTCTAGCGTTCCTTCAGGTAAATTTTCAAAGGCATCATTTACCGGTGCGAAAACGGTAAAGGGTCCGTCTCCTTGCAAGGTTCCTACCAATCCGGCCACCTTAACGGCTTCTACCAGTATTGTGTGGTCTGCAGAATTCACCGCATTTTCAACAATGTTTTTCTTAGGGTACATTTCTTCTCCTCCAACCTTAGTAGTTTGTGCCATGGTTGAGAATCCAAACATTCCGATTAGACAGAATGTAAGCATAGTGTTAATGATCTTGTTTTTCATGATATTGAGATTTTTATTATTGTCGCTCTCAATACATGTTACGGAAGAATTTCCTCTTTGGATTTCTCTAGCCATAAAAAAATTAAAAAGGGATAAAACAATTAAAGGTTAGAAGTAGGAAAACTCCTCCTCTGCCAGCACTGGATATGCTGAAGACAATATTGATTGAGTGAGAAAAAAAGACAACAAAAAACCCGGACGCTGTGGTCCGGGTTTCTTTGTGATCCCGCTGGGGCTCGAACCCAGGACCCCCTCCTTAAAAGGGAGATGCTCTACCAACTGAGCTACGGAATCTTTCCACTTTTTGAGGCCTATACCTCGTAAGCGGCTGCAAATGTAATTTTATAATTTATTCTAACAAATAATTTAAAACCGTTTTTCATAGGTATAATGAATCTTTGTTGTTTCAGCCCCCAAACTCCTAAATAATGCGTGCATTTTCGGATTAAAATCGCCGATCCAACTTAACTCGGTCGACTTTAAATAAGGATCTTTTTCAAAGACTTCGTAAATTTTCATGATCATTCCTGAGTACAAACCTCTATTTTGATATTCAGGAATAACTCCAAACACTAGTCCCCTAATCTTATCAACCTTAACTCTGTTCTTGTACCACAAAAATTTTAGCTTTCCCCACCAATTTAACTTTCCATTGAGATACTTGAAGATCTGATTAAGATCGATAATGCTTACATAAAAGGCCACCGGTTTGTCATTAGCGTAAGTAAACCAAATTAAATCTTCTCTCAAGACAGGTTTCATAGATTTAAACAGTTGTAGAATGCGCTTTTTTGTTAAAGGAGTAAAGTGATCATGTCCCTGCCAGGCCTTATTATATACACTCACAAAATCTTCCGCATATTTATCTAGTTTATCCCGTTCTAAGTGTTTTAACTCAAACTCTTCGGAACCGGTACTTCTTTGAGCTAATTCTTTAAATTTTTGGTGATTAAAGCGTTTTGGATCTGCTTCTGCAGTTGTTTGCTCAAATTTCTTTTGATACCCTGCCCTTTCAAATAAGTGTCGGTAATAATCCGCATTATAGTTTTCTTGATAGGATTGAGACCTTGAGCTATGAATCATTAAGCCCCAGTATTTGTCGCGTTCACCAAAATTCACCGGCGCTTCTGCGTAATTGAAGCCATTGGATGACAACCACTCCTCCGCTGTTCGGAATAGCATATTAGCAGACTCTTGATCATCCACACAATCAAAAAAACCTATACCTGCCCAATCTTTATCCCGATCGAAAAAGGCCGCTATCTTACCTGTACATTGTTTTCCATCAAACAATAACCATCTTTTAGCATCGCCATTTCTAAATGATGAATTCGTTTTTGGGTTGAAGACCTTCTCTATATCTTGATCTAAATGAGAAATAAAATAAGGATCATTAGTATATAACCAGCGAGGAAAGTCATTAAAAACTTGCGCATCACGAAGTGTAACCACCTCTTTTATTGTCAACTTAAGCTCCGACATTCTAACCAATCTGCCTTACAATATTAGTACTTGCGACGAAATGCGTTTATTTATTGATATTTTAATCTTTGATGAATATAAACTGCCACGTGTAATATTACCTTTGCACCATAAATTCGCCTTATGACAGATATACAAACTCCTAAAAACCACTCAATTTTGGTTCCTACCGATTTTTCGGAAGCCTCTCAGAATGCAACAAACTATGCAGTAGAGATGGCAAAAATGTTTGATGATGAGATAGTATTACTTCACGTTGTATCTGAAAATATTTTCGCTTCAATTTTTACAGGAAGTGAAAATAAAAAATTGATGCAGGATGGTATTCAGAGTAAATTGAATGAGCAGAAAGAAGCCATCATTAAATCTTGGCCGGAAGCCAGAGTTAAAACTATTACCGACGATGGAAAACCATATAAGGTAATAAACCATTGTTATGGGAGTTACAGGTTCTCATGGTATGGATGTATTTGTTGGAAGTACTACCAGCAGAGTGATTCAATCTTCTAAGGTTCCGGTTATCGCAGTAAAAGAGAAGAGAATGCCGAAGTTTGATAGCATCGTTTTACCTATCGATCTAACAAAAGCATCAAAGCAAAAAGTAAAATGGGCTAGAAAATTTGCACAGAAATACAATAGCACCGTTCATATCATTATGGAGGTTGAGGAAGATGAGTTCCTTAAAAATAAAGTAAACGCCAACTTGAAAGTGGTTGAAAACTACCTGGAAGAACACGGTGTTAAATATGTTTCGAAACTATTAGACGACAGAAAATATCCGGATCATATAGGTAAAGATACCATCCAATACGCAGAAGAGATCAATGCAGACCTCATTATGATTATGACTCAACAAGAGTTAAAAATGTCGGATCTATTTATGGGTTCTTATGCTCAACAAGTAGTAAATAGTTCTCAAAGAACTCCTGTGATGGCGATTAACCCCAAGAAAACAACAAGCTTCGAAGGGTCTGAAGGATTCTACTAAAAAGCATTACAATATCTTATTCTAAAGGGTCATGTTAACATCATGACCCTTTTTGGTACTCTTTCTCAAAGATGTACTTTTCCACCACATAAGCTAGTAAACAATCGTAATTTAAGCTAGACATTTCATTGCAAAATGTTCATTTACAGTATATTAAGTTCAATATTCCACAAAAACAAACACCCGTCTTATTTTTAGAATAGCAGTCTCTAATAAAGAAATATTACATTTTTTATTGGATTTGTTTGTTTTATTCAAAAAAGCAGTTCTATATTTGTGGTACTACTACTTAAAGATTGTAGCAGTTTATTCCTTAACCAGATAAACCTACATATCTAACCACTACTTAAACTACTATTAAAATGAAAAATTATTATCCATGTCTCACCCTTCTTGTCCTTTTTTTCACTGCCTTCAGTGGAAACGTATTAGCGCAGAGCTCTACTTACGGACAACAAAAAACATTAAAAGTTGAAGCTACCGTTTCAAACGGTAAAGTAACAATTAACTGGGAAGCCTTCGATCCGGTAAGCTCTTTCAGAGTTTATAAAATGTCGGGCGGCTCTTGGCCCAGTACCCCAGATGCAGTGTATTCTAACACTGTATTTACTCATGTAGATTCTAGTATCAACAACAATCAGATGTACGAATACAAAATCGTGGGTCTGCGTTCCGGTATTGATGCCTATGGTTACATCAGTGTGGCTGTTAACTTGGAAGAAAACACTAACAAAGGAATGGTTGCTGTTCTTGTTGATTCTTCTATTTACGATGATCTTACCGCGGAATTAGACGTCTACAAAAAAGATCTTATCGGCGATGGTTACGAGGTTACCATTATTTCTTACGATACCAACCAATCTGCTGAAGATCTAAAAGGTGATATTATCGGTCTAAGCAACACTTACTCAAATCTTACTACAGTATTCCTTGTTGGAAATATGCCCTATTACTACACCGGAGAAATGAGTCCTGATGGACATACTGACCACCACGGTGCATGGCCATCAGATCTTATGCTGGCTGATGTCGACGGCTCTTATACTGATATTCAGGTTCGTTACACTAACAGCACTGATGATAGATTATCAAACGAAAAGAACGATGATAAAACGGATCAATCATTCTTAAGTTCTGATGCAGATATTCAAATAGGTAGAATCGACTTTACAGATTTACCTGCTTTTTCACAGTCATTAATCAGTTTATACCAAAACTATTTTGAGAAATTGCACGAGTTTAAAACCGGTGAATTCGTACCAAGAAATATCGGGATTGTAGATGATAACTTCCTTTCATTCTCTGAAGGATTTTCTCAAAACGGATACAGAAACTTTGCTCCTATTGTAGGAAGCGACTCAGTTTTTGATGCTGACATCATTACTACTACCACAAACAGCTCAGCTTTATTTTCATTCACTGCCGGAGCGGGTACTTATACTTCAATTAATGGATTTGCTACCACTGCTTCGCTTGCATCTTCAGATCTAGACGGAGTTTTCGGAATGGTATTGGGATCTTACAACGGTGACCCAGACGTTCAGAACAACTTGATGAGAGCCATGATTGCCAATGGAAACTTCCTTACCGCGAGCTGGGCAGGTAGACCTAACTGGTTTATCCAGCATATGGCTCTTGGTAAGCCAATTGGTTACTCAACTAAACTTACTCAAAACAATGTTGGTCTATACGAGCCAACCGGATTGTATCCAAGAAGTATGCACGTACTATTATTAGGCGATCCTACCCTAAAGAGTCATTACACCAAAAACGTTGGAAACCTCTACACTATTAGATCTATAAACAAAGATACTGCGATGTTAAGCTGGAACAGTGTTGCAGGTGTATTAGGATACAATGTATACAGAAGTACAGAAGAAAACGAGGGTTATGTAAAAGTAAACAGCAGCTTATTAACCTCAACTAGTTACAACGACGCAATTTCTCCTGACACTTCTTACTACTATAGAATTGAAGCTGTAGAATTAGTAACAAGCCCATCGGGATCTTATTACGAAAGCTCTACAGGATCATATATTATTTCTGACTATAATGCAGCTCCGGTACCGGTTACCTTGATCAGCTTTACTGCCGAGCAGGTAGAAAAAGAAGTTGAATTAAACTGGACCGTAGCACAAGAGATTAACTTCAGCCACTACTCTGTTGAAAAGTACGATCTAGAGGCTAATGGATGGTACGAAATTGCTCAAGTTGACCCATGCGGCGACGGAATGAGTATTACAGATTATCAGTTAATCGACCAAAACCCAATTTTGGGTAAAAACATCTACCGTTTAAAAATGGTAGATTACGATCAAACCTTCGAATACAGTAATATCCAAGTGGTATTATTTGAAGGTGGACAGCGCTATGGCGAGTTTGAAATCACCCCCCTCCCGGCCCGCAACTACATTGAAGTTCAAACTACATTTGCCGGAGATTTCGACAGCAGAGAATTTGCAGTAATTGCAGCGAATGGACGTGAAGTCATTCGTCAGACTATTACTATGTACAACAACAGAATCGATCTACGTGCACTGCCTGCAGGATTGTATTTTGTTCAAGACATCAACCAATTAGGGGAGACACAGAAGTTAGTGATAACAGACTAACACATTGTTCATTTTATGATGTGTATTCGTAGTGGGGTATACATCCGGCACATTGTGGGCGAGACATCCTGCAATGTGCCTTTTTCAGTAAACCAATAAACTTCTTATTATGCTATATGTACTGTTATTTCTCAGTATGCGTAAATACTGGAAGGAAAAAAGAAACCAAAAACTCATCCCGGGCTCTGAAGCCTGAGTAATAAAGAAACACTCTTAGAGTTTTGATTATCCCCAGATATTGACTTTTCTGGGTTTTGCTTTTTCTACGCTGATAGCCTGCCCTTGGATTTCTTTGCCATTCATTAACTCAATGGCTTTTTCTCCGTCTTCATCCTTAGCAAACTCCACAAAGCCCATCCCCTTTGGCTCTCTGGTAACACGGTCGTACAAGACCTTAGAATCAGTTACCTCTCCAATAGGCTCAAATAGCATTTGAAGATAATGTGCGTTATAACTTTTCGGTAGGTTTTTAACAACTAAATTCATCGCAGCTTCAAAAGTACAAATTTTAGAAATACTTGATGTTAAGGTTTCTAACATAGTGTTTATAAAATTTTGTATTGCAAAAGGTCGATAAAAGCCCATGTTTAGTACATTTGGGCGCATTCGATCATGGCTGAAAATCAATATACAGAAGACAGTATACGCTCCCTCGACTGGAAGGAACATATTCGCCTCAGACCCGGTATGTATATCGGGAAATTGGGGAATGGTTCTTCCGCAGAAGACGGTATCTACATTTTACTAAAAGAAGTAATTGATAACTCCATCGATGAATTCATGATGGGTCATGGAAAGAAGATTGAAGTATCAATCAAAGATAACCGTGTACGCATACGAGATTATGGTCGAGGAATCCCTCTGGGTAAAGTAATCGACTGCGTTTCCAAAATCAATACCGGAGCAAAATACGATTCTGCAGTTTTTCAGAAGTCTGTAGGACTAAACGGTGTTGGTACAAAAGCGGTTAACGCGCTATCAAGTGAATTTAAAGTACAGTCTTTCCGCGAAGGGAAAAGCAAACTCGCCGAGTTTAGTCGAGGTGAACTAATAAACGAAGAGGATCTAGATACCGAAGAACGCAATGGTACTCTCATTGAATATCAAGCCGATCCTGAAATCTTTAAAAACCATAAATACATTAATGAGTACATAGAAAACCAAATGTGGAACTATGTTTACCTTAATGCCGGCTTAAGCTTGCATTGGAATGGTACTCGTTACTTTTCAAAAAATGGTCTGCTCGACCTATTAGAGCGTAAAACCAAAGAAGAAGAAATTAAGTATCCTATCATCCACCTTAAAGAGGGTGATATGGAAATCGCCATTTCTCACGACAATCATTACGGTGAAGAGTATTTCTCGTTTGTGAATGGCCAGAATACCACTCAAGGTGGAACTCACGTCGCAGCTTTCAAGGAAGCACTGGTAAAAACTATTCGGGACTTCTACGGAAAAAGTTTTGACTCTACAGATGTGAGAGCAAGTTTAGTGGCAGCCATCAGTGTGAGAATTCAAGAGCCGGTGTTTGAATCTCAAACCAAAACAAAATTGGGATCTACAGAGATAGCTCCCGGTGGTGCCTCACTTAAAACGGAGATCATCAACTTCGTTAAAACAAAGCTCGACAATTATCTGCACCGAAATTCAGATACAGCTGAAGCCCTTCTCAAGAAGATTCAACTGAGCGAAAGGGAGCGCAAGGATATGGCAGGTGTTCGGAAGATCGCCAGAGAAAGAGCAAAGAAAGCCAGCGTTCATAATAAAAAATTAAGAGACTGCAGAGTGCATTTTACCGACGATAAGCACGAAAGCAAACTCGATACAACACTTTTTATTACTGAGGGAGATTCTGCAAGTGGTTCTATTACTAAAGCAAGGGATGTGCAGACGCAAGCAGTCTTTAGTTTAAGAGGTAAACCACTTAATTGTTACGGTCTCAAGAAAAAGATTGTATACGAAAACGAAGAATTCAACCTATTGCAACACGCTTTAAATATTGAAGAATCTATAGAAGATTTAAGGTATAATAAAATCGTGATTGCAACGGATGCCGATGTGGATGGAATGCATATTAGACTGCTCATCCTAACGTTTTTCCTACAATTCTTCCCGGATTTAGTAAGACAGGGCCATCTTTATATTTTGGATACCCCTCTATTTAGAGTTAGAAACAAGAAAGAAACAATTTATTGCTACTCCGAACAAGAGAGAAAAGATGCACTGAATAAACTGGGTGCTAAATCAGAAATTACACGATTTAAAGGATTAGGTGAAATATCTCCGGATGAGTTCAGTGGTTTTATCGGAGATGAAATTCGACTTGAGCCGGTAATTCTGAATGAAGACACCTCAATTCCAAAAATGCTGGAATATTACATGGGAAAAAACACCACAGATCGACAAGAGTTTATTATTAATAACCTGCGAACTGAAATAGATACTGATAATGACCCGGATGGGGGTAAGACGGATGACGATGATGAAGGTCAAATAGAACAGGCTGCCTAAGATGGAAGAGAACGAAGAGAAGAATCCCGAAGAAGGAAAAGAAATTCCGGTAGACCTCAATGGCAATCGACCACTTTCCGGAATGTATGAAGACTGGTTCCTAGATTATGCCAGCTATGTAATTCTGGAACGTGCAGTTCCGCATGTGAACGACGGCCTTAAACCTGTGCAAAGAAGAATTCTGCACAGTATGAAGGATATGGACGATGGTCGCTATAACAAAGTAGCGAACATTATTGGTCATACCATGCAGTACCACCCTCACGGTGATGCAGCAATTGGCGATGCCATTATTAATCTGGGGCAAAAAGATCTAATGATCGATTGCCAGGGTAACTGGGGAGATGTAAGAACGGGTGATAGCGCTGCAGCTCCTCGTTATATAGAAGCACGCCTTACCAAATTTGCATTGGACGTTGCTTTCAATAAGCAAACTACAGTTTGGCAGAAGTCGTATGACGGTAGAAAAAATGAACCAATAACGCTTCCGGTAAAATTTCCTCTTTTATTAGCACAGGGAGTAGAAGGAATCGCAGTTGGACTCTCAACTAAAATCTTACCACATAACTTTATTGAGCTTGTTCAGGGAAGTATCAAGATTCTTCAAGGTAAAACCCCTACCCTTTACCCCGACTTCCAAACCGGAGGACAGGTAGATATTTCAGACTACCAAGATGGAAGACGTGGCGGTAGAGTAAAAGTTCGGGCAAAAATTGAAGAACGAGATAAGAACACCTTGATTATTAAAGATGTTCCCTATGGCGTAACCACAACTTCTTTAATTGATTCGATCATTAAAGCCAATGATAAGGGAAAAATCAAGATTAAGAAGGTAATTGATAATACGGCCAAAGATGTTGAAATTGAGATTCAGTTACCAAATAATATCTCAACTGATAAAACCATCGATGCTTTATATGCATTCACAAACTGCGAAACGTCAATTTCGCCAAATGCATGTGTTATTGTAGAAGATAAACCTGCATTTCTGGGAGTATCGGATATCCTTAAGATCAATACAGAAAACACCGTTGATCTGCTCCAAAAAGAATTGGAAATCAGACGCGGCGAACTTGAAGAGAAATGGCATTTTAGCTCGCTAGAAAAAATCTTTATTGAAGAGCGCATATATCGAGATATTGAAGAGTGCGAGACTTGGGAAGAGATTATCTCCACTATTGATAAGGGGCTGGATCCATTTAAAAAACTACTAAAGAGAGAAGTTACCGAAGAGGATATTACCAGACTAACTGAAATCCGAATCAAACGTATTTCTAAATTCGATTCATTCAAAGCAGATGAACTTCTCAAGGGCATAGAAGATGAGCTTGCTGAAGTAAATCACAATCTTGAAAACCTCATTGATTACGCTATTGCTTATTACGAGGGGATTTTGGATAAATACAAGGACGGGAAAGAACGTAAAACGGAAATAAAAGACTTTGAAGACATCAACACTCAAGTTGTTGCTGTAGCAAATGAAAAGCTATATGTAAATCGATCAGAAGGATTTGTTGGTACAGGTCTTAAGAAAGATGAGTATGTTTCAGAGTGTTCTGATATCGACGATATTATTGTGTTTAGAGGAGATGGCACTTACTCAGTGAGTAAAGTGAGTCAGAAATCCTTCTTTGGCAAAAACATCATTCATGTTGCGGTCTTTAGGAAAAACGACGACCGAATGGTATACAATGCCATGTATACTGATGGTAAAACAAAGAAAACGTACGCCAAGAGATTTAGTGTTACTTCCATAACCCGAGATAAAGAGTATTTTGTAACTCAAGGTAATGCCGGAAGTAAGTTGCATTACTTTTCCGCCAACCCGAATGGTGAGGCCGAGATTGTAAACGTTTATTTACACTCTGCGGCAAAGGCAAGAAATAAACTGATCGAATACAATTTCGCAGATCTCGCGATAAAGGGAAGAAACTCTAAAGGTAATCAGGTTACTAAACATCCCGTAAGAAAAGTAGACTTCAAAGAAAAAGGGGTATCTACTATCGGCGGACGAGATATTTGGTATGAAGCCAATATAGGCAGACTCAATGTTCACGAACGCGGAGATTATCTGGGTAGTTTCCAAACCGAGGATCAAATATTAGTGGTTTATGAGACCGGTGAATATGAGCTCACCAGCCACGAACTAACAAATCACTACAATAACCGAGAAATCGTACTTATTGAGAAATTCAATCCTAAAAAAGTAATTACAGCGGTGCATTACGACGGTAATTCAAAAAATTACTGCGTGAAGCGGTTCCAAATTGAAACTTCTAGCCAGGGTAAGCGATTTTCCTTTATTACAGATGGCCGTGGATCCAAGCTCATTTTGGCTACAACCCAGTTTAAACCGGTAATTGAACTCACAACTAAATCAGGAAAGGATAAAAAGACAGAAGAGGTAAATCTCAGAGAGTTTATTGATGTTAAAGGTTGGAAGAGTATTGGTAATAAAATAGCAGGTAAAGAGTTCAGCAAAGCCAAGCTTCTTCCACCGGATGAAAATGATCCGGGATGGGAAGAAGATTCTAATGAGGATAAACCAAAAGATGTAGATCCCGACGATAACTCCAATGACTCCGGAAGCAATACACCCGAAAACAAGGAGAATGAAACGAAAGAACCACCGGATTTCGATGAGATACCTAAGAAGCCGAAAGGGAGTTTCACTTCGGGGGATCAAATAAGTCTTTTATAATATGGAATTAACCCAACACAAGGTAATTAAGGGCCTAAGAACCATGCATATTATTATCGCTGTTTTAATGGCGGTAGTAACCTTTGCAGCATATATAATGTGTGCAAACTCGCTTCAAGCTGCAGGATCCCGTTATATACATTTTAATTATATCGTTCCTATTGCATTTGTTATCATCATCTTTGGTTTTAATTATTATTATAAGAATCAATTAAAAAAGATTCAGGTACAGGAAGATCAAGAGTTAAAACTTCAAGAGTATAGACAACTTCAAATCAAGCAATATGGGGTTGCAGAATTTGCTTGCCTGGGAACCTTGTTTGTGTTTTTGATGACGAGGGAATTGAATTATGTGATTTATGCTAGTCTAGTTGTAGTGTATATGCTATACATAAGACCTAACGACCTGAAAATCAAGAAAGATCTAAAACTTGAAGAACTTTAAGCTTCAATTTAAAATTTACCTAAAAAAAGACCCAGACAGTCATATCTGGGTCGGTTAGCTAAGGTTTGGTTAATTAAACCAAGGTATTTTTCCTTGTTTTAATGAGGTAATTGTTCGTGTAAATATAGACAAATTCAGTAATTATCACTTATCCGTAAAGCTTATTTGTTTTATTTCTTGAAATGAGCAACTATTGCACGCAGTATCAGCGTGAACGAAAAATCAAACATAGCCTATCTGCTTCTGGGAGTACTTGCTGTAATTTGGGGTAGCTCTTTTATTTTAATGAAAATTGGCTTGGAAAGCTTTAATAGTTTCCAGGTAGCAGCCATTAGAATCTCGGTAGCCGGTGTGTTTTTACTTCCGTTTATTCGTTGGAAGAAAGTAAAGATAAAAGAGGGGGATTTAAAGTACTTCGCAATCTCAGGCTTTTTGGGCAACTTTCTTCCTGCATTTCTTTTCACAGCTGCACAAACCAGAATTTCTTCTTCACTAACCGGCGCACTTAATTCCCTTACTCCGCTTTTTGCCTTGGGTGTTGGAGTCCTGTTTATGGGAGTGAAAATGAATCGAAATCAGGTATTAGGAGTAATTGTTGGACTTATTGGAGCTCTTTTATTGGTATTTAATCAGGGATTTAGTGTTGAAGCTAGTCAACCGGCTTACACCTTTCTAATCATTCTGGCGACGATCTGCTATGGTATTAATGTCAACATCATTAAAAACAAGCTGAATGATTATCCTGCATTACTAGTTGCCTCTCTCCCATTAGGAATTGTAAGCATTGTAGGAATAGCTATACTTTTTTACACCGGATTACCTTTTCAATTTGACTCATTTGAGTACAACAAGGCATTTTCAGCAGTAATTACTTTAGCTGTAGTTGGTACTGCACTGAGCTTAATCATGTTTAACCGGCTCATTCAAATGACGAATGCCGTATTTGCATCTTCCGTAACCTATTTAATACCAATCGTTGCAATGATCTGGGGTAGTGTAGATTCAGAGCAAATCAATATATATCAGGTCTCAGGACTAATTCTAATCCTAATTGCAATTCGGATTATCAATTTTAAAAGAAAGAAAAGGAAATCTGTTGTTGTTCAGAATAAAGCTTAGAGCAGCTTCACTTCGAAGGTGGGATGACCGGAGATTCCATTGTCATTATAAAACCCCGTAAATCTAAGCTTATAGAGGAAGCCCGACTCCGTTCTTACCATGTAATTATACTTCGTTAGAATCTCATATGCTCCTTTATCAATATTGTACGATTTCCAGTCGTAACCAATGGCATCTCGATCATATACATCCCAATCTAGGGTATCTGCCGTTTCTGCGGTAATTTGACTAAAATCTAAAGTGGTTCTTGTTGATGTCGCGCTACCGGTTAATGTACCTAAAACCTCATAATCAATCTGTTCCACCTCAAAGAAATGAGAATATTTCCCAAAAACGAGGTCGTAATCAGTCTCCAATGGCAGTTCTACAAAGCTGTCTTTTCGGAGATTGTAGTAATGCATACCTGTAGTAATCGTTTTCGAAGTATAATTATTGGTATTAAGGTCAGACCATTCAATCTCCTGATCACTAACAAGCTTTAACTTTATAAATCCCAGATGCGCTCCGGTTTCTGGAACCATGCCGAGATCAACTACATAATTCTTACCTATTTCTAATGACCACATTGGTCTATTTTCAACTCTTTGCAATGTCCTAAACTCCAATCCAACTGTATCGCTAACTGCATCTAAATCTGCTACTTCTGCTACTTTCAGGCTTCGTAAAAAGTTTATTTTAACTAGGCCATTATCAAAATAGAAATCCCAGTCTAAAGGATGAGCTCTATCAATTATGGAATTACTCTCAAGATCAAAAAATACAATATCCGACTTTTCTGTACCCATATCTAATTCTGTAATGGATACATCTCCACGAGGAAAAGGAGTAATGGGTTCTTCCTTTGGCATACAAGAAGCCATAAAGAAGATAGAAATTATGATGAATCTATTTAAAAAAGGCATATCTAAAGCTTATAAAATAGGTTGTTCCCGGACTTATCGATAAAAAATCAGATCCTTCAGTATGTGCTCCACTTACAGTGTTCTGAGCACCAACCGTTTGAATTCCTGCTAAGTTTCTAATTCCACATGTGATGTAAGCGCGCTTTGGTATTATGTCGTACTGTGCCGTAACATCAATCATGGTATATGGATCCAATCGCTCAACACTAAGATTTGAATTGGCGGTATCGGCAAATACTCGAGTTAAAGCTCCGAAGTAGTTTATAAATAAATTTACTTTCAGTTTCTTGTCTAAAAAGTTCACCGCTGGCTGAACAATAACCTGAGGAGAGAAGTAAAATTTATCTTGAGTACTGGTCCCGGCTTCTTCCGGATCAATACCATTTTTAACCCCTATATAAGTTGCACTTACATTGAGGTCCATTCGTTTAAAATTAAGTTTTTCTGTTATAGTACCTCCTACCGATTCAAATAAACCAATATTAGAATATGTAGCCTCAAGCGGACCTAGCACACTTAACTCAATTTTATCGTGTATACGATTGTAAAAACCTTCTACCTGAGAAACCAAAGACAGCTTATCCCATACATTTCTCTGGGTATAGTTTCCGGTAAATGAATGAGCCGTTTCGGCACGTAAATTTGCATTCCCATATACATTGTGTCTGCTGTCGTTAAAGTCGAGGTACAATTCTTTTATTGATGGTGCTCTGAACCCTTTACCATAAGCCAGTTTAATTATTTTATTCGACTTTAAATTATAGACGGATTGCAGAGAGTACAATAAAGGTGATTTGAAAGCTGAGTTATAAGCATATCTCATGCCGGCTCTAAGCAAGCCTCTGTTTCCCAATGGATGCTCTAAACTACTGAATAGTGCAATATCTGTTTGACTTTGTTGTTGATCTAAAATTCGAGGGCCTGTACCGGATTCGTGATTTACATCTAATCCGAGTATTCCATCCCATTTTTCGATTTTTTTATTGTAGATAGAACGAAGGACAATAGCATTGAAGAGCTGCGTATCTTGTTCTGAAGCTAAAGGCACCAATTGCTCATTTAAGCTGATTAAATCCTTGAAATATTTGTTCTTTAAACGTTTGAAGCTATTATTACTCAACATTAAAGACCACCTTCCATCTTTTAGATCTTTTATAACATTAATGCTGTGGTCTATTCTGGTATTGCGGTACTTCTGGTCTACCGCATCCTCAAAATAGGGTGCTAAAGTCTTACCTCTGTCTAACAAAAATGAATGGAATAATTCACTTCTAAATTGAACAGCAATTCCTTTGTTTTTGTACTGATAGCCCAATCTTGCATTGTATTGTTCCTTTGGAATCCAATCAAAGGTTCGATCTGTGTCTGAAGCACTCCAACCATTGAAAAGCAGACGTCCGCCGCTAAAAGACACCAAATGATGATCTCCTATTGGCTGAATAAAAGTTCCTGTAACATTATACTGACCATCAGACTCGTGGTACAGATTTATACTGGCTGCTCTCTTAGGTTTTGAATTTGTAATGATGTTTATAGTACCCGCAAGAGCGTTTGAACCGTAGATTACCGACATGGGTCCTTTCACTACCTCAATTTGAGATATATTCTCCATATTGAATTGTTCAAGATCAACCTGGTCAAACATTCTGCCAACCACGGGAACGCCGTTGATCAACACTTTCACATTGTTTCCTCCCATCCCCATGAGCGTCATACTGCTCGTACCTAAAGCATTATCGCGTCTCAAACGGATATTACTCTCAAAGGCCAATACATCCCTTAAATCAACTGCACCTAATTCAATAATTCTCTTTTGAGAAATTCGATCAACATTCAACACCGTTTGATCTTGTCTACGATCTCCAAAAACATCGGTAACAATAACAGGGTCTAATCCCTGTATTTTAGGACTTAAATAGACTCTGTATGATGTGTCGGGAAGTAATCTTATACTGTAATCAAAGTACAGTTCATTGCGAATAATAAAAATACCGGGTTCTTCAAGTGCGATCTGTATTCTCCCGGTATCATTTGATAAAAAAGTTTGCCCTTCGCTGGTAATGAGCTCAAAACTGATAGCATCATTATTTTCTGCATCTCTAACAGAAATAACCGTTTGCGCCGATACAAAGACCGGCACAAACAGTAAAAAAAAGGCTATATAAGCAATCTTATTCAATGATTAGCTTCACTAATTTAGAACCTCTTTCATTTACTAGTCTTACGTAGTAAAGTCCGGAAGCTTGATCTGTAAGATCTAATATATTTTTACCGGCCATTAGGTCAATGGTTTGAACTTGCACACCGGTTTGACTTAGTACTTCAACATGTAAATTACCTGAATATTTGTTGTCTATTACAAATTGTCCGTTACTTGGGTTAGGATAAACACGTAGTTCGGGTAAATCATTATTACTAATACTAGCAGTGCTATAAACAAGCTCTGTATTGAAGTAACTTGTACCTTCTGCTCCACCGGCATAATCGGTAAACCATACCTTATATATATTTCCGTTTTCTAGACGAATGAAGTAACTGAGGTCTTCAGTAATATCATAACCGGCTCCATTAAAGCTTTTCCAATCGTACCCTATTTCTGTGATATTAGTACTCCATACTAAACCAGTTGTATCATTATCACTTACCTCTACTCCGGTTCTTTCTGCTACTTCTACCCCTTTATTCACTTTTACTCCTGTAACGGGATAGTAAAGCGTACTAGGACCCGCAGGAATTGCTGCTACATACTTTGTGAAAAGCATTTGCCAATCGCCGCTTGGCTCCAAGTTTAATGTTTCGTCATTATCAATTGAGTAATAAACAAAATTTTGCCCCGGAAACTGTCCTCTATTAAATGTGGTGTAGTATGTGTTAGCTCCTCCCAATTCTCCAATCTTTAGAGTATACTGGCCGGCAGCAGTCATTCTTACTATTACAATTTGGTAAAATGAACCATCTGACTTCTTAAGAATAAATACTCTTGAACCATTCACGGAATGATTACTGGTATTGTATGTTCCCCAGCCATAATCAGGATGATTAGTTCCGAGATTATTGAATGCACCGGTAGACCAATCTTCATCTGAATTGTTTACTTTATTGGTTTCGAAATCAAAACCTGTTGTATCAATTGAAGCCCAATCATTGGTGTCTGCAGAATAAACATACAGTTCAGTTCCCGAAGCCTCATTAATAAGAACACTTACTTCCATCGTTGGAACAGCAAATGCGAGATCCCAATCATCAACTGCAACTACTGTTTTAGAACCGGTCTCGATGTCATAGTACACTTCATTTGCACCGGCTGCTGTTGAAACAGAATCTGCATCTTGCGCCAAAACGCTTCCGGCTGCTAATAACAATACGTATATAAATAATTTTCTCATGTGATTTATTTCTGCTGCAAATGTGATTCTGTTATTAATAGATTTATAACCAGTTCAGAAATAAAAATACCCCAAATTGGAATGCAATCAGAAAGCAATAATGTTATTTAAGTGATTGATAATATGAAGATTAAATAAATCTATTTGCCTTTATTTGCAGCCATAATATCCAAAATGTTGCAAAACAATGGTTGACATTATACAGTACATTCCGATTATAACTACCTTATTCTCAATCTATTTCTTCAGGGAAATATATCTACATTATAAGGAACACTCTACGCCATATTTGTTGTGGTGGTGCATTGGGGTTTTAACTTTTGGTATGGGAACATTCGCCGAAAGTTTTCATGCTCTTTATGGTTGGAGTGATGTTAATTTAAAATATTGGTACATTGTTGGGGCTCTGTTAGGTGGATTTCCACTGGCCCAAGGTTCTGTTTATTTGCTTATGAACAGGAAGTTTGCCAATATTACCAGTGTTATTATAGTAAGCGCCATTGTGGTTGGTGCTATTTGTGTTTCCTTATCGCCGATAGGCAATCCGGCCGAATTTGATTACAAACTAACCGGTAAGGTATTTGAATGGGAATGGGTTCGTTTATTCTCACCTCTTATTAATATATACTCTTTCCTATTTCTGGTTGGTGGTGCTATTTATTCAGCGGCTAAATATGCCAAGCAAGAAAATAAAGAAGCGAGATTCAAAGGGAATATTTACATCGCAATAGGTGCTTTACTTCCGGGAATAGGTGGTACAGCCACACGTATGGGATATGTAGAAGTTTTATTTATAACTGAACTAATTGGTCTCATTCTCATTTATATAGGATACAGAATAATAAAAACTCGCCCTAACAAGGTAGCATCATGAGCATCCAACTAAATCAGTATAAAATGATTCCGGATCACCCGGTTCATTATCAACTTTCTTCAAAGAGTATTCATATCCTTTTTACTGTGGATGAAACCTTGAGTTTTAATATAGATGGAAACCGTACCATGCCATTACCTGCAGCATCACATTACCTTTTTTATGAGCAGGAAAAAAACTTTAAAGCTATTATATCCGGTCCGGAAGGCGCCGGGTTTATAACCCTTACAATTCCGATTTCAGAGTTACACCATTTGCTTTCCTCCGGAAATGATGAATTGAACTTTGAAGCAGCCAAGACTTTTGAATCAGGGAGTTATCATAGATTCGACATGAATTCCGGCAATGTAGCAGCATGCCTAGAATCTATTGGTAGCACAAATAACCCATTGTTACTCGAGTCTAAAAAGTTTGAATTATTGGGTTATCTCTTTGCACCACAAGATGTTAAGACCTATAAATGTCCATTTCTTAATCAAAAAGAAAATGTACAGAAAGTGAGAGATGCAAAAGCAAAGTTGATAGAAGATTTGCAAGAAGCCCCAACGATTAAGGAGTTATCTAAGGAAGTAGGTTTAAACGAATACAACCTAAAAACCGGATTTAAAGAAATATACGGGAAACCTATATATACCTATTTAAAGGATTATAGAATCAACCAGGCCCAAAAGATGCTAGATAAAAAGCAATATCAAGTGAATGAAATTGCAGAGATGGTGGGATACTCTAATGTGAGTCATTTCATAGATGCATTTAAGAAAAAATACGGCCTCACACCCAAGCAATACGTGCTAAATCAGAAATAATTATCAAGATATACTCAAAATGAATACCCCATTCTAAAACATTGGGTTTAATATTGCAGCCGATTTATGGAAAAAGTAGAATGTCTAATCATTGGCTCCGGCCCTGCAGGTTACACTGCAGCAATCTATGCAGCGCGAGCTGATATGAAGCCGGTTGTTTACGAAGGACTTCAACCAGGTGGTCAGTTAACCATTACTACCGACGTTGAGAACTATCCCGGATATCCCGATGGGATTATGGGTCCGGAGATGATGGATAATTTCAAGAAGCAAGCAGTGAGACTTGGTGCTGATGTTAGATTTGGAATGGTAACCTCAGTGGAATTCGACAGAAATGGCGGAAATCACAAAGTATTTGTGGATGGTACCAAAGAAATCGAAGCCGAAACAGTTATTATTTCTACCGGAGCATCGGCGAAATGGTTAAACCTGCCTTCTGAACAAAGGTTAAACGGAAGTGGAGTTTCTGCATGTGCAGTATGTGATGGCTTTTTCTACAGAGGAGAAGATGTTGCAATTGTAGGTGGAGGAGATACTGCTGCTGAAGAAGCTACTTACCTTTCTAAAATATGTTCTAAAGTATATATGTTGGTAAGGAAAGATCATTTCCGAGCTTCAAAAGCAATGCAACATAAAGTTGAGAATACACCAAATATTGAAGTTCTATTCAATCACGAAACTCTAGAAGTTCTCGGAGAACAGACGGTTGAAGGTGTGAGAGTAGTTAACAACATTACTAAGGAAGAAAAAGAAATTCCAATTAAAGGATTCTTCGTGGCTATTGGACACAAACCTAATACCGACATATTTAAAGATTACCTTGAAATGGACGAGGCCGGTTATATAAAAACTAAACCAGACTCAACAAAAACAGATATACCGGGTGTTTTCGTTTCCGGAGATGCTCAAGATAAAGTTTATAGACAAGCAGTTACAGCAGCAGGAACAGGCTGTATGGCAGCCCTCGATGCAGAAAGATATCTCTCAATGAGAGGATATTCTGAAGAAACGGCATAGAGATTTGTCATAACAATGTATCTATAACATTAATTCATTGTCATTATCAACAGTTAAATATTAGCAACTATTTTAACTTAAAGACTTGCTAATCAAATTCTTAAACTAAAAATAAAGCATAATTATACACTTGTCTGTTCATAAGTGATTAACCCTAAACGGGAAAGTATGGCAATATTTTTGCCCCTTGTTAGAACAGACGAAATAGATAGAATCCCAAATATAGGAAAATATCTACTAACCTTATAACAAAATATTATGAAATTTCTGAAAACAACCGTTGCACTGCTCCTTGTTTTTTGTTTAACCATTGCAGCGAAGGACTACGGAATTCATGATTTCTTCAATTCAGCGAATGAAGGAAGCCATGTACAGTTAAAGGAAACCGTAACCAAGCAACCAGAAGATCTAAACACTGAAGTGAAATCAGTCTTCGAAATTGCTGACTCTATTTGCCAAGAAGTTGGCGTTCCCTTTGAACTAGTGAAAGAAATTGGCAACAACGAGAGTGGCTGGAGATGTATCCAGAACACAAACGGAGGAACTGATTTTGGAGATTTACAGGTAATTGATGTCACCTATGACTATTGGTACAAAAGACTGAAGTTAAAAGGCGGCAAAACCAGAAAGAATTATCTGGCCATCGGAATTCACTACCTTAAGTACAACTACGATCGCTATGGTAGTTGGAAAAAAGCAAGATTTGCCTATGGAAGAGGTAATTGGAGACCGGAGTCGACCTGGACTGCTTTAGAGCGTAAATTTATGAGTAAGATTGATTGGAGTAAATACGACAGTCCGTCTTATGTAATGAAGTGACGATAAACTTGTTTGAAAAATATAGTAAAGGGGGTCGGTTCGACCCCTTTTTTTATGTTCTGAAGGCTAATCCTTAGAATATAGTTCCAGTGAATGTACAGCGTCTTATAAGCATGAAAAACTGTTGGCATATCATACATATGTCCCGGCTCTGAACTTATTCCGTTCATTTCAAATATTTTGAGGCCCTCCCCTTTGCTCAATGCATCGTATGAAGTTACCTTAAGATCAAATCTGCCGTAATGAAAACCTTCATAGGCATCTGCAATCTTATCTAATGTAGAAACTAAGTTAGGAGTTACCTTTTCCCCTATATCTATGAATTGAGTTCCTAAGCAATGATTTCCAATACGATGAACGGTGTATTCCAAATCTCGTTCGGGAATGAGATGCATTCTTTTCGGGAATCTTGCGGATAAAGTCTCGGCATATAGAAAATGTCGTGGATGTTTTAATAGTAATTCGTAAACCGTGGAGGAGCCATCCCCCCTTACCGTCATATACTCTTTTAAGGTTAGCGAACTAATATACCCTGTTTTACTATTCGGTAAACGATGATATAAAACTCCTAATTCAATGGGTTCATCAATAAACTCCTGGACAATAAAATCAAAATCTTTTTTTATGTACTCTTTTAGAACTTCATCATCCCTAATTAATACAACTTCATAGCCCCTCTCTCCCACATTGGGCTTGGCGATGAGAGGAAAGCTAAAGTCTTTGAGGATAGCTTCATGTGTTACTTGTCCCCGCTTGTAAGACCTTGTTTTGGGTTTATATTCCGATAAGATTACATTCAATATTTCATCCTTGTGTTCACCAAAAAAACCGGCAAGGGGAATAGAGGGATTCACCGTAGTGAAATACAATAGTTTACGCGTTCTCAATACCGAGTAGAAGTACATAGGAAGTACCGGAATGAAAATTGCCCACCATGGCCAGAATTCGAACCTCAACAATTTATATGTAAACCTCTTTAGGTATTTCAAAGGATAATTATTGCTCGCATTATAGTGGATATTTAGTGATTTACATTTCTAAATGTTTGAAAATCACGTTAATCCTCATCCTGATCTTAGGAGTGCTATTTTCATAGACGATGGAATTAAACAAGCCTTACAAGAAATATGCATTTTAGAACGATATTCGCGGCATGGAGGAAATTGAAGAGCAACAACCGGAAAAAGAGAAGAAAAAAACGACTCTTATTCTGTTTATGATTCTCTTTATACTATCGTTAGGTCTTAATATATTCCTATACCGTTATAGAGCTCGAAAAGGCTAAGGCTAGAATTTCTTCGCTTATTGCTCAAGCCAATTCCGGTGGAGGTTCAGGTTCTGTTGCACTTGCCAAAGCTCGGGCTGAGATTGACAAATTAAAACAGCAGAATAAGAATTACGAAAGTGAATTGGATGACTTAAAGAAAGTATATGCTATTGCTCAAGATGCAGCAGATAACTTTAGTGGGAAGGTTAGTTATTATCAATCTGAAAACGACAGTCTTTTGGAAGTTAATGATACGCTTAACAGCAGAATGGGAAGATTAGCAATTCTTAGAGTTGCAGATTTATTTATTACGCCACAGCGTGAAAAGAAAGATGAGTTTATCCCTACATTTAAGGCTAGTAAGGTTGAAAACTTGAAAATAAACTTCACTTTGCTCCCTTCAAATGCAATTGCTCCCGGCGAAAAAGACTTGATTGTTCGAATTGTTGGTCCCGGTGGAGTTGTACTCCTCGAAAACCTGAATACCCTTCGAGATTCAGATGAACTTTACAGTATGGAACATACGGTAAACTACACAGGGAAAGAGCAAAAAGTTAACCTGACCTACACCCAAGAGGCTGAATATAGATCAGGTAATTACTCTTTGGAATTATATCAAAATGGGCAGTTGCTAGATAGAATCAGCTTTACGCTTGACTAGCACCGGCACTTAGATCAATTTGATTCGCCAATAAATCTTCCAGCACTTCACGCTTTCTGATTAAATGCGCCTCGCCGTCTCTTATGAGCACTTCTGCAGGGCGTAATCTCGAATTGTAATTTGAGGTCATAGAAAAACCGTATGCTCCCGCATTATGTAATGCCAGGATATCACCTACCCTAACTTCATTCAATTTTCTATCGTAACCCAAAGTATCAGACTCACAGATGTATCCTACCACAGAATAAATCCTTTTGTTCCCTTTTGGATTACTCAGGTTTGTAATGTGATGATAGGCATCATATAGCATGGGGCGAATAAGATGATTTTGACCTGAATTTACCCCCGCAAACACGGTAGAAGTAGTTTGCTTTACCACATTCACCTTAACCAGCAGATAACCGGCATCGCTTACTAGGTATTTTCCGGGCTCAAACCACAGTTCAAGATCTCGTCCATATTCTTTGCAGAATTCTTTAAAACTCTTAGCAATTTGTTTACCTATATCGTCAACATCGGTAGTAACGTCCCCTTCTTTGTATTTCACTTTAAAACCTGAACCAAAATCCAAAAACTCGAGGTCTTTAAACTCCATTGCAGCATTGTAAAGTAAATTAGCACCTCTAAGGAATACTTCAGCATCTAAAATATCGCTACCGGTATGCATATGAAGACCATTAATCTTCAGGTCATAGTGCTTTACAATTCTGAGAATATGAGGAAGCTGATAAATTGAGATCCCAAATTTTGAATCGATGTGACCTACTGAAATATGCGTATTTCCACCGGCCATGATATGAGGATTAAGCCTAATACAACATGGAATTTTATTGCCGTATTTAGCTCCAAAAGCCTCCAAAGTATTTAGCTCGTCTATGTTTATGGCAAGGCCAAGCTCAGTTGCCTCCTCTATTTCTTCAAAGGATACAGAATTAGGAGTGAATAATATTTCATCAGGAGCAAAACCTGCTTTTAATCCAATTTTAGCCTCTTCAATAGAAACCGTATCTAATCCGGAACCCTGCTCTCGAAGTAAGCGTAGAATGTTGATATTGGTTAAAGCTTTACAAGCATACTTAATCTTAACATCTACACCTTTAAATGCTCCCTTAAGCTTCTTATAGTTTGCAATAATTTGAGAAGCATCGTAAACATAAACTGGCGATCCGAAGCGCTCCGCAACGGACTCAAGATCTACCCCTCCAAGGGTGTATCTTCCTTTTTGTAGATTCATATTAAGTATATAATTATGGTAATGTATTTTTAAACTGCTGATAGCGTGCTTCGTACGTTTCACCTACTTTTCCTCCAAGAGCCTCCCAGTGAGCATTAATTGCTTCCACTCGATTCTCAGGATTTGGATGTGTACTTAAAAACTGAGGACCTCCATTTGCACCTAAGGCCAGCATCTTTTCAAAAAACTTTGCGGCTCCTCTGGCGTCATATGCCGTTGGGTAAAGATACTCCACCGATCTCATATCTGCTTCAGACTCATTATCACGGCTATAGCTTAAGTTAATTAAGCCTTTAGCCACTTCTGCTATAGCACCTTGATCTGTTCCTAAAAGGATACCGAAAATAACCTCAATCCCATAGGCTTTGGTCATAGCTTCAGTAGAATGTCTTTCATCCGCATGAGCAATTTCATGAGCCATAACACCTGCAAGTTCATATTCAGCATCAAGGAACTTTATCAAGCCTGTGAAAACATAGATATATCCACCGGGAGTGCAAAAAGCATTGAGAACAGAGTCATTCTCAATAATTCGAATTCTCCAGATAAAATCGTCTTTATGTATTACTTCACCACTGTTTAAAATCGAATCTCTTATTCTGTAGATATGGCCATAAGCTGCAACATTACTTGCACTGTCAAGTATATCATATTCCGAACTGTCTGATTCAATCTCAGCAGCCACTTGCTTACCGAGCTCACGATCATCTTCTAAACTAAAAAAGTTGAGACCTTTTCCAGGTTTATCCTCCTTCTTTTTACAGGCAGAAGTAAAAACGAGGGAAATAAGAATGATTGCCAAAACGCTCTTTAGGCTTGTTAATTTCATGAAAATTTTAGAATGGATATCCTACTGCAATATTAAGGGCAGAATTGGAAGTTATCCATTGATTTGAAGGAAAATCTAGAATTACCCATCGTTCTCCTAAAGGATATGTAGGATCGCGCATGGCTACCCCCCAATCCACTCGAAAAATAAGGTAGGTAAAGTCGAAACGAAGTCCGATTCCTGAATTGATCGCAATCTCTTGATAAAAACGATCCAACTTAAACTCTGCATCGGGCAAATTGGGGTCCTCTCTGAAGTTCCATATGTTTCCTCCATCTACAAACCAAGCGCCATATAGGCGTTCATCCACAATATCAAAACGATATTCAACATTAGCCTGAAGCATAATTTCACCTGTTTTATCAATTGAGATTTGATTTTGGTCATCTGTAAATCCTCCGGGACCTATTGTTCGGGGTCTCCAAGCTCTTATGCTGTTTCCTCCACCAACAAAAAATCGACGTTCAAATGGTAAAAAACGGGTATTCCCATATGGCAAACCAAAACCTGCGTAGTACCTATAGACTAATGCATTGTTTTGGTCTATGATATAGTGATAGGTCAGATCTATATCAGCCCTATAATATTGTGAATATTTCACCCCTAAAATCTGACGGTTGATTTGCCGCTGATTAGTAAAGACGTTATAGTACAAGGAGAAAAGATTACCCGAAGTTTCAAATGGGTTAGTTCTAATATTCCAATACCTTCGATTATTCTTATATCTGGTACTCCAATACATACTTAAAATACTCCCGGTAATGAGGTTGTCTGTAAGCAGTTGATTGATGTAAGATTTAGCTTCCGGACTCAAACCATCAATAAAGGATTGCTCTACTGCGGCCCTGTTGTAACTTATTCTATAGGGTGTAATTGAATATGACTTCCTGTTATATTGAAATGAATAAACATAATTAAATGGGAATACATGCCTAGTGAAGTTTACATTCCGATCGAACAAATATGAAGCATTGAATTTGGTATTTTTTTGAGTAAAGTCTTTAAACCTTTTGTCTTCATCAATAAAGACTAAGTTTGGTATGATAAACTCCATGGATACACTTTGCCGGAAGTTTGTAAAAAAGCGGTTTTGATCCTTTTTGAATTGAGTTTCAAGCGCTGTTCCGGTATTTAAGTTAAACGACTCTCCATTACCAAAGACATTTCGGTTTTTAAGCGTAATGTTATTTCCCAAACCAAAGTTTCGTTCTCTTGCAACTGCAATACCTCCACCTTGCTCGGTTGTGATAGCTTGAGGTTCCCATATAAAATCGTGTCGACTATTCGTTTGCAATACAATTTCCGCATTAAGTAATGTAGAGGTATCTCCACCTACCGGTACAAATCGAATAGTAACAAACCTGAACAATCCTATACCTAATAAATCTGCGTAGGTCCTTTGCACTGCCGAGCTACTATAAACCTCATTGGGTCGGAAGTGGATGTTTCTCGACAAGACTTCGGGGTTTATAAGATAATTACTCTCATAAATAATCAGGCTGTCGTGCTGAAAGGTGTCGGTACTGCCATATTGGTCTACATAAACAGATACTTTGTTAATGGTCTGCTGCTTGTGAACCTCAAGATTTCTATCGTTACGGATATAAACCCGAATAAAGGCATAACCGCTGGTTTGAGTAGTATCAACTTTAAAGTCGATATAGGAATTATTAAAATAATAAAACCCATTGTCCTTCATAAGCTGAGTTAGCCGATTTCGTTCGGCTGTTATATTATCAAAATCGAGTCTTTGCCCGGGAACTAGTTTCGATTTGGACACATAATCCATGAGCAGCTCATCCATTTTTTTGGAGGTAGCCAGGTACTCAACATTGGCTATTCTATGGAAATCATTCAGTTCAACATGATAAGTAACTTTGGCCCTTTTCTTTAGTATCGGTCTTGTTTTCACCTCATAAGTAACCGAGTTGTTTAAATAACCTTTGCTGTAATAGTAATCCGATAACTTTTCAGCACTTAATCTTGCTTTCGACGTGTCGAGCACAACAGGTGGTTCTCCAATGTTGATCAGGAATTTTCGTATCCTTCCGGTATCCTGGCCAATGCTCACTCCTTTTGCTCCGGATTGATAGGCCCATAGGTGGAAACGAATGAAGCCAAATAATTTCCTATTTGGTCTTTGACGAAGATAATCTGACTCATCTGAGAGGTCAACATTGCTCTTATCACTGTGCTCAATCTTATTTTTGACCAGCAGCTTCTCATCTTCAGGCACTAACCTTGTTATATTACAAGCTGTCCCCAAACATACAATGAGGATAAGACTACAATATTTTAGATTTGCACCAATCAATGAATCAATGTGTTAAGTAAATCAAAGCTAAAACAGTACCAACAACTGCATTCTAAGAAATTCAGACAAAAATATGGTCTATTTCTCGTCGAAGGCATAAAATCCTGCAAGGAATTACTCAACAGTAAATGGCCTGTGGATGCAATACTATGCAGAAAAGATTTTGATCCGCAAGAACATGATATACAATTAGATAGAATCGAGTTTATCGAGGAGATTGAATTTGATAAAATTAGCACATTGAAAACGACTCAAGGAATTATTGTGGTCGCAAAAATTCATCGTCCGGAAGTGGAAAACAGCGAGTGGACTCTGGCATTAGATGCTATTACCGACCCCGGCAACTTAGGCACTATCTTGCGCATTGCAGATTGGTACGGAATTCGAACCGTAATATGTGGTGAAGGTTCAGTTGATCTCTATAATTCGAAGGTAATTCAGGCTAGTATGGGATCTTTCCTTAGAGTTGCCGTAGAATACCAAAACCTTTATTACTATTTGAAAAATAAAAACGTTTTTGCTGCTGTACTCGATGGACAAAATATTAGAAGTCTGCCAAAGCAAAGTGGAGGTGTGATCTTAATAGGAAATGAAGCTGACGGTATCTCCCAAGATTTACTGCAATCTGTGAGACATACCCCGATTACTATACCCGGTGGACAGAAGACAGAGAGCCTTAATGCAGCAGTTGCCACGGCAATCTGTTGCGAAAGACTGCTACCTTAAATCGTTGGAATTTTTCATTCGGTCATTGAATAGACCTTCCTCACGCACCCAAACGCCTCTCTGAAATACGAGATAATCGTAAGAACCATCGGGAACATAGGTTTCATATCGACCTTCATAAGCCGGGTTTATCGGCACCAGGTTCGCAAACACGATTTTCTTTTCATTCTTATCGTACCTACATAGCATGGCAGTGTTGTCTGCAAAATCCCAAATTACTCTGTTTTGCAAATCACCACCAATATCAAAAATTTCCTTTCCGAACATGGGCATACCTTCTTCGTTAAACCATAAGACATCAATAATCTTTCTATTGGTTTTGGAATCTTGGCCATCCCAGCCAAACATGAGGTAATAATCTTGCCTTTTATGGCGATAGTGATGCATCTGATAGTACAATGCTCCCATCCAATGGTGATTATCTACCTCTGAGTAATAAGGATCCTTGTTGTACTCCGAGCTATCGTACAAGCCAAACAGCACTAGACTGTCAAGGTTGTTCATCTGAATAGCGCCAAAATACATATACTTTCCACTGTCGAGTAAGAGATTCCAAGTAAAGACCCTAAACTTGTTATCATCCGGCCGAAGCACAGATACGGTCTTGAGACTTGTGAAATTATAATTAAATGATTGCGGAACTTGTAGCGCTTGCTTCAAAGTTTGAACGAAGTAATAGCAACTTGTAATTCGCTCTGTAATATCTTCACTGTTGATGATATTATAACTAAGAGTCTCGAGTCTATACTCAAAGTTCCGAATAGAGTCGTAGTTAACAGAATCAATCTGTTTAGATCTCTGTGAAAAACCAGCCAAAGAGAGAAGTAGTAGTAATAGAGTCAGATGTGCTTTCACTAAGCTATTAACTCCTCTCTTTGTTGGTGTATTGTATATCAAAGGATAAACAATTAAAGTTTTTCGATAACCATGGCACTTGCGCCACCGCCACCATTACAAATTCCTGCTGCTCCCATTGTTGCTTGGTTCTGACCTAGCACATTGATTAGCGTTACCAAAATACGAGCACCGGAAGCTCCAAGTGGATGTCCAAGAGCCACTGCTCCACCATTCACATTCACTTTTTCTGGATCGAGTTTTAAGATTTGATTATTCACCAAGCCTACCACTGAAAAAGCTTCATTGAGTTCGAAGTAATCTATATCAGACAGTGAACATCCTGCTCGTTCCAATGCAATTGGAATTGCTTTAGCAGGTGCAGTAGTGAAGTATTCAGGCTGATGAGCTGCGTCAGCAAATGATACCACTCTAGCTATAGGTTTCAAACCTAGTTCCTTAACTTTCTTTTCGCTAACAAGTAAGATGCATGCCGCTCCATCATTAATAGTACTTGCATTTGCAGCAGTAACAGTTCCATCTTTTGCAAAAACAGGTCTTAATTGAGGGATCTTATCGAATCGGACATTTTTGTATTCTTCATCTTCTCTCATCACAATCGGATCTCCTTTTCTTTGAGGAATCTCAACCGGAATGATTTCCTCAGAAAACTTGCCGCTCTCCCATGCCGATGCAGCTCTTTTATAAGAGTTAATGGCAAACTCATCCTGATCCTCTCGCGAAATTTTATAATCTTTTGCTGTTTTATCCGCAGCATTACCCATCATGTACTCATTATAAACATCTCTGAGTCCATCGTATGCCAAACCGTCGATTGCTGTGAAATTGCCATACTTATAGCCGTTTCTTGAGCCCGGAAGATAGTGTGGAACCTGGCTCATATTCTCCATACCACCGGTTACCACCACATCGTTATGTCCCATCATGATAGACATGGCGCCAAGAGCCACAGATTTCATTCCTGATGCACACACTTTATTTACTGTTGTACAGGGTACTTCTTCAGACAAACCTGCAAAAATCGCAGCCTGTCTTGCAGGTGCCTGACCTAATCCTGCTTGAAGCACATTTCCAAAATAAACTTCATTTACTTCTGAAGCAGGAACTCCTGCTTTTTCTAATGCTCCTTTTATAGCTACCGCTCCAAGACGAGGAGCCGGTATTGAACTGAGGGCTCCATTAAAACTTCCCATTGGAGTTCTAACAGCAGCCACAATATAAACCTTGTTATTTCCCATTTGCTGGCAAAAATAACCTTTTGAAATGGCCTGAAAAAGTTATGCTAAGGGTTGAAATGTTGACGGAAACCTAAACGCAATCCGGTAGCGTATTGTTTCTGCTGAACAGGATATGGATTCTGGAAAGTAGAGGTAACATTAAACTTAAACTGAGGATTAACAAAAACCTCTAATCTGTTTCCAATGAACTGAGATAATTGCACCCCTCCCGTAACACCAAAACCGTACTTTCGATAAATCTCATAATCGGTACGGTTCATCCAGTAATAGTAATCCGTTTCAAAATCATAAACCAATGCATTAGCATGATCTAGCATTTGCCCGTACACCCCGGCCTGAATAGAAATATCAGCTTTGTTTTTTTCCATCACCAAAAATGTAGCTGTGATGGGAATCTCTACATAAGAGAAGGTATTATTATAAGCTATTGTACTCGGCGTTTCGGTATCTTCCGGTGAATTGTAAAGTGGTGTTTGAGAATAGTAACTTGCAGACTGAGCATTAAGATCGTGATCAGAAACTCTTGATACTGATATGGTTTCACCATAGATGCTATAATACAAGCCTGTGGCAATATCCAATCTGTTCCCAATATTGAAACCAACATCTACTCCGGAATAATATGCCGATACGGCTCTGTCGGTCTGATCCCGATATGATTCCGTCATTCCGTAGATATATCGAGTATTTGGAGTAACTACTACTCCCGAAATATCGGAAGAATAGCTAAATGTACGATAGTTCAAACTAGGTGCAAAGCTTACTCCAAAGTACCACTTCCCTTTTTCACCTTGTAAATCGGGATCTATCAGAAAATCGTTGTTAACCTGCTCTACATACTTCTGCATTAAAGCATTATTGGTTTGAATCGGAATTTCAATTTGATGGATACCTTCAAGTTCAATGGGGTGGAATTCAGCACCTAAACTCTTATTCGCAACCATTTGCGGTTTCACAATATGAACTTGCTTTGCGGGCAATGTAGCCGGTTTTGGCTCTTTTACTTTGATGGGTTGTGGCGGTGTAACCTTTGCAAGGTTTTGCACCTCAGAAATAACTTCTATAATTAAATCTTCCTCTTCGATGGGTGCATCAACATTGACATTCTCTGTTTTCCAGAGTTTACCAATCTCAAAATTGATTTCTTTAAAGCTTTTTCCGGTGAAGAGACTATACGTTTGATAACCTAAGAGGCCCAGACCTACTATGATAGCAGGTACCAAGAGATAAGAATAGAATGATACTTTCTTACTTATCTTAGCACTTTTTTCTGTGAGGCCTGTTCCCATCTATAAGAATCTACAAAGATAAGGATATAACGTGTATCAAGGGTTTCACGATGTATATTTACCAAAATATGAAACTGCACTGAATAAAGCTATGATCGCAATTAAGTAGCAAATCCATATCGGCAAACCTACCGCACTTAGTATAGAACCACAAACAATTGATACTGAGCCTACTGTAAGTGCATATGGCATTTGGGTTTTCACATGGGAGATATGATTGCACTCTGTAGCTAAACTGCTTAAGATCGTGGTATCTGATATAGGGGAACAATGATCGCCTAGTACAGATCCGGCTAATACTGAACTAATTACATTTAGTAGATACTGATAGTTATCCATTTCTGCAATTCCGGCTTCAACTCCTAATTTCCAACTCGACGTAATTATTACCGGATATAATATTGCCATCGTACCCCAGCTTGAACCGGTTGCAAAGGCAATTAAGGCTGAAATTACAAAGGTAAGAGCCGGTAGTAAAACTATATTCACACGACCTTCCATTACGCCGCTAACAAAGTTTGCCGTTCCCATGATATTGGTTACTTCAGCTAAAGACCAAGCCAAGACCAATATCAAGATAGCCGGTATCATTTTCTTAAATCCTTCAACAGCTTGAGCTATACTGTCTTCGAGTCCCAAAACCTTAATTGATGCGAGAATAGCATAAGCTAAGGAAGCAAAACTGGCCCAGGTTAAAGCCTTGAAGGAATCTGAAGCTCCAATAATTAATGATAGCTTTTTAGAAAAACCAAGACTTTGATCAGCCCATACTTCAGCTGAAAATCCTGTAATAACTAATCCGGTTAAGGTTCCGAACAATATAATGAGTATAGGAATTATCCCTCTCCACATGGAGGTTTCTGAACTTTTATCTTCTGCTTCTAATCTATGTTGCTCCAAGCGTTTCTCCGCAGAACACATCGGGCCAAAATCCTTTTTGAGGTAGATTAAGATTAAGATGAAAATCAAGGTTAATATTGGGTAAAATGAGTATTTCAGTGAATCTAAGAATATCCCGTAGGCACTCTTACTCAAACTAAAACTTGATAATTGACTTACTCCATCCTCAATAAAATTAACTTCAGCCCCAATCCATGTGGTAACCAGAGCAATAGCAGCAATAGGTGCCGCTGTTGAGTCTACTATGTATGCTAATTTTTCTCTGCTGATTTTGAGTTTATCCGTTAATGGTCTCATGGTGTTACCCACCACCATGGTATTTGCATAGTCGTCAAAGAATATGATCACTCCCATGAGCCAGGTGAGGAACAAGCCACGTCTCTTTGATGTAGCTCTTTTCGCAATGCGATCAATCAAAGCCTGCATGCTCCCGTTGGCCGTAATCAAATGAGCCATCCCACCTATGAGCAATGAAAAAACAATGACCGACATATGCTCCTGTCCGCCTTCTGCCGGACTCACGGCTTCTAACACTAAATCTACAGGCATAAAAATTCCGGGAATAATGCCTTCCCATCCTTCAGCATATATCGAAATTAGTAATGTACCGCTCAGAATTCCAATGATTAAAGCTGTAATCACTTCTCTAAAAATCAGCGCAAAAGCAATTGCTACCAGCGGAGGCACAATACTGATCCATTCAGGCATATTTCCCAAATTCTCTATCAAGTCGGCAATTTATTATTTTTCTTTTGAGATTAATTGTTCGCAATAAGAATCAAGCGTGGATGCAATAATATCCCAGCTGAATTTGTCTCTCGCTTTTTGCAGACCCATTAAACCCGTGTTTTCCCTTAGGTCTTGAGACTGTAGAAGATTAATTACGGTGGAGATGAATGCCTCTTTCTGTTTTGCTAAAAATACACCCTGACCCGATTTTATTTCAAGGCCTTCAAAGCCGATTTCGGTGCACACTACAGGAAGGCCCATCGCCATAGCTTCAAGTACCTTATTCTGGGTTCCTGCCCCGAATCGGAGCGGCGCCACCAACACCGATGCAGATTTATACATATCTTTTAAATCCGGAACAAATCCGGTAATCTTCACATCTTTTGAAACCAGCTTCTTTACTGCTGGAACAGGACGTTGACCCGCAATTACAAAAGTAACTCCAGGTACCTTCGCTCTTATTTCGGGGAGTAAATCGCTTACGAAATACTGAACAGCATCAACATTAGGAGCGTAGTCCATATTCCCTGTAAAAAGTAAGGTATCTGATTTAGAATAATCATGGCCCTCTCCTACATCAAAAGTATCCAAATCAACCCCATTGAGTAAGAGTTTAATATTATCCGCCTTATGGAGCTTTTCAAGGTAAATTTTATCTTCCTGAGAACACACCAGAGTAAGATCAAACTTTCGGATTACCGCCTCTTCCCGAACTAGTCGGCTAATCTCAACTTTATCCAACAATCTCAAATACCAAGGCCGATCAGTAGTATTTCTTCGTTTCCAATACAATGAGTAGGCATCCGGAAGATCGAGAATACGCTTAATGCCCGAAATTTCTATGTCTTTGGTGTATTGCGACATCCTGAGATGTTGGGTATGAATTACATCAATTTCTTCTTCGTCCAGTAGTTTTTTAAGCGCATTTGCCATTGCTCCCGATTTGAAGTAGGCAATTTGAAGTGACCTTTTGCTAAAAAGTGCGGGGATACAATTAAGAACGGATTTCCATCTGGGTAAATAAACCGTAATGATTTTGGTAAAGAAGGGTTCCAGATGCTTCAAATCATCTAGCTCAGATTTTTGCTCGTAAAAGGTGAGCAAGATGAGTTTATGCTTACCAGACAAGCGTTTGGTAAGATTATATATCTTGAGTTTATCGCCTCTAAAAGGCGGATAAGGAAAGCGATTTGCAATAAATAAAATGGTCAATCCTTAAAATTTGAGGACAAAACTACGTGCTCAGCAAAACTTTCGGTATAATTCGGGGTTAAATTATAAATTTTAATCAACCTTTGCCGAGTAATGAGTGATCAGCACCTGAATACAATAGAAGAAGCTATAGAAGACATTCGCCGTGGAAAAATGGTGATTGTTGTGGATGATGAAGACCGCGAAAATGAAGGGGACTTTGTAACTGCCGCTGAAAACATGACCCCTGAAATGGTGAATTTCATGGCTCGTGAAGGTCGCGGTTTGATCTGTGTTCCTATTCCGGAAGATCGTTGTGAAGAACTTGGTTTAGACCTGATGGTTGGAAAAAACACAGCTCAATTTGAAACTCCATTTACAGTTTCAGTTGATCTTATTGGTCAAGGTACAACTACCGGTATTTCTGCTTCAGACCGCTCTAAAACAATTCAAGCACTCGTTAACCCAAATACCAAACCGGAAGAACTTGGAAAACCGGGACATATTTTTCCTTTGAAAGCCAAAAGTTCCGGGGTATTGAGAAGAGCCGGACATACAGAGGCTTCAATAGATTTGGCGCGATTAGCCGGCTTCAAACCCGCCGGATGTATTGTAGAAATCATGAACGAAGATGGCACAATGGCTCGACTAGGCGACTTGAAAAAAGTAGCCGAAAAGTTCGATATGAAAATTGTGTCGATTGCAGATTTAATTAAATATCGTCTTGAAAATGAAAGCTTAATTTCTCGTCAGATTGAGGTTGACATGCCTACTGAATACGGAGACTTCAGCTTAGTTGCATATAAGCAAGTTACCAATGAACAAGAGCACCTGGCACTTGTAAAAGGCGAATGGAAAGAAGATGATGAAGTATTGGTACGAGTTCACTCTAGTTGCATGACCGGCGATATTTTTGGTTCTTGCAGATGCGACTGCGGTGAGCAATTGCATCAAGCAATGCAATTAATTGAAAAAGAAGGGCGTGGCGTAATTGTATACATGAACCAAGAAGGCCGTGGAATTGGCCTGTTAAATAAGCTGAAAGCATATAAACTTCAGGAAGAAGGCTTAGATACCGTAGATGCAAATCTGAAATTAGGATTTAAGATGGATGAGCGCGACTACGGTGTTGGTGCTCAAATTATTCGAGATTTAGGTGTTAGAAAAATGCGCCTGATGTCGAACAACCCTAAGAAAAGATCCGGACTCATTGGCTACGGGCTCGAAATCGTTGAAAATGTAGCGCTCCAAGTTGATCCTAATCCTCACAATCTAAATTATCTCAAGACCAAGAGAGAGAAAATGGGTCACGAGTTAGATTAACCTTGCTTCATTTACAGAACATATCCTTCGAGTTTGGAGGAAATTACCTCTTTAAAAACATCGACTGGTTTATTAAACCAAAAGAGAGAATTGCGCTTATTGGTAAAAATGGTGCTGGAAAGAGTACCTTGATTAAACTCATTGTAGGTCAATACGAATTGCGTGAAGGCTCAATGAACAAACAGGGCGATTTGCAAATTGGATACCTGAGTCAGGACATGATTAGCGATGATGGTAGCCTAACTGTTCTCCAAACTGCAAAACTCGCTTTTAAAGAAGCCATTCAACTTCAGTCTGAAATAGATGAGTTGATTCATAAAATTGAATCTGATCCTTCGGATGTAAATGTTCAGGCTCTGGCGGATAAACAGGAACGATTTAATGTTATTGGCGGATATGACATGGAGCATAAAACCGCTGAAATTCTCGAAGGTTTAGGCTTTAAAACCGAGGATTTAGATCGTCCCTTAGAAGAATTTTCCGGAGGATGGAGAATGCGGGTTATTCTGGCACGAATGCTTCTAGAAGAACCTGATCTAATGTTAATGGATGAGCCTACCAACCATTTGGACTTACCTTCTATAGAATGGCTGGAGAACTATTTGCTCAACTATCCGGGAACTGTAATCATCGTATCTCACGACAGGGAATTTCTAAACCGAATGACTACTCGAACCGCGGAACTTAACGCGGGGCAGCTTTATCTATGGGATGGTAATTACGATTTTTATCTTAAAGCAAAGGAGGAACGTGATTTATTACTAGCTCGTAAAGCAGAGAATCAAAAGCAGTACATAAAAGAGCAAGAAAAATTCATCAATCGCTTTAGATATAAAGCCACCAAGGCAAAAGCTGTTCAAAGTAGAATTAAGATGCTCGATAAGTTGGATGCGATTGAAGAGATAGAAGACGATCAATCCAACATGAACATTCAGTTTAAATTGAGTACAAAATCGGGTAAGGTCGTGATGAAGATGCACAATATCTCTAAATCATTTGGAGATAATGAAATCTTTAAAAACGTAGACCTTGAAATAAACCGAGGAGATAAAATCGCCTTAATTGGTGCAAACGGTACCGGTAAATCTACATTATTAAGAATAATTGCCGACACTGAAAAATATTCGGGTAAGAGAGAACTGGGACATCAAGTTATTCCTTCATTCTATGCTCAACATCAGTTGGAAAGCTTAAATCTGAAGGAAGATATTATAACTGAATTAAAACAAGAAGCGCCGGATCGATCAGAGACCGAATTAAGGTCTGTTTTGGGATCTTTTTTGTTTAGTGGTGAAGATGTTTACAAGAAAATAAAGGTGCTTTCAGGAGGTGAAAAAGCCAGAGTTGCTCTGTCTAAGACGCTGGTAAGCGAGGCCAACTTCCTCATGTTAGATGAGCCCACAAACCACCTGGATATGGCATCTATCGAGTTATTGATCGATGCCTTGGAGCAATACGAAGGAACACTGATTTTTGTATCGCATAATCGTTACTTCATTTCTAAGTTAGCCAATAAGGTGTTTTGGATTGAAGATGAAGATGTAAAACATTATCCGGGCACTTTCGAAGAGTATCAGTATAAAATGGCTCAACGAAAGGCTCAAAAGGAGACGGTTAAGGCTGAAGCTTCAAAGGCTTCATCCGAAAAACAGAGCAAAAACAATTGGAAGCAAAAAGACGAGACTGCTGCAGAACTCAAGAAAATCAAGCAAAAAATTGAGAACCTTGAAAAACAGCTTAAATCTTTAGAGCAAGATAAGTCAAAATACGAGGAACAACTAGCTCATACTGAATCACTTTCAGAGGAAGACATTGTAGAACTTAGCAAGAAATACGACGCGAGCCTATCGTCCATTGCAAAATTAAATTCAACAATGGACGATCTGGTAGAGGATCTTATTTTACTGGAAGAGTCTTAGAAAGTAAAACCTACGAAATAGTTTAAGGAAGAACCTCTGAATGAAGTTTCAGGTGAACTTTCTAGTATATCACCTCCACTTCTCCAATTCTTCTTTGAGAGGTCGAATCCATATCCGTACTGCACACCCAAGGTGAAAACACTAATATTTACATCAGCTCTAAACAACAGATCTAAAGTAATTGCAGGGTTAGTATATACAGTGTTTTTAGTGTTCGCAATAAATCCATTATTAACTGAAGGATTATTTGTTTCTTCATCTGCTGATAGTGTTAATCTCTCATAACCTATACCAAGACCAGGCATTGCATCAAAAAATGTTGAACGTGGTAAAAGGTTAAAATAAGAGAGGTTTCTCACATAGAACCCACCTAGTTTGTAGTTTGGTCCATTGTCTAAGTCAACGGATCTAGGTAAATAATATCCAAATTGACTTCCTGTTAAGGTACGCAAACCATCATATGAATAGCGAGTGCCATAGAGCACTGTAAGTTCAATTGCTTGTAATGGATCCGTTCCAAATCCGTCAGCTTGATCAGTCCCTGAAAATTCATCATTGAGGCTTCCAAGACCTATATTTTTCTGATTAAGATGAAAAGTGAGTCTTACCACATTGTTATAAGAATAATCATCCAGATAAGTTAGATACTCATATACCTCTCCTCTCTGATTATTAGTACTTAAAAAGAGATAATTAAAATCGTCGGAGTATACCGAATCTAATACTTCATCTTCCGAAAAATCAAATAACACTATTCCGTCATTCGGCATTTCTTCAAAATACTTATCGAATTCATCCTCAATCCCATCATTATCCATGTTTATAGATCTATCCGTTTTGTAAATGATGCCAATGGTCATTACAGAATCTTTGTAAGTCCCGCCTTTCGTGTTTTTAATTCTATTGGCAAGTGAATTAAATCGGTACCAATCACAACTATTCGATGTTGTTTTATTTTGAGTGGTATGACATCTTCCAAATTGGCCAAACCAGTTTCCGGGATGTTCTTCAGATTCCTTTAAAAACTGGGTGTGCATGTAATTTTCTCTAAAAACATATTGCTGCACTGCTTTCTCGGTTTCATACTTTGTCCATAATGCACGTGCATCGAATTTTGTAGTTATTACTTCTTTAAAAAGATCGAAATTATCACCAAGTATTTCTTTATACTCCGACTCAAACTTTTTAAAATTCTCTTGAACTAACTCCAATGTACTAGTGGTTCTGTAATTCCACCCTGATCCAACGTAGTCATTTTCGGCACTCTCTAAGAGTTTAGAATCATTGTACGAAGCTAAACTCTGAATACTTTGAACATGAATTACTATTGAATCGTGCGGTTGAATAGTATCTGTAATTAAATAATCCAACAATTTGGCAATAGGATACACACCGCGTTCTATATCAATTGCACATAAATAGATCTTTTCAGAACTATCTAGTGATGCATTATACTCATACAAATCTTTCAATACATCGCTGTACTCAACATAAGCAAAGTTTCTAAGGCTGTTGTACAATACTGTATCACCGGTTTGAAGGTATTCATTTACAAGCCAGCCATAAGAATAACCGTATTCGAACATGATATTTCTTACTCCGGCATTGGCATGTAGATATTTGATCATCTTAAGCCAGAGACGGGCATTACTTTCAGTATATGTATGATTTTCTCCGGTTATAAACACCTTATAATCCCCTACCACTGAATCAAGGGCCTCTAATCCACTGAAGGTTTCACTGTAGAGTCTTAAGGTGTCAGAATCTTTAAAATAGATATTGTCATAATCCGATCTATCGTACTTTGATGTTCGTGTTTGAGCTTCTGTAATCACAGAGCTAAAGGTCATAAGTATTAATAATAAGTAATTGATTTTATGCGACATACTTTCTTTATTCGGGGTCTAAGAACACAAAAAAATAAGACTTTATTGCAAAAGTCTGAGATTTTTTCTATTATCTTTGTTCTAATAACTACTACTTAGTCATGAAAAACTACTACTTAATTCTAAGCATTTTATTGCTTCAATGTTTTCTGGTACAAGATGTATCAGCAGGCTATTGTGTAACTACAGGAGACGGTGACTGGGATGACGCTTCAACTTGGAGTTGCGGCAGAGTACCCGGAAGCGGAGACACTATTGTTATTCGAGCACAAGATTCAATCTATGTGGAATCAAGCTATACCGGTCTAACAGGAGTATGGCTTCAAGTTTATGGTAAACTTGATTTTAAAAATGCCGCTCGAATTGTTTTCGAATACGGCGATACTTCAATTGCTCCAAGTATGATTACATTTTATACTGGTGCTGTGTGTCAAGATGGTAATGGATCATCGGGACTTTCATTTGGCTCGGGTGGTTCCGGTTGTGACGTTTATCGTCCCGGCCAAGGTGCAAACCCCGGAGTTTACCCAACAATTCCCGGATCCTACTACGACGGTTGCGTTTGGGCCGCTTATCTTCCTGTTTCGGGCTTATTTGCGAATGTTGAGCTTGTAGAAGATCAAATGAAATTCGAATGGAGCATTTATGAAAATAACTCCGTCGATCATTATGAGGTCTTTGGCTACAATGGCAACAAAAAGTTTCAATTAGAGTCTATCAACAGTCAAAACCTGGAGTACGGGCAATCCCACTACATTGCTTCTTACCCGGTTGCCGGCTTAGACAAGATTGAAGTTATTGCGTTTCAGCACAACGAAACAACTTTACCCATTGCCGTAGGATCAGTTGAACATTTAGTTCCATTGATACAAGGTGATGTTACATCCAAACCTAATCCGTTTGACAAGTACATTGAAGTCAACAGCCGTTTTACTGTAGATGTTAAGGTCTACTCTATGGACGGGAAACTCATGTACGAGGGTTCAAACCAAACTAAGTATCACATTAACTCTGAAGGTTATGATGGAGGAATGTACTTCATTGAGCTTACAAAGAACAACGTGATCATTAGTCGAAGAAAAATCTTAAAACTCTAAGATTCATTGACATAGGTCATTTTCAGCAACGGTTTATTAACCGTACTGCTAGAGTTTTGCAAAAAAAATATTAGAATTAAGTTTAAAGAGGCGGTGAACACCGCCTCTTTTTTATTATAGATTGTCTATGAAATAGTTGCTTATTTTTTCGTAGAGATGAACTCTGTCCATTCCTCTAACATTATGTGGGTGATGTGGGTATATGAAGTAATCCAGTTGCACTCCTTCTTTAATTGCTTCTTCAATATATTGCAAGCTGTGTTGCCATAAAACAACATCGTCTTGAGCTCCGTGAATGATGAGTAGATCCCCTTCCAAATTGCCTACATACTGTTTTAATTCAGTATTTGCGTATCCGGCAGGATTCTCCTCCGGGCGATCCATATATCGCTCCGTATACATGATTTCATATAAAGACCAATCAATTACGGGTCCACCTGCTACAGCAACCTGAAAAGTACCCGGATGTCTTGTCATTAGGTTAATCGTCATATAACCACCATAGCTCCAACCATGGATACCTATTCTATCAGAATCAACGTAAGATTGTTTTTTTAGCCATTCTATCCCGCTAAGTTGATCTTGCATTTCGAGGCTTGCAAGATTTCGGTGAATACTACTCTCAAACTCAAAGCCGCGGTTTGCACTGCCTCTTCCATCTATCGTAAACACCACAAATCCTTGCTGTGCCATATATTGATACCATAAATTAGCACCGCCCAGCCAAGTATTTGTTACTAATTGTACATGTGGCCCATTATAAAGATATACCACCACCGGATATTTCATTTTAGGATCAAAATCTGCCGGTTTAAATACTCTATAGTACAAATCATCACCGGATTCACCTTTTATTGATCCAATCTCCATCTCACCTAATTTGTATTCTTTTATTGGATTGGGAGACTCTTTAATTACTTCTATTAAATGTCCTTTCTCATCAATTATCATTGTTTTTAATGGCACCGAAGTAGAGCTGTATTGGTCGATAAAATAAGTCCCGTCTTCATTCATGCTCACATTATGAGTTCCGGCTCCTTCGGTTAATTTCTTCATCTTACCGGACTTTATATCAACACAATAAAGATGTCGCTCAAGTGGACTCTCTTTGGTTGCGGTAATGAAGATTCTTTCCCCTTCTTTGTCAAAACCGTGAAACTCGGTAACTACCCAGTTTCCTTTCGTAATTTGATTCAACAGTTTACCATTGAGGTCATATAAATAGAGATGGTTGTATCCATCTCTTTCACTCCACCAAATAAATTGATTGTCCTTACCTGGAACAAATACTGCAGGATGTTCAGGCTCCACATAACGCTCACTTTCCTCAGAAAACAAAGTGCGAACCTTCTCTCCTGTTGCAGCAGAATAAAGGTTAAGGTCCATTTTATTTTGATCGCGGTTTACCTCGGCAATCAGTATTTGTTCGCTGTTTGGTGTCCAAGCTATATTAGTCAGATAATGATCATCCACTTTTCCCGTATTGATTCTTACATTATCCTTATCAGATTCAAAGTATCGGATATATACCGAAACTTGATGACTTTTAGCTCCGGCGGTTGGATATCGGACCATTTTAGCCTTGGCAGGAGTTGGCGATAAATCATAAAGAGGATACTCCGTTACCATGGATTCGTTCATGTCGTAATACGCCAATTTATTGGCATCCGGTGCGAAGAACAAACCATTGGTAATACCAAACTCATAGCGATGAACGGCATCTCCTAAAACCCTTCCATTATCCGAAGTCTTTAAGGAACCATTCAATCCCTTAGATTCATAAGTAAATCCTCCCTCTATAAGGCCGGCATAGCCATTATAACCATCGGCATAAACAACTGAAGAAGCCTTAGGGTCTTTGTTAAACTTTTTCTTTATTGCCTGGGTTTCGATATTATAAGTAACAAATTCACCTTCTTGTGTGAAGCCGAGCTCATTGTAAGTCACCCAATTATACGATGGGAAAGAAGCAAGCGTATCTCTGCCGGCTTTGCTCAAACCTGCATTTATATCTTTTAGAAAAATTGTACGGGTAAGCCCAAGTGCAGTTTTTTCAATTTCCTGAATAAAAAGAAATGTTCCCTGATCGTCTTTGTCTAAATAAGAAAAATAATCACCTCCGGGTAACCATTGTATTTGACTTACTCTAGTTGGATAAAGTTCCGCAGAACTTATAGCATCCTTTACTGTGAGCATTTTGTCTTGTGCTTGAACAAGAACTGAGCTCAGGCATAAAATAATAAGGCTTAAACGCATGAAGCAAATATGCGCTTTCCTCCTCTTATGACATTAAATAATCGAGAAAATTACGATTTGAAAGGACCGATTATTTGAAGCTATCACTTACGATTAAGTCTTTAGTACCGTGTCCCCACGAATAAAAACCTTCACCTGACTTCACCCCTTTCTTGCCGGCATTCACCATATTTACTAATAATGGACATGGTGCATATTTCGGGTTGCCAAAACCGTCATATAAAACGTTTAGGATAGCATAGCAAACATCAAGACCAATGAAATCTGCAAGTTGCAAAGGCCCCATGGGATGAGCCATACCTAATTTCATCACAGTATCAATCTCTTCAACACCTCCTACTCCTTCGTGCAAAGTCCAGATGGCTTCATTTATCATCGGCATTAAAATACGGTTTGCAATGAAGCCCGGATAGTCATTGGCCATAGCAGGCACTTTCCCAATATCTTTTGAAAGTTGATCAATAGTTTTTGTAACCTCTTTTGAAGTACTGTAACCATTTATTATTTCAACCAATTTCATTACCGGCACCGGGTTCATGAAGTGCATTCCAATCACTTTTTCCGGTCTTCCGGTTTGTGCAGCTAATTCAGTAATTGAAATAGAAGATGTATTTGAAGCTAAAATTGCATTAGCAGGAGCTAGCTCGTCTAAGTTCTTGAATATCTTAAATTTAAGCTCTTTATTTTCGGTTGCAGCTTCAACCACAAGATCCGCATCCTTAACCCCTTCAGCAGTGTCTGTATAAGTAGTAATATTGGCTAGAGTATTAGATTTATCGTCTTCACTAATTCTTTCTTTAGCAAGTTGACGATCTAAGTTTTTAGTGATAGTAGCAATAGCCTTTTCTAAAGCTTTTTCACTGATATCCACCAATGCTACATTATATCCGTTTTGAGCAAATACATGGGCTATTCCGTTACCCATTGTTCCTGAACCTATTACTGCTATATTTTTCATGATTTTATTTCGCTGTGCAAATTTAGAAATACATGCGAAAGCACCACGAATGAAGGCTAAAACCTGAAAGATACTCTTAATCCGGGGTTTAGGCGAGTTAAATACAGATCCGGATTAAACGTTGGTCTTACTTGCATACTGAGGTCATCGTTCACCTTAAACTCATATAAATGAGCGTCAACATTAGCATCAATAATCTGAAGAGCATACAAGCCTACAAATCCTAAAATCGAAATATCCCGGAGTCTACGGTGAAAATCGCGGTTACTTTGAACGGCAGATGTGCTCAACAAAGGATACTTCATATCTATCGTTGTGCTATCGCCATCAATTCTAGCTCCTAAAGCAGTATTGTATGCATTTAAACTGTCTGTGTTAGTCTTAAACACATAAATTAGTCCTGCGGCACCCGCATAAACGATTCCAGCTTTCCAGTACTTCTTATTATAGATTTGTCCTGCTCCGGGAATAACTGCTGAGAGAATGGTTGCTTTCTGTGCTCTGCTAAGTGGTGCCCTGTTTGAATCCAATTTCTGGCTTAGACCGTATTCACTTGCAGACAGAGGCTGAAAGGCATTCCATTGTGAAAAACCCCTGTTTGAAATTAGAATTATCAGTAGGCAAAGGACAGTGCCGCGCATATCGTCAAATTAACTTAATCTATTTTTCCTAGAATCTCTTCCAGGTGTTCTTTAGACGAAAAATTGATAATAATGCTGCCTTTATCGTTAGATTTTGATTTAAAGCGAATATCTGCAGCCAGTTTTTTAGCAATCTGATTTTTCTGAGGTATGAAATCTGAAAAATCGAAATAGGTTGACTTTTGCTTTGAAGTTGAAGTTCCTACTTCTTTCTCATCGCGCACCATTTGCTCTACCTGTCTAACGGATAAATTCCCCTGCATGGCCGCTTTGTATATCCTCATTTGAGTATCGGGATCCTCAATATTGATTAAAGCCCTGGCATGCCCCATCATTAACTCTCCTTCTTTAATTGAAAGTTGAATTTCTTCCGGAAGCTTTAACAATCTAAGGTAATTATTTACCGTGCTTCTCTTCTTCCCTACTCTCTCTCCTAACTCTTCTTGCTTGAGTCCGCATTCATCTAGAAGTCTGCGATAAGAAACCGAGATTTCTATTGCATTTAAATCTTCACGTTGAATATTTTCAATCAGCGCCATTTCTAGCATCTGTTGATCATCTGCTAATCTTATGTAGGCCGGAATAGTATTCTGACCCGCGATAATGGATGCTCTTGTACGTCTTTCACCGCTGATGATCTCATACTTTTCGTAACCAATTTTACGAACAGTAATCGGTTGAATTATCCCGTGAATCTTTATTGATTCAGACAACTCTTCTAAAGCTTCATCGTCGAACTCTGCTCTGGGTTGAAATGGGTTTGCAACAATCTGACTTATTGGAATGGTTGCAATTGAGTGTAAGGCTTTGGGCTCAACAGAGGTGATATCTGTTTCTGCACTTTCCAAAAGCGCACTTAATCCCCGACCTAATGCTTTTCTTTTGGTTGTCATTACTGGATAATTCGTTCTTCTTCACTAATTTTTGTCAATCCGTTTTTCTGCAATATTTCTCTTGCCAGATTGAGGTACCCAATTGCACCAGCTGCGCCAGCATCATGCTCTAGTACAGGTATACCAAAGCTAGGTGCTTCACTTAAGGTTGTATTTCTTTTGATAATTGTATCAAATACCAATTGCTGGAAATGCAGCCTAACTTCTTCTACCACCTGGTTTGAAAGTCTAAGACGACTATCATACATAGTTAGTAAAAGACCCTCGATTTCGAGATTTGGGTTAATGCTCCTCTGAACAATTTTGATGGTATTTAATAGTTTACCTAATCCTTCTAATGCAAAGTATTCACATTGAACCGGGATAATTACAGAGTCTGAAGCTCCAAGCGCATTAGTAGTTATCAAACCAAGCGAAGGAGAGCAATCAATAATAATAAAATCGTAAGTTGATTTCACCTTATCCAGCAGTCTATGCATGATTTTCTCCCGATTTGGAAGGTCTATCATTTCAATTTCTGCTCCAACAAGATCAATGTTTGCCGGAAGTATATTGAGGTAAGGGTATTTAGTTTCGAGTACGGCATCTGTTGGATTGAGATCCTGAACCAAGAGCTCATATAAGCCTAGTCGTATGTTTTTGGGATCAAAACCTAAGTGAGATGTTGAGTTAGCTTGCGGATCTGCATCCACAAGTAGTACTTTATGTTCCAGAATAGAGAGGCTGTACGCCAGGTTAATGGCTGTAGTAGTCTTACCTACTCCTCCTTTTTGGTTAGCAATACAAATAATTTTTGTCATAATGTTTTAGAGTTCTATGGTTTGATTAATTTCCATTAAGTGAAGATTTAGACCGTTTTCTTCAAATTCATTTTGCGCTTCGGCATTGTCTATTTCAATTGGCGGGAAGGTATTGAAATGCATCCCAATAATATCATCGCATCGGATAAATTCCGAAGCTCTTATTGCATCTCTAATCCCCATTGTGAAGTGATCTCCAATAGGTAAGAAAGCAAAACCAAGCTTAAAATCGTCTGCAATAAGTTTCATGTCCATGGTAAGAGCAGTATCACCGGCATAGTAGAAACAATCTTCGTCATTGTAAACCACAAAACCCGCCGGAACCCCAGCTGCTGTGCCATCTGGCATAGTACTAGTATGTATTGCATTCACCATTTTGGCTTTAGCAAAACCTAAATCCACTGTTCCACCGATATTCATTCCAATTACATTTTCAACTCCTTTGGTTTTGAGCCATTCTTGAATTTCATATACACAAACTACCAATGCATTGCTCTTTTTTGCAATCTGCACCAAATCCGCCACATGATCGCCATGTCCATGGCTCACAAGAATCACATCAGGTGAGATTGAATCCACATTTACATCACTAGCTTTTGGATTAGGTGTTATAAATGGATCAAAGAGTATATTTTTACCCCCGGTTTTAACCGAGAAACAAGAGTGTCCGTAATACGTAATTTCTGCCACAATATAATGATTCGATTTCGAGCCAAAGCTAAATACAATTTGAGGAGAGAAATAAACAGGTTCTTTATAGTTATTAACAGTGTAATGCTGTTGATTTCTTGCCAAAATCAGAGCTTGAATTCAAATAAAAAGGTTTTCAGGTACAATAGTCCTTCCGGCATTAGCTCACTCGATCCTGCTTTTGCAAGGACACAAGAAAACATACGTGCTGTAAATCAACTATTTAACGGACTAGTTCAACTTGATGCGGACCTTAATGTTATCCCTTCAATTGCCAAAAGTTGGGAAATAGACAGCTCCGGCAAGGTGTATACTTTTAAAATCAGAAAGGGGGTATTTTTCCACAAGCATCCCGCTTTTGGTAAAGACTCTATCAAAGAAGTTACCGCAGAAGATTTTGTATACTCCTTTAACCGTATCCTCGACCCCAAACTAGCTTCCGACGGGGCATGGATTTTCAATGGCACTGTTTCAGATAGCGCTGCATTTAAAGCACTAAATGACAGCACCTTACAAATAAGACTACAGCGTCCTTTTACTCCTTTTCTAGGCCTACTTAGCATGGCATATTGCTATGTTGTGCCGGAAGATGTAATAGACGAGATTGGACGTGAGTTTGGCACTGCTCCTATCGGAACGGGGCCTTTTAGGTTCTCAAACTGGGAACAAGGGGTTAGACTCAATTTTATTAAGAATTATCACTATTTCGAGTCCGGCTCTGACGATATTATTCCGAAATTAGATGCTGTATCTATCACCTTCATCCAAAATAAACAAACCGAACTTCTTCAGTTGAGACAGGGAAACTTAGATGTATTTACTGGCCTCGAAAGTTCTTTTAAAGATGAAATTCTGAATGCAAATGCAGAGTTAAGGTCTAAATACAGTAAAGACTTTGGACTCATGATTAAGCCATTTTTAAATACCGAGTTCCTGGCATTTCAAATGGAGAGTAATTCAATTTTCGCCGATAAAAACTTCAGAAAGGCTTTAAATTATGGTATCAATAGAAAGGCCATGATAAGTTATCTCCGAAATAGTGTTGGTTATCCTGCATCAGGTGGATTTACACCCAAAGGCCTTCCCGGCTTTGTTAATACAAGTCCATACTCTTATGATCCTGTATTGGCTAAAACGTATCTGGATGAAAGTTCTTACAAGCAAATTGAAGCACCTTTGCAACTCTACACTACAAAAGAATACCTGGATTTATGTGTGCTAGTTCAAAAAGATCTTGAAAGACTGGGTGTGATGATTGAAATTAACGTAATACCATCAAGTCTTTTAAAACAGCAAAAATCTGCCGGTGAACTAAACTTTTTTAGAGGAAGTTGGATTGCAGATTATCCAGATGCTGAGAATTATATGGCCTGCTTTTACAGCAAGAACAAGGCTCCTAATGGTCCTAATTATTGCAGATTTGAGAACGACTCTTTCGATTATTATTATGAGCAGTTATTAGGCCTCAGTGTGCCGGAGAAAAAAAAGGAGATTATCACTAAATTAGAATCCATCCTACTCGATGAAGTACCTTTTATCCTTCTTTTTTATGATGAAAGTGTTTGGATATACAGCAAGAAAATACGCGACATCAAGGTAAATGCTTTAAATCACCTTGATTTGAGATATGCCGATCGAGTAGAGCCTTAGCTCTTGCCCGATTTCAGGTTACCTGATTTTTTAGCACCACCTTTTGCCTTCGACTGAACCTTAGTGTTGGCAGCTTTTGGCTTAGCAGCTTTCTTTTCTGTCTTCTTAGCTTCCTTAAGCTCGTCCGCTCCTTCAGAGTCTTCCTCTTTTTCAAGCTGATTGAAATCTACGTGATCTTTTAGAATTTCGTACCAAGCCACGACTTTAATGATGTCGGAGTTATATACTTGGTCTTCATCAAAATTCTCTAATACTTTTCTGAAAAATCCGCGAATCTCATCACCGGAATTCTTTTTGCTAATTAACTCTAATCCTCCTTCAACCTGCTTATGAAGAGATTTTAATACTTCTGCAAGTTTTTCATCTCCATCATAAGTGTACATCGAAATGTCACTTAAAAACGAAACTTTTTGTGTTAAAGAAGTAGGAAACTTCTTACCGGGTTCTACTAATGATTCCACGATTAATCCGTTAGATCTCTTCCCGATCACTTTTTGAAGTCCGGGTTTTCCGGCTACTGATACAATTTCAGATAAGTATAATGCCATAATGCGCTGCGAAAATATTTAATAATTCCATTAATTCTTAGCAAACACATAAAGAGATACTAGTGTATTATTTAAAAGTGAATGCTGTCTATCGAAATTCAGGGTACTTTCATCATGAATTATGACTTTTTTCTGAGGTCATGATAAAACATTTCAGATTATGTACCGTTATGTGTTAGGGTAAATTTGATTTAATTGGTTAGTTAGTTGGTTAAACGGTCGGCATTCGCCGGCCGTTTTTCATTGTCTCAAAACCAGATCGTGAATCTCTTTCAGATTCTTCAATAACCCCTTCATATCAGCAAGGTTTATCATGTTTGCACCATCGCTTAGTGCTTTTGCCGGATTGGGGTGAGTTTCCATAAAAAGACCATTTACACCAACAGCTACTGCTGCTCTTGCAATCGGTTTAATAAGTTCAGGCAAACCACCGGTTACACCGGATCCTGTATTGGGCTGCTGAAGAGCATGAGTACAATCCATAACAACGGGATATCCTAGATCTCGCATCCAAACCAGGTTTCTGAAGTCTACAATCATATCACCATAACCAAACATATTGCCTCGTTCTGTGAGTAATACCCTATCATTACCGGTGAGTTTCACTTTCTCTGCTGCATATTTCATGGCATCAGCGGCAGAAAACTGACCTTTTTTTATATTTACAATCCTTCCGGTTTTACCCGCAGCTTCCAGCAGTTCAGTCTGTCTAAAAAGAAATGCCGGAATTTGAATTATATCGGCTACTTCAGCCACTAATGCAGCTTCCTTAGATTCATGAATATCTGTAACAATAGGAACATCGTAAGCGGTTTTCACCTTCTGCAGAATTTCCAAGGCCTTCTGATCTCCAATTCCCGTAAATGAGCCTGCTGAAGTTCGGTTTGCTTTGCGATAAGATGCCTTAAATACGTAAGGAATCCCGAGTTCATCCGTCACTTCTTTCAAATGACCCGCAATTTCCATACAGATGCTTTCATTTTCAACTACACAGGGGCCGGCTAATAGGAATAATTGATCTCCCTTTAATATATGATCTAATGTTTGCTTAATATTACTCATGAATATGACCCCAAAATTAAGTGATAAAAATGGATATGCACCTTGAATTAAGGATATTTGAAGATTGATGAGAACCTTGATTTACATTCTGTTATTTGGACTTGCTCTTGAGGCTTCGGCCCAAGATATGCATCCATATATCAAAAATTTCAAGGCAAGGAGTATTAACGGTAAATTGCTGGTTACATGGACCACCAAGCCGGGTTTCAGTTGTACCGACATCGCAGTGCAAATCTCCAAGGATAGTTCAACTTATAAAACCGGTGCAATTTACTTCGGGATTTGTGGCGACTTTGATGAAAAAGACTATAGCTTAACTGTAGACAGTCCCTTTCTAAATACCAAAAATTACCTGCGATTGGACTTAGGCAACTTTGGCTATTCCTATGTTATCTCCCAAACCGTTATTCTAGTTAACGAAGCGAAGGTGATACCACATCCCCTACAAAATGAAAGCACACTTTACTTTAAAAACAACTTAAGGGAAAAAGCTGAGATTAGAATTTATTCTACTGATGGGCAACTTCTAAGTGAAACTCTTACAGAATCTAATCAAATACCAATCCGCAATAACACAAATCAATCCTTACTCATTTACACAATATCTTTTCAGGGTGTAATTCGCTACAGAGGTAAGATTGTGGTTCAGGATTAAAGGAAATTGACAATATGCATCATCAAGGAGTCTGAACCCGGTTTTTCTGACCATAAACTCTTGCTTCCGTGATCGGCTGCGTGGTTGTACTTTGTGGTAAAATTATCGGGTAACAAATTGAAAATATCTTCCACCATCTTTTGCTCATTTTTGGTGCAAGTCACAAAAACAGGCTTCTGATATCCCGGAATCTTTGATTTCACAGTATTCTGATTATTGAAATATTCTCCCGGACTGAAGGCCACAACTTTAGCTACTCTGCTTTCATCTTTACCTTCCATTATATCTAATGAAGCGGAATAAGAGCTTCCCCACCAGACCAGTTGGTTGTCTGAGTGTTCCTTGGCATATTCTATTGCAGCCTGCATATCTTGCCTTGCATTAAGAAATTTCGTTGGTAAGTCTTTCTTTAACGCTCGATTAAAAGTCTCATTGATTACATCATTAACAGCCCTTCCGCTTCTCAAATCAACTGCCATACAAGCATATCCGGATTCTACTAATTTGGGCGCAATCTCTAAATATTCACCCCTGCTAAATTCGGCTTGATGAAATAATAGAATCAATTTTCTGGCACTTGCATTAGGGTAATAGTCTGCCGTAATCAAAAGACTATCCTTCGAAGGAAAGGTCAATGTTGTTTTCTCTTTCAAGGAGTTCAGATCAACAGTTTGATCTTCTTTCTCAGACTGTTTCTTTTGGTCAGAATCACCGCAGGCAATAATTGCCAGACTTAGGAGTAGATAAAAAAGCGTTCTCATTCGTGTTCAAAAATCTTTTATTTTTCTAACATTGCAAAAAGAATTAGCACATGGCTCACAATCTTTTAAAAGGAAAAAAAGGAATTATCACCGGTGCCTTAGACAATAAGTCGATTGCATGGAAAGTGGCAGAGAAATGCGTTGAAGAAGGCGCCGAAATCATATTATCGAATGCACCAGTTGCCTTAAGAATGGGCACTATCAACGAATTAGCAGAGAAAACTAATGCTAAATTAATTGCTTGTGATGTAAGCAATAATGAGGATGTTGAGAAGCTTATTGACGAGAGTATGGATCATTTTGGAGGGCAATTTGATTTCATGTTGCATTCTATTGGCATGAGTTTGAATGTGAGAAAAGGGAAAGAATATACCGGCTTGAACTACGACTGGATGCATAAGACCTTCGATATTTCAGCGATCTCCTTTCATAAAATGATGCAAGCTTGCTATCAAAAAGATGCGATTAAAGAATGGGGATCTATTCTAGGCCTTTCTTATATCGCTGCTCAGCGAGTGTTTCCGGATTACAATGAAATGGCGGATGCTAAAGCGCTTTTGGAGAGTTTTGCAAGAAGCTTTGGTTACCAGTACGGTAAATTCAGAAAAGTGCGTGTAAACACCATCTCTCAATCTCCAACCGTTACCACTGCCGGCAGTGGCGTTAAAGGGTTTGATGATTTTATCTCCTTTGCAGATAAGATGTCGCCTCTGGGTAATGCAGATGCCGATAGTTGTGCAGATTACTGTATTTCTTTATTCTCTGACATGAGTAAAATGGTGACCATGCAGAACCTGTATCACGATGGTGGCTTCTCTAGCACAGGTGTGAGTGCTGAAGTGTTGAGATAGTTACTCTACTATAATTTTTTTAACTTGTTTCTGATCGCCCTGAATAGCTTCCAGAATATATATTCCCGGAGCTAATTCACTGAGATCTACTTCAAGAGTGGGTCGATTATCTGTATACGATCCATCCATAACAAGAGCACCGCTCATGGCATAAACGCGTACTCTTTTATCAAGTGAACCGTCACTATCAAACTGTACCCTAAGTATATCTGAAGTTGGATTTGGGTAAACCAGCAGTTCAAAGTACTTATTATAGAATTTAGGAATAGAGTCCAGGTTCTGAGCTACCCAAAGCCCGCCACTCACACTTCCTGCCCATAACCTTTTACCCGTTGGGTCATTAGGGTCTGGCATAATAGTTCTTGTTCTTCCTCCTACATTTGAAGGTCCAACTTCAACGATATTGAATTGTAAATCGTCTCCAACCTGCTCAACTTCAAGTTCAAAGATTCCACGTCCGTGTGTTCCGGCAGCGAGTCTGTTTCCATTTCTTTGAAATTTGATCATGTCGACCCTGATATTAGGTATTACTTGATTCACCTTATTCCATACAGTGCTGTCGCCCTTGAGCTGCATGGTGTAATAAATTCCAAGCTCTGTTGCCAAAATACATTGTTCTGAAGAACCGGGAACAAACTCAACCCAGCGAATTGGTATATCAGGTAGATTCCCTTCACAGCTAATCCAAGTTGGATCTTCTGCCATAGAGTTTTTGGTTTGATATACACTGTTTACACCGTAATTAGTGTAAACGAGGAGTACATGATTTTCATCCTTAGGATCGATGGTTACACAGTTCAAATAAACACTAGCCGGTAGCTCATCATTCTTATCCATACTCTCCGGTATGTAATTTTCATCTGTGATATGAGCATTTTCTACTCTGAATGGAACACCCGAGTTTGCCCTACCATAAATTAGTAAATTAGGTCTTGAAACACTTGTAGCCATAGCCGAAACCATACCAAGCGGTCTTGTGCATTGCACCCAGTCTTCTCTTCCCGCAGTTCTAGCATTGTCTAATCTCCAAATTCCTCGGTTTGAGCCTTGATAAATACGCTGAGGATCATTAACATCCATACAAATGGGGTTGATAAACAAGGTATTGTTATTCTCCAATTCCTCGTTAGTTAATTGATCTTGCTCACCATTTTCGGTTCTGTAAATTCTTCTGTATTGAGTTGTGGTATATACAATATCAGAGTTTTCATAATCGATGGCACAAAAACTGCCATCAGCATGCGAAACTTTTTCGAAATCTTGATTTAGACGATCGATCGACATATGAGACCCATTATCTTGTGTACCTCCCAATACGAAAGGAGCATCAGCATCCGGTGAAATATCAACTGAGTAGAATTGTGTTACATTGTAATTTGTGTTCAAATCGTAGAATGTAGGAAATTCAGCAGTGAAGTTATCGCATTTGTAAATCCCTCCATCGTTGCCAAATAAGACCGTATCGGAATTTATGAAAATTACCTCGTGTTGGTCTACATGCACATCGGCGAATTGTGGATCATCATTATGTCGAGAACCATTGGTCAATTGTTGCCAGTTCATTCCACCATCAACCGTTCTCCAAATATTCAATCCACCCGCAACTACAACATCCGGATTATTGGGATCTACTTTAAGAATCAAGTCGTACCAACCTTGTTCAGCAGCAAAATCACGATCGCCACCGGGCAAACTAACGGTATACCAGTTATCACCTTTATCGTCTGACCTATAAACACTATCAATCTTTCGATCTGAGGTACGAACGGGAACTGCATATAGTCTATTCTCATCAGAAGGTGCTGTTGCGAACTCAATCCGATTAATATTCAGATTGGGCAAGCCATTCATGATTTTAGTCCATTCTCCCGCATTCCCACTTTCTGATCTGTAGATGCCATCTCTTGTAAAAATCCCAAAACTTACATAAATGGTTCCATCTGCTCCAATTTCAAGGTCAGCAGCTCTTTCGGTTTCGGCACCGTTGTCAAACCCCAAAACCGACTCCCAAGTGTTTCCGCCATCCTGAGACCTCATAAGACCGTTATCTCGGGTGGTAACGTATACATCACTATTTTCAGGGTGAACCACCATATCCTGGCAGTAATGAAATATGCTGGTATCAGTAGATGGTAATTGATTCCAGTTCAAACCTCCATCCGTTGATTTCCATACTCCTGCACCTCTTGCAGCATCTGCATTGAACCAACCTTCACCGGTACAGAAATAAAAAGTCTGAGTTTCGTTTGGGTCATATACGAGTTGGGTAACTGCCAAATTCGCAAACTGGTCGTTTACAGCAGACCAAGTATTGGGATAAATTTTTTGAGATTTGTTCGCCGATTTGACTGCGGTTTGCAACATTAACCTTTGAACTTTTTCTGAAGGAACAGTTTTAGTGAAGGGATCCATGGTCCTCATCATTTCAAACTCCATAGAAGGAGGAACTCCTGCCTTTGAATCAGATTGATTTCTATGCGCACAACCCAGAACGCTTGAAATCAAGACTAAATATAAAACTCTTCTCATCCTTTTAAAGTAAAACTCGTGTTACCTACAAATTTAAGGGGTGGCTCTTCTTTTATCAGCTCTACCTCCCAGATTGCATTTTGGTCCAAGCTCTTCATCCTGTTGAAGATACTTTTACAGCAATGTTCAATGAGATGAAACTCATTTTGCATCACATCTAATACTTGTTTGTAAATAACTTCGTAATTAATAGAAGCACTTAAATCATCAAATTGTTCTGAATCGCGCACCGAATGGAACATTCTGACATTAATAGTATACATCCCTCCAATCACTCTTTCTTCCTCGTACCAGCCATGTTTTGCTTTAACTCTGAGGTTTTCAACAGCTAATGTTGCTTCTAGCTCCTTTCCCATCCTATTAATCTTGCTTAATTATTTACTTTTGCAAACATATTCAAAAAGACATGACCGAAGCCGAAATCAGTCAGCTAAAGGAAGAGAAGAAAGGGCAAGATCAGTTTGATCATCCCGATTTTTACGGAATTGATAGTTTATTAACTGAAGAGCATAAATTAATTCGATCTTCAGTGAGAGACTACGTAAAAAAGGAACTCTCTCCTATCATAGAAGCTTGCGCCGAACAAAATTACTTCCCCTACCATATTGTAAAGGATTTAGGTGAATTAGGTTGTTTCGGACCTCAAATTTCAGCAGAATACGGAGGTGGTGGATTAGATTACATCTCCTACGGTCTAGCTATGCAAGAGCTTGAGCGCTGTGACTCTGGGATCAGATCTACAGCCAGTGTTCAAGGCTCATTGGTGATGTACCCTATTGCAAAATTTGGCTCTGAAGAACAAAAAAGAAAATTTCTTCCAAAGTTAGCTTCAGGAGAAATGTTGGGTTGTTTTGGACTAACAGAACCAGACCACGGTTCAAATCCTGCCGGCATGACCACCAAGTTCACCGAAGACGGTGATCATATCATTCTTAACGGAGCAAAAATGTGGATTTCAAATGCTCCTAAAGCAGATATAGCCATGGTTTGGGCTAAAAACCCCGACGGTAAAGTGCAGGGTGTTATTGTTGAACGCGGAATGGAAGGCTTCAGTACACCTGAAACACATGGAAAATGGAGCTTGAGAGCTAGTACTACTGGTGAGTTAGTATTTGATAATGTTAGAGTGCCAAAAGAAAATATTCTCCCCAATGTTTTGGGAATGAAAGGCCCACTTACTTGTTTGAATTCAGCTCGATATGGTATTAGCTGGGGAGTTATCGGTGCAGCTATGGATTGCTATGAATCAGCAAGAAAATACGCCGCTGA
>JAAEYY010000002.1:46768-75882 GCA_018223105.1 bacterium | reverse complement strand
CCAATTGGTGCATTTCAACTTCAGCAAAAGAAGCTTTCTGAGATGCTTACTGAAATCACAAAAGCACAATTGTTAGCCTGGAGGCTTGGCACACTCATGAATGAAGGAAAAGCAAGTCCTGCGCAAATATCAATGGCTAAACGAAACAATGTTGAAATAGCCATGAACATTGCAAGAGAAGCAAGACAAATACACGGTGGTATGGGTATTACAGGTGAGTACCCCATGATGAGACACATGATGAACCTGGAGTCTGTAGTTACATATGAAGGCACCCACGATATTCACTTACTAATCCTTGGAATGGAAATTACCGGTGAAAATGCGTTTGTTTAAAATACTACTTGTACTTGCTGTGCTCGGTACAGCTTGTAATCGCAATATTCCCCGCGGATTTGATTATACTCCCGTATTACTTCATCTAGATCGTTATGATCAACATGACAGTATCGGCTTTAATCTCGCTACTGCAATTCCAAAACTGGTTTATGCTAAAATATTAAGTGGTGACTTAGCCCTTTGGAATTCGCCCGACAAGAAAGTTCAGATCAATAAAAACGTCTTTCTCGAAATGGAAAAAGAAGCAAGAGCTCCTTTTGTTGAGTCTCAAAACTTCTTTATTCACGAAGCATGGCAATTGTTCAAAAGACAATTTAACTTCGGAGTTCTTGGCTTTTCATTTTCAGGTGAGAAAAAGAAAGGCGGAAAGATTCATTACGGATATATTGATGCAGCTGATGTAATTGTTTTAATGAAAGAACGGTACATCCCGTGTAATGCAAATGGAGCGGGCTACCTCACGTACTGGGATGCAATACAAAGCATGAGTTTCGACTTTAATATAGTTCAGTTTGGAGATGAAACCTTTCGGACTAACCCAAAGGCAGCCTTTGAATTGGAACATCAAATTTTGTATAACGACAGAATCAAGAAAGACTTCTTTCAAATTCCTCAAGTGAAAGAAATCGAATACCGAATTATACATCCTTCCATCATCAAAAACATTGAAAATCAGGCTACATTCAAGGCTTTAGAAGATTACATCAATAATAACAAACAAACCATCTTAAATGCAGGTGGAGATCAGTACTTCACCCACTTAAGCAATGAGAAATGGAATCTGGATCAAGTAGTTGTAACAGAAAGCTGGAAGAAATACAATAACATTCCATTTCAAGAATTGGTATCTGTTCAATTGTTCATCGATAAAAAGCCGGTGACCTTGAAACCCCGGCAATTAGCTGAAATGAATGTAAAAATTAGATTACAAGGCATTGAAGAATATCTCAGTGGTAAGTCTTTCGCCTTTGTTATGCAACGAATTAACAGTCAGGAGATTGCATCTTTTGAATCTGAAAAATATTATAATGCCCTACTAAACAATGAGTGGAACAAGATCAAAAACTAAAATGTCGAATATAAAGTTTGGAACCGATGGCTGGAGAGCCATCATAGCGGATGACTACACAGTAGAAAATGTCTTAAGAGTAGCTGAGGCTACAGCGCTTTGGATAAAACAAAATAATAAAGCTCTAAAGGTAATAATAGGTCATGATTGTCGCTTTGGCGGCCCCATGTTCAGAGACGCTGCTATCTCTGTTTTTCTTCAGGAAGGAATTAAGGTTCTTACAAGTGAAGGTTTTGTTTCTACCCCCATGGTATCTCTATCGAGTTTGAAGCATAATGCATCGGCGGGAATAGTAATCACTGCAAGTCATAACCCTCCAACGTACAATGGCTATAAAATTAAAGCTGAATATGGAGGTCCTGCGATACAAGAAGAAATTGAAGCTGTAGAAGCATTAATTCCGAAAGAAAGCAAATATTCAGTACTTAGCTCTTCAGAAATAAAAAACCACGATCAAGTAGAGTGGATCGACATGGAGCAAGAGTATATAGATCATGTAAATGAGCATTTTGATTTAGATAAGATTCGCAATAGCGGGATGAAGTTCGCTTACGACGCAATGTACGGAGCGGGTCAGAATGTAATTCGCAGAATTCTTCCTGAAACAGCACTTCTACATGCAACGGAAAACCCCGGTTTTATGGGGCAAGCACCTGAACCTATTGCTAAAAACCTAACTGAACTTTCCAAGCTTATCAAGGAAAATTCATACATTGTGAGTGGTTTAGCAACAGACGGAGATGCAGACAGAATTGGTCTTTTTGATGAAAACGGAAACTTTGTTGATTCTCATCACATCATTTTGTTGTTGATTAGATACTTGGTTGAATTTAAAAACGAAAAGGGTAAAGTTCATACAAGTTTTAGCTGTACATCTAAAATCGATCGTCTTTGCGAGCATTACAATTTACCGCATAACACCACCAAAATTGGATTCAAATACATCTGCAAGCAAATGATTGAAGAACCGAGCTTGCTGGGAGGTGAAGAGTCCGGAGGTATTGCAGTAAGCACTCATATTCCGGAACGAGATGGAATCTGGATGGGACTGATTCTTTGGGAATATATGGCTAAAACAGGTAAGCTGCTAAGCGAACTAATTTCTGAAGTATATGACCTTATCGGTTCATTTGCAATGGAACGTTATGATCTCAAAGTTGAAGAATCGAAGAAAGTTGCAATCATAGAAGCATGTAAGGAAGGAAATTACAGCAAGTTTGGAGATTACAGCGTACAATCCACAGAGAATTTAGATGGATTCAAATTCCACTTAAATGAAAACTCCTGGGTAATGATTCGACCTTCCGGAACAGAGCCATTACTTCGCGTTTACTGTCAGTCGCCCACCTACGAAGAAACCATTAAGATACTTGACCAAACCAAAGAAACGATATTGTCTTAAGCTTTGGTTCATACTATTGGTTTTCTGCATTCCAATGCAAGCCATTTCTGCAGATAGTTTAAGCCTAAAACAAAAAAGAGCATTAGTGTTTGGAGGCAATGCTGTGGCCTATGCCGGCACCATGACCGGTCTATACTCCCTTTGGTATAAAAACTATGACCTCGGCCCATTCCATTTCTTCAACGATAATCGCGATTGGCTGCAAATGGATAAAGTTGGCCATGCTTATTCCTGCTATTATGAGGGAGTGGTAGGAATAAAAATGATGAAATATGCCGGTTATAGTGATAAAACAGCGGCATTTGTGGGAGGATCTTATGGTTTCTTAATTCAAACAACTGTCGAGATCTTTGATGGCTTTTCGCAAGAGTGGGGTGCTTCTACCGGAGATGTAATTGCAAATTTTGCCGGAAGTAGTATTGCGATTGGACAACATTTAGCCTGGCACGAACAGCGTATTTGGATGAAATACTCGTATTACCCAAGTCCATATGCCGAAATCCGTCCGAATGCCCTTGGATCTAATTTTCCGGAGTCTTTATTAAAAGATTACAATGCTCAAACCTACTGGCTCAGCACAAATATTCGATCCTTTATTCCAGACTCCAAGTTTCCCGCCTGGTTAAACATAGCAGTAGGTTATGGTGCAGATGGGATGTTAGGTGGAGATGACAATATCTATACTGATAGCGATGGTATTGTGAATGACTACAGTAATATCGCTAGAACCAGGCAGTTCTATCTATCACCGGATATAGACTTCACCCGAATCCCGACGAATAGCAAAGCTTTAAAAATTGGGTTCACATTGCTTAATTGCTTAAAGTTTCCATTACCGGCACTTGAATACAATACAAGCGGCGACTTAGATTTTCATTGGTTTCATTAAAGCTTTTAATTTTGCTTTATGGCGGAAAAAACGATTGAATCTTATATTGAGCGAAATCCTACTCATAAGAATCTATTAACTGAAATCCATCGTATTTCAACTGAGCACGACCTATCCCCCGCAATAAAGTGGGGTATTCCCTGTTATTGCTGCGGTAAAAAAAATGTATTGGGTGTTGGTGTATTTAAACACCATACTGCCCTTTGGTTTTACATGGGAGATCAACTCTCCGATCCTGAAAATATTCTAATCAATGCTCAAGAGGGCAAAACAAAATCCTTAAGACAAATTCGAGTACCTCACGATTCGGAGGCGAATTTTAAAATAATCTCAGACTACATTCAAGAAGCAGCAGAACAAGCTAAAGCGGGAGCAGAAATAAAAATCGAAAGGAATAAGAAGTTTAAAATCACTGAACCTTTAAAGTCTGAACTTCAAAATAATGCCGAATTAAAGACCTCATTTAATGAGTTTACCACGGGCAAACAAAGAGAATTTGTAGAATATTTGGAAGAAGCTAAGAAAGAAGAGACAAAGGCACGACGATTAAAGAAAATAATACCCATGATCTTACAAAATGAAGGTCTGAACGACAAATACAAATGAGCATCAAAATATTAATAGCTGCACTCGCTTTTTCTATGGTGAGTTGTACTGACACTGGAAGATCGGCGGAGGAGGTGCAAAATTCACCAGTCTCGGACTCTATCAATTTTGACAAGGTACTTGCAGAGAAATTAGGTGCAGATCCCTATGGAATGAAATCATATGTCATTGCATTTCTAAAAAAAGGTCCAAACCGCAATCAAGATTCGGCTGAAGCTATGGAACTTCAAATGGCACATCTCAATAATATTCAGAGAATGGCAGATGAAGGTAAATTGATATTAGCCGGTCCTATGATGGATAATGGAGATGTTCGAGGAATCTATGTTTTCAATGTTTCAAGTATAGAAGAAGCCAGAGCCCTTACTGAATCTGATCCTGCTATAAAAGCGGGCAGATTAGTGATGGAACTCCATCCTTGGTACGGTTCTGCCGCATTGATGGAGGTCAACAGGATTCACGAAAAAATCAGTAAAGAAAGTTTTTAATTCACTTTGACTTTAGCAGCACATGCCGAGGCTTTCTTTCGCAAGGTATCCATGTCTGCATTAATATCGTCATACACTAAGCTCACCCCCATTCTCCTGTATTTGCGAGTATTTGGTTTTCCGAAGATTCTAATATCGGTGTTCTTTTCAGCAATAGCTTCTTCAATCCCTGTATACTTTGGATTTTCAGGATTTCCAACAGTTGCAAGTATAACTACCGAAACCCCTGCCCTTTCCAGACTGATTTCGGGGATTGGGTATCCTAATATTGCTCGAGCATGAAGTTCAAATTCACTCAGGTTTTGAGTACCGGAGAGGGTAACCATACCTGTATCATGGGGTCTTGGAGATAATTCGCTAAATACAACCTCTGAATCTGTAATAAAAAACTCTATTCCCCAAATACCTGCTCCGCCTAAAACTGCAGTCACTTTATCTGCCATTTCTTGCGCCGATTTTAAATTTTCCGTAGAAAGATTGCAAGGCTGCCAGCTTTCCATGTAATCCCCGCGTTCTTGTCTATGTCCTATGGGTGGGCAAAACAAAGTTGGTCCATTTTTCTGGGTGACAGTAAGTAGTGTGATTTCAGTATGGAATTCAATAAACTCCTCAATAATTACTTCAATAATATCTCCTCTACTCCCTTCAATGGCGTATTTCCAAGCCGCTTCAATATCCTCGCTTCTCTTTACTAAACTTTGGCCCTTGCCAGAGCTGCTCATCAATGGTTTCACAACACAAGGAAGACCAATATCTTCAACCGCATTTTTAAATCCTACCAGGTCCGTTGCATAATGATATTTTGCAGTTCTAACCCCAAGTTCTTTTGATGCCAGATCTCGAATAAGCCTGCGGTTCATGGTAAAGTTTGCTGCCTTGGCGCTTGGAACAACTTGAAATCCTTTTTTTTCATATTCAAAGAGTTTCTCAGTTCGTATACTTTCAATTTCGGGTACGATGATATCAGGACGGTGCTTTTCAACTGCAATATCTAGCGCATCACCATCCAACAATGAAAACACTTCAAAAGAATCAGCAACCTGCATCGCCGGTGCATTTTCGTATGAATCACAAGCAATAACATAAACACCCAGGCGTTTAAGAGCTATGACCAATTCTTTTCCTAATTCACCGCTGCCTAAAAGCAAAACTTTAACCATAGAGCAAGATTAAAAAATTAGTTCGGTAATTGAATGTTATTTCAAAACTCATCTAAAATTTAGCACCAAAAATTGGTTATTTTTAACGTTTATTGCCATAAAAGCTGTAACGAATAGAAGGAATCGCATTAATTCTATGGATGGGATGTTAAGAAAGCTAGCCTACATGTTTATTGTGGTATTATTCAATATCCACAGTTTCGGTCAATGGAAACCGGAGACAGGCTTGAATTTTCTTAAAAATACAAATGCAATTAGCTTAACCTTAGATGCAGGCCTCAATGATGATTTCAAAGTATTCGCAATAAATGCTGTAAACTTTAAAAATCTACAGTATTTAACATTGTACCAACCACCTGCAGATCTAGATTATAACTTCCTCAAAGACTTGCCTAAACTCAAGAGTCTTATCATCTATGAAGCAGATCAAATACCAGTTCGAAAAGTTATTCATGCACTTCATAAACACAATAAAATTAAGTGCCTGAGATTAAGCGGTATTGACCTAAAGTCTATTCCTTCCAATATCAAATCGTTAAAAAACTTAAAGACCCTGGAGCTGAGCCATATAGAGAAATCCAGGCAAATGATGAACAGGATCTCGAAATTGGATTATTTAGATACTTTATGTCTTCCTAAAATGAGCGTGACCTTTGATAATCTGAGGTTTAACAAATTTGAACGATTAGATTTTCTTGAATTGAATGTCTGGGAGGACATAAATAATATGACTTACATTCCGATTAGCTGTAAAGTAAACACATTTAAGCTGAACAGCTCCGATCAATTGGGTGTTAATACAGAATTAGGCGAGCATCCACTATTTAATCTTTCCATTCCGTTTTACCCAAAAGAGCATCTTCTGTGTGACTGGAATGTTTACAATGATTTTTACGGAAACCACTCCGGTTGGTTCATGATGATAGAACCTTATTCTGAAGAAGAAATCGATTCTAGTCTCCTTGCAGATGCTTCGGTTCTCTCAAAGTTATATGGAAACTCAAGGAAACATGGTACTTTCACCCGATCCTCTCAAAGTTTCAAAGCCTGGTCTGATGCGTATTTGTTTTACGACAAGTTCATGCAGAACTATTCTAAGTTTCCAAGGAATAATGTATTGGGGCTGGATACAACTCCAATACGAGATAGGTATCAGTCATTAGATTACTCCGCCGAGTTACTCCTAAAGTATCCGGCTTCTATGCATATTAAAACCAAACGACTTTCGCATCGACTTAAACACAAAAAATTAATCAAGGAAGAACAGCATCTCTTACCATTTAGAAAAGTAAGAAGAATTGGCTCTGATATTGAATTGGCCTTTGATCTGAGGTCCTATGAAGATATGAGTCGATGTGTGAGATTGTTACCGGAGCTTGGTTTAATAAATCAGCGTCACTGGATCATGCAAAGAAGCGATGCGGATAGATTGCTAGAAGGTGATTACTATGATTTTAGAATGCTCTACGACAGTGTTGAAGATAAAATATCATTTGAAGTAAAATCATTAAAAGGTTTTGAGCAATTTCCGATAGCCTTTGTATCCAGAGACACCAGTGAATCGGGTATAAATAATGAGGTGCTTTTTAGGAGATATTCCAAGCGATTAGAACGCCGTTTAATGCTGGCAGAAAAAAAACTTGCCCGACAAGTGCGAAAATTGAAGAGTTACAGCGAAGATGCCTGGTCTAATTTCCGTTCTTATCTCAGCGAGGATGAGAAAGCACTAACTCAATCGGAATGGCTCATGTATAAGGAAAAAGTGCAGGAAAATGAAAAAAGTGCAATAGAAAATGCTGCTCTATCCTGGCCTTTGTTATGGAGATATCTCGAAATTGAGGGATTTAAGGAACTAGACCCATACCACTGGAGAAGACATTATAACTCCATCACTACTATTAATCACGCTTTTGAGCGGCGAAACGATTCGGCCAGACTTGTAAATCAAATTCATTTAATTGACATTGAAAAGAAAACAGCAGTTACGTTTAATGGCGTAATGTGGCCGGATAATCTATATCACCCCCACCCTGTGAGATCAAATTATAATTGGGCGCGCTATCAAAATACATTTTGGATGCCTCATGCGCCTTCTGAGAATATTAAGATTGTTCTAGAATTGTCAAATGGAGATCTCAGCTTCATTCCAGTAATAAAAAACTACCCTGAATCAAAGCTGGGAATTGACTATCCACAAGGGATTTCGGAAGTTGACATGCTTGTTCGAAAAATTTTTTTAAAAAATTCTGTAACCTTTTAGAGTGTCGGTATTATATCTATAGATGAGCGAATCAGAGACAGGAAATTTCAGTCTTGATGATGAAAAAATCATCGTTGAAAGATCGAAGAAAGATCCTGCCGCTTTTCGCCCCATCTACGAGATGTTCTTTGAAGATATATTCCGATTTGCCTACCACAGGACTGGAGAGAAAAACATTGCCGGAGATATAACAAGTAATGTTTTTTATAAAGCTCTAACGAAAATCAAGTCGTTCACTCATAGGGAAAACTCTATAAAGGCCTGGCTGCTCACAATTGCATTCAATGAGATCAATTTGTATTTCAGAGAGCGCAAACGAGAAAAAACGATCATGCTAGAGGATGATAGTTTAAAAGCGATTGCCGACGATTATGAATTTGATGTTTTAGAGTATACACCGGCTCTGATTAATGGCTTAAATCAATTATCGGATGAAGAAATCGAAATGATAGAGATGAAATACTACGAAAAACTAAAGCATGAAGAGATAGCAGAAATTCTGCACATATCAGCTTCAAACGCCAAGGTTAAATTACACAGAGCCATTAAAAAGCTCAAAACTTATGTGAACGAACCAGTAAAGAAATGAAAAATAGAAATTACATATTCAACAAAGGAAGACTGAATAAAAGCGAGGTGGAGGAGTTTAAAAACTTCGATGCAGTGCTGAATAAAGTTCAGGCTACACCTTCTGCTGATGCCGGAAGTAGTTTCAAGAATGTATTTAGTACCAGTAAAATCTGGTTGTTCGGAGCCCTGGGTGCCATTGTGAGTATTGCATTGTTCTGGGGAATCGCCAACCAAAACACAGAAAAAGAATTAGAAACATCAATAACAAAATTAGAAGAGAAAAAAGAGCCCCTTAAGATTGAAGCTCCATTCCCAGAATTTGACATCCCTTATGAGGAATATAAGATATCCGCTGACCGAAAGGCCATAATAGAGAGTAACAACGGAAGTAAAATCCATATCGATGAAAAAAGTTTTCGTCTGATGGACGGTCAACCGGTCAGCGGTTTAATTACACTAAAATACAGAGAATTTCACGATCCTCTATCAATTTTTAAAGCAGGAATTCCATTAGACTACGATTCTAACGGGGTGAGATACACTTTTGAATCCGCCGGAATGTTTGAAATACGTGCTTTCCAAGATGGTAAACCCATCGATTTAATCCCCGAAAAACCAATTGAGGTTGAGTTGGTTTCACTCAATAATGATAAAAACTTTAATCTCTATCATTTTAATGAAACGCTTGGAAACTGGGATTATACCGGTGAAAGTAAAGTAATTGAAGAACCATTTGAACCACTTACAGCGCCTGCCGAGCTTGTCGCTGCCAATAATACTTCAGGAAATTCAACAGATCTAAGCAGTCCGGCTGTTGTAACTGAGATTGAAGCATTACCGGAACCGGAGAAACCTACCCTACCAAAAATCTTGGCTGATGCCTACAGTTTTGAAATTAACTTTTCAGCCAGCGAATTTCCAGAACTTCCTAAAGAAACTATTTTTCAAATAGACGAAGACTTGAGTGAGTTCAATCCGGTGTACTACGATGTGAAATGGGATGCTATAAGCCTAAGTAGAGCTGATCGAGATGGAAAATACTTAGTTACCTTAAAGAAAAACGATCAAACAGTACAACTTTACGCGTACCCTGCCCTTTCAGAAGAAGCTTATTCTGCTGCATGGGCCAAGTATAATGCGGACCTTGAAGCCTACGAGCAAAGTGAAACTGCAAGAATAGCCGCTGAAAGCGCAAGGATTCAAGCAGAAGTTGCAAAACAAAGAGAAGAGGCGCTCGCTTTGAAAGCATTGGAAGCCAGAATTCAAACCGTACTTCCTAAGGATAAAAATACCAGCATACGCCAATTAATAAATAAAAGCGAAAAAGTTGTTCGAAGAGTTGTACCTGTAAGCCTACTCGGTGTTCATAATGCAGATAGACCTTTATACAGAGTGAATCTGGTTCCCGCTGCAGCTACGGTTGCGATTGCAAAAATTTTGAATGATTTTAAAGAGAAAGTCAATTTCAAGAAAGGATATAACACGGTGCAAGGAGTAAATACCCTCTTAAATTTTTACGAGGAAAGCATTATGACTTACTCTAAAAAAAGAACCAATACTATCTGGGCCGTAACTCAAGATAAAAGAATTGCCATAATTGAGGATTTCGATCCCAAGCGTGTATTAAATACCGGGAAACTGGCGTGTACAGTGTACGCGCCGGGACCCGGTTTAAAGAAGCTTGATGAACTCATGAATTAAAGATGTTCATCAAACACCTTAGTTTTAGTTTCATATAGTCTTTCATTTAGCGAACCCCTTGAAACCCAAGGGGTTTTCTTTTTAACGCTTGAATTCCTTATTTCGGTATGGAAAATTATCCGCAAATTGAAAAGCCATATTCGCAATGGCCTGTTCCGGTTGATATTGCCAATCTGCATTTCGCGAACTTGTTATTTTCCAGAGTATCGAACCATCTTCTCCATCCAGCAGTTCTAATCCGCTTTCAATGTAATAAGTGCGCTTTAGATTATTTACCATTCCTCCGGGAATAGGAAGTCCAACGCCTGCCGAGTTTGCAATAGTCCGCAATACAATTTCAGCTCCTTCAATTTTTAGCGACTCCAAATCAGACATAAAGCGGTTTTTTAGAACATATCCTTTTACAATTGCATCTACTCCCAAAGAATCTGCAAGCGCTGTTGGATCCATCGCAATTGCATCTCGAATTGAAATCCCTTTGGCCTCTAATCTCGAATTTGTAACCTGAGTGCTTAAAAGTCCAATTCCTATGTCGTTTCTTCGAACTCCTGATTCGTACACTAAATAGTTCATTACCAATTCTTGAAAACGAACACTTTCAGCATCCTCAATCATAATAATATCCTCTTCTGTAACCTCTTCCGGTATTTTCCCGGTATAAGTAGATTTCATTGGAATCACTGCAATGGTCTTGTGATCGCGCTTATGCTCTTCGTAGCTAGGCGTGATAAATCGATTCCTGCAGGCCATTAGTGCTATGACCAAAATTGCGCTAAGTAGTATTTTTGATTTCATAGTGTTTGTTTTAATCAATGTAGATCAAAGCCCGGACCAAAATCCGATTCACAAAAATAGAGGATGAATCGTTCTAGTTATCCTCAGGCTCTCTATATAAGGTGTTTGAGATGATCAAATATTGGGTACAATCGGAATTAATATGATATATGTGATATCGGTCAGTAATCTCAAGTTCACTTACGCTGCCCGCTATATTTAGACAAGAGTCAAGTTCCATAAGGTATTCAGCATCTAACTTAACTATACTTGCTTTTGAAGTAAAATTTGAATCTACATTAAATGAAACTTGAACAGATGTAATTTTTACATCCTCATCCAACTTTAATTCTGTAGCAAAGGATTTTGGTAACAAAAAGGTACAAGATGAATTCTGACTTTGAAAAACATGGCACGCTCCCATTACTGCAAGAGCATTAATTGAATCAAATAAACCGAGTACCGTTCGATAATTATGAAGTATAACCTGCTCTCTTTTTACATAATAAGAATCAGAAGTTACTGTTTGTAATCGATTCATTCTGAACTTTCCAAATACTTCATATGTTTTAGAGAGGCTTGATAAGGAACAATAAATTTGAGGATCTAGCCTAATCAACTCATCCTTATTAATTTTAGTAAAATCAATAATTCGCTTAATTTCTTGTTCTTTTTTGAACTTACTAAATGCATCCAAACTATCTAAAATCCACTTTAGTTCTCTGTATTTTTTGATATCATAAAGCTCAAAAGCCTTTATATGACTGGTAATCCACTTCAAGGCGTTGGGAATATTGTGCTCCATGTCGATTGGGAAAAGCTTAGCTCCTTCCCATAAGTGAAAATCGAAATAAAAGTGATCTCTATATTGCAAGTAATATGAAGGGCTTTGTTCAATAAAAACAGCATCAATGCCATTTTCTTTTCCGAGTTTTTCAATAAAAACATCGTAAAATTCCTCATTAAATTCTAGATCGTGAATCTCGCCGAAAAGCAGTATTTGTTTTGCTTTTGTAGGCTGATATAAAGATTCAAATGAATCGAGGCTAATGGTTTGAGCGAAACCGAAATTGAGGTAAACAGCGAAAATTAAAAGTCCGATGAATCTAATCACTACACAAATTTAGTCTTTCGATTAATGAGAAGGAAGATGCCTTTCAATTGCTTTTTCATTTTACCTTCGCAGCCTTCATGGAAAATTTGAGAAATGCAATAGATGCAGCATGGGAAGATCGCTCTCTGCTTCAAGACGATAAAACAATCGAAATCATCAATGAATGTATTCATTTAATTGATTTAGGAGAATTGCGCTGTGCCGAGCCGGTTGACGGCGATTGGAAAGTGAACGATTGGGTGAAGAAAGCCGTGATCCTTTATTTCCCTATCCGTCAAATGGAAACCATAGAAGTTGGACCTTTTGAGTTTCACGATAAAATGAAGCTTAAATCCAATTACGCAGAACTCGGTGTGCGCGTAGTTCCTCATGCAATTGCCCGATACGGTTCATTTATCGCCAAAGGAGTAGTGATGATGCCGGGATATGTTAACATAGGTGCCTATGTAGATTCAGGAACTATGGTTGATACTTGGGCTACTGTAGGAAGCTGCGCACAAATTGGTAAAAATGTACATTTAAGCGGAGGAGTTGGAATCGGCGGAGTTCTTGAACCCGTACAAGCTGCTCCTGTAATTATTGAGGATAATGCTTTTATTGGAAGTAGATCTATCATTGTTGAGGGAGTACGTGTTGGGTCTGAAGCTGTAATAGGTGCAGGAGTAACATTAACTAAAAGTACTCGCATTATCGATGTATCTCAATCTGAGGCGGTGGAACACAGAGGTTATGTTCCTCCGAGATCGGTTGTTATTCCAGGTACGATTCAAAAGAATTTTCCGGCAGGCAGATACGGTGTAAACTGTGCACTTATCATTGGAGAAAGAAAAGAAAGCACAGACAAGAAAACATCTTTGAACGATGTTCTCCGCGACTTTAATGTTGCGGTATAAAGCATGGAAAATTCCGGCATTCATATCGGCTTTGACGCAAAGCGGTACTTCAATAATGACACGGGATTAGGTAATTATTCCAGATGGTTAATAGCAGAGCTTAATGAGCATTGGAATGCTCACCTGCATTTATTTCACGCCGGAGAGGAACAAGATTTACCCGAAGGAATTCATGGGCATTTTGCCAAAAAGAAGAATAAAATCAGCAGGGCGTTTTGGCGAAGCAGAGGTATTTTGAACGACATCGATAAATCAAATATTCAGATTTATCACGGTTTGAGTCATGAGCTTCCACAAGGCATTCATAAATCCGGAATTAAAACGGTATTAACAGTGCACGATTTAATTCAAAAGCGCTATCCCGAGAATTACTCTTTGATCGATAGAAGCATTTACAACCGAAAGTTGGCTTATGCTCAAATTTGTGCTGATGCAATTGTTTGCCCTTCGGAACAAAGTAAAAACGACCTAATTAAATACTTTGGAACCAGTGAGAGTAAGATTTCTGTGATTCCCATTGGTTCTTCAATTCTGAAACCAAATCTCGAAGATTCAAGTTCTCCAATAGCTGGATCTTATATTTTATGTGTTAGCAGTTTCACAAACCGAAAGAACCTAGTTCGACTGGTTAAGGCTTTTTTACAGAGTAATTTAAGAGAGGTTAAGTTAGTGATTTCGGGCAAATCAGGTCCAATTTATCCGAGACTCCAAAGAATGGATTTAAAGGGTAAAGTAGAGTTGATAGCAAACCCTTCAAATAGTGAACTAGGCAGGCTCTATCAGCACAGTGAGTTTACTGTTTACCCTTCTTTGTTCGAAGGTTTTGGGATACCGGTTTTAGAATCATTTGCATACAGCAAGACTGCGGTAGTTTCAAATCGAAGCTCTCTTCCTGAGGTGGGCGGAGATGCCGTGAGTTATTTTGACCCTAAAGATATCAGCAGCATACAGTTGGCCATTGAGAATATGTGGCATAGTGCGAAGCAAAGGGAGCATTTCGAATCTAAAATTGAAAGTCAAATGGCAAAGTTTGAAAGCAAGAAGTTGATGGAAGCTTACATCAATTTATACACAAAACTTTTATAGCCTCATTATCAACACTTTACGCCGTTATTAATGACTACTTTATGACAAATAAAAACAACATTTACTATAATTTTGTAGTTATAATACCATTGATTCTTATTTAGTGGTAAAATATTTCAGTTTTAGTTTTTGGTTTCGAAAAGAGGGTTTCAAACCCTCTTTTTGTTTTTCTCCAATTTATACCCAGTCAAAATAGTTTTCAATTGTGAATTAATTGGTGAAAGTTGTTTAGGTTAATTTAATTTTCAAGGTATTTTTGCCGCCACTTATTAACTCAAATTGATCTATCAATGATAAGTAGACCAAAAACAATTTTAAAACTAAGTCTCTTCTTGTTGGGATTGGTGATCAGCACCTCTACCCAGGCTTACAAAAGCAACTTAACCTCTCCTATCAACGGACAAGAACCTACTGATGCGAGAATTGAGGAAGGAAGCAAACTCTTTGCATCTAATTGTGCAACATGCCATGCCATTGACCGAAAGCTTATTGGCCCTGCTTTGTCGGGTGTCTTAGCTAAGTACGATGATGTGGACTATGTTATTGATTGGATTCAAAACAATGCGGCCCTAATTTCTGCAGGAGATCCCAGAGCGGTTGAAGCAAGTAAAATTGATGCTTCCGCAATGAACCTATTCACCAACCTTAGCGATGATCAGGTTACATCGATCCTGATGTACATTGAAAACGGTGGCGATGGGGATGAACCTGTAGCAGCAGAAGGAGGTGCAGCTGCACCTGCCGAACCTGTGGATGAATCACTCTTTGGTAAAGTTAACTGGGGAATTGTTATCCTTTCAGTCTTGATGTTTGTCATACTAGTATTGATTGTAGGAATCATTGAGTTAGTAAGTAACATTACAGGAAGACAAATCATCAATTGGAATAATGTAAATGCATTCATGATGATTGTGTTTGTATTTATATTCTTTGCCCTAGTGCTTTATGAATATAGTGTTCATAAGCAATTCTTGTTACCGGAAGCATCTTCTGAGCACGGTATAGAATTAGACAGAATGATGAAATGGACCTTCATGGCTACCATTCCTGTATTCTTCATTACGCAGTTCCTTTTATTCTACTTCTCTTTCCGTTACAGACACAGAGAAGGAAGAAAAGCATATTACTACCCACACAATAACAATTTGGAGTATATCTGGACAACTGTTCCTGCCGTTGTTCTTACCATTCTTGTATTAGGTGGATTAAAATCATGGAAAAACATTGTAAAATCTGATCCTCCAGCGAACACAACAGAAATAGAGGTATTTGCTTATCAGTTTGGATGGCAAGCTAGATATGCCGGAGAGGATGGCAAACTAGGTCAGGCAGATTTCAACCTAATATCTGCGACTAACCCTCTTGGTGTAGCCAACCTTGAATACGCTAAAGGTCTTCTAGTTGAGCTTGAAGAGGAAATCAAAAAGATTGAAGAGCGTATTGCGGGCTTAGGTAAGGAAGAAGCAAAACTGAGATCTACTCTCGGTGGTCTTGTAGGTGAGGAAAGAAAGAAACACCTTAAAGAAATTGAATCTTACGCTTCCGGTGAAGTTAGAGATGATTTAGAACTTACAATTAGAGCAAGAAAAACTCAAATTGACCGTATAAAGAGATCAATTGAAGCTGCAGAAACTGCAGATTTCTACAATGGATACGGCAATGATGATCAAGTAGTTCAAGAAATTCACCTTGTTATAGGTAAACCTGTAACCTTGAGATTTAGAGCAAGAGATGTAATTCACTCTGCATACTTGCCTTACTTCAGAGCTCAAATGAACGTTGTACCGGGCTTACCAACTCAGTTTACATTTACGCCTACTAAAACAACGAACGAGATGAGACGTTTAAAGTCTGATCCGGAATGGGATTATTATTTAGTATGTAACAAGATATGCGGAAACGCACATTTCAATATGAAGTTAAAGGTTGTTGTAGAACAACAATCTGATTATGATAAATGGCTAGCAGAACAAGGTGCGCTTTTTGTAAAAGCAGAACCTGAAGCTCCAACCGAGGAAGCTACTGAAGCTACAGAGACCGAAGAAACCGAAACAGAAACAGAAAATCAAACAGAAGAAGGTTTAGCCTTAAACTAATAAGATATGAGTACTGCAACAGCACACGCCGATCATCACCTCAAGGAAACGTTCATCAGCAAGTACGTTTTCAGTATGGATCACAAGATGATCTCTAAGCAATTCCTCATTACAGGTATTATTATGGGGGTTATTGGAATGGGAATGTCTATTGCCTTCCGTTTACAACTTGCATGGCCGGATACCAGTTTTCCTATTTTGGAGTGGTTATTCGGACGTTGGGCTCCGGACGGTAAACTCGATCCAGGGTTCTATATGGGACTTGTTACTATTCACGGAACCATCATGGTGTTCTATGTATTAACAGCAGGTCTTAGCGGTACTTTTGCGAATTTACTTATTCCATTACAGTGTGGTGCACGAGACATGGCATCACCATTTATGAATATGTTGTCGTACTGGTTCTTCTTCCTATCCAGTGTAGTTCTTTTATCTTCTGTTTTTGTTGAAACAGGACCAGCTTCAGGAGGATGGACGATTTACCCACCACTGAGTGCCTTGCCTAAAGCAATGGCCGGATCAGGTGCAGGTATGACACTTTGGTTAGTTGCAATTATTCTATTTATTGCTTCCTCTCTACTTGGAGGTATCAATTATATCAGTACTGTATTAAACATGAGAACCAAAGGAATGACAATGACTCGTCTTCCTCTTACAATATGGGCTCTGTTTTTAACTGCAGTTCTTGGACTTCTTTCATTCCCTGTATTACTAGGTGGTGGTTTACTTCTTATGTTTGACAGAGGTTTTGGAACTAGTTTCTATTTGTCTGACATTTGGTTAAACGGTGCAGGTGCACTTGAACATACCGGTGGTAGCCCTATTTTATTCCAGCATTTATTCTGGTTCTTGGGTCACCCTGAAGTTTATATTATCATTATGCCTGCATTAGGGATAACTTCAGAAGTTATTGCAGTAAACGCCAGAAAACCAATCTTTGGTTATACTGCGATGGTAATTTCATTATTAGGTATTGCATTCCTATCATTCATCGTATGGGGTCACCATATGTTTATCACAGGAATGAACCCAATGCTAGGTACAGCATTCTTGATCACTACACTGATTATTGCCGTCCCCTCAGCTGTAAAGACCTTCAACTATCTCGCTACATTATGGAGAGGTAATATCCGATTTACCAATGGAATGATGTTCGCTATTGGACTTGTTTCTATGTTTATCTCGGGTGGTTTGACTGGTATTTTCCTTGGAAACGCAACCTTAGACATCCAATTACACGATACTTACTTTGTAGTTGCTCACTTCCATATTGTTATGGGTAGTGCTGCGATCTTTGGTATGATGGCCGGTATTTATCACTGGTATCCAAAAATGTTTGGTAGGTTGATGAATAAGCCTCTAGGTTATCTTCATTTCTGGATGACCTTCATTTCAGCTTATTTGGTGTTTTTCCCAATGCACTTTATGGGATTAGCAGGTGTACCAAGACGTTATTACTCATTCACCCTACTTCCTGAATACGGAGTTTGGATGGATGTGAACGTGTTGATCACTTCTGCTGCCATTTTGGGTGGTATTGCACAATTGATCTTCCTTTACAACTTCTTCAGCAGCATTTGGTTTGGTAAGAAATCAAGTGAGAATCCATGGCAAGCTACTACGCTTGAGTGGACAACTCCTGTTGAACATATTCACGGAAACTGGCCTGGTGAAATACCAACAGTTCACAGATGGGCATACGATTATTCTAAGCCCGGATATGAGGAAGACTTTATTATGCAAACAACTCCTGATGACGGTCAGGAAGAACAGCTGTTCGAAACAGAAACTTCACCTTCAGCTCCTGATAAAAAGGATGTACCTGAAGGAGAAACTGTTATGTTCTGGGCATTGATCAAAAAATGGTTCGGATCAGCTCGAGCATAGATAAATACAAAAAGTATTTAAGACTTAACAAGCTTTCTGTTTTCTTTATTTTCATGTTGTTCGTACTAGGTGGACTGGTACGTGCTACAGGAAGTGGAATGGGATGCCCGGATTGGCCAAAATGCTTTGGCAGCTACATCCCACCGGTTTCAGAAGAACAATTGCCTGATGATTATCAGTCTTTCTTTCTGAATCAGAGATTAGAGAAAACAGAACGCTTTGTTAAACTTCTTGAAGCCATCGGCATGCACGATAAGGCCCAAGAAGTAAAAGCATACGATCAACTTGCTGAAGCACATGAATTCAATGTTGCCAAAGCATACACTGAATATATTAATAGATTGTGGGGCGCAGCAACTGGCATTGTCGTATTGCTATGCTTCATAGCGTCATTTCGACTCATTAAAGTTGACCTTTGGAGTTTTGTATTCACCACATTAGGTTTTATTGGTGTGGTAGTTAATGCTTTGATAGGTGCTGTTGTTGTACATGCTAACTTAATCGGAAACATTGTAACTATTCATTTTGTTGCCGCCTTTGCCGCATTGGCATTCTTCCTTATCGCAAGATTTAGGATGCTACCTGCTGCACTAGACCGTGATGTTCATCCGGGATATAAGTTACTGTCACTGTTCATCTTACTCCTAATCTTCGCTCAGGTCATTGCAGGAGCTCAAGTTAGAGAACTTTACGATCAATATATTGTAGGACAAGAACTTACCTTGGATGCGAGTGTAGAATTATTAGGAGTTGATTTCGTTGTACACCGAATATTTGCATTGGGCACAACCCTTCTCTTTGCATTACAATTCTACTTATTCTTTAAAAATTTTAAAGATGTTGAAAAATTATCGAAGTATGCATTATTCATCTTAATACTATCACTGGTGCAGATTACCTTTGGTAGCATGGTAATAACGCAACACCTCGAAGCTATTTCAAAATTATTCCATATAAGCATTGGGGCAGCATTATTCCTAATCCAGTTTTATATTTGCAGCCTCATTTTAAGGAGACCAAAAACAATTGAAAGCACTGACGATATCCATACCTCTTAGTCAGGTTAAAAGTAAAGCCAGAGACTACAATCAATTGATTAAATTTCGATTGACCTTTACAGTAGTACTCTCTTCTGTATTGGGATTCTTACTCGGAACCCAAGGTGCTGTTGATTATGGCAGTCTTTGGGCTCTTGTAATTGGTGGTTTCCTAGTGGTTGCTTCCTCAAATGGAATCAACCAAATTATCGAAAAAGACTTCGATAAATTAATGACACGTACTGCGAACAGACCTATTGCTCAAAACAGAATGAGCATTTTGGAAGCGGGTATCTTTTGTGGAATTACAGGAATTGTAGGAGTTAGTATTTTAGGATTATACCTCAATATGTATGCGGCCTTACTGGGTTTTGCATCCTTGATGAGTTATGCATTCATTTATACTCCACTAAAGAGAGTATCTCCGATTGCAGTATTGGTTGGAGCCTTCCCGGGTGCTATTCCTCCCTTATTGGGCTGGGTAGCTGCAAGTGGCCATTTTGGTTGGGGAGCGGCAAGCTTGTTTTTACTCCAATTCTTTTGGCAGTTTCCTCACTTCTGGGCTATTGCTTGGATTTTGAAGGATGATTATCAAAAAGCCGGGTATCAACTATTACCTACTTCAAGCGGAAGAAGCAAAGCTTCTGCCCTACAGATATTAGCATATTCTGCGGTTTTAATTCCCTTATCCCTCCTGCCATATTTATTTGGCATTAGTGGTATGGTTTCAATGTTTATTGTCTTGATATCCTCAGTACTACTTCTAATTTGTGGTATTGCTTTATATAGATCACTTTCAGTAAAAGATGCGAAGCGCTTAATGTTTGCATCCATCATATATAATCCTCTCACCTTAATAGCATTATTAATCGACAAGATTTGATGACGGCGGAGATACATAAAGAAAGTAGTTCAAAAACAAACCCCAAGCTTTTTAATGTTTGGTTGTTAAACATCGGTATAGTCATGCTATTTGCCGGTTTAACTAGTGCCTACATTGTAAGAAGGGCTGACGGAAATTGGCTTGATTTTGAATTGCCAAGCATGTTCTTATACTCCACTATCATTGTTTTACTCAGTAGTGTGAGTCTTTATTACGCATTGCGATCAGCAAAACAGGACGAATTGGGTGGAGTTAAGCTTGGATTAATCCTAACCATTGGCTTTGCACTGGCATTTTGTGTCACTCAATATTTGGGTTGGCAAGCCATGCTAGATCAAGGCTTATATTTTGTAAACAATCAAAGCGAAGGCGAAAAAGTTTCTGCATCTTTTGTTTTTGCAATTTCGGCTTTACATCTTTTACACATCGTTGGAGGAATTATCTTTCTCCTTGTAACGGCTGTAAAGGCCTTTAATTTAGAAGTACATAAGAAAAATACCAACCTTATTGTAATGTGCAATACTTATTGGCATTTCATAGGGCTCTTGTGGGTATATTTATATTTGTTTTTTTATTTTGCGCCCGGATTTTAACATGGCTACACACGCAATATCTAAATCAAGTCCCTGGAGTGGTGGAAAGTCACCCTTCAAAGTAAGTTATGGCAAACTGATGATGTGGGTTTTCCTACTCTCAGATGCTTTTACATTTTCATCTCTACTCATTGGGTATGGAGCACTGCGATACAGTTTTCCATCCACTGAGGAAGCGATTACGGAAATCTCAGCTGAGAAATTATCAGATGTCCCTGTTACAGATGGCGTGGTACATTTTGATGTTACAGAAAACCTAATCGAGCGCTATGCACCGGCAGGAGAGCATCACGGAGATCATCACACCGACTACTTCATCGAAAAGATGCAGGAAACGGGTATATTCTCTGAGACTCATTGGCCCTCACCGGATTTAGTGTTCAATCACTTCCCCGGTTTCGGTATATTCGACTTTCATGGAATGCATTTACCGTTATTCTTTGTGAGTTTAATGACCTTAATTCTGATTTTCAGCTCCGTTACCATGGTACTTGCTGTGGAAGCGGGTCAAAGAAAATCAAAGTCTGAAGTGAGCAAATGGATGCTCTGGACCATCTTGGGAGGTTTTGCCTTCCTGTCTTGTCAGGCTTGGGAATGGACCCAATTTATTCAAGCGGGAGCTACTCCATGGGTTAACCCATATGGACCGGCAACATTTGCCGCATTGTTCTTCCTAGTTACAGGATTCCACGGATTCCACGTATTCTCAGGTGTTGTACTAAATGTGATTATTTACATCAACAACCTTAAAGGAACATACGACGATAGAGGACACTACGAAATGGTAGAGAAAGTAGGACTTTACTGGCACTTTGTAGATCTAGTTTGGGTATTTGTATTTACATTCTTTTATTTGATATAGAACATGTCAGCAACAACACATAGCAATAGCAATATTCACGACGAAGAGAATTACGATCCAACAGTATGGGTTCCTGAGCAGCACAGCCATGGTACCAAAGATATCTGGATGAAATTTTGGATCTTATTAGGTCTAACAATCATCGATGTTGTATTCTACTTCGCAATGGACCCTTCTATGGCAAGAAACGTTTTGTTTATTGTTCTAGGGGTAGTTAAAGCAATTTATATTGTAGGTACCTTTATGCACATGAAGCATGAGAAATTAAGCCTGGCATCAATGATTATTGTTCCCATGGTCTTTATTCTCTTCTTTGTCTACTGGATGTTGTACGAAGGAAACTTCTGGGGCTCATTTAATTAATGAAGAATAAAACAGGACCTATAATCCTGATTGCACTCCTGGCCATTCCGGTCATTTGGATATTTCTTTGGAAAAAGACCGAATTTGGTTACGAACCTTTGCCTATTTACACTGAAGTAATATTTGGCGACACAGTTCCGCTTACCATTGATACCTTTACTCTGTACGATCAATACGGTAATACATTTACCAGAGATAGTATTGGTGATCGAATATTTGTAGCAAACTTCTTCTTTGCTAATTGTCCGGATGTTTGTCCTCAAATGAACTCTAACCTGAAACTGGTAACAGAGAAGTTTAAAGATAATCCCGGAGTGGTATTCTTATCTCATACTGTGGATCCGGAAAACGATACTATTGAAGCTCTTGCTGAATATGCATCAGATTTCGGAGCTGAGAATAATTCCTGGCATTTCCTAACAGGTAAAAAACGCACAATCTATGATTTAGCTTCTAAGAGCTATCGTTTGGTTTCCGTGCAGAAAGACACTAATACCTTCATCCACAGTGAAAAAATCATCCTGGTCGACAAACAATTTAGGATTAGAGGTTATTATGAAGGAAGGGATTTTAAAGATATTCAGAAACTTGAAGACGATATTCCTTTTCTTCTAAAACTTTATAAGGATGGAGCAGAAAACAAACGATAAGCTTGTATTTAGAATCGTTGCAGCAGTTACAGTATTTGTATTTCTAGTTGTATTAATATTAAAGAGTGGTTTAATTTCCCCTTCGAATCCACCCGAATGGATATTTAATCTCCCTTTACTGAATGCATTGATCAACGGTACTTGCGCAATTCTGCTGATTTTATCTTTAATGGCCATAAGAAAGAAGAAGATTAAGGTTCACAAAACCTTAAATATTACTACCTTTTTGCTTTCCGCACTTTTTTTAATCTCCTACATTGTATTTCACCTATTTGTGCCAAGTACATCCTTTGGAGGAGAAGGAACGATAAGAACGGTTTACTTTATTATCCTCATAAGTCATATCATACTTGCAGCTATCATATTACCATTAATTCTAATCTCTTTTTGGTTTGGACTAAAAATGGATGTGAAACGACACAAGAAAGTGGTTAGGTTTACCTATCCTATTTGGCTTTATGTTGCTATTACAGGGGTTGTAGTATACCTAATGATCTCACCCTATTATTCATTTTAGTGAAAAGTACAATTCAACGTATCCTTCAAAAACTTCTCGGTTTCGATCGATATTTATGGTATTTCACACTTTATAAACTTAAGGTGCTTCACCAGGATCAAGGTGAAAATCACTTCTTCCATTTTCTATCAATCATAAACAAGAATGCTACCGTGCTTGATATTGGAGCTAATCTTGGTTTGATGTCGTATTATCTTTCTAAGGATTCAAAGATTAATAAAGTTTTGGCTTTTGAACCAATGCCTGATAACTTGAAAATTCTGAGAAAGCTAAAAGATTATAAGCAGCTTAACAATTTAGAAATTCACGCAGTGGCCTTAGGAGAACGCGAAGATACCATTGAATTGGTTATGCCATTAGTAGATGGCGTAAGAAAACAAGGGCTAAGCCATGTTAAAGCTGATAAAATTAAGGAATTCAATAGCGGGCATACTGTGAAAGCAGCAATGCACACCTTAGATAATTATCTTAAAGATCTAGAGAGACTTGATGCGATAAAAATTGATGTTGAAAATTACGAGTACGAGGTGTTTCTTGGAGCCAAGGAGATTCTATCAAAGCATAAACCTTTGATTTATTGTGAATTATGGGACAATCAAAATCGCCAAGATTGCTTTAACTTTCTAAAATCATTGGATTATGAAATTCACTATTTCGATGGGGAGCAATTGCAACCGTATCAAAGTAACTTAAGTAACACTCAAAATTTCTTTTTTCTACCCAAGACCACTTAAATTTGTACCTATGAAGAAGATAATATTAATGTTTATTCTTTTCGCCGGACTTGGAATTTATGATGCAACAGCGCAATGCCCAATGTGTAGAACTGCTGTTGAATCAGGTATGGATAAGGAACACGGAAAAGGTAAAGGATTAAACGACGGAATTATATATCTTCTAGCAACTCCTTATTTGGCAATAGGCCTTGTAGGAGGAGTTTGGTATTACCGTAATAAGAAAAAATAATTGAGTACACCTAGTGCTTTATCTTCATTTCTGAAGGGAAAATGCCCGCAATGTAGAGAGGGTAACATTTTCAAAACATCTGTATTTAACATTCGTAGATTTAAAGAGACTCATGAACACTGTCCGGTGTGCCATGTAAGATTTGAGTCTGAACCCGGGTTCTTTTGGGGGGCAATGTACTTTAGCTATGCTTTAAATGTGGGAGTAGCTATTGTCACCGGAGTAATATTCTTCAGCCTCAATGATGACCCTCCACTTGGCGCAATGATTGGAACAGTCTTGGGAATTTCTGTATTCTTTTCTCCTTTGGTATTTAGATTAGCGCGACTTCTCATGATGTACATCGCCGCGCCATATCGTAAATACAAAAAAGGTCCCTACAACAAAAAATAATTAAGCTGTAGCTTCTTTTTCTTTCTCTTCTTCTTTCGGTGCAGCTGTACCGTGAATTTCTGCAAGAATTTTTTGTTCGATCTCTTCCATTAATTCAGGATTGTCTAGCAAAAGAGTTTTAACTGCATCTCTCCCCTGCCCTAGTTTTGTGCCATCATAACTGAACCATGAGCCACTCTTTTGAACAATATTGTTTTCAACTCCAAGATCAATAATTTCTCCCACTTTAGAAATACCCTGACCATACATGATATCGAATTCTACAACTCTAAAGGGAGGTGCTACTTTATTTTTTGCCACTTTAACTTTGACACGGTTACCGATTACATCAATTCCATCTTTTAAGCTGGCAATTCTTCTGATGTCTAATCTTACGGAAGAGTAAAATTTAAGTGCATTACCACCGGTAGTTGTTTCAGGGTTTCCGAACATCACACCGATTTTCTCTCGTAATTGGTTAATGAAAATACAGATACAACCCGTTTTATTAATTGTACCCGTTAATTTTCTTAGTGCTTGAGACATCAAACGTGCCTGTAAACCCATTTTAGAGTCGCCCATATCGCCTTCAATTTCGGCTCTAGGCACAAGTGCTGCAACAGAGTCGATCACAATTACATCAATTGCACCGGAACGTATCAGGTTATCTGCAATCTCGAGTGCTTGTTCACCATCATCGGGTTGAGCGATAAGAAGTTCATTGGTATCTATACCTATTTTTTCGGCATAAAACTTATCGAATGCATGTTCCGCATCAACGAAAGCACAAATGCCTCCATCTTTCTGAGCTTCGGCAATACAATGCATTGCCAATGTAGTTTTACCGCTGGACTCCGGGCCGTAAATCTCAACGATTCTCCCTTTTGGAAAACCATTTACTCCTAAAGCAATGTCCAATCCTAAAGAACCTGTAGAAACGGTGTCAACTTTAACCACATTCCCATCGTCCATTTTCATTACTACACCTTTCCCGTATGATTTCTCAAGTTTATCGATTGAGAGTTTCAGGGCTTTTAATTTTTCCGAATTATTTGACTTTGACATTTTAATTATCCAACGTTTTTTTTCAAATATATACAAAGAGACCAATGATTATCACCATTGGATAAGGTGTTGAAAATATAGACGTGAACAAAAAATTGATATACGTTACTTCACTTAATTTCGTTGAGAATTTAAACGCATTTCATTGAATAAAATATTAACAATCGCTTTGCTTCTTTTTTCTGTGATGGCCATGGCGCAGAACAATGGAAACTCTTCCCTCGATTCGGTTTATATCTACTCAAAAACTGAGGTTACTGTGGAACCGGCAAACAAAGTTGAAGTTTTACCAGTACCGGAAGAGCCAAAAGCACCGAGCATCGAATTTAATTACGACTTTCCCGCGGTATCTTACAAACCAAGAGCAGTGTACAGCCCTATAGATCCTGTTTTCTTAAAGCCTGAAAAAGGCGAAGATTATTTCGATAATTATGTTGAAATAGGTTTTGGCAACTACCTTACCACGTATCTGGATGCAAGGATTCACAATACTGTAGACAAATATTACACCTATGGCTTAAGTGTACAGCATCACGCGGCTTCTAGTTCCAAGAATCCTTCACAAGCATTATTCAGTCAAAACAGAATTCGCGCCTTTGGAATGCGAGAACGAGGCAATACCCTCAGCGGAGAAATAGACTATCAGCGTAATGTAGTGCATTACTACGGATACATGGACAGTGCGGAATACGAGCTGAAAGATATAAATCAGATATACAATGATGTAAATGCGAATCTTCATTGGGATACTCGAAAAGGGGGATTCGACTCAGATGTAGATCTGGATTTCAACATATTTGATAAACTGCAAGGAAAAGAATTTACCGTTGCTCTCGAAAATGAAAATAAGTTTAGAGCAGGAAGAGGTTATTTCAATCTCGATTTAGGTGGAATGTTCACATCGCTAGACCAGGGTGGAAATTACAACAGAACATTTATTGATGTTTACCCTCATTTCGAATTTAAGGTTAAAAAAGTTGACTTTGATGCAGGCTTGCTGCTCACCACTTTTATCGACTCAAATACTAGTGTTTTTAGACCTGCCGCCAGAATTAAGGCCACGACCTACCTAGTACCGGATAAACTAAGAGCATTTTTGGGTATCGATGGAGGACTGCAAAAAAACACAATGCGAGATGTGAGTTATGAAAACCTCTTTTTAGGAAATAACCTGGAAATTAGAAGTCCGTATGAAATGCTTCAGCTCTATGTAGGTATGAATGGAAATTTCAAGCGTTTTGTTGAATATGGGCTTAAAATGTCCCAGTCTTTCATGCGTGATCAGTACCTTTTCGTAACCGATACCAATACCTTCAGAAACATGCAATTGGTTTATGATGATTTTAATGTTTTTACCTTCACCGGTGAATTGAAATTGGATATAAATGATAATCTCGACATTGGATTTGTCGGCAAATTCTACAGCTATTCCGGAAACACAGAAGATGCTGCTTGGCAACTACCAACATACGATGTAAAGGTATTCGCTACGATCAGAATGATGGATAAGATTTATCTTACCGGTTCTTATTACGGCATCAGTAGTAGACCTGCAATTGATTTCGCTCAAAACAGAAACACCTTGGGTGCAATTAATGATGTTAACGTAGGTATGGAATACCGTTACAAGAAAAATATTTCGGGATTCATTAATATACAGAACTTGTTAAATCAGCGTTATCAGCTGTGGAACCACTATAGAGCACAAGGATTTAACCTTCTTGCCGGAGTTACTTTTTCACTCTGATACTGTTAGAAGGTTCTGATTTTCTTAATATTGCAGAAGAATGCAGATAAAAAACCATATCATCCAACTATTATATCGCAATGAGTGCGTTATAGTGCCTGATTTTGGTGCATTTATTACTTCTGCCAAGTCAACCGAATTCAATGCCTTAACTCAGACAGTTAGTCCAAAGGCAAAGAAAGTATCGTTTAATTCTGCATTAAAAACTAATGACGGTCTGTTAGCGCATGAATTGTCAACCTGCTACAGTATACCTTACTCTGAGGCACTTCAAGAAATAAAATCTCAAGTAAACTCAATGAAACTCCAGCTAAATAATGATAAGCAATTGGATTATGGATCATTGGGCACCTTTTATGCCGGGAAAGAAGGACAGGTATTATTTGTAGCAAAGCAGCAAACCAATTTAGAAATAAGTTCTTATGGCTTGCCAACATTAAAGCTAAAAGCGAGTCAAGAATATTCTGCTCCAAAAGAAGATGTTTCGCTCAGCACAGTTTCTGAAACAATAGAGAAGCCCACTCCGAGTTTATATCAAAAAGAAAAGCCCGAAAATAAAGGAGAGCGCGTTCAAGAAAAAAGACAAGAACAAAAGCAAAAAAGGAAAGCACCTCTTCTGTCCGGAATCAAGATATTAAATACCATTGGATTTCTATTTCTCCTTGCGACTGTGTTTGCAGTATTGAATCAGGAAATGGGATTGGTAGGTCCCGTGGTTAAGCAAGAAGCTTCAATATTAGATTCTCCCAAGTTCGAAACTACTATAGCTGAGTCTTCTACCAAAGCTCAAACTTCAGAAAGTATTGAGGATGTAATATCCAAAATTAGTGCAAAGCATGCTCGTCCAACATTTGAGATTCTACTCGATGGTACATATACCTATGTAGAAGTTGATAAAATCAAGGGCGAAATTCAAAATAAATTCACTCAAATCGAGATTATTGAACTAGAAAACGGCAATTACAGCTTAATGTTCATGAGTTTCAGCAATGAAGAGCTGGCTCAAGAATATAAGTCACTGATTGAACGTTCATTAAAAAGACCAATAACTCTCAGAGTGAATAAACATGCAAGTACTACTTCAAATTAATCAAAACGGACAAGCTGCAGATTCTAGTGCAGCCGGCGGAGAAACCAGTCTCGACTTAATTGACCTTTTATTAAACGGCGGTGTCGTAATGATTCCGATCGCCATCTTGAGCATTATCGCAATTTACTTATGCATAGAGCGTTATATAACTATCAGAAAAGCCGGAGTGCTTGATGATAACTATATGACGACTATTAAGGGTATGGTACTAGACGGTGACATAAAGAGTGCGCAACGCACAAGCCACGATAGAGGAACTCCTATCGCATTGATGATCGAAAAAGGCCTATCCAGGATTGGTAAACCCTTAGAAGATATCAGCGTAGCAATAGAAAACGTAGGTAAACTTCAAGTGTACAAACTTGAGAAAGGAATGCCGGTATTGGCCACTATTGCAGGAGCTGCACCAATGTTGGGATTCTTAGGTACGGTAACCGGTATGATCAGAACCTTTAAGCAATTACAAGCCAGTGGTGAAACCATTACTGCAGACTTATTAAGTGGTGGTATTGGTGAAGCCATGATGACCACTGTTGCAGGATTAGTGGTAGGTATTTTCGCTTATATCGCTTTCAACTTGTTGTCTTCTATGATTAACAAGGTAGTTTATAAAATGGAGGCTACTTCATTAGAGT
>JAAEYY010000002.1:0-46758 GCA_018223105.1 bacterium | reverse complement strand
TTTAGATATTTTACACGAACCATCATGAACTTAAGACCCAGAGGAAAAGTAAATGCAGATTTCAGTTCGTCGAGTATGACGGATATAATATTCTTATTGCTGATCTTTTTCATCATCATAAGTTCAGTAGTAAAAGACCCTGCATTAAAGGTAATTCTCCCTAAAGGAGCTCCTACTAAAGTTGTAAACGAAGTAATCAATGTAACAGTTGATGCTAACTTACAATATGCAGTAAATGAGAATATAGTTAGCTACGATCGTTTACCTTCTGCCCTTAGAAGCGCATTAAGTAGTAAACCCGGTGCAACAGTGAGTATTTATGGTGATAAAACCGTTGAATACGATGAGGTTATGAAACTTGTGAAAATGGCAGACGATATGGATGCCAAAGTAGTTTTAGCACTGGCTAAAGACTAAAGATATGGATTTAACAAGAACAGCAGATCAAGCAGGATTATTTGGTACAGTAGCATTTCATGCATTGTTATTCTTTTTGCTATTGTTGTTTGGTAAAGCCTGTAATATAGAACCCAGCGATCCACTCGATGGTGCGGTAGCTATTCAGTTAGGTAGTCCTAATCAAGGCGGGCCTGATAATACACCTCCAACGTCTGAAGAAACAAGTTCGAGCCAGGCTGAAGAAGAAAGTAGTCAGATTACTTCGGATGAGCCGGATGCACCAACTGTTCAGGAAACTCCCTCTACTCCAACTACACGTCCAACTCAACCAAGCCAGACTTCCGACAATACAAACGACAATCCAAATCCTGATCCTCCAAGAAGGCCTAATTCAAGAGATATATTTTCAGGAAACCCGAGTGGCGGAACAGGTGATGGCCCTGAACCCGGAACCCAAGGTGACCCGGATGGAGACGGAGATAATACAACTGGAGTTCCCGGCGGACAAGGTATAGGTAAAGAAGGTCCCGGCTGGAAAGGTGGTGTTGATGGTTTTGGGGTTGTAAGTGACTATACACCGGTAAACCGTGAACAAGAATTTGGAACTGTTGTGGTTGAAGTTTGTGTAGACCGAAATGGTAATGTCATCTCTACTAAAGGAGGTCAAAGAGGAACTACAAACACAAGTTCCTACTTAAGAAAGTTATCTGAAGACGCCGCGAAAAAATTCAAGTTTAAAAGGACTGCTTCAAGTTCTGATGTTTCTAGTGTAAATTGCGGTACGATATACTTTACGTACAAACCGAGTTAATTGACCTTTCAGCAAACATTAGATTTCCTGTACTCTCAATTGCCGATGTATCAGAGGCAAGGTGCTGTGGCCTTTAAAAAAGACCTCAAGAATACTTTTGCTTTATGTCATGCTTTAGATGACCCACAACTGAAGTTCAAGAGTATTCACATTGCCGGCACTAACGGAAAAGGATCTACTGCCCATATTCTAGGCGCCATTTATAGAAAGAATGGATATAAGACAGGTTTATACACCTCCCCTCACCTCGTAGATTTTAGAGAGCGAATTAAGATCGATGGTAAAATGATTTCAAAGCGAGATGTGGTTCAATTCGTTAAGAAATTAAAATCGGATATTGAGCGTATTCAACCTTCCTTCTTTGAAATGACGGTGGCCATGGCCTATGATTATTTTGCCAAGGAGGAAGTAGATATTGCCATTATTGAAACAGGACTAGGAGGAAGATTAGATTCTACGAATGTCATAATCCCAGAACTTTCCGTAATTACCAGCATATCAAGAGATCATACAGAGATGCTGGGTGAAGAAATTGAGGAGATCGCCTTTGAAAAAGCGGGAATTATTAAAAATTCGGTTTCGGTAATAACCGGACTTATTCCTGAAGAAGCGGAACAAGTCATTCAAAATGTAGCGCATACGCGGCAAAGTCTATATTATAATGCTATTCGCATTCCTCACCGATTTACAAAGGAGGGTTTGGTTGAAACTGATTTACTGGGTAACTATCAGCAACTGAACATAAAAACAGCTTTAGTAGCTGTGGATGCTTTACAGCATATTTTACCTACCTACGATGATCATAATTTAAAAGCATTAAAGTCTGTGGTTGAATTAAGCGGTTTGCAAGGAAGATGGCAGATTTATCAGAAGAAACCATTGGTTATTCTGGATGTGGCTCATAACCCGGAAGGATTGGCTCTAGCAATGGAAGAGTTAGATCGAATAGAGGGTATAAAGCTGATGATTATGGGTTTTGTGAAGGAGAAGAAATTGCTGGAAATACTTCCTATTCTGCCTAAGGATGCTCAGTATTTTTTGGCAAAACCTGACATACCTCGAGGCATGGAAGCAAAAGAAGCCGCAGGGCTATTTGCCGAAGCAGGAATAAAAGCTAAGGCTTGTAAAAATATAAAAGAGGCCATCAACGCAGCCGAAAAGGCAGCGAAGAAATCCTCAAACGATAGCGTTTTCTTTATTGGCGGAAGTAATTTTATCGTAGCAGATTTTCTAACTTTGAAGCCTAAATCTATTGGCTGATTCAATTTACATTTATACTGACGGTAGTTCGCTAGGAAATCCCGGCCCGGGCGGTTATGCTGTAGTCATGAAGTATAAAAACCTGGTAAAAGAACTCAGCGGAGGTTTTAAAAAAACCACGAATAACAGAATGGAACTTTTAGCCGTGATTGAGGCTATGAAAGCCTTAAATGCTCAGGCTGAAGACAAGGAAATCATTATATATACCGATTCGAAATATGTGCGAGATGCTATAGAAAAAGGCTGGGTATTTAAATGGGTGAAGACCGGATTTAAAGAAAAAGCCAATCCCGATTTATGGAGAAAATTCTTAATGATATATCCTAAATATAATTTAAAGTTTGAATGGGTTAAAGGGCATTCAGGTGTACCGGAGAATGAACGTTGTGATAAGCTCGCAAAGGCAGCAGCTAAAGGTAAAGATCTTCCTGAGGATGTCGGTTTTGAAACCAAGAGTAATACGCTTTTATAAATAAAAAAGCCCGGACGAAAATGTCCGGGCTTCTTACTTGACTTAACTGTTTACTAGCGTACTAAATGTTTCTTTATTAGAATTTGCTGTGGAGTAACCCATTCTAGAATGTATACTCCATTTTGATCCAGCTTTAGGTAAAGCGTGTCCGAAAAGTCTTTTGCAGTAATTAACTTTCCGTTTAGATCATAAACATTAAGGGTTACTTCTGCATATTCATTTGAATTAATATTTTCTATCTGTATGGCATTATTGCCGAGGGTCTTTACGACAAAACCGTCTGCTTCTTTAAATTTTACCGGCATAACATCAGTTGAACTATTATCACCGTTAAAATCAACCTGAACTACTCTGACGTAGATATATGATACTCTCTCCAGCACATTAAATGTGTATGAGTAGTCCAATATTGAATTACTGTTTCCACTTAGAGCTTTTGAGTTGACTGCACCAGCAAGGTTCCAGTTGATACCATCTATTGAATATTCTATATTAAAGTGGCTATTGTTTTCTTCCATTGCGGTAGACCATTTTACTTCAACATCAAACATACCAATTGATTGAGCCTCAGAGCTTAACCAATGCACGGGAAGAACAGATCCTGTTGAATCAATTCCACCGGCATATACTATTTCGTCAAAGTTTAGTACACCATTGTTACCACCTACACAGGCGGCTACTTCAACAGAACCGAAATAAATAGACTTATTATTATTACAAGGACCACTCACGGTAAGATCAGATCCATTATAAAATGTCATTGAACTTCCAGTACCCAATCTCAAAGCATAATTACCGGTCCAGTGAATTCTAGCCTGAGGACCGTCAAGAATCAATGCAACTCTCGTGTTTTGTAGTGCAGAATAATTAGTATTCATAACGAACACGCCGTGAATTATCAAAGAGTCGCCATTGCTTAGGCCGAATGATGGATTATCATTTGCTGCAATGGTGTTTGCTGAATCAATAGTGTAATTTGCTGCTTGAACAGAAGCAAAAATTGAAAATACAAATAATGTTGCTAGTAGTAGTCTTCTCTGTTTCATGATGTTAAATTGTCCGTACCATATACATTACCAAGCATGTGCCAATCGAGAAAAGACAATTAAATCTAAGCACTTATCCTCTGAATAACAGCCACTTACGAGCAGAAAAACACATCTCTAAGCGCTATGCCAACAATTAGATTTAGTCTATTTATGAGACATTATTCCAACTAGTAGACAGCCAGGTGTCTTCTAGTTAGAATTAACAAGAAAATTTGACTTACAGGCAACCTGCTGCACATAGACTTCGTCTATATTTGTAAAAACCGGATGTCCCTATCTCTAAAATACCTGGGTACCTTCTTATTCTTATTCACAAGCTTTTGGTCTAGTGCACAGTATTATGCGGATTTTACTTCAGACACGACATCAGGTTGTGCACCGGTTACCATCAAATTTCAAAATAAGAGCTCTAGCAGTAATGTGCGCTTCCTTTGGAGTTTAGGCAATGGCAATGTATCGAGCCTTGAGAACCCACAAGCCATATATTACCTTCCCGGTACATATACTGTTAGCTTAACCATAACAGACTCTACAGGTAAGAAAGCGATTAAAACAGACTCTGCTTACATCACAGTCTATGCAAATCCCAGTGCTAATTTTTCAGGAAGTAATTTAAGGGGATGTGCTCCTTTGGAAGTTCCATATAAGGATAAAAGTAAGAAAGGCAGCGGGAGAATTAATGCATGGACCTGGGACTTTGGGGATGGGAACACTTCCCGCGACTCTCAACCAGAGCACAAATACAAAAGCGCAGGAACTTATAATGTATCATTACTCGTTCGCGACATATACAATTGTGAGAGCAAGGAAATAAAAAAGAAATATGTTGAAGTACTCCCAAGTGCAGATGTAAACTTTGAAGCAGATCTTCCATTTGGCTGCACTCCACCTCACACTGTTCAGTTCACTAACAAATCGACCAAGACGAGCTCAGGTGCTACTTATAAATGGTACTTTGGAGATGGTGATTCCTCAACACAAGAACATCCTCAGCACATCTACAAGTCAAAAGGAAAATTTGATGTAACTCTTGTTGTAACCAACGGAAATGGTTGTGTATCAAAACATACCATGAATAACTACATCGTTATTTCAACCTTAACTCCTGACTTTAAAGCGGACAAAACCTATGCCTGTGCTCCCGCAAAAATCACTTTTTCCAACCTTACATCACCTCAGGCATCGAACTTATCTTACAAGTGGAATTTCGGGAATGGGCAAGAACAATTTGGAGAAACAGGGGTAGCGAATTACGCTTCACCGGGAACATACAGCGTAACCTTAACTGTTTATGCCGGATCCTGCACTGAATCGGTTACAAAAAGTCAATATATAAAAATTGATGCCAGCCCTATACCTAATTTCAGTCTATCCGATAGCCTTGCTTGTAAAGTACCGCTTACTGTTACCATGCAAAACCAAAGCACCGGATACTCGTCAATAGAGTGGTTATATAATGGAAAATCAAAAGGTACAAGCGAATACAATTACATGACCTTTGATGCTTATGGGGATCACAAAATCACATTAATAGCAAAAACATTTGGAGGCTGCCAGGTTAGTAAAAGTAAAACGGTATCGATAAAGGAACTCGAACCGCATATCATCGCTAAAAATAAAACAGGTTGTATACCGAAACGGGCATATTTTACAGATGCCACTGATACATGGGACAGCATAACAAAGCGAACTTGGGTCTTCGGCGATGGAACAACAATCGAATCTAATACAGATACTATTAGTCATGTATACCAGGATTCAGGGAAGTTTAAAGTAAAATTAATTCTTGAAACAGCAAGTGGCTGCAGTGGTACCGCAAGTGATGGAGTTGAATACGGAATAAAGTTAAATCCATTCTTTGAAGCGCCTGTTGACACTTTCTGCAATAAAATGGACTTGGATTTGAAAAACAAGACCGTTCTGCTCGATTCTGTAGCGGTAGATTCCATTCAATGGCATCACATTCAATCAGATTCAAGTATCAATTCAAATAAAATAGGAGAAAAGTTCTTTGAGGGGCAAGATGCTGTATTCTCTACAAATCACGATTCGGGCTGGTACAGTATCTCTTTGGTAATGGAACACAAAGGATGCTGGGATACTTTTACCGTAGACTCTCAAATCTATATTGACCCTCCAAACGCAAAATTCAATATAGATGAAGTTGATTTCTGCAATCAACAAGAGCTGAGCCTGGAAGATGTAACGCATGGCGGTGATACCAGCTACTGGATTATCTACGATCCAAAGACAGGTGAAACCACATATAGCACAGAAAAAGAATTGCACTTTGATATTGAAGACGAGGGAAAAGAGATCACCTTATATTCTAATAATGAACATAGCGGATGTGTAGATTGGGAATCTTTTAAGGTCGACTTCCCGGGGCAAAGAACAATTGCAGAAATACAATATGAAGGAGATTTATGTGCTCCAAGTAGCCTCGTATTTGTTGGAACTTTCTATGATACCATAGAATATACTTGGTTCACTCCTACTGACACACTTTACGGAAGACAACATTTACTGAGTTTCGACCAACCCGGAGATTACCAAGTTATTTTAGAAGTATATAATCCTTTTAACTTCTGCAGACACAGAGATACTGCCGATATTACAATAAACGGCCCGGAAGTTTCGGGCAAAATATCGGGCCAGGAAGGCTGTTCTCCTGCAGAGTTGACTTTGACTTCCAACTCTGATCCGAAAGACTTTAACGAACTCTATTGGCTCATTGAAGATGAAAGAATTGATATTGAATCTACCGGTGATATAAAACATACTCTTATTAAACCAGGACCGGATACGGACGGATCTTACCTCATAAGTTTAATAGGAATAGACTCTCAAGGTTGTAGAGCTAGTCAGGAATTTCATTTCAGAGTAGATGGTGTGCTTAACAGCAGAATAAAGACAAGGAGATTTAAAAGTTGTGATTCAGATGAATACATTTTTGAGATTGAAGCACCGGATTACGATCTCAATAAACTTGAATGGGAATGGGACTTTGATGATGGCACCAGTTCAGATCAAGCTGTTGTAAATAAGACACTATCCGAGAATAGAAAATACGAAATAAGCTTAACCATTACTGAAGCCAACGGTTGCGTTACAGTGCTGGATGAAACTATAGACATTAATAAAGAAAAACTTTATGTGGATTTTAATGCAGATAGTTTGGAAACAGATTGTCCTCCCCTATTTGTGCAATTCAGAAGTGAGTCTACAGCGAAAAATCGCTCAATTAAATCATTCTATTGGGAGTTTGGAGATGGATCAACTTCAACTGAAGAAAACCCGTCAAAATTGTATTTACAAGCAGGCAGATTTACGGTAAAGTTATTTGTTGAAGATGAATGGGGTTGTACTGATAGTATGATTTACCCGGATTTTGTATTAGTGAACGGACCGGAAGGTTCATATAACTTCGACAAGAAACTAGGCTGTGTACCTCTTGAAGTAAATTTTGAATGCGACACATCAGGCACGCATCATTGGGAATGGGACATGGGTGACGGAAATGTTATTGAAGATAAGCTCAAAGTAAAACATATTTACGATGAACCAGGTAGATATATTCCCCTGCTAATATTAAGCGACACCTTTGGATGCTCTTATACCGTACCACCAATAGACACGATTTATGTAGATCCACATCCCGAACCTCAGATTTTTCACGATGGAATCTGTCAGAATGAATTGATTAATTTCACTTCATATACAGAAAATGTTGCCTCAGGAATAGCAAAGTATGAATGGGCATTTCACAATTTAATTAAAACTGACAGTAGTAATCTTGCAACACCGAGTTATCAATATACCACCGGCGTTTTACCTCGTGTAGATCTCAGAGTAACTACTAAAACAGGCTGTGTTGGAAGCACAAGAGATACATTAAATTTGAATTTGATTGTTGCTGATTTTGATGCTGATCAAGATGGCAGATGTGTAGGAACGCCATTAGATCTTCGTTACACAGGTCAGAATCAAAGCAAAATAATCTCGTTTGAATGGAATATCGCAGACCAAACCTATAATCAGAAGAACTTCAGTATCATCCCCGATAAAGTAGGACCCATGCTTATCGATTTACTCATTGTGGATGAATTAGGGTGTAGAGATAGCCTTAGCAGTTTAAAAATTATAGTTGGAGATAGTGTTGCGCCTCCACCTGCAAAAATTAATGTGGTGAGTGTTGTTGATGATGAAAGTATAGAAATCAACTTTAATCCCACGGGAAATGCAGATTTCTACTCTTACGAAATTTACCGAGATGGAAGTAATGAAAGTATCCATAGCGAGACCAATAAGTTTTCTACTTATTACCTAGACCAAGGCATTGAAACGAGAAGAGTTCCACACTGTTATGTGATTGAAACCACAAATACCTGCGGATTGAGCTCCCGATCTACCCAATCGGATGTTCATTGCAACGTAGAATGCGGTGCAAGTGGCGAAGTTAATAGAAATGTAATTCGATGGAGTCCTTATATAGGCTGGGATAGTATGGGCACCGTTAGTTACCAAATTATGCGAGAAATTGAAGGATCTCCCGATGAGTACAGTCCGATAAGCTCTTGGTTAACAGGTCAATTTAATTTTTATGATTCTACTGTAAACTGCAATACCCATCATCGTTATAAGATCATTGCTCAAAATATGAATTCCTATGGACTTTACTCAAGCAGTGACACTTGCGCAGCAAAACCACTTTGGGAAAACCATCTGAAACCAAATGAACTAATTAGAGCCAGTGTGGTTGATGACAAAGAAATCACGATTGAATGGGATAGCGTTCCCAGGCCACAAATGCCGATTACAGAGTATATTTTAGAGAAATCTAAAGATGGGGAAAATTTCTATGTGCTTGGTAAATACGGTCAGGATAATAACTGGGAGTTACTTGATGCAGAAGTTGAAGTTGATGATCGCTCCTATTTCTACAGAATGTATGCTGTTGACCAGTGCGGAGACACAAGCCCATATAGTAATATTGGTAAAACAATTTTGCTAAAGGCTGACACCACTATAGAGCAAAGGCCTATCTTAAATTGGAGTACTTATATAGGCTGGGCTGCAGGTGTTGAGTATTACACTATTGAAATCGAAAACGAAGATGGGAGTTTTTCAGAAATAGGCTCTAGTGAATACATGGATACTTCATTCATTGACTGGGTAACCATGCTGAATCAAAGACCTGAATATTGTTACCGTATTATTGGACATCAGAACACTGTTCCGGGAAAATCCAGAGTAGTTAGTATTTCTAATGTTGACTGTTCTCCTGTAAGATCCTATATATGGATTCCAAATGCTTTTTCACCTAATGGCGATAACATAAACGATAAGTTTGTTACACCCGGATTATATATTGTGGACTACCATTGCATGATATACAACAGATGGGGCGAATTGGTCTTTGAAAGTTTCGATTATTACCATCGCTGGGATGGAACATATAAAGGTGAACCTTGTCAGATGGATGCTTACATGGTAATTGTTGAAAGTACCGGCGTAGATCGAGTGAAACAAGTACACCACGGTACAGTTACACTCGTTAGGTAGACTAGCGTTTTCTGCGCTCCAGTTCTTTATTGATCAGTGATAATTCTCTTCCCGCCTGACCTTTTACAGAAGAATTCTCTATCGCCCTGCGAGACAAATAAGGTAAAACCTTCTTTACCGGCCCATAGGGTAAGTATTTCACTACATTGAATCCTTGAGCTGCTAAATTGAAGCTTATATGGTCACTCATTCCATAGAGTTGTGCAAACCAAAACCTGGTATCGCTTTTTGAGATACCTTCTTTATCCATTAGTTCGGCCAATAAGTATGAACTTTTCTCATTATGTGTTCCGGCACAAACAGACGTAATATCACGGTTTTCGAAACATAGTTTTAATGCATCGTTATAATCCTGATCTGTATTCTCTTTCGAATCCTGGATTGGGTTAGGATAATTAAATTCTTTAGCTCGCGCTCCCTCCTTCTCCATATATGCACCTCTAACCAACTTAAATCCAATCTTATAGTTTCCTTTGCGAGCATTCTCAATAGCTGAATTTATCGCAGGGATTCGATCCTTTCTGTAAAGCTGAATCGTATTGTAAACTATGGCTTTATCAGTATTAAATTTCGCCATTGCTTCATACGTAATTTCGTCAATTGCCTTTTGAATCCAGCTTTCCTCAGCATCTACTAAAATCGGTAAATCAAGCTCAGCAGCTTTCTCACATAGCGCATAGAATCTTCTTTGAAATTCTTTCTTCTCCTTTTCTTCAGACTCAGATAATGCCCTTCCTTCTGAAACCTGTTCTAACATATCTGTCGAAGCAATCCCTGAGACCTTAAATACTGCAAAAGGCAGCTCTTTTTTAGGAGCGCTGAATTCGATTGCAGCTAAAAGCTCTTTGAACGTGTGTTCGTAGCTTTCACGATTTCCTTTTCCTTCAACGGAATAATCGAGTATGGCCTGAACACCTCTGTCGAGCAGCTGTTTAGCACTCTCGTCGCACTCCGCCATAGTTTCTCCGCCACAAAATTGGTGAAAGATGGTAGACTTTATGAGTCCTTTAACGGGCAGACCCACACTTAGAGCAATGTTTGCAAGTTTTGGTCCTTGATGAACCAGAAATTTATTTGAAAACATTTGAAATAGCTTTTTAGCTTTCCATAACTCATTGTCCGATTTATGGGCGAATGCTATTTCTGTATTGTCAAAATTGAGATTCAAATCAGCGGCAAATGTATTTGAATCGAAGAATTTTTACTTAAATATTTTAGACCTGTTCAGGTTTGAAAATGTGGTTTTTCTCGAGCAGTTCTTTGAGGTATGGATAGTGTGATGACGGAATTTGAAGTTTATGCAGCTTTTCTATATGCTTCATGTGGTGGATATCTGTACCTACAAAATCATAAAGGCCGGCTTTAAGCATTTTTAATGCTTTCTTTTGAACGTGAGGTCCGTACTGTTTACTTAGAGATAGCAGGTTTAACTGAAACAAAAGGCCCGAATTCTTCAGTTTAACATAATCTTTCGTAGACTCTATGAAATTATAACGCTCCGGATGGGCCAGTATGGCTTTATATCCGGCACTTAGAGTTTCAAATATTAAAGTTTCAAAGTTATCGGGAGGCATGTAGTAGGACATTTCAACTAACATGTATTCATCTAGTATTGGAAAGACTTGTTTACTTTTCAGATGACCTTCATAATCTTCATCCAGCATATGCTCAGCAGCAGAAGCTATAAACAAATCCTGATCTTCTTTTTCCTTAAGTGCTTTTATTAATAAGTCAGAAGCTTTTGAGATAGTTTTCTGTGTGTTTGGATAGGTATCCTTCATCACATGTGGGGTAGCAATAAATCCTCCAAGTCCTAAAGATTTAATTCCTTCTATCAGTTGGAGAGCGTGGTCTAGGTCTTTTGCACCGTCATCTATTCCGGGGATAAGATGGCAATGTATATCAACAAACCCTTTAAGAAGCGGGGCTACAGGTTTAGATGTTTTAAAAATAAAATTCATTGGCGCTAAGCAGTACAGGTTCTTTAGCTTAAACGCAAAGTTAAACTTACAAAGTGTTTTAATGGCATAAAACACCATGTCTTAATCACCAGTATTAAAAATATCCTGATAAAATCGTGTGGTAGATAGGTCGTTTTATATAATAAGATGTTCGAAACTAAAGCGATTCATACTTAGGTATACGCATGTAAAAAAATAGATTTGCAGCTTACTAGTTTTACTACGCTATGACCAAACTAATCAGGATCACGATGATCCTTGTTGTTTTATCTTTCTTCGGAAGTAGCTGTTCCACTCAAAAGGACGTGGTCTACTTTCAAGATATTGATAGTACAGTTCTTGAGACTGCTGATTCAATATTTCAATTTCCTATTGTTCAGATCAACGATATTTTAGGAGTTGAATTAAGTGCCTTGGATGAAGCCAGCATAAGACCTTTTAAACGTTCTTCTAGTGCTTCTGGTGACGGGGCAGCATCAATAAATGAACCTGATGAATATTTGGTGCATGCTGATGGAACAATTCAGTTTCCAATTATCGGAAATATTCATGTTGCAGGGTTGGGCTTACAGGAACTTAGAAATATTCTCATAGACAGTTTAAGTGAATATATAATTAACCCTTCGGTTGAAATTAGGATCATAAATACTAAAATCACAGTGCTTGGTAGTGTAAATAACCCGGGGACATATACAATTCCTGAAGAAACCATCACACTATTACAAGCCATTGGTCTCGCCGGCGATTTCAGCATAACAGGAAGACGACATAATGTTTTGCTTATCAGACAAATAAACGGTATTAGGACTGTTAAAAGATTAGATTTTACTCAATCAGACTGGCTTAACAGTTCAGCATATTATGTAAGACAAAATGATGTAATTTATGTTGAACCAAACTTTTCAGAAGTTAAGCAAGCGGGAATTGTTGGTGATGTATCAGAATTATTGAGAGCTCTCACAGTTATTTCAACTACTGCATTTTTATTCAGACGTTAAAATGAGCGAAATAGAAGAAAACTTTAGCCAAGATTCAGTTGATATAAAGGCTACCTTAGTTAAATATTTAAGATATTGGCCTTATTATATTCTTTTTGTAGTTTTAGCACTGATCGTTGCAAAGATTAAACTTCGTTATGATACTCGAATTTATCAAAGTACAACTAATGTCAAAATTCTAGATCAATATAACAGTAATGAAGTTGATCTTTCCGGACTAACGGGTGGAAATGCCTTATTATATAGAAATGTAAACCTGACTAATGAAATTGAAATTATTCGCTCAAGAAGGATACTGCAGCAAGTAGTTGATCAGATGGGACTAGAAACCCAATTTTTCAAAGTTGGCCAAGTCCGTACTTCTGAAATTTGGAAAGAGGAATACCCTTTTCTTGTCATCTGGTCATTCAATGATTCATCCAAAATTAAAGGTAGTCCAATGTTTCAGGTCACCTTTAAATCAGCAAATGAATACTATTTAAAAGTTGGCCAAAGTTCCGGTGAGAAGTTATATAATTTCAAGGATATAGTAGAAAGAAAAGATATTAGTTTCAAATTAGTTCCTATTTCAGGAGTTAACTATGCTGAATACGCCAAGAAGAATTACATATTTGGTTTTAAGTACAATAACCCCGAGAATTTAGCCGCGAGTTTAAGTAAATCCTTGGGCATTACCATAGTTGGTAAAACAAGTCAGATTCTCTCTTTAACGCTAAAAGGCCCATTGATGTCAAAAAATGAGGCTATTCTTAACAGTGTTGTTGAACAGTTCAATGAAGATGCGATTAAAGATAAAAGGCGTGTAGCTGAATCTACAGAAACATTTGTAAATGAACGACTAATTGATATTGTTGGCGAGTTAGATACTATAGAACAAAGCTTGGCATCCTTTAAACAGAGTAGTTCATCTACAACAATTGAGATGGATCCGATGATCTATTCACAGAAAGCGGTTGAAACAGAAAAACAACTATTCCAAATTGAAACTCAGTTAAGTTTAGCCAAAGGGTATTTAGAGATACTCGAGACTGGTGAGCAATATTCTGTATTACCTCAACAACTTGGATTAGAAGATAACCAGGTAAACCTGCAAACTGAGCAATATAATAGTCTCATCCTCACTCGTGAAAAAACTTTATTGTCGGCAAAAAAAGGTCACCCAATAGTTGAATCACTAAATTCTCAAATAGAACAGTTAAGATCAACTCTTAAAAAGAGTCTCAAATCTTATATAAGCATTCAGAAAGATCAGAAAAAAGTGCTTGAAACAAAAGAGAATAATGCTTATCAAGGACTGTCATCAGTTCCAAGAATTGAAAAGACACTACGAGATATAAGCAGACAACAAGGGATAAAAGAGCGTCTTTATCTATTCCTACTTGAGAAACGAGAAGCTGCATCTTTATCAGCCGCGGTTACATCACCTTCAGTAAAGGTGGTTGACTATGCATACTCAAATAATAATCCAGTATCGCCAAATACTAAGTTTACTTATATGATGGCCATGTTGATTGGTTTATTGATCCCGGTGTCGTGGGTAGCTATACGCTCCTATTTCAATACTAAACTATATACTTCTGCTCAAATAAGGAAAATCATCGGTAGACGAAATTTACCTGTAATTGGTGAAGTTCCCCATGTTGACAAAGATGTTAGCAGGCTTATTCAAAAGAATGATAGATCTGAACTGGCAGAAGCGTTCAGGGTTGTAAGAACTAATCTGAATTACGTTCAGAAACGTGACTCTGAAGATGCACAAGTCATAATGGTTACTTCTTCTACTAAAAGTGAAGGAAAAACGTTTACATCATTAAACACTGCTTTAAGTTTTGTCTCAAGTGGGTACAAAGTATTACTAGTTGGAGCGGATTTGAGAAACCCACAATTACACTCTGAACTAGGGATAGATAAAAGTAATAAAGGTCTTACTACCTATTTGTTTGATGAAAGCACAGATATGGATGACCTCTTGATTAAAAATGCTTTACGTCAGGAAAAACTAGACATTATAATATCAGGTTTTATTCCGCCGAATCCAGCGGAATTATTAATGAATGGACGATTTGAAACATTCATCGATAAAGCTAAATCTAAGTATGATTATGTAATTCTGGACTGTGCACCAACTCTGTTGGTTACAGATAGTTTATTACTGGCCTCATATGCTGATTTAACCATGTATGTTGTTCGATCTGAAGTAACGGAAATGAGAATTTTAGAGTACATCCTAGACTTACAAAAGAGTGGTAAGCTTCCAAAAATTAGCTTGGTCATTAATGGCATTAAAAAATCAAGTAGATTTGGGTACGGTTACGGCTATGGCTACGGTTATGGTTATAATTACGGTTACGGGTACGAGTACGGTGAAGATCAACTAAAATGGTGGCAAAAGGCACTTAAAAAATTGAGATTCTGGAAGTAATTTCAGCTTGAACCAACTGAAATCTGAAATTAGGAATTAATTTCTTGTTGAGATATCCAATGATATAAATGGGTGATTCCTTCTTTAAGAGAGAGCTTTGGTTTCCAGTTTAAGTTCACTTCTATTTGTCTGTTATCAGAAGAACGACCCTGAACTCCTACGGGACCATCAATATTTTTTATTGTCAAAGACTTTCCACTCAATGAAATAATATTTTCTGCTAGATTATTTATACTTATCATTTCTTCAGACCCAATATTTATCGGCTGAAGATAATTTGATTTCATAAGTAGGATAATAGCGTCTAAGGCATCGTCAATAAATAAGAAGCTTCTTGTCTGTTTTCCATGTCCCCATATTTCAATCTCTGTATTGTTCTGAGCATTTATTACTTTTCTGCAAAGAGCGGCCGGAGCTTTTTCTTTCCCACCTTTGTAACTGCCATAAGGACCAAAAACATTGTGTAATCTGGCAATTCTAATGTCCATATTATAGTCTTTTGCAAAAGCCAACATCATTCGTTCACTAAACAGTTTCTCCCATCCATATTCACTGTCGGGATTTGCGGGATAAGCACTATCTTCAGAACAAATAGGATTATTGGGGTCAATCTGATTATGTTCTGGATATATACATGCCGAAGAAGCAAAGAAAATTCTTGCATTTTCATTTTTGAAATGCTGAAGCATATTGAGATTAATAATACTAGAGTTATGCATTATATCCGCATCGTGCTCACCAGTAAAAACATATCCGGCACCTCCCATATCAGCAGCTAACTGAAATATCCAATCGGGTTTGAATTCAACCAAGCGACTCCAGATTGCTTGATTACGTAAATCATCTATAATGAATTCATCTGCAAATGATTCTTCAAATTCATTGACTTTTAGATCTACCGAGAGTACATAAAATCCTTCGTTCTTGAGTCGCTTGATTAGATTATGACCAATAAAGCCTCCTCCACCCAATACCAATGCTGTTTTCATCTAAGGTCTGATATTATATTCTTTAATAATAATCCATTTGTCTCAGCATCAAAGTAATGCTCTGCATACTCCCTCCCACGCTTAGCTACAGCATCAGACTCTCCTGAGTTCCTATACCGTCTAGTAACACATTCAACCAAAGCCGAGACTGAATCCGGGGTATATTTATACACTTGGTTTCCATCTTCTAAGTCTTCAGCATATCCGGGAATATCACTAATTAATACTGTTCGTTCACTCGCAAAATATTCAGCTAACTTTATTGGATAGCCATATGTTGAAAAGGGATCCGAGGTACGGTTAATTATTAGTGTTTCACACTCTAATAATTCCATAGGAATCGATTCATAGGAAACTTTACCGGTCATAATAACATGATCGTTTAAACCCAATTCAGTTATCAAGTTGATATATTGTTCTTTGTACTGGTTGAACCCTATCAATTTAAGCCTCATTTTAGGATATTGTTCTATTAACTCAGAAAGTGCATAAAGAATCTCCCTAACTCCATCTTTTTTATCAAAAGACCCTAAGTAACCAAGCATAAATTTTTCAGGCTCTCTACTTCGGTCAAAACGTTTGAAATCAACCATCACCGGAAATCTATATAAGCTTTTAGGGTTATAGCTAGTCTCAAAATGTTCTTTTAACTTATTAGAGATCACGAGCAAGACATCGGAATATTTTGCAATGAGTTTTTCTTCCAAACGGTGAATCCTAGGTGTTGCAAGCGAAGAAAAGAGCTCAGTTTGATCTACAATTATTTTTTTACCCCAGATCTTGAGGTAAAGTAATAAAGGAAGAGTATCTATAAACCTTGGGCAATAGAAGTAAGCATGGCTCATTCGCTTTAAGTTTAAAGTGATATAAATGAGGCCCATGAACTGTCCTGATAAAATTTGAAAGAATCGGAGAATCTTATTTCGATAATAATTAGAATTACCTGTAAGGAATAGAAAAGGTATACCTTCCCAGTAACTTTCTCTGGAGTAATCATGACGATCTGCACTGTACCTAGAAGGAAACACAGAAGCCATTCTCGGCCTGTATTTCGCATTCTTTAGAGCAAGAGCGATTGCCTTTATTCTTGCATTTTTGGAATTTCCTTCCGGAAAATCACCACAAAAAAATAAGAAGATTGATTTACTCAAATGATCAATTAAATAAGATGAGCACCCTCAAGAGCGCTATTGTACATGCGCTCTATCATGTTAACTACATCATAGCCTTCTCTTGCAGAGGTATCTGCTTTTTCAATACCATTCAATGTCTTGACTACATTTTCTACAACAAACCGGTGATTAGCAGCATTCCCTTTATAAGGACCAAATTCTGCATTAAAGGTTTCAATCTGTGGAAAGTCCATCCCTTGAACATTGCATTCTAGCAGCTTATCCATATACTGACCACCTAGTTTTATAGTTCCTTTTTCTGCCAAAATGGTGATCATACTTTCCAGGTTTTTTTCAAAGCAGGAAGTGGAATAGTTAAACTGTCCAACCCCTCCATTATCAAAATGGAAACCGATTAGTCCACTGTCCTCAATTTCTGTTGAATCAGCATGATTAAAATCATAGAACCTTGATCTAATGGTATTTATATCACCAAAACACCAATAGAGGAGATCCACGAAATGGCTAAACTGAGTATAAAGAGTGCCTCCATCCAAGGCTTTAGAACCATGCCAGGTATCTCTTTTGTAATAGCGATCATCTCTATTCCAAAAACAATTAATCTGAACTAGAAAAATACGCCCAAGTTTGCCTGAATCTACGGTTTTTTTTAGCCACTGAGAGATTGGTGCATAGCGATTTTGCATCACCACAAAGACCTCTTTTTTATTTTCCTTTGCGGCATCAATAAGTTGCTGAGCATCCATCCTGTTTATCGTCATGGGTTTCTCAATTACCACGTGGTAACCTGCATTGATCAAGGTTAATGCATGATCTTTATGAAGACCATTAGGACTAGTAATGCAAACTACATCCGTTTCATTCTTATCACTCGCAATAAAGTCATTGAGAGAATTAAAATCTGCTTCAGCTGAAGAGTTTGAATCTATGGTTTTTAACAGTTCGGCATCAGGATTATTATTGATAAACCATATATGCTTTTTACCAATAAATCCTTTGCCAAGAACACTAAATTTAATTTTTCGCATGTAAATCCTGAATAAAAATTTGTTCAGAACAATCAGATAAATTGAGGTCGTATTCCCTAATTACTTTTAATCGAGCTTTGTCTGTTACAAGATGCCAACTCGATTTATTTCTAAGAACAGTTATTAGCGCTTCGTGTAATTCACCAGGGGCATTAGTATTTACGAGAAATCCGGTCTCATTATCCTGAATAATCTCCGAAATCCCCCCTACTTTGGTGGCTAAAACAGGTGTACCTAGCATCATGGCTTCGGGAATGACAGTAGGTATTCCATCTACATGAGTTTTATATTTTTTACTCGGAACAACTAAAAGATCTGAATCTGCAATGTGGTTCATCAAAGTATGATGGTCTATCTTTTCATGAACAAAAATGTTCTGTTGCAATTCAAGGGATTCGATTAGATGCTGATATTCACCCCTTAAGTGTCCTTCACCATAAATATTTAACTCCAGGTTTTTTAATGTAGTTTTATCAATTAAACCTATCGCCAAAATTAGCTCTTCAAAGCCCTTCTCCCTTGCAAACCTTCCGGCACAAATGAGCTTAATTCTCTCTTCGATATTGCGCTCATGTCGAACAATTGGTTTTAATCTAGGCAGGAGTGATTGCCTCACTACAATTACCTTATTATCTTGAAATCTATCTCGGATAAACGAAGCAGAGTTTCTTGAAATTGCAGATATTGAAGTTGCATTATTCACTAAAAACTCTTGTTGCTTGAATGACAAGTTAGTAGAACTTGTATGCACTCTAAGGTGATATGGGGTTCCTATTTTATCTCCAATTAATGAAGCAAAGAGCGAACCTTTAAATAAGAAATGCGCCAGAATATAATCTGCTTGCTCGTCTTGTGCTAATTGAATTAAATAATCAGCTGAGCATGCAAAATAGAGCCAAGTAAATAAATTAGATGGATTTTTAACAATACCTTGGATCAGGTTCCTCCTGAAGACCCTACTCTGAAGGGCTGATTTTCCTCTTACAGCTGAAACGATGAAATACGTTAACCATATTAAGGGGTTAAGGCTATTGTAAATTACGCCATGCAGTCTTTTTCTAGTAATTCTCGGCTTAAGGCTTATCACACTTACTTCATACCCTTTATCACGCCATTGTTCTATTTCAGCCCTTATGAAGGTTTCTGAAAATGTGGGGTAATCACTTAGTATGTATAGCAGTTTCATTGGAGCTATTTTCTCGATAAACCTCTTAACAATATCATCTTAACACTGATATAAATTAATGCAGTTACTAGTGCAAAGATCAACAAAATCTTCCATGTCCCCCAGCCGGAGTCTATGGAATAATATAAACAGATGTTAATTACAAGCTGAGTAATAGCATAAATTATACTCACTGTAACATGAGGTTTTCTATATTCATTGACCAAAAGTTGATATAAATGTCTTCTATGCGCATTGAAAATATTTTCTTTCCTTAGCAAGCGTTCTACTATCGTCAATACAGAATCTACGCCATATACCAATAAAAGCAGTAACCATGCGGCTTGTTGTGTTTTCCAAATAGTCAATACAACAAGAAAAACTGCAAACATACCCAGCATCACACTACCTGTATCTCCCATAAATGCTAGCGCTTTTTTTCTGACATTTATAAATGCAAATACAAATGTTGCGATGAGAACCGGTATAATATAGTTTGGATTGAATGCATCTGAAATCGCTGAGAAGTACCATGCAATGGTTCCAAAAAGAACCATACTATATAAGGTTGTGATACCATTAATGCCATCCATAAAATTGTATGCATTTACAGTACCCAAGCCTAAAACTACTGTCATTAGTATTATATAAATTGGTAGATTAAAAATCTGAGGAATGCTGTAAAGACATAATATGAGTGAAATCAAGTATAGAAGAGCTCTCAGAGATGCTGACAAGCCCTTGTAGTCGTCCATAAAACCAACCACTGCAGCTAATAACAAGCCCAAGCTTAATGTCCAAGCGTATTGCCCGTAAAAAAATAGACCGGCCAGATAAGCTGAAATAAATACAATTCCAGCACCTCTGTAGGTTGGGCGGGAATGAGAGCTTCTTTCATTAGGGTAATCAACTAATTTAATCTTCTCCGCAACTTTGAAATATACAAATAGAGCAATAGAACAGATTACAGTAATTGCAAGTACTATCGTTACATCCATGATGATTCAATTACTTTTTTAGGTTTCCATTCCAGTTCATTCATAGCCTTAGAACAATCGAAGGTTAAGGTGTTTGTAATCTTACTCAACCTCATTGTTGTAAGCGGGAACTTTGGTAGGACATCTCCAATCTTAGCTATCATTCTAGCAGCAAATATTGGTAATGACCATATTTTAGATTTAGAAAAATGAATTCGTATTTGTTCTTCCAACTCAAAAAAGCTTGGGTCATAACTATCTGTCAGATTATAAATTCCAGATGGTTTCAACTCAGAATTCATCCATTTTTTAATTAAAATGGCCACATCTTCTGCTAAAACTACACTTCTTCTTGTACTACCATTTCCAATCCTGAAATATTTACCTGATTTTATCCCATTTATCATAGCACCTAAATTACCCGGTGGGTTTTTACCGGCAATAAGTGGGAGTCTAAGGATTAAGTATGGAGTTGAGTTACTTTCACAAAACTCTTTGACATATCTTTCAGCAAGAATCTTACTTCGTCCATATGGATCTCGTGCTAACACGTAAGCGTTTTCGTTAATGTTCGTTCCTTGATCTATTCCGTAAGTGGCAACGGTAGATATGAACACTATTGCTTTGATTTGGCTTCGATCTAATGCATCAATAAGGTTCTTGGTACCCTCGTAATTTATGTTGTTAAATAAGTCCTCATTTCCGGCAGCCTGAACATGTGCCAAGCCGGCACAATGGACAACATTGGAAAACTTAAGCTTTTGGTCCAATTGAGAAGCGAGATCTGCTACAATATTTGAGTTTTGGTTCCTACCCAAAGTTTGTGATTGTGGGAATACTTCCCGAATATAGTTTCCTAAAAATCCGGAAGCGCCTGTTATAAGAGTATCAGTCATTTAGTATGAACTCCAAATACTTATCTGCTAATTTGGAACGATTAAATTCACCTTCTGCTAATCTTTTAGCCGCAATCTGCATCAGTTTTAAACGTTCGGTATCTGTAGCAAGTTCAATCATAGCCTCTGCAGCTTGTTTCGGATCTTTCAGGGAAATATTGATGCCACAGTTTTCACTATTTACAAGTTCCTTTATCCATCCATTACTGGTTTGAACTATGGGAACCCCGGCTGCAAACGAATCAAAAATCTTATTAGGACTACAGGTATCCTGAACCGGATTATCCAAAGTTGCAAAAAGAGTAGCAACACTTGATTGAACCCAAATCGGCAATTTGTTCTTTGGCATTAAACCCAAGAAATGTACATTTTCCAAACTAGATTTTACTTTCCACTCTTCTAACATGGTTCTTTCTGCACCGTCTCCAATAAAGACCATTTGATATTGCGATGATGGATCTTGTTTTTTAAGCTCTTCAGCAACTTCCATCCAATACGACATATTATGGATAAACCCTAAAGAGCCAATATGGGTAAAGAGTGATTTACCTCTTGTCCATTCCGGTAAGACATCCTGAGATACCCAGCCAAACAAACTTAAGTCTGATGCATTTGGAATCACCAAAGTGTTCAAACCCGGGTATTTATTAAGTATAAACTTTTCTTGGCCTATAGAAGCAGTGATAACACCATGTGATGATGAATAACACAGTTTCTCAAACCATCTTGAAAGTTTAATGAATGGCTTACTTTTTATTTTACCCATTTCAATTCCTCCCTCAGGCCATAAATCTCTCACTTCAAAAAAGTACCTTTTCTTTCGGAATCTCTTTGAAACAACAAGAGGTAAACCAACCGTTATTGGACCGGAAGAACTAAGTAGTACATCATATTTCAGTTTTAAGGCGTAATAGATGGAAACCAGTGCAAAAGACAAGGCACGAAACGCTCTTTTCCATAAAGGAAAGCGATTAGAATCTGCACAGTTTACTACAATCAAATTTATTCCATCTATTTCCTGATGAGAAATAAAACCCTTTGCTTGAATATCAGACTTTTCATAAGGCGTTGTAACTACGGTTACTGAGCATCCTTTTTCAGTCCACCTTTTTGCAAGTTCATATATTCTGGTGCTCCAACTTCCTTTTGGTGTGCCAAAGTACTGATAGAATATCAAGATTTTCTGCCCCTTGTTCAACTCTGTATTTTGGGTTTATGATCTATAAAATCTCTAAGTTTTCCTTGCTCCTGTCTAAAGTCTTTTTTATGCATTAAAGTCACATCTACATCAGCCTTAAAATAACCCAAACATTTCTCCAAAAGCAATTCTCGCTCTTCAGAAGACAGCTCGCGATCCAGCCATATTTCAAGGAGTCCATTCTCATACTGGTGTCCTTGATAATTCAACTGAATATTGTGATCGAAATACATACTTTTAAAGATGTAATAAAGTGTAAGGCTTGGGTATTTACTTTTATGCCCTGTAATTACTGCTCCTACCCTACCGGTTACCTCTTCAATTATAGGGTGTTTCATTCCACAGGCGCATGTGTATTCATTAGATTTAAGCCTAACTGCATCCCCAAGTTTGTAACGAATAATTGGAAATGATTTTGAAAATAAATTAGTAACTAATATTTCATTATTCTCCGTTGTTTCAACAATACAGCCTTCAAGCGTGATATGCATATTGCCCTCCGGACATTCAAATGCTATTAAGCCAGCTTCTGCGGCCCCATACTCACTTCGAATAGGCATACCAAATGCCTGTTCTGCTACTTCTTGATAGTGAGGATGTATTTTTTCAGAAGTACCTTTAATCATTTTCAGTTTGGAAGGAACAATATTGCTGTCTTTGAACATTTTAGCAAGTTCATAAATCATTGAACTGTACCCCTCTATGTAGACCGCTTTTTTAATTTTCCTTTTAGCTTTTTGAATACTTTCTTCCGAATAGTCAAAGATTCTCCATCGATTTACCAGACAATCAGAGAAACGCAGCTTTAATCTTTTTAATCCTGAAAAATTATATCCCCAGAAATAAATATTGAAATCTGAGGGTTTCACATCATACCAGGAATAACCCCTCATCATCACCGCCCTATTAAATGAGTCCCACTCCTCATTTCTATTGAATTTTAATACTTCACCTGAAGTCCCTGATGTTTCACATTTAAAGACTTTCTGAAACTTAAACTGTGTATGAATTTCGTCTCCCTTTGTAATAAGATCTTTCTTGAGCAAGATCGGAAGCTTTTGTAAGTCTTCAGTTTTAAATTGATCAATATTGATATTACTGAGTATCGATCTATAATATATACTGTATTCCTTGGCAAAACTTAGTAACTCTCTTAAACGGGATAATTGTAAGCTTTCAAGTCTTGTTCTATCCCAGCTTTCAGATTCCTTTAGGTCATTATACAAATTGAACAAAGATGGATTTCTTCTCCTTGCACCTAATTTGAATATGAATTCATGAATCTTACCCATTTCTACTCTTCACCTGTTCAAAAAGCTCTAACCATTGATGTTTTACAACATCCCAGCTCCAGTTTTTAGCCGAATTTCTGGCAGAATCTGCAACCTTTTTGTATAAATTAGGGTTTTGTTTTAATCGAATAATAATATCGGTAAATGATTTGTGATCTCCACTATTGACTAAAAAGCCATCTACCTCATTTTGTATTAAATACGGCATACCACCAACATTTGTAGAGATTACAGGAAATCCGAGGGCCATGGCTTCTATGACGCTTACCGGTGTATTGTCTATAGTGGTAGTATTGATAAAGAAATTAAAGTCTCCAGATCGGCTGATCCATTCCTCTTTTGATAAACGCCCTGTAAATTCAACGTGTTCTGATAATTGGTAGGTTTTTACCGCCTCTTGAAGTGTCTTAAGGCTTCCATCTTTATCAGGACCAACCATACAAAGCTTTGCATCTTCATAACCGGCAGCATGTAAATTCTTCAGAATCTGAATAGCAAGCTTTGGATTATAAATTTCTTGTAATGACCTAACCCAAAGTATTTTTATTGAACCAATATCTGTTTTAGTATTTCTAGGATATAGATTCCAGTTGATGTTATTGGGTATCACATTAAGTTCTCGACTCAGAAATTTATCGAGAATAGTTTGCAAGAACATGGACGGAAGCACTATCGCGCCGGCTTTTTCCAAATAACTATAGACACCTGAGCCACCTTTTTCAAGTCTTGTTTCAAAATTACCTCCGTGGATATAAGCGATATAGGGTATATTTCTGAATCTGGCAATTCTAGCGGAAGTCCAGGCAAAATGAAATGCTTTAGTACTATATGTATCAATTAAAATGACATCCCATTTAGGTCCAAAGAGCACAGAAGACCACATATCCAGAATTCTCAAGAAATAGTTTCTTTTAGAAGACCGTACTTCTATTTGAACTTCATTTTGAAGTTGTTTACTTAACACTTCAACGGTGGTAGGTGTAAAACCATGTTCACTAAGTTGATTGCCCAGATATAGTACTTTGGTCAAAACTTATTTTTTTATTAGAATTAGAACTAATATTTTGAGTACTCGCCAGACTCACAAAAGCAAATCCGAAAAAGAAAGGGGTTGTATATGTTCTCATTGCAGAATGCATTGAAGTCAGAATCGCAATTGTAAAACACATAATGATAAAAGCTTTATGGAATGCTCCTGAAACACGGAAATATCTAAAAACAGGGATTAGTAGTATTATTAAAACAATTACTAAACCTAAAAATCCATGTTCACTTAGTAGTCTCGATACTTCCACGTGAGCAATTTGGTCATCATAACCTAAAGAGCCGCGAACTTCAGGTGATTTACCTGCCCCAACACCAAACCAAAAATTATCTTGCCACACTTTAAGGTCACTAAAAAAAATATCAGACCTACTAGTAGTAAGAGTACTTAAATCCTTCTCTTGATTGGCGTGATATGTTCCATATGTTTCGCCCTGGTAGCGTAAAAAGAGCTGGCCCTGTGTTACCTCATTTGCAAAATAAGCAAGTCCCACTGTGATGATGGAAAGACTAAAAACGAGAACAGGATCAATTTTTCGAACTTTAAACAATCCTTTACCTTTTGAAGTAAAGAATACAATTAATAATAAAGCAATTAAAGAAGTTATAACTCCTCCTCTTGAAAAAGACAATACAGCCCATAGCAGGAATATCGACGGTAAAATAAGGTTCAGGATTTTTATTTTAAATAAACTGTACTGTACCATCCAAATAAAAATACCAAGGCCAAAGGCAGTACCTAAAACGGTGGCAACTTGATTAGAGCCAAAACCTCCTGTTACTTTGAAGTTTGCTCCTAACTCAAAGTCGATTTTACTTAAATCCGGTGTCTTAATAATGATATAAATCAGCACCATACAAGACACCACTATAAATGTTCTGTATACTTGAATAATTTGACCTTTTGTTAATTTACAATTGGTAAAATAAATTGCACAAAGGCCAAGATTAAATATCCCCATGTAATTAAACACAATATCACCAAAGCCTGCACCAGTTGTGAATGCTAGTAGTAGTCCAGGAATGCTTAATAGAATAACAACTAATCCTATTCCTCCCTTTTTAACGCTTGTTATAGTAAGCATTCCATGAATAAGTAACGGTATACCTAGGTACTTTCCTAATTCCCATGGAATAAAGGGATTTGCACCTACCATTCGACCAAACAGCTCAAATGGAACCAACATGATCAATAAATTAGGTAATATGATTCGCTTATCAGCTTTGTTTGCCAGAAAGTAATTTAGCAGGAGTAAATGGAAAACACCAATTAGGACGAATTTACCTGTTTGGCTTACCACTGCCCCAAGAACCATAAAAATAAGAACCATGTACAATGTGGATCCATTTATAATGAAATTCCACAACTTATTCTTAGTTACCGGAAACTCCGGCAGGGATTTAATCATAATCTATTATTCAATAATTCTTGGATCTTTGAATAGTAATGGTCATATGTATACAGCTTCGCACAATTATGGGCGGGCATTGATTTTGACTTCAGTTGACCTGGGCTTAAGTCTTGATCTTTAAAGAACTTTGTAAAATCTGTACTTATATCCCATAAAAAACCATTGGTAGCTTTTATATATTGCCCTATACAAGACACATCAGATACTATTGGAATACAGCCAAAGTTCATTGCCTCTGCAATTACTTTTGGAAATCCTTCAGAATCAGAAGGCAGTAAGATTATATGTGACATTTTGTAAATATCAAAGGTCGACCGTCGAGTTAGAAATCCGTGAATTTCAATTTTAACATAATTCAACTTTTGCTTCAAATCGTTTAATTCGGCCAACATAGGACCATCTCCAACGAAATGAAATGTATATTCCTTTTGATCTTGATCGAGTGACCTTATTAAAGATATTATCCTTGTTATTCCTTTGTTTACGGCAATTCTTCCAACAAAACAAAATTGTAAAGGCTGATCATATTGCTTTACTTTGAGGATAGCCTTTCCTTCTTGGAGGTCTTCAGATGTTAAACATGGATTCTCAAAAGTAAGCAGATGTGAATCTTGGTTTGGCCAAGCACCATTTATAGTAACGGGGCATTTAGCAATGTTCTTTTGAAGCCACCATCTTTGAAAAGCGTATCCAAGAGGAGGCGACTTTTGCACCCAATTTCCTGCATATTTCACCCAAAATTTATAAGGCCTTTTCTGAAATGAGAACCATGGAAGTAATAAAACCCCTATTCCTGTAGGTAATCGCAACTGAACTTCTGAAGCTTTTTTTAATATTGGTTTGATGATCTTTAGTATGGTAAAAAACTTAATTAAGATACTTAGTTTTTGAACTAAGCTTTTCCCACCAAAAGGAGGAATTGAAACATATTCAAAATTTGAGGCAGTATAAGGCATGAGTCCCTTGATTGGAACACCTTCATGCAAACAAGCTATATGAGTAATTTTATTCCAGTGTTTTGAGAGATTATTCAACTCAGAAACAGTTGATCCCCAGCCTAAGACGTTTCCCTCTTCATCCTTAAAATGTTCTGTATGTGAGATTATTACAAGGTGGTTGTTCATTCCAATATTGACTTGATACGATCTAAATACTTGGCACCAATCTTATCCCATGAAAAATGAGTAGAGTGAATTCTAGAGTATTCTGAAAATTCTGTGTAGTTCTCTACAATCAAACTCACCGCTTTACAGACATCAGAAGGCTCGTGTGGATCCACTAAAATTCCGCTTTGACCATCATCTATGGCATCAGCAATTCCACTATTTCTTGATCCTATAGCCGGAAGGCCAATGGCATTGGCTTCCAGAATTGCAATACCAAATCCTTCGAAATCCCCATTAGGTAATTCTTCACTCAACATTATGAAAATATCTGAATCCTGAAGAAGCTTGATTTTTTCGTTATTTGATAGTGTTCCGTGAAATATCACTTGATCTTGAACATTGAAATCAATTGCCAACTTTACTAACTCATGTTGATTCGTTGGAATCCCGATAACATGATAAATCACATCTAATTCCTTTTCTTTACAATATTTCAGAGCCTTGATTACATTGTGTTGGCCCTTTCTTTTTGTCATGTTACCAACTGTTATTAATTGTATTTGTTCCGCTACCGACCTTGTATTTGACTTTATACTAAGTTCTGTTTCAAGTTCAAATCCATTATTTATTACCTCAATTTTATTTTCAAGGTTATTAAATGCCTCTAGTAATTTCTTTTTACTATAGTTTGAAACACAAACTATGATATCAGCTCTTTTGAATGCTTGATTAAATAATGTTCGATTTAATCCTTCTTGTCTAATTTCTGTGCCATGAACAACAATCAGTTTCCTTGCTTTCGTTTTTAATATTCCAAGTGCCAAAATAGAAAACTTACCTGAAGCAATTAGCAGATCATGCTTCCTCAACCTAGACATTGCTTGTGTAAATGATAGAAACCGAAAAACATAGGTTATCAGACCATAATATCGTTGTAAGTATTTTACCTGTATTCCCAGATTTTTACAATCAATTTTAAACCTTTGTTCGTCAGTTGATCCCCTTGAATTAGTTAAGACCTGAACGTCGAATTGACTTTTTGCAAGTTGCTTTGAAAGGTGATAAGCATGATTTCCAATACCACCAGGTAGAGGAGGAAACTCAGATGAAATTATCAATGCTTTTCTTTTCAATGATTGGCTTATCAAATGAATTCCTTAATCTTAGGCCCTTCTTTCAACATACGTGAAGAAATATTCCAAGATCTGTAAATCTGGATCAATAGTAATGGCAATAGTGGAAGTATAAAAACAAAGCTTATCATGGCTAATTTCTTATTGCCTTTGAATCTATATGGAATAATAGATAGCGGAACATTTTTTAATAAAGCCAGTTTTGCACTTCTATTACCATAGTATTTTCTAAATAAATAAAGTATGCTTGGAATTGGTCTTGGTTTCCAGAACTTTTTAGGTCTATATCCATCCCAAGAACCCATTTGACGAAGACCACCGGTACCCACTTTTAAATGCAATCTTTGAGCCAAGGGATTACTAATATTTTTAAATCCATGAATATGTGCTCTTAAACCAAATTCAGCATCTCCCATTCTCTGTTTTTCAAACATTCGGTCGAATAATCCTAGGGATTGAAATACTTCACGCTTAATAAGAACATTTCCTGTGTCCAACTGATCGCTCCACCTAAAAAAGCTATAATTTTCCGGAACCTTATCACCCGACTTTGAAATAGATACTCCGGATGAAATATCTGCATTGAAGTAATCAATACATTTAAGATGCTGTTCTATCCAATCGGGATCAACTCTTGAGTCGTCATCAAACAACAAAAATAAGTCAGCATCAGAAGCCTCAATTGCCGTATTTCTTGCCAACCATAAGGCCTTCTCTTTTTGATGAATAAGTTTTATATCCAATTCGCTAAAGTTTAAATAGAACTCCTTATCAAATTGATCTGATTGATCTACAACAATCACATCGAAATTCGTGAAAGTTTGTTGGCTTAGATCCGAAAGCACATCTTTTAAATAAGTATATCTATTCAGTGTTGGAATTATGACAGAAACCTTTTCTTTATTCTCAATGAGGTGAGATCGCGAACTCTTAAATCCGCAGTGAGTAGCTACATTCTGAAATATTTTGTTCCTTTTTACTTTTAGTGAATTGATAAATCCGGGAATCTCTACAAGCGGATTCTTTAAGCTTATCAGCCTAACTATCAGAATATAAAATGACCATACCGGATTGAAGTATTTTTTTATAAATCTATATTCATCAGAAACATCAATCTTATATTCCGGAATTGGCTTTACGTCCGGTAATATTACTCCTTTTTGACATGCCTGAAATGCAGCATCACTCCACATTGCTTCTACTGTTTTGAAACCGTCATCTACAGAAATTATGTCTTGGTATTCATCTGGCAAGGAAGAATAATCCGGAAAAATTGCAATACTCTTTTTAGGCTTGAGCTGAAAAAACCAGGTAGGGTAGATATAATTATAAAATTTAAAATTCACTCTATTGCCAGTTTTATCATGCCCGCAATGTTCAGTTTATCAATAAATAACTGTCTGTTGCGCTTCTGTATTTCTTGAAATTCTTCAGAACTTAAGTTTTGGTGAAATTCATTGACCATTTCACCAATGCGATGTTTATCTTTCCATTCCACCCAAACACAATGTTTTTTCCAATCTATCTTAGAAGGAAAAGGCAGTAAACAGTCGGTATTTATAAAAACTGGAATTCTACCCATCATTAGTGTCTCATAAAGTCTAACTGAGAAGTTGCCACCTCCTCTGAGACACAAAATGTAATCGGAATTCAACATGTTGTCGTAGTATTCAGTGGTTGTTCTATTCCTTTCCGATTCACTTTGGGCTCCACCACGGTAATTCTTCCTGAAGATATAATGAGTACTAACTTTTGACTCAAGACTCTTTAAAATCTTATAACGCTCATAGGCAGAAGAAAATAACACTTCATAATCAGTTCTCAATGGATTCCGAATAAAGCGTTTTAAGTTAATTCTGATAAACTTCAGTTTCTCTTTCACTCTTTTAATTAGATCATTACTAGCATGTCCACAGAAACCTACAACCGGTTGATCTTGTTTTTCTCTTAAGAAGATATCTGTTGTCTTATACCTTTTTATCAATTGATCTGAAAGAGTAAAAGACACGGCCATATTCCGAGAATCTAATTGCGATCTAAATCCACCAAGCCGAAGGTATATCAGATTTGAAAACGACTCAAATTTTTCGCCATAATCTCCATTTACAAACACAAAGCCTTTAATACCCGCCGACTGAAATTCTGCATTATAGGTTACCAATCTCTCGAAATACCCTTCTGAAATATACCATTGCACCGGCATAGGAAGAAAAGCGACGTTAGCCTCATCCAGGTTATCAGTATAGCTATAAGTATTGGGATCCAAACCCCACGCATTTAAAAGTTTTTGATCATTTCCAAATTTCTTATCCAATAGAAATGGTCTAACAAAATCAAAATAGGCCTTTTTAGGGCTCTCTATATTGATATTAGAAGGAATATAAATGCGATGCATTTAGTATTATGACCTAGCTATAGGCAGCCGGATTAGTTATGCTCTAGCAAGCATACTATTGTACATTTCTTCCAAGGTTTGTTCCAAATTATAGGTCCAGTTCCAATCCGGGTAATGAGATTTAAATTTAGATAAATCGCTAATCCACCAGATGTGATCTCCAATTCTATTTGTTTCGCTGTAAGAATAATTCATTTTATTCCCCGTAATTTTTTCTATGGCCTTTATCGCTTCCAGCATGGAGCAATTGGCATGTCTTCCACCACCTGCATTATAAACTTCTCCAGGACGTGGATTTTGATAGAAATGCCAGAACATATTTACAAGATCAAAGCTGTGAATATTATCTCTTACTTGTTTTCCTTTATAACCAAATACAGTATAATGATCTCCCGTTATACCGCATCGCATCAAGTATGACAAAAATCCGTGCAGTTGAGCTCCTGAGTGGTTAGGACCGGTTAGACATCCTCCTCTAAATACTCCGGTTTTCATATTGAAGTATCGGCCATACTCTTGAACTAATACGTCTGCAGCCACTTTTGATGCTCCAAAAAGAGAGTGTTTAGTATGATCTATGCTCATCAATTCGTCAATACCATTTTTAAAATATTTATGGTCTTCAGCTATTTCCCAACGATCTTCCAACTCAACCAGAGGTAATCTATTTGGTGTATCACCGTACACTTTGTTGGTTGATGTAAAAATAAATACTGCTTGTGGAGCATGCAATCTGTTTAATTCCAACAAATTAAGTGTACCGTTTGCATTAACTGTAAAATCAGTAATCGGTTCATTCGCTGCCCAGTCATGACTAGGTTGAGCTGCTGTATGCACAATTAAATCTATATCAGAACTGTGTTCCTTGAATAAAACTTCAAGTTCGTCATAGTTTCTAATATCAATATTCTTAACCTCAAAATTATCGTGTTTTTCCTCCAGTCTTGATCGGTTCCATGTGGTATCACCATTTTCTCCGAAGAAGTACTTACGAAGATTATTATCGATGCCAATTACCTTTTCGGCTTTAGCTGCGAAGAATTCAACTGCTTCACCGCCAATGAGTCCGCTTGAGCCTGTTATTATTACTGTTTTCATAGTTTCTATGTTCTTTATATCTCTTTATTAAACTTTTTGTATCAATTTCATTTAAGCTTACTTGCAATAAACAGCATCTCATTCTTTTTAATCCCCTTTCTTCCATCGTCATATTGATCAAGATTTACCATCTCACTATCATCAAATTCTTGTTTCAATAGATTTAAAAAGTCCAAACCATAATCCCTATAATGGCCATTAAATTTCAAATGCTCGAAATAGATGGTATTTTTACGTTTGAAGTCACCCGGAACAGTAATTAGAGCTGTTCCACCGGGATTAAGTATCCGATACATTTCTTGTACAGCTTTTCTATCATTTTCAACATGTTCAATAACATGATTGCATAGTAATAAGTCAAAGCTATTGTCGCTAAATGAAAGGGCTTGAATATCTTCATTGGGATAATCCACATCTTGAAGAAAAAAATCAGTTGTTTTATAATCAACCTGATACGATTCTATAAGAGGATAAAATATTGGTTCCGGAGCAAAGTGAAGGATTTTTTGATTATTATTTAGACTATCTAAGGCTTTCTTATAAGCATAAATCAAACCCCGATGCCTGGACCTAGAAGAACATTTAATACAAACTGAGTTCCAACTAAATCGAAGTTCATTAGATAAATGAGCGAAGCCACCTACTTGGTTATTGCAGACAGGACAAAAGTAATTTGTTCCTGTCTTGTATTTATTGCGATTAATATAATTTATACCATCCGTTAATACAGTTCTTAATGCTGCTCTGTACTGTCTACCTTTAATCTTTCTTTTTACAGAGTAAATAATACTTCGAGGTGTCTTAATCTTAAAAGAAGTAAATGAACCCGGATTTATTTTAGTGGTAGACATTATTAATTTAAGTAAAACTCCTTAAACTTATTTTTTTGCTGCTCGAGGTTAAATTTCTGCTCAATCCTTTCTCTTGCATTATGGGTAATTCTATGCAATTTTTCCGGGGTGGAATTTACAATTTTCAATAAAGTATTTTTAAGTTTTTCTGGATCGTATTTAGATACCACCCAACCTGTTTTGCCATCTAAGATATTTTCAGGTAGTCCTTCGGCATTAGAAACCACACATAATAAGTTCATAGCTTGTGCTTCTAAAATAGCATTGCAAAACCCTTCAGATATGCTGTATTGAATACAAATATCCGACTCTTTAAGCATCTGAATCACTTCTTTATGTGAGCGTTTCCCAAAAAATACCACCTCATTATTCAATCCAAATTGATGAACTGCAAACTTCAGCCTTTCTAATTCAGTTCCGTCGCCAATAATAGAATATTTAAACTCAACTCCCTCCTTTTTCAACAAACTAAGGCCTTGTAATGTGTCTTCAATTCCCTTTTTCCAGTGCAACCTGGCAACTGTGATAATAGACCATGTTTTTTTATTATCGAATGTTCGAGGTACATTGTAGAACCTTTGAATATCAATTGCCGGTGTAATTTTTTCTATTGGCGTTTCAGGAGAAAGCCCTAAGTCATAGGCCTGATGAAGTAAATCATCTGAAATTGTATGTACTTTATCTAACCGTTGCCATAAAAGATGGTAAGCATTGGGATGTTTCAATGGATATATGCAAATATCAAAGCCTCTGAAGCTAGTAGCACTTCTTGCCTTAATTGCTCCGGCTAAATTTTCCCTCCCTATAGACATTGTTGTAAAGCCAAAATGAAGCCAATCAATTTCTGAAATTAAGATAGGCATATTTAAAGCAGTGTTCTTAAGAGCAGTTAAGAAATTTCTTCCGGATTTCCGCTCTAAACTAATAAAACTCAAAACTCTTACCGGACTTATCACGATCCCCTTCAGTAGGTATATGAGGCTACTGAGTATTATAAGAATACGGTTCTTTTGACCCGGTAATATCTTATATTCACATAAATCAAACCCATTGGTATTCCCTGATGAAAAAACCACCACATCAATTCCACTCTCTTGAAGACCTTTAATCTTAGAATAAAAAAAGGTCTCCGAATAACTTGGAAATGAAGGAAGTACCAGACCTACTTTCAAAGTATTGATTTATATAGGTTACACATGTCGTTTGTATAATTTGAACTACTGAATAATCGTTCAAACTGACCAGATGCTTCTTGTGCAATTGTACGACGTTGATTGCTTGATAATGTAATGAAGTATTCAAGCTTTTCAGCTATTTCTTTTACTTCTCTAAGGTTAAAAATGAAACCGGATTTCATATCTTCTATTGCCTCTTCCATTCCACCGCAATTACTCGATATTACAGGCAAACCTACAGCCATAGATTCAACTACCACATTAGCAATTCCCTCTTCAACGCTTGGAAGTAAAAATACATCTGAATTAACCATTAAGTCCAAAACTTCATTGTGTTTTAGTTTCGGGTGAATCTTTACATAATTATTCAATTTCAAGTCATTTATCATGTAAAGTAATTCTTCATTTGGATCACCGGCTACTATATCATATCTAAGTTTATACCCTTTCTCAACAAGCTTAGAAATAGCAAGTAAACTATAGTGATACCCTTTTTTCCAGTGAAACCGACCAACAGAAAGTATTTGAACTGTGTTTTTGATACTATAGTCAGTCTTTCTCTTACTTAATTTGTTAGCATCTATTGTGGTATAAATAACTTTAATTTTCGCTGAATCTGCACCGTACTTTAAGGCTTCCTTTTTAATGGCATTTGAGACTGCATGAAAAGCGTCCACCTTTGGGAAATAGGTCTTGTATTCCTTTGCTAGCGAAGAATCAGCAATTGGCGAATAGTTTATATGTGCACCTCGTAAACTCAACATGATTCTCACATTAAAAGTCTCTTTAAGAAAGAACCACTCGGACAAAGATTTACCCCATTGTAAATGAAAGATACACGGTAAATTAACAACCACCGCACCATATTTAGCCCAGAGATGCACCCTCCCTGAAAAAGAAGTAGCTCTAAAATTAATGAGTTGATTCAATTTGACAAAGTGCTCAGGCGTTGATATTCTGATCTTAATTCTAAACCATAAACTCAATAAAAACTTCGTCAACATTGCACTTGGCAGGATATGAACCTCAACATTCTCAGGATAGTTAAAACTCTGTTTTTTCACTCCAAATAACAAGACCTTGAAATTTGGGTTAACTGTCCGAATCAAACTTTCAATGAATGTAGTTGAGGGAATCTCTCCTGAGTAAATTGCTACTCTATTCTGCAATGTTGTTTTGTTTACAAAAAACACTTAATGTTAGAAGCATGCTAATTGAATGGCTGTACTTTACTGCCCCTTGATTTTTGAAAAGATCTAGATACTTTAACACTATTTCCTGAGGTACAAGTTTATTGAAATCAGCATTGTTCAGCAACCACTTCCTAAGTTGTTGCTCATTATGTTCACCTATAAATTGATTCTCCCAGTTTCTTTGTACAATTGTTGATCCGCCTACAAATTTCTTCATACTTCGAGCCACTTTATTTCGCACTCTAAATGGAAGGTGCTGAATAGTTTTGTGCTTTTGGAAATTGTAGAGATTATACGGAGCCTTACTCTGCCATTCAATTTGCGCCAAATTAGGAGCGTACTTCTTTAGGTACTCTATTTGAATTTGACGATCCGCTAAATAGTGTTCCGGTACTTTCATCACAAACTCGCACATTGAGTCATCATAGTATGGTATTACACAGGGTTTGAAATGAGTAAAGAATGCCATATTAGTGTTGGTCCATCTTGGCACATAATATTGAGATTTAAAAGCTCTAATTCTGGCATTCACATTTCGGATATTAATCCGACCGTACATCTTCTCAATTCGGCCTGATAGTCGTGATTCAAAATCTTTTCCCAGCCCCCAGAGCGAGCTTAGCTCTTGCGCTAATTCTAATCCGGATTGCTTTACCACCTTTCTATTAATTGATAATAACTGTTCTTGCACTGAAGCTTCTTCCGAAATCCCCATATCATCAAATACCAAATCACCTAAATGCCCAAGTAAAAACAAGTCTCCTTTTGCTTGAATTTCTTCAATTACTGCAAACTGACGAGGATGAGTAAACTCTGCATAACACTGATTAATTTTAGCCGCCGACTCAATTTTGTTCCATAGATATGAACGCGGAATTACAAAATCTTCGTAATCAGCATTGATCTCCGACGCTATTTTCCGGCCGTATTTAGTTTCATTAAAGCTACTTTCAAACTGGTAGCTGTAACAGAAGGTATTCTTAATACCAACATTTTGTATTGCTGAAGCTAATGTTCTGCTGTCTAAACCACCCGACAAAGCCAGCATAACCCTCTGGCCCTGAGTTTGTTTAGACACTATTGAATGCAATAACTCAGCAAATTCATCCACTATCTCATCTAAACTTCTTTCAAGCGGCTCGTACTTCCATATGTTGCTACTATAATCCAGACCATTCCATTTAACCTCTTTGTAAAAAGAGTCATTTTCAAGAAAAAATCCGGTAGATAACCAATATAAAATTGCTTCTTTATCTAACGTCTTTCCTTTTTCCTTGGGAAAACCTTGTAATGGCAGATAATGATATTCCGGTTGACCTTCTAACACTACTTTTTCATTAGTTTTAGATAGAAATCTGCGTGATCTTTCATCTCCCTTTCAATGGAAAATTTGGTATATAAAACTTCATATTGTTTCTCAATTACCTTTTTACGCTCTGCGTTATCATGTGACAACAAGGATTCTAATTTCTGAACTAATTCATCTACATTTCCCGGTTCTACCATCTGATTAGGTAGATCAACCAATTGATCTCGTATTCCTGCAATATCAGAGGCAATTACCGGCAAACCGGAAGACATGGCTTCAAGCAAAGCTACCGGCGTACCTTCAGAATTTGCCAGTGAAGGTAGGACAAAATAATCTGCACTTTTAAGTAATTGGGCTATATCCGTTCTGCGATCGGTGAAGAATACATCCTTTTCAAATTCATGATTTTTTAAACCGGCTTTCATGTTATCTCCTGTTATATTTTTGTCTTCACCAACAATCACAAGTTGAATATCTTCAATTTTAGCTCTTAGCTTTAAAAATGCTTCCAGAAGTGTTTCAACTCCCTTTCCCGGTCTTAAGTTTGCTACAGTCATTATCACTCTTGCATCCTTAGAAACTCCAAATTCCTCTTGTAAATTAACAGCCTTCGTTTCATCTCTAAACTCAGGTATATTAACTCCTCGAGGACAAAGTGTAGTTGCATCCGAACCTCCATTAAAGAAGTTTTTCATCATATCTGTGTTTTGAACAACTATACCATTAGCAAGCCAAGTTCGGACCTTCCATCGTTTGCTTTGCCATGCCATATTTTTCTTGGTATACACCCATTTGGATCCAGCAAGTCTAACCGCCAAGCCTTCGGAAAATTCTGAAGCGTAGTTGAATGAATGAACAATATCCGGATTAATACTTCGTATTAGTCTTGCTACTTTTAGTATTCGAAAAAATCCGCTGATTGAGATCGGATGTATATACTGGAAAACGTGTATTTTTAGACCAGAGTTCTTTACAGTTTTAAAAAAATCACCGCGATCGTGATTACATAATATATGTGCTTCAAACTTATCTTTATCTAAGGTAGATGCAATATTCAACATTGCTTTTCCACTTCCACAAGTATCAAAGTTTGGTATGGCAAATAAAATTTTAATCTTCGACATTAGTTTCCTCCTTATTTAAATTTGCTTACTTAATGCGTATAAGGTGAACAAAGGCCACTTTCGATCCTTGCCTTCATGATGTTCTTTTAGCATCAATTCTGCAGCGTCTCTGCTCATTCCTATATCTTGTAGTTTTCCTTCCAGAATTTGTTCCTGAAATGTTAATTTCAGATCTTTTCTTATCCAATCACCTAAAGGGACATTAAAGCCTCGTTTTACACCGTCATCTTCATAATTTGGAATGTATTTCTTCAATAGAGTCTTAAGGATTTGCTTCTTATTGCCTTTATCATAACTCAAACGATGATCAATTGTTAACGACATCTCAATAAACTTCTTTTGAAGCAGAGGCACCCTAACCTCAAGGCTGTTTTGCATTGATGCTAGATCAACCTTACGCAAGGTCTTCTGCATCATACCATAAAATTCAGCATGTCTCATATTATGAAGTAATTCCTTTGGATTGCTACTGTTATTATAGGAATAAGTAGTCCAATCCAAGGGAATTTTAGAAGCGTCTAGATGAGGAAAAACAGAACTAACATTTTTATATTTAAATCGGGAATGTAGGTTTTGATGTGCTGATGACTGATTTTCGCTTAATATCACATCATTTATATTCCGATTTCCGCTCCAAATTTTATCAATGCCATAAAGTCCCTTTCTAAGAATGTGAGGAAGGCCTTGAAATGAAATGTTTTTTCCAACACTCCAAAAGCGATCATAACCATAAAACAACTCATCACCTCCATCTCCGCTCAATGCTACGGTAACATCTTGCTTAGCTAGTTTAGACACAATATAGGTAGGTATAATACTAAAATCGGCCAGAGGTTCATGCAAAGCTTCAATGGCTTCATCCCAATATTCAAGAACAATTTTTGGATCTAGCTTCTTCAAATTTTGTTTTAAGTTCAAGGTCTGAGCATACTTTATAGCCAATGCTGATTCATCGTGTTTTGCACTATCAGAACCAATACTGAAAACTTTTAAATTTGGGTTCAATTTAGTAATCTGAGCACAGATTAGTGGAGAATCTACTCCTCCACTTAAAAATGCACCAACAGGCACATCTGCAATCAGTTGGTCTCGAACTACCTCCAACATTGTTTCATCTATTTCTTCCAAGGCCTTGTTTTCATCAGAAATCGACTCTGAAACCTGTGTAGGCAGCTCCCAGTACCTCATTTTAGAAAATCCAGTCTTTGTAAATCTGATCATTTCACCCGGTAAAACTTGAGCTGTGTTTTCGTACAAGCCCAATGGAGCAGGCATATAATGAAACCTGAGATATACACCGAGAACTTCCTGATTGATTCGAGCATCTTTTAGCAATGGATGCGCCATTAATTGATCATATTGAGAACTAAATAGTAATTTATGACCAATAGTACCGTAAAACAAGGGTTTGATCCCTGCGAAATCACGTATAAGAAAAAGTTCTTCCTTTTCTAGATCGTAAATGGCAATGGCAAACATCCCATCTAGAGATGATATAGCTTTAGTTATCCCCCATTGATCAATTGCCCAACACAGCGTTTCGGTATCACTATGCCCTTTATAGTTATACTCAGGTAGACTTTTTCTCAGACTAAGGTGATTATAAAGTTCACCATTTAACATTATTAGAAACCTTCCTGAAGGAGAGCGCATAGGTTGGGCACCGGCATCGGTTAAATCCTGAATAGATAAGCGATTAAAACCAAATTGAACCATGCCTTCTTGCACAAGCCTTGAATCATCCGGTCCTCGATGTTTACTAATTTCTAACCATTCTTTAAAAATTGGTTCGGCTAAATGCTCAGAATTAAATTCTCCAACAAATCCACACATATTAAAGGGAAGTATCTCCTTTCAACCTTTTGTAAAAAGCCTTCGCTCCTTTTACAGTGAAATATCGATCAAAACGTAAAACAAAATAGAACAAGGCCTTTAATGCCTCGATAGCATTTACTTTATCACTGTTGATTAAATGAATGCCAATAAAATTGATTTTATAATTTATGTTTTTCCTAAAGAACGGATATCGTTCTTTATATAGCTTAAAATTAGTTAGTTTGAGATAGTAATTTTCACAACGCGCTTCATAAGTTCTTTTCCAGTTTGTTGTGCTCACATTGTCGTTTCTGTAAACTGATAATGGCTCATTAATGAAGCCCACTTTACCTTTATTAAACAACTCCAACATAATGAGCTCATCCGCACCAAATGATTTGTAAATTATAGGATTATTTAATATTACGGGTACCATACCTCTATGAAAGAAACAGGTGCTGGTATGACTGAAATGAAAATGACGATCCATTATCTGACCGGGATCAACAATTATGGTTTTGCTTATTACAGGTTGTTTAAAAGGCCATTCGGGTTTATGTAAGCCTGTTTTTTCTTTGATCAAATAGGATCCATAAACGCCTTTGAGCTTTGATCCACTTGCAAAATCATATTGTTTTTGAAGCTTTTGAGTATCCAGCCAATAATCATCACCATCTAATAGGGCAATATATTCTCCACTTGCTTCACGCAGATTTTCACAAAAATTAAACCTTCCGGTTTTCCTGCCTGCGATAAAAACTTTATCCGCATCCGAGCGATGAAACACCCTCACCTTATCCGGATGCATTTTCTGCAAATCATCACAGATTTGAGCTGTTTTATCTTTGCTAGCATCTTCACCAATTATTATTTCAAATGGAAATGAAGTGACTTGACTCAATACAGAGTTTACACATTCTTCTATATATTCTTCGTGATTATAGGCAGTTATGCAAACTGAAACGACAGGTATCATCTAACGTAGAAATTGTTCTAAGGGAGTATTGACTAACTCCTGATCAATTTTTTGTATTATCTCCTGATCCAATTCATTTTTCCACGAATCATCAGTAACCTTTTTCTTGTAAATACCATATGGGTCTTCATCATTTCGCTTCTGTGAGTTTGAAATAAACTGTAAAGTTTGATCAGTAACACTCAAGTTTACAAAATCAAATAATTCCCTGACAGATTTCTCGGTCTCATTCAAGAGGTCAGAATAGTGAATTAATTTAAATCGATCCGGGTAGTTCATTTTCAATTTAAGAAAAATAGTACTTGCCTCACACCACTTTGTAAAACCATTGAACTCTTCCGGTTTATCTAAATTCTTACTGGGTGCATTGTACCATTCATCTAAACTCCATCCAAGATCCGGTCTAAATTCTTTTGGGGCTTTTAACCAAGACGCTATTACGCTCTTGGGGTTTCTTATCATCGCAATTGCTTTAAGCCCGGAATCTTGCTTAAGCAAATTTTCAAGAATATGATGATAACGAACCTCCTTGTAAACCAAATGAGTAATATTATCCTTGCTGAATACGGGTACTTTATTTAGTTCTTTATTCTCTGTTTGCAAAACAAAGTCATCCCGGCTATTCAGTATATCATGAAAGAATTCATCTATCTCTTCCCGGCTTGATGAAGTATTGAGCTGATCTTTATGACCGTATGAAAAAAGCGGTTGAAATCGATAGGCAACCTGTGGAGAAGAATCAAAAATAGCACCTAACCAAGTTGAACCGGATCGAGGCACAGTATGGATGGCAACACGTTCTAATTCTTCCATTTAATCGAATAACTTTTCACCATTTCAGCAGTCGCTTCTCGTCCATTACAGAGTAGCACATCTAAGATAGAAAGACCAGGTATAAACGTTGGACCCACTTGTTTATACTCTTGTAAATCGACCTGTATAAAACCTAATTTCAAATTAGCTTCTGTAAAGCCTTGTGGCAGAATAAATTCTTCACCTCCCGGTGCATTGATATAATGACTTGCGCCTACGACTTTTGACACTTCCAAAGACCATGTAGATGCATCAGGTAATTCGTCAAATTCAATATCTTGATCAGAGTATTTACTAAACTCTGTATTTAAAGCCAAATATCTGCTAATAGCAACTATACTGTTATAATTAAAATCCGGTAAGGTTTGCGAGTTGTCATTTAAGAAAAACTCTTTTAAGAAGCTAAGGGTCTCATCAAAATAGCTTACTTTATTCTTATATGAGTTAATCTGAGCTAAAATTGTTTGTTTCCAATCATCACTTGATTTTAGTTTAACATCTTGAATATTCGCTTTATACTCCGGTTTCTCAATTCCTGCTCTGAAATAATAGTCTTTTTGCTGACTAGGATCATACAACCTATTTCGCGACATCCATGATTTCTTATTAAACTGAACCTGATCAAAGAACATAAAGTGATCCACAGAATGAATTAAAGAAAAATAACCAATGTATGGGAAAAAATAGGGTTGCATTAAGGCAAACTTCATCATCTATATCTTAGGGTTCTTAGGATAATTCTACTCACTATTTCTTGTTCTTCTATACTTAAATCATGATAAAGTGGAAGACACAAGATGCGGGAAGCAATGTCATCAGATACGGGAGTAGATCCCGCAGTATAGTTCAAACTACTTAAACTTGGATAAAAATACCTTCGGGGAAAAATCTCACTCTTTTCTAATGCTGTTTTAACTTCAAGTGCTTGATCTTCTGATTCAAACACCATAGGGTAATAAGAATAGTTAGTTTCGGCATTACTGGTTATTTCCGGTTTGAACGACTTAATTTTATTTAAAAGTGTGTCATAATTTTGGCTCAGTAACTTTCGTTGAAGCAATATTTCATCCACATAGTTGAGGTTTAGAATTCCCATCGCGGCGTGAAACTCTGAGTTTTTACCATTGATACCAACACCGGCAAACTTCTCGGGACCGTCATGTCCGAAATTCCGCATGTAAGCCATACGCTTCAAAAGTTCAGCATCTTTTGTAAACACTGCTCCTCCTTCAACGGTATGGAAAAGTTTAGTTGCGTGAAAACTCGTAGTTGACACATCTCCAAAATCAAAGACAGACTTTCCTTTATACTTTGAGCCAAAACAATGGGCAGCATCAAAAATCACCTTCAAATTATGTTGGTCTGCTATCTTTTGTATTTTTTCAATATCACATGGATTACCAAAGCAATGAGTAGCTAAAATAGCCTCGGTATCAGGGTCTATCAGCTTTTCAATAGATCGGTGATCAATATTTAATGTTTTAGAGTCTATATCTGCAAAAACCGGAGTACAGTTTTCCCAAACAATACTGCTCGTTGTTGCTACATAAGAAAAAGGTGTGGTAATGACCTTCTTGGATATCCCAAGGGCTTTAATTGCAATCTGAATTGCAATAGTTCCATTGGTAAGGTACAACAAATGCTCAACCCCGAGATAACGTTTAAGTTTGAGCTCGAGGTCATTTACCAAAGGACCATTATTAGTAAGCCAATTTCGAGACCAAATTCCTTTTAAGAATTCCTGGTACTCTTCAAGAGGTGGGGAGAAGGGCTTAGTTACTGGTATCATGTACGAATAAATTAATCGTCATTTCGATTGTTGAGAGTAAAATTCTGTTAATGTCCGGACCATTGCATCAGGCCATTTATGACCTACACTATTAGTAACATTCTTATGAGGAAGCTCCAACTGAGGTAAGTCAAGTCCTAAAAATTGTTCTATTTTTTTAATGGTCGTTTTAAACTGTTCAGTATGTACAATATCTTTAAAGTCTAGGACTAAAAGTTGATTCTCCGGGTAATATGTGAGGATTTTCGAGATCATCTGCTTGTATAAACCTCGTTCAAGAGAATGGAAGACCGGTGAAGTGGACATTTCCACATTGTAAAAGTCTTGAATACTCATGTTAGGATTGTCGACAAGAAATTGCTTCATTTTCTCATTCTTTAACCTTGTATTATTAGGGTTTACCTTCTTCTTATAGAAACTATAAGCTGAAAAAAAGCGTTCAACTGGATCTCTTGTAATATAAATCAATTTAGCATTAGGGTTGTACGCATGAATTCTCTCTAGAGAAGACTCAGCCCAGGCATAAGACGGTGTACTGTCAATTTTATATTTTATATCTCTATTTGATCTTAATGATTTGAAACTATCCTCGTAATATGCATAATCCTTAGTATCGAAAAGAGGTGAATCAAAGAAATGCATTTCTTTTCTTTTACCTTGAACAATATTCTTTGAGTGGATCAAATACTCATGAAGCGATGATGTTCCACATTTCTGCTCACCAACAATAAACAAGTTTACTTTCCCTCTAACTTTAACGTACTTAAGCTTATCTAAGGTTTTCTTTCCTATTTTTTTTAATTGGGATTTCATGATTTATTCAAGTGAGGAAATCTGTCGAACTCTGACTTTATATTGAGAAAATCATTCAGTTTTTTAAAATCTTCTTTCGATGATATATCAATTTCTAAGAAATTAGGTTTGTCTTTAAAAAACGCTCTAACCTCCGAGTTGTGTTGATTGTAATTGGCCAGCATGATCTCTTTGTTATATACATCATCTTCCGGCGTATTCCAAACTGCTCTATTTGCATCCCACATGAAACCCTTATATCGATACTCGGCATTCATTAAATCGCTTTTATCTGGAGTCCTATTAGAATCAGAAGAGAATAATTTGGTATGAAATCTAGTTAACGAAGAATACCACGATTCAGGTGCTCGGTAGGTCAATATATATTTAGCATTTGGATATTGCTTGACAATCTGTTTCCAGGTGTTTGGCCAACTAAATGGAGCATCTTGAAAAATCTGAGCTGTTTTACAGTGAGCTAAAATTTTGGACCAATCTCCATCAGCATAATCTTTTACTAAAAGCTCAGCTGTTTTCTGATCATTGAAATAGAATCTTTTTTGTTCTAGGTAGGATGTAAGTGATGTTGTTCCCGTTTTATTTCTCCCTATGCAAAATATCTTCTTATTGCCAGGACTTAACTTCCATTTTAAAAAAGCTAAATTTCTTTTACCAAATTTCCGTAATGCTTTGTTCAAAATTCTTGGAGTTCTGTCATTCTTTTAAACTCCGGAGATTTTTTAATTAATTCTTCAAAAGTCCCCGTAGCTACCATTTTACCTTGGTTCAGTAAGACAATTTTATCTACATTTCTGATTGTACTTAATCTATGAGCCACAATAATGATGGTTAATTCACCGTGAAGTGAATCAATATTCTCTTGAATTATTCTTTCTGTTTCTGAATCAAGCGCAGAAGTTGCTTCATCCATCACCAAAATTTCTGCATCTTTATAAAGCTCTCTTGCAATAGACATTCGCTGTTTTTGTCCACCACTCATCTGAATACCATTATTTCCCAAGTCACTTTCTTCTTGATCGGGCAATTGCCTTACAAAATCTGCTACAGCAGCCTTCTCTAAGGCTTTCCAAAACTTATCAATATTCTGAGGATTTTTCTCTGCCCATCTGGTTACATTATTAAAAACACTATCTGAAAATATTACCGGGTCTTGGGTAATGTATCCAATTTTCTGTTGAAACGACCTAATATCGATGTTTTGGTAGTTTTTACTATCTAAATAGAGGTCTCCATCAGATGGAGGAATTAGTCCAGTTAGTAGATTAACCACGGTTGTTTTACCACTGCCACTTTCACCCACCAAGGCTAATGTTGTATTTTTGGGAATCTGCAGAGAAATATGATCTATAACTCTCACTAAACCATAATCCATACTGACATTTTTCAGCTTGATTTCTGTATTAAACTCAGTAAATTTTTCTTTTCCAAATTTTTCCTTACCCTCTTTTAATTCCTCCATAAACTCGGTCATGTTCTTCAAGGAACCCGATACATTTAAGAAGTTGTTCCAATTCGTTTGTAAGGTTAAAACATAAGTCAGAGAACGATAGAAGAACATTAGACTTAAGATTATACCTCCCAAGCTTGCCGCTAGAAATTTAACCTGAATCAGAATTACGATCACAACAACAAGAATGATAAGTGGTTCTCGCGTTGAGTATAGCAATGCATTATAAAACCCTATCTTTCTATTTGCGTTTTCTATATAATCTATGGCACTCCTCAATCTTTTACCATAAGGTTTCATGTACCCTGTAGCTTTCAGGTATTTGAAGAAGCCTACCATTTGAAGTAATAGTCCTTGAAAAATATGTCCACCTTTGGTAATATTGATTGAGACCTGCTTGGTTTTTCTATAAATAACACGATAAACCAGATTGGACAGTACACCACCTATTGCAACAAGTAGAGCAAACTGAGGGTTAGTAATAAAAGCTAGTACGATATAAACCAATACCATTACCCAAGCCTGTATTGTATTGAAATAAGCTACATAGCCTTGAGATACCTTTCCAACTTCACCACTCATCGTATTTTGTATCCGACCGGCATCGGAGTTGACAAAGTTTTTATAGGAGTAATTTGAGAGATACTCAACATTTCGGTATCGCAGTGTCTTTACAAAGAATAGTCGTACAATGAGATTGTAATACATTCTTGTAAACTGACCAATACCTTTTAGCGTGAAGAAAACTACTATAATGATAAGTACACTGCTTAGTTCTAAAGGGATACCTAGAGATTTAAAGCCATCTACAAGAAAAGCTAACCCCCCCATTGACTCACCGTCTGCAGTAGAATCTCCACTAACAAGTTGCAGTAAGGGAAGAAACATTGCGAGTCCAAAACCATCTAAGACTCCTACCAGCAGACTCAACAGTAAAGCAACAAATATGCGGTACCCCAAATACCTGTAGAAATAGGTAAAGTGTGAGAAATACTTACTTATAAGTGTTTTGATAAATTTCATTTCAAAACTCTTGTAATTCTACCATTTCTTTAAAGCGTTGGTTACTCTCATTTAGTTGACTAAAAGTACCTATAGTTTCAATTTTACCTTTATTCAGTAGTACAATTTTATCGGCATTTTTAATCGTGGTTAATCTATGTGCTATGATTAAACTGATGTGATCCTTACTGAGAGCCTCTAGACCGATTTGTACATTTCTCTCAGTCTCCGAATCAAGAGATGATGTTGCCTCGTCAAGTAATACTAAATTTATATTGCGCCGGTAAAGCTCTCGTGCAATAGAGATTCTCTGTTTTTGTCCTCCACTCACTTTCACTCCGTGATACCCTATCAAAGTATCATTGCCTTCAGGCAGTGATTGAACAAAAGTCCAGAGCGACGCCTGCTTCAATGCACGTTCATACCTTTCTTTATTCCCTTCAACTGAAAGATCATCCCAGAATGTAATATTATTAGCTATAGTATCATCAAAAACTACCGGTTCTTGTGTTATATAGGCAGTAGTTTTATGCCATGATTCTTTATTAATTTGAGATAAAGGTCTTGAATTCACTTTAATCTCACCTTGATAGTCATCCAATATACCGGCGATAAGGTTCATTAAGGTGGTTTTACCACTCCCACTTT
>JAAEYY010000032.1 GCA_018223105.1 bacterium | reverse complement strand
CCTCTTTTTCGTATTATAGTGTACAGATTCACTATTTGTATCACCGTATTATCGAGAAAATGAAAAAAGTATTTATTGCCCTTACTCTCTTATTCGCCTTTTTTTCATGTAGTAAAACTTCCCAAACTGCAAGCTTTCACCAGAGCATCACTCCTCCTTTTGAGGAAATTAATTTAGCTCCCGGTGTATATAGTTTTGATGTCAGCGAGGATTTTGAGTTTATTACTGAAACAGGTACCCAAGTCTCTGTTCCTGCCAATTCATTTGTAGACAAAGACGGAAATCCAATTATGGGAGAAGTTCAACTTGAGTTTACTGAATATCACGGTGCAACCGACATTATGTTGAGTGGTATTCCCATGACCATTCAAACTCAAGAAGGACAGTGTGAATATTTCGAATCAGCCGGTATGTTTACCATGGACGGTAAGCAAGGCGATGCAGAAATAGAAATCGCCGAAGGCAAATCAATAGAAGTAAACCTCGCAAGCTTTGAAGAGGAAAGCGACTATTCTTCTTTTGTCTTCAATGAGGAAGAAGGAAATTGGGTTGAAATTGCTTCACCCGAAGCTCCTCAAGTGAATGAAATCAAAAAAAGTGAAGAAGAAAAGCTTCCTGAAGAGCCGGTAAGACCAACTGAAATTCAAAGAGCTACTTCAGACGACCAAGTTTTCGAACTCGCTGTAAATACCAATACCAATCCGGAATTTGAAGGGATTCAGAACCTACTCTGGCGCCCGGCTGATAGAGGCTTCACTTTTGCACCTCAAGGAGCAATCAGAGAACCTAAACTTTACTGTTTAGACCGTGAAAAGTCAATTTATAAGCTGGAAGGTAAAGTGGGCAAGGAGGACATTAACATGGATGTTCAACCCGTCTTGTTTGGATCTAACTTTAGAAAAGCACAGGCTGTGTTTCGTGCTAAACTAGAGGATTATACCGAGAAATTTAAGGAAAGAGAAAAGCTAAAAACTCGTATTAATAAAATGGCCGCGTTTCATCGTCAAATGACCGTTCAAAGTTTTGGCACATACAATTTTGATCGCTTTATGAAAATGAAGAATAGCGTAAGCCTAAAACCTCTTTTCATTATTCCGGCAGTTGCAGCCCTTAAAAATGCCTTCTTGGTAATTGGTAAAGATAAATGCCTGATCCCTTTCCGTGGTTCTGACAATCCAAGCCTTGAGATGATGATGAATGAAAAAGTGCCCATGGACATCATCACCATTAATGAAGAAGGAGAAATTTTTGAGTTCACAAAACGCGACTTTAAAAACCTCAATTTCCCTGAAATCAGAAGGAAAAAAGAATATTCATTCGAGATGAAACCTACAGGTTTAAAAGTGACAGATCGTTCCAAACTGGAAACGTATATTGCAAACCTCTAGTGCACTGCCTTGAAATCGCTGTTTGTCATTCTTATCCCATTGTTCAGTGTTGTTTGTTCTTTCGGGCAGACCGACACCTATCTGCCTGCTAAAAAAGGTGCGAACTGGGGTTTTATTGACATTGAAGGGAACTGGCTCATACCCCCTATCTACGAGCAATGTATCCCATTTGAAGATCGGCCTTACACCTCGGCGATTTATAAAGGAAATGCAGTGCTGATCAATCGCAAGGGTGAAACCATCATTAACCTCAAAGCAGATGAGGTTGTAGCAATTGAGGATGAATATATCATCTACAAAAAAGGAGATTTAAAGGGCATCATGAATAAGGAGGGCAAAGTGCTCTGTGATGCTATTTTTCAGGACATTGAATACAGTAAAACAATTGATCGTTTTATTGTCAATCAAGTGGGCCTGTATGGCCTGTTCCACCCAAACTCTGAACTGTTGGTTGAACCAAGCTGGGAGAAGATTGAGACTTATGATACCTTTCTCTATGCCCAAGACAGCGTATTCTCTTACATACTCAGTAAAAACGGCGACACACTATTGCCGGGTTATCAGAGCATTAGATTGATTAATGATTACTTCCTTGCTATTGATACTAGCGGAGCTTATACCTTGCACTACATCAATGGTGAGAAAATCATCGACGGAATGTACGACTACGTCTATCCGGTCCATAAGGAGTTCTATGCTTTAGAGAGAGGAGACGACACTTACCTATACCATCCAAAATCGCAAACCATGGTCGACTCCATGCGGGATCGATATGTTGAGTTCAACGATCGTTTTATTTTAACTCGGAGTCAAGATGGATATATTGGTTTGTGGGACATCAAGCAGAAAAAACTGGTGCTGGAAGAAGAGCATAATATGATATCCAAATTGGATAACTCTTCCTTACTCAGCGCCAGAAAAGGTAGTTTAATGGCGCTTTTAGATTCGAATGCTAATCTTCTTAGCCCCTATAAATATCATGAAATAGGTCAACCAGAATCCGATTCCTTGATGAAGGTTAGAGTAGGAAATAAATATGGAATTCTTCAAATGGATGGGAAAGAACTACTTCATACTCGATTCCATTTCATCAGTATCAATGAAGACCGAACCTTGAAAGCAAAGAATGAGGAAGGCACTTCGCTGTATGAGTATAATAGCCAGCTGAGAATTATAGACTCCCTCCTTTTTTCTAATGTTTCCACGCTAAACTTAGGTGGGAGAATCCGAATGGATTTTAGCTCAGCAGCTTCCAATGGAATGCAAACGATTTCTCCATTCTGGTTTGAAGATGAGAAAGGACGCTGGGGATTAAAAGACTCAGCAGGGAAAGTAGTTATAAAGCCAATTTACAACGACCTAGTAAAAGTTCGTAACACCCCTTTTGTACTGGGCGTAATCAATACTAAAACGATTCTGGTCAAAGGTTCAGAACACGAAATCTATAAAAACAAGCAATACGGCCTGGTAAATGAGATGGAGTTCAAACCCTACGGACCACCTGCAAACGTTTTTATAGATACCTCAACTTTAAGAGATGAGAACATTGAAGTAGCGAGAGCCATTGCGAGCAACGGTTTTGCATTTATCATCTTTAAAAAAGACGGAAGAGTTCGCTATTTCAATAGTCGCTACATTGGCGAGTTTAAAGATGGAGCCGCGCGTATCTTTCTTGGGAACAAGATGATTATCTCCAATTACAACTACAATGGTTTTCAGGAACTCATGTCGCTCAATCTCTTTGCGCTAGAGATGGACCTTCAGATAAAAACTTCGAGAAGGGCGCGAAGATCAAACAGCTATAAACTTCTTACTAGTGGATTCTGGGCCTACATTGATCACAAAGGGAATTACCTCACCAGCCTGGATAGATTTAAAGAAATGAAAATCTCAGAGGCAAGTGATTTTTCTAGAGATAGAGCGATAATAAAGGTGGGCGATAGAATGGCACTGATAGATAAGGACATTGATTATATCTTGTACCCGGGATATTCATCCATACGGTATTTGGATTACACCAATGATTCACTCATAGAAACCGTAAATATTTCTCCCAGATACGGGCTTGTAGCTTCCAGTGGCAAGCTCATCGCGACACCAAACTACCAACACATAACAGATTTTAGTGGCGGAATGGCCTGGGCTTACAAAAACGACTCGGTACGCTTGATTAATTCCAGAGGAGAGATTGTCTATCGCGATACTTCGAATAAAGCCACTGATTTTAGTGGTGGATATGCCGGAATTCACAATGGCAGACGATATGCCATCATCGATACCGGAGGTCTATTTATAACAGAACATGCATTCACCAGAGTTGGTGCCGGTTCTTTCGATCTCATCCCTGCTAAAGAAAGAAGTTATTATGGCTATCTCGATGTAAATGGCAACTTCCACATATCTCCTATCTATTTAAAAGCAGAACCTTTTGTTGATAGTATTGCGCTGGTAAAGGAAGGTCTAAATCCGCGTTTATACCCCAAACAAAGAGTAAGACTTGAACGCTCCAAATACGGTTATATCGGACTGGATGGAAACTACATTATTAAACCTCAATTCGATCGAGCTGAAAGTTTTGATCAATACGGACATGCTGAAGTAAGAAAGAAAGCTAAAAAAGGGATCATTGACCGAAGCGGAGACTATATCTTAAAACCTAAATACTCCAAAGTCTTTTCAGGTCCGGATATTTCGGTGGGATATTACCGAGGTAGAATAAAAATCGTGAATGATGAGGGCAAGGTGTTAAAACGAATCTCGGGCACGGTACGAGAGGGTTTCAGCGATGGCCTCATAGTAGTAAAACGCGGTAGAAACTACGGGGTTTTGGATAGCACCGGGACTTGGGTACTCAAACCAAGCTACTCTTCACTGTTTCCTTTCGAGAATGGGTTTTCTGTAGTTCAGAGTGGAAGAGATTGCTATATTATTAATATCTCAGGCGACACTGTTGGAACAGTTTATGGCCGTGCAATGTCGGGTTTTCAAGATGGTATGTGCCTCATTCGAACAGGCGAGCGATATTTCTATGTAAACCATTATGGTGTTAATGTTTTTGGACTTGTTTTTTCCGATGCAGAGCCTTTTCAGGATGGTTTAGCCGTTGTGAGGTATGATAACTCTTATGGTGTTATTGACGCCAATGGATTCTTTAAAATCAACCCGGATTATTACACCATAGAACGATGCTCTGACGATGCTTTCAAAGTTTCCTACAGAATGGTAGCCGGAGTGTGCGATCTCAATGGTAATTACATCATCTCACCGGAATGCGACGATATCAATTACCTGCCTTTAGAGGAAATCTTCAGTTATACCTCTAAGAATGCAGTTGGATACTTCCGCACCGACGGAAGCATAATTTACCGAGTAGAATAATTAGGCTTTTGCCGACCTCAAACCGCTTAATAGCTCATTAAAAGTAGAGCTTGGGCGCATCGCCGCTTCCACCTTATCGCCATCGGGTCTGTAATATCCATCAATATCCACCGGTTTTCCTTGAACTGAATTGAGTTCTTCTACAATCTGAGCTTCTTTTTCCTTCAGCGAAGCTGCAAATCCTGAAAATACCTCAGCTAGTGCAGAATCTTTGGTTTGATTCGCTAATGCTTCTGCCCAATACATTGCAAGGTAGAAATGAGAACCACGGTTATCGATAGCGCCTAACCTTCTCTGAGGAGACTTATTCTCATCCAATAATTTTCCAGTGGCTTCATCTAAACAATGACCCAAAATCTCGGCTTGTGGATTCTGATGAACTTCAGCCAAATGCTCTAAAGAAACTGCTAGAGCCAAGAACTCACCCAATGAATCCCATCTTAGATAATTCTCCTTAATAAATTGCTGAACGTGCTTAGGAGCAGATCCTCCCGCACCGGTTTCAAACAATCCTCCACCTTTCATTAATGGCACAATCGATAACATTTTAGCACTTGTACCTAACTCAAGAATAGGGAAAAGGTCAGTTAAGTAATCACGCAATACGTTTCCGGTTACCGAAATAGTATCCAAGCCCTCTTTCACTCTGTGTAAGGTGAAATGAGTTGCTCTTTCCGGAGAAAGAATATGAATTTCCAGACCATCAGTATCGTGATCGCCTAAATAATGATTCACTTTTTTAATAAGCTCCGCGTCATGTGGACGCTCTTCGTCTAACCAGAAAACAGCAGGAGAACCTGTTGCTCTTGCTCGAGTCACAGCAAGCTTTACCCAGTCTTCAACCGGTGCGTCTTTCACTTGACACATTCTCCAGATGTCGCCCGCGTGAACTTCGTGTCGAGTTAATACATTTCCCTCGGCATCCACTACTTCAACATGACCTCTTTCCGAAATTTCAAATGTTTTATCGTGAGAGCCATACTCTTCCGCTTTTTGAGCCATTAAGCCCACATTAGGTACAGTACCCATGGTGGTAGGATCAAATGCTCCATTCTCTTTACAGAATTCTATGGTAGCCTGATATATACCAGCATAACTGCTATCCGGTATCACGGCTTTAGTATCTCTGGTCTTACCATCCTTATCCCACATCTGACCAGAAGTTCTAATCATGGCCGGCATAGATGCATCGATGATAACATCACTTGGTACATGAAGGTTAGTAATCCCTTCATCTGAATTCACCATAGCCAAATCTGGTCGCTGAGCGTAGCAAAGTTCAATCTCTGCTTTGATTAGAGCCTTCTCGTCTTCAGGAAGATTATTCAATTTTTGAAGAAGATCTCCGAATCCGTTGTTTACATTGATATCTAAAACCTCCAATAGAGAGGCATGCTTTTCAAATACAGGCTTGAAGAAGGTTTTAACAGCATGACCAAAGATGATGGGGTCTGAAACCTTCATCATGGTGGCCTTCATGTGCAATGAAAACAGCACTCCTAAATCTTTTGCATTTTCAACTTCATGTGCTAAGAACTCCTGTAGCGCTCCCACACTCATGTAAGAAGTATCAATAACCTCACCTTTCTGCAATGCCAAACCTGCTTTCAATTCTATGGTTTTACCGCTTTCGGTATGAAGCACAATCTTGGCTGTAGTTGGACTCTGCAGTGTTACCGACTGTTCGTTATGTCTAAAATCACCGCGATCCATAGTTGCCACATGAGATTTAGAATCGGAACTCCAAGCTCCCATTGAATGAGGATTCTTTTTAGCGTAATTCTTTACCGCTTTTGGCGCTCTTCTATCCGAATTACCTTCACGCAATACCGGATTTACTGCAGAACCTTTGATTTTATCATAGCGAGCCTTGATCTCTTTTTCCTCATCATTCGAAGGATGAGATGGATATGAAGGCACTCCAAAACCTTTCTTCTGAAGTTCAGCAATCGCTGCATTCAATTGAGGCATTGAAGCACTGATGTTTGGCAGCTTTATGATGTTCGCTTCCGGATCTTGAGTCCACTCTCCTAACTCTTTTAAAGAGTCGGGTATTCTTTGATTTTCTAATAAATAATCAGGAAAAGTAGCTAAAATTCTTCCTGAAAGTGAAATGTCTTCAGTTTCAATTTCTATCCCGGCAGAAGCCAAAAACGACTTAACAATAGGTAGAAATGAATATGTTGCTAAAGCCGGAGCTTCATCTGTAAGTGTATATCGAATTTTCTGTGACATTTTATTTGCTTACTGTTTGTTCAATTGCATTTAAATATAAATCGCTGAAGCTGGTTACGCTTCCCCAGTTTTCTCCATCAATGGTACAATTTTCACCTTTTACCGTACCCAATACTTCAAATGGGATATCGAGCTTTGATTTTAAATCATTCAATTGCTCGGGTTTCACGCTTACCACGACTCTACTTTGAGACTCTCCGAACCAGTAGGCATCCGCTCTCATTTCGCTTTGCTGTGCAACTTCAAAACCGTGATTTCCACTCATTGCGGATTCTAGTAGAGTAATGAATAAACCTCCTTCTGAAACATCGTGCGCTGATTGGATTAGTCCTTCGCGAATCACTTTTCTCAAGTTTTCTTGAAGTGCAAATTCTGCATCCAGATCAAAGTGGGGACAAGGAGAATGTGCTTCTTTGTGGTATTTAGCTACGTATTGAGAAGAACCTAAATCATCTTTAGATTCGCCCAACATTACGATTACATCACCTTCGTTTTTAAATCCTAGGGTCGTGATGTGAGCCGCATCTTCTATCACACCCACCATTCCTATCGTTGGTGTTGGATATACTGCGTTTCCTTTTGAATCTTGGTTATAAAAACTCACGTTTCCGCCGGTTACGGGAGTGCCAAACTTCTCGCAAGAAGCTTTCATCCCCATGATGGCATTTTTAAACTGCCAGTAAACTCCTTCATCATAAGGATTACCGAAATTCAGACAGTTGGTCACCGCGCTCGGCACACCGCCTGTACAGGTGATATTTCGCGCAGCTTCAGCAACTGCAATGGCCGTTCCTTGCTCAGGGTTTGCCCAAACATATCGCGCATTACAATCTACGGTTAAAGCCAAGCTTCTCTTGGTTCCTTTAATTTTCACTACCGCTGCATCACTGCTTTGATTGGTACTTTGGTTGATAGTACCTACCATGGAATCGTACTGATTGTAGATCCAACGCTTAGAAGCAATATTCGGCTGAGTTGCGAGGAACACCGCTACCGACTTTAGGTCAGCAGGAGTAGCAATACTCGCCGGATTAAAGGCATTTATTTTTTGCTGATATTCAGGTTCTTTCCAAGTTCTATGATAAACAGGAGCACCGCCACCAAGGGCTAAACTCTCCGCAGGAATTTCCGCTTCACATTTACCGTCTTTCCAATATTCTACGTTTCCGGTGTTGGTTACTTCTCCGATCTGAGCAAAAGTGAGATCCCATTTCTCGAGGATTTTTTCTACTTCTTTTTCTCTTCCTTTCTCAACAACAGCTAGCATACGCTCTTGCGATTCTGAAAGCAAAATTTCCCAGCCCAACATATCATCCTGACGCAATGGAACTTTGCTTAAGTCGATGCGCATACCGGTTTCGCTCTTCGCACTCATTTCTGCAGTAGAACAAGTAATACCTGCGGCACCCATGTCCTGTAGGCCCACAACCGCTCCGGTTTCAATAATTTCTAGCGTCGCTTCCAGGATCAACTTCTCCCAGAAAGGATCACCTACCTGAACTGCAGGTAGATCGTCCATGGCATCTTCTCCAATGTCTTTACTTGCAAAAGCAGCACCTGCAATACCATCTTTACCGGTTGCAGATCCGAAAATGTAAACCGGATTACCAACGCCTTCGGCGATAGCTGACACTTCTTTTCCAACTTCTAGGATTCCGACACTCATAGCATTCACCAAGATGTTGGTTTCGTAGCAATCATCGAAATACACTTCACCTCCTACGGTTGGAATTCCAAAAGAGTTTCCGTAATCACCGATCCCTTTTACCACTCCTTTGAGGAGCCATTTGGTACGATCGGTTTCAATATTTCCGAAACGAAGTGAATTGAGTTGAGCAATAGGTCTTGCACCCATGCTGAAAATATCTCGGTTGATTCCACCTACTCCGGTTGCCGCGCCTTGATAAGGCTCGATGGCGCTAGGGTGGTTATGCGATTCAATTTTAAAACAACAAGCAAGGCCTTCACCAATGTCTACCAGACCCGCATTTTCTTCACCTGCTTCTGCAAGCATCATGGGACCTTCTTTTGGAAGTTTCTTCAGCCAAACAATGGAGTTTTTATACGAACAATGTTCACTCCACATTACTGAAAAAACACTCAGTTCTGTAAAATTGGGGGTTCGACCTAGAATCTCTTTAATCTTCTCAAATTCTTCGGGAAGAATTCCAAGGTCTTTTGCCTGCTCTAAAGTAGCTTCTTGCTGTGCTGCACTCATGAATATAAAATGAGTCGCGAAGGTAGAAAAGCCACCAATAAAAACTGCATTTTTAGTTTAAAAGATAGCAGAAATCAACCGACTTTTATCGACTCGAATCCATTTACCTCATTTCCGTTGGCATAATAGTTATTCAAAATCGACATCATGGGTTTATGACCTTCTGAAACTTCTACAATTTCAGCCCAAATTTTATCACTCACTAAACTGCGTAATGCTTGATCCAATTGAGGAATTTTATGAAAGACTTTAAGCAATTTTTTATCCCAAACTTTGTAGTATTTCAAGAGATCATCCGGATATACTACTTTCCTTTTGGTTCCTTCATTTACACCACGGAAAGGTTCGTGAATATTGAGATATCCGTAATCATCTGTGAGTTGTTCTCCCGGCTGAATATCGCGAATGGCGATTTCAAAATCATAGGCAGTAGTCAAGCAGTTCGAATTGAAACTGTGGTTTACATATCGACCATTATCCCAGCATAACACATATTTCCCTTGATTATTTCTATAGGTATAATAGTCGAGAATTTGCTGGTAAATAGGCTCCATGGAAGCAAATTCTTCCGGAGTGAATTCACGATCGAGTTTGTCTAAGGCCCAGGTAATTGTTCCTGCAGGGATGAATGAAGTAGCTACCACTCCATAGCCAATTTCATTGCTGATAAACTTAAGTTCAGTGTTGGGATGAATCATTTCTTCACGAATAAATTATACAAGATTATGAAGGATTCAAAGGATGAAAAAGCAATAATCGACGAATGAATAGTCGGACTTCAGAACCAAGACTAAATCACTGATAATCAATACATTTAATTAGAACCTTGCCCTTACCCAAACCTCTTCTCCAAAAATGCGTTGAACTGCTCTTTGTAGTTGTCCGAAACATTGATTCTAACCTTGTCGAATAAGATCTGATTGCGCTCTATGACCTTGATTTGATCTAGGTTTACAATATAGGATCTATGCACCCGCATAAATCGGTCTGAAGGCAGTGTTTCCTCCAAAAACTTCATACTCATCAGAGGCATCAAGGGCTTCCCCTCTCCTTCTTGGTGGATTTTCACATAGTCTTTCACTCCTTCTATGTACTTGATTTCGGAGAGTTTGATCTGGTAGATTTTATAGTCCGCTTTAATCATAATGAATTCATCGCGCAGCTGAACTTCCGGAACTTCCTCTTTGAAATGCACCATAGCTTTGCTCACGGTTTCCGAAAATTCATCAAAAGAAATGGGCTTCAACAGATAACCAATGGCATTTACCTTATAACCTTCTATGGCATACTGATCAAATGCTGTGGTAAAAATCACCTTGGTGCTAGATGGGATAGTTTTAGCCAGACTCATACCCGACAAATCCGGCATTTGAATATCTAGAAAAATGAGATCTACCTCATTGTTCTTTAAGAATTCAGCAGTTTCAGTAGCACTTCCGCATTCACCCAATAAATTAAGTGTTGGTATTTTCTGCACATAGGATTTTACCAAGCTTCTCGCCAGTGGTTCATCATCCGTGATTAGGCATCTTACTTTTTTCATGATAATGGGAGAATTAACTCGCTGAAATAATCCTGTCCTCTATTTTCAAATCTAAAGCTATAATTTCCTGCGGGATAGAGATAGTCGAGTCTTTTCTGTAAGTTACTATAGCCAATACCGGATCCGCTCTCATCACTTTCACCTTTGGGGTAATTGCTGTTCCAAACACGTAAATTAACCTTGCCCGACTCAATTTCTATTGTAATTTCAATATTGCTTTTTTCTGTAGGATGTACACCGTGTTTGAAGGCATTTTCGACCAAAGTAACCAACAAAAGTGGATGTACCTTGCCCTTGACGAGGTCGGGAGTTTTAAAATCTACTTTCAAGTGTTCCCCTACTCTGGTTTTCATTAAATCGATATAAGATCGTATAAAATCAATTTCTTTATGTAGCTCAACAGCCTGATCTGATGCGGTATACAAAACATATCGCATCAACTTCGATAATTGATGAAGGACCGATTTTGCTCCTTCTTTGTCAATGTCGATTAAAGAGTAAATGGTATTAAGGGTATTGAAAAAGAAATGCGGCTGAATCTGATAACGCATGGCGGTTAATTCCGACTTTAAACGCTCATTATCCGCATCCTTTCGCGCTTTTTCTTCAGTTTGAAACTGCTGAGTTACTTTAAAAACAATGGCCGATCCTACAGCTAAACTAAAACTGATGATATTTCGGTACCAGTACATTTTCACTAAATGTTGATGTTTCCTCGGGTTGGGTATCCGATCTTTCATGTCGTAGAAAAAGGGAAAGATCTCAACCAATAGAGAAATGCTTGCCACAATCAAGACCAGATTTATCAAGGTGTATAGCAAATATTGCTTGCTGAAATACAGTTTCGGAATCAGTAGTAAAGTATTGAGGTAAAAGAGGGTCATGGCGAGCAGCAATGGCAGCCAATGGCGATGAATGAGTTTATTGAATTGCAATTCCTCTATGGTGAGTAGAGGAAAGGCAAAAAGAAAGGCCCATACTCCTAAAGGAAGGAATACGGACCATCTTTGTATGCTTTGATTCTGATTCAAATTAGTGATTTGATTTGTGCTTTTTCCTAGCTGCTTTCATCTCGGCCTTCAACTCTTCATAAGCCTTAAATTTCTCTGCCGAAAGTAGTGCTTTTACTTTTTTATCTCGTGCATCTGCTAGCTCTTTTCTGTTTTCGGGGTTCTCTCTTACCTGAGTCCTAAAATCAGTCATGATCTCTTTCATTTTGACTTTTTCATCTTCAGTTAGACTTGCTTTTTCATCCAACTTATTGATGAAATGATCTGCTCTATCTCCTTGTTTTCCATGCTTACCATGTCGAGGTTTATGCATTTCCAACCTAGTTTCTAAGTAAGCGATATAGGCCTTATCACTCAAAAGAGCTTTTACCTTTTGATCTCGCGCTTCTACTGCAGTTTTAAATGCATCTCGGTCGCCTTTGTCCATTGACTTCATTTGAGTATGAAAGTCGGTCATGATGGTTTTCAAACCTTCTTTTTCTGCAGCAGTTAAAGGTGCTTTTTCTTCTATTTTCTGAATGAAGTGATCGAGTCTTGCTTCGTGTTTGTAAAATGAATCATTATGATGCATCTTAGGATGCTTATCTAGATGACCTCTGTGCTGACCTTGTGCTTGAGCTGCTGTCATTATCAGTATGCCCATGGCGAGTGTTAACATTGTTTTTTTCATAGTTCTACATTTTTATTTACCCAAAGTTCATCAATAGTAACCAAAGAAAAGACTCACATATAAGTACAGCCCAATTGTATCGACGATTTAGGCAATTCTGAGGAACAGCAAATAGCAAAAAGCCTTGTCACTTTAATAAACGCCGATATATTTGCCCCCGAACAGGGGTGCTATTCTGTACATCGGAATGGCTGAGATGATACCCTTTGCACTTCGGTGCAGAACCTGATTCGGGTAATGCCGACGTAGGGAGATCTGAGTATCACTCATTGCTCCAATTAAAAAAAGGACAATGAAAAAATTAATTCTAAATTTAATCTTGATGCTAATCCTCAAGGCGGGATTTGCACAATTCACCATCACGGGTCGTGTTTTACACGGCGAGACCGGAGAACACATCGCAGGAGCTAATGTCAACCTAAGCTGGGACGGAGGAACGGCTTCCAAAGTTTCTGATGATCTCGGTAATTTTAGGTTTGAAGACTTAAAAGGCGGAGATTACACCATCAGTATCAATGTAATTGGTTTTATTCCTTATCAGGAAAGCATTAATCTCAATGGCGATTTAACAAAACAATTCTTATTGCTGACCAGCACAACCGACATCGACATGGTGACCATCAGCGTAGATCACATACCTTTTGATGTACCTACCACAATGACCACCATTAGTAAGCGTGAGATTACATTGAAAGATCAAGGTAAGGACTTTCCATTTTTACTCAACTCTACCCCATCTACGGTGATAAACTCTGATGCAGGGAACGGTATTGGCTACACCGGGGTAAGAATTAGAGGAATTGATCCGACCCGAGTAAACGTCATGATCAATGGAATTCCTCTAAATGATGCTGAGAGTCAGGGTGTTTTTTGGGTCGATCTTCCGGATTTGGCTTCGAGTACTCAGGAAATTCAAATTCAGAGAGGGGTTGGTACATCCACTAACGGAGCTGCAGCATTTGGTGCGAGTATCAATATCCGAACGGATATTATTTCCAATGAAAAGTATGCCTATGCCAATTTGGGATACGGTTCCTTTAATACCTTTAGATCAACCCTGGGTTACGGAACAGGTAGGTTTAAAAACGGTTTCGCATTTCAAACCAGAATGAGCTATATCCAGTCGGACGGCTTTATTGATCGCGCCAGCAGTAATTTAATGTCGGCCCAATTCACTGGTGATTACAAAACCAAGAAAAGCAGCCTGAAATTCAACATTATGTTAGGATTGGAAGAAACCTATCAGGCTTGGTATGGTATACCTCAACCAAAGTTTAGAGATAACCAGCAAGAGTTAGAGGCCTTTGCAAATGGGCTTTATATTTTCGGGGATGATCGAGAGAATCTGTTTGAATCAAATCCCTCAACTTATAATTACTATACCTATGATAACGAAGTAGATCACTATGCTCAGAATCATTACCAGTTGTTTTACAACCAAGTGACCGGAGAAAACAGTAACATTAGAATTGCTTTACACGCCACCACGGGTAAAGGCTATTATGAGCAACAAAGGTTGGGCGATTCTTTAATGGCCTACGGGCTTTCGAATCAAATTCAAAATGGAGACACACTTACCCGGGGGGATTTACAGAGAAGACTCTGGTTAGATAATATCTTCTATGGTACTGTAATCAACTACAGAATTGACAAAGGACGCTCGGATTTGAATATTGGCATGTCGATTAACCAATACCGAGGAAAGCATTTTGGTGAAGTAATTTCAACTGAGTTTACGGAATATGAGGCTTTGAATCAGGTATATTATGAGAACGACGCAATCAAGAACGATGCAAATGTGTACTTGAAGTATCAATATGAATTGAAGCGCTTGAAGCCTTATATAGATCTACAGGTGAGACAAGTGCAATACACCTTTGAGGGACCTAACCGAAACGGAGAGCCATCGGATCAAACTCCTGAAATTCCATTGTTTTTCAATCCGAAGTTTGGTGCGAGTTATATGATCACTTCCAGATTGAAACTGTATGGATTGTATGCGATAGGAAACCGCGAACCGGTGCGAGATGATTATGTGAATTCGAGTCCGGATTCAAGACCAACTCCCGAAAACGTTAAAGATCTGGAAGTCGGGTTAGATTGGAGTGGCCGACGCAGTTTCATGACTGTGAACTACTATAATATGCAGTATAAAGATGCATTGGTAATTGACGGAAGTATTAATGATGTTGGTGGATATACCAGAATCAACATTCCTGAGAGTTACAGAAAAGGCTGGGAGTTTGCGGCAAGTTTCAACTTGACCAGAAAGATCAGCATTGCCGGTAACTACACCTCTTCACAGAACCGAATCTTGAATTATACGGAATATGTTCCGGTGGAATGGGGTGCATCTGAGCAAGAGATTCAGTATGAAGACGAAACTAATATTGCTTTGAGTCCGGAGAGAATTGCCTATGCTCAAATTCGTTACCATTTCACGGACGGCTTGTACTTGGATGTCACCATGAAGCATGTCGGGGAGCAATATTTAGACAACACCAGCAGCGACGAACGCAAGTTAGATGCATTTACAACTTACAATGCAGCCTTAGCTTACAATAAAGACTTTTCCGGCAAATTGAAGAGCTTTAATATGGCGTTCTACCTCAACAATTTCACGGATGTACAATATGCCCCAACGGGCTATACCTTCTCCAACATCAGCGGAGGAGAGCGCATGAATTATAACTATGTATATCCTATGGCCGGGATTAATTTTATGGTGAGGGCGAGGATAGAGTTTTAGGCTTTGAATTATAAAAATCAAAAAGCCCAACTCAGTGAGTTGGGCTTTTTTGGTCGGGTAGAGAGGATTCGAACCTCCGATCTCACGCCCCCCAGACGTGTGTGTGATTTGTCGGGAATATTCTTAGATATTTGTAAATAGTCATAGAAGGACCAATTTCACTAGGAACTAGTGATCAGTAGTTACTAGATGATACTTGGTTCTTATTGAGTAAATTATGCAAATTTTATGCAAATTGGGATTACTTTGTATATCATAAATGGGCCCTCAATATTTAATTTCAACATATCTTGATAGGAGATCATTAAAAACTGATGGCACTTATCCAATAAAACTGAGAGTATATTCGAAATCTGAAAGTAAACAAATTTTACTAAGGACTGGATTCAGCACAACTTCTTCAACTTTTGACAAACTCAAATCTGGGAATAAACTATCACATAAAGAAAAGCAATTGAGACATAATATTAATAGACTAGAGGTAGAGGCGCATGATATTGCAGAGACTCTAACACCATTCTCTCTCAAAAGATTCAAATCACGTTGGTCCGGGGAAAGTAAATCATCGATTGAGTTAATTGCTGAGCTAAAAACAATTGTGAAAGAAAAATTAAGTCTTGGTGCTGTTTCTACTGCAGAAAAATACTCTTTAACAATTAAAGCATTGTTGAGACACAACACTACAAGTGAAAACCTAACCATTTATGATATTGACAAGGCTTTTTTAACCCAGTTCCAAAACCACATGGTTAGTGTTGAAGAACTAAGCCAAGCCACAGCGGCTATTTATCTTCGAAACATTAGAACTGCATATCGAAGAATCGCTGAGGGTTTATCTTTAGATCCTGGGTTATACCCCTTTGGGAATAAAAAGAATCAATTTCAAATTAAATCTGTATCTAAGACTAATAAGGCATTAAGTGAAGAAGAAAAAATCAAACTTGAAAAATCTGAGCCTAAAAATAATGGTCAAGAATTAGCTAAGGATTTTTGGTTCTTTTCCTATTTCAGTTATGGCATGAATTTAAGAGACATTTTAGAGCTAAAGAAAAAAGACCTTCACTCCGAATATTTAAGTTATATAAGAACTAAAACAAGAACGACCAAAAATACGATAACAGAAAAAAGAGTTCCGATTACAAAGTGGCACCTAAAAGTTCTTGAGCAATACAAAGGAAATGACAAAAAATATGCATTGAATTTTCTTTCATCTCAGATGACTCCTGAGGAAAAGCATAGACGAGTAAAAAGACTCAATAAGTTTATAAATCATCATATCAAAGAATTAGCTTTAAGTGCAGGTCTAGAAGCTGAAACATCCAACAGAATTGCTATGAATCACGCCCGTCATACTTTCGCTACATTAGCTGTAAGAAAAGGGACTTCAGTTGCATTCATTTCAGAAATTCTACATGATGGTAACTTAAAAACTACACAGGAGTATATTGGCAGTTTTAGTGCTTCCGACTATAAGGAACTATCATCGTTATTATAAAATTAGAGGAAGTTCATACTTAAAAGATTTATTAGTCTAGTAAATATTTACATAGGTATTTCAAACTTTATTAAATTACTACTTTTCTAATAATTTCAATATTTACTACGGTGCTTAGGAGCCAATTATGATTCAATTTGAGATTGGAGTATTTTTTTATTCTATTTTCCCTTTCTCAATTGATACCAAGTGTATTTTGTAGTTGAATTAAAAACTAGTAGATATTATTGATATCTAGCAAGCATGTTGTCCAAATCCATCTTTGCCTATATACCCGAATATAACAGTTTAACAGAAGACCTGACTTCCTTGTTTTTATGTTTGATTTACCTATCATTAAAGATTATTCCATGTTCTCTTATGAAATAATCAATCTAACTTTTGAAAGAGTTTAAAAATCATCCAATATGCAAAGGTTGCCGATGTATTACATGCTAATGCCTTTGCGTTTTGAGGACGTCTGTCTTGCCCATATTTTACCTCGCTTTCTTTCTCCAACACATCAGAAATTCCTCTCACAAGTCCGATAATCAAGTTACTTGTATTTCGTCCTTGTCGCGATAAAGTTTTACTAAAACCAAATCCTTCCATTTCCACGGCTGATGTATCATTATAGTGCTCGGAAAGCACTTGCCCAATGTGGGAATAATAATGTTCAATTAGGATGTCTCCAGAGGCAATTACCCCCAAATCAACTTTTGGATTATAATTGTTGAAATTTACTAACGCAATATTTTTCCAGTCATCTTTAAGTCTCTCCTTCTTAGCCATTTCAATAAAGGTATAAGATAAATACCCTGTATCTGGTCTAGAGTTAAATATGTCTCTCCCTGACTTGCCACCCTCATAAGAGTAAATTTTGGTTGGAACTATAACATCTCCAATTACGAAGTCCTCTTCCTTTCTTGAGCCTGCAATTCCAACGAAAAGCATCATATCTGGAGAGAAGTTATTGATTGCTCTTTCTGTTTCGATGGCTGCAAGTGTATTAGTTGCTCCACATTCTCTTATAGTGACTTGAGCGATTGGGTTTTTTTCTAAAAAAAATGTGCCAGTTTCATATGATGTGTCATGAATACTACTATCCTCAACCTGAGTTAAGAATCGTCTAACTGAAAGATATTCCTCTTTTATTGCTGTTAAAATTACTACATGAGGTAAGTCGTTATTTAAATTGCTTGGTGTCTGCTTTTGCTTGCCAATTAAATAGTTGACTTTATTAATAATGACATCTTCCCAGAGTGAGAATGCAGGATTAAATTCCACAACGACCCATCCTTCTTGATTAAACTCTTCTCTGACGTCTTCAGCAATGTTCTTATATGCAGTAAGACCTATAATAGACTCTGGTTTAACTAATTTTGGACGACGTTTAATCTCTCTTAACAATTTTAGTCCAGATTTTTCTCGGACATTTCCACCTTTTCTAATTGGCAAATTGAGATCTAAGATAAGTAAATCTAATTGCACTTTCTGAATTAAAATACTCATTGCTTCAGAAGAATCTTGGGCCTCTTCAATAAGAAGAGATTCATGACCAAAAGAATCAACAAGTACTTTGCTTATTTTCTTTCTTTTACTATCGTTGTCATCTATAATTAGTACATTCATCACATTAAAAAGAAGACAAAAAAGCATTTAACTCATCTTGCCATTCCGTCCTTTTAGAATTGTAAATAATATATCCCCTATAAATATCATGGTATTTTTCTTCGAGCATCTGATGAAGTTCATTTATCGAAATTGAGCCACCATCAAACTCATTATATTGTGTCAAAATCTTTACTGGAGATTTCTTTTGATATCTTTTCATTTCTTTCAGAATATCTCTACCTCCAAAATTTCTTGGTTTACCCGGAAAATTGCCAGTATCTTGGTCGTAAGTTGGCAAACTCATATCAAGTAAGATGAAGTCAAATTCAATTTCAAATAGTGACTGTAAGCCACTTTGGTAAGACGCTCTGTGCTCTATGTTGATCCAGGAATATTCCTGTTTAATAAAAGACACAACTTTTGATGCTTTATTGGGGTCATCTTCGATCAATAATCCTTTCATATGACCAAATTACTGTTTTTAATCTCAATGGAAACAATGAATTTGTTTTTTTCATAGCTTGCTTTGACCTCATAGTCATCTTGTTCTAAGTCAGCCGAGATACATCTGCAGATTTTTAAATATCCAGAGTCCCCTTCAAAACTACTTGGTATATTGTGATTCTTGTAATCCGAAACTTTTTGCGATATTTCAATAATTTTCTGTTTTAAAGTTTTAATATTCATATTTTTAGAAAGGTTGTTTGTTACCTTGATTTTAGTAAAAGCATTCTCAGACTCTACATTAATATCAATGTGAAGTTGAGAATTCAAATCCTTATTGTTCTTAATGATATTATCAAAGATATTGATGAATATATCACCAAAGCCCTCAAAAAACTTACCTTTAAAAGTGGAGCTACAGTTGATATTCTTGGTTACTTGAGCTCGACTTAAAATATCACCATGGATACTATTGGTATACCCTATTGTCGTATCAAGAATCATGTCAATCTGAAACTCATCAACATAGTGGTTTTGTGACAATTTGAACCATTGGGTTACTTGATTTAATACATGCTGTACTTCCGTTCTACATGCAATGATCTGTTCTGCTAAAAGACTCTCGATTTTTTGATCTGGTACAGTATCCCCTAGACTTCCATGTAAGCTGTCTAAGACTTCAAGTATTTCCACCAATAGTATTTCTATTAGTTTTGTTCGAAGCTTTTCAAGCTGGACTTCGAGCCTCACGTAGAGTATATTAAATATTGAATTTATAAATTCACCATGATTTGTGATACGACCAATTTCATTTATAAATATTTTTTGGAGTTCCAATTCTGAAAAATTAAAATTAAAAATTGCTTCGGTATCGTTCTTATCTTCAACAACTTTTATCCAGCTTAATCCTTTATCAATCAAATCATCGATAGTTCTAGAGCTGTTTTCAAGACATGCTTGAATAGAACTCATCACATGTGGCTGTGCATCGATAACATCGTTCCAGTGCGCTATTGGCTTATATTCATCACTGGACGATTTCTTAGAAGAGATAAGGTGAAATTTATCAAAAACATTTCGAATGACATTAGAGAAAGTTCCATGTCTAATTCTCATACTTAGGAAACTTTTAAAACCAAACTCCTCATTAAAAACAAACTGATCTCTAATTTCGTCAAATAAGGAAATAAAGTGATTATATCGAATCATTGATACATGAACAATATTGTCATCAAACATATGTATGCCTGGCAAAACCAGTATATCAAGGTAATCATCAGAAACAGGTTCTTTGCAATAGAACATTTCATGCTTTTTATTTCCAGAAATAATATCTTCGAGAGTTAAAATTGATAATGAGGACGAAATACTATTATCAATTGATAAGTAGCGTTCAAAGATTTCTTGAATCTGACTTTCTGAAATAGAAAAAAGGCTATCAGTATCAACAAATATTCGGCTTTCATGGATATGCTGAACTCCTTTCCTAATTGTGTTTTCTTTAGTTATATCTAGAATCTCTTCATTATAGATTTCCTTTTTCCCTGGGTTAATTTCCTTGAGGTAGTTTAGAATATATATTCTTTCGCTAGAGAGCGCTTCAATTGAGTTCAAAAAGGGTGAGTCTTCGATATTTGCTTTCGTACAGCACCTCTCAAGAAAATATGTAAGGTGTTTCTTATTGTGAGATCTATTCCCTTCTTTTAGGTCAGATGGTTTATAATGATTGTGCTGAATCAAAAAGTTGGCAATTGAATCATAACAGATTGACTGTGACTGTTTTGTGATATTAAAAAAAATTGGCACTGCAATATCTTTATAAAAAACAGATTCATCGTCCGACAGTAACGTGTCTATTATTTCCTGATTAAAATAATGGTCATAAAAAATGCCAGTATTAAAGTATTCATTAACAAGAAGGTTGACAGCTTCATCTATTCGACCTGTCTTAGTAAGGCACAAGGATTTATTCTTAATATACCATGTCTTAATAAACTCTGGAATATTACCTTTTAAACGATTATAATATCCATCCAAGGCACTTGATGCTTCTTGATATTCTTCTGTAAGTATTTTGGTATTTGTAAATAACTCAATTTCATAATATGTGCAACTACTCAAATCAATAGGAGTGTCACTTTCAACTGATTTTATTATAAGATTTAACCATTTAGAAGTATTTAAGCAAGTCAATTTTTCTAAGGAACTAACTTTGAATAAGTATAAATAACGATCAGACAAGACATGGCTATTTAAAAAACAATTCATTACTAAACTCTTAGGAACTTCAAATTGATATTCCAAAGATCCATCAAGCAATAAGCAATTGGACAAATTATAGAAGCTATTTGAATAATAAAGATCAATTATTTGGTCTCTTTCAGCAGCATAAGTGCTCCCTTTTTCTAAGACCTGTTTTGTCAGTTTAATTTGTTGATAGCTCAACCCTTGAGAGTCGACATAGTCATCCAAATCAACATTTGCCAATATCAATGAACGAACTAAAAATCTCTGAATTTCTACAAGTTCCGGATGGCTTTTTATATACATGGAGCATGCCTTAATAACTTCTTTGTATTTACCTAGCAAGAACAAGTCCGCGACTTCATCATGAATTTGTTGAAAATCCTCTGTATAAAAGGGTCGGAGTTCTGAATGGTTAAAAAGTACTAATAATTTGTTCCAATATTGATCATTAAGTTCATCGCTTAAATTGAGAATATTATCTGCAATAGATTTTATTTCACTTGTTGAAAGGTTTTGAATAATATGAGGAAAAAGTCTTTTTAATGAGATTAGCCTATCAATGATGGGTAATTCAAAGTCAAATGAAAGTATGAAAGAGCTATGAGTGAAATTAAAATTAAAGTTTATGGGATCAATTTTAAACACTAGATACTCAATAAGATGGTCATTATTTTCCGGATATAACTTTTTATGGTGATCAATAGTAGAATCGTATTGCCAAGCTGGCACTTTCGCACTAGTTCTCAGCTTAGCAAATTCTAAAAGTATGGGAATTTTCTTGTTAAGATCATGATCTGCAAACCAGGTCATTATACTTTCATTATCATCAACGTTATTTGTTAAGTTATTGAGGTAGATTTCCAGAACAAGGCTATATATTGAGAATGATACATCATTTATCAATTTGTCATTTATATCATCTAGTTTATCAACATTCTGACATGCTATAGCCCTCTCAATCTGATGTTGTAATTTATTGAATTTTTTTAGTTCATTAGAGTATACTTTTAAGGTATTAATGTACCAATTTAACTCGTTAACAGTATCGTTATGAGTAATATAAACAGATTTTTCAGCTCCAATATCAATCTCTTCTTTTGGTAGTGGGTTGCAATAAGCAATATCTTTATATTGCTTAGGTAGTTTTGCAAGGATATATTCTCTTTGATCTTCATTGAACTTGTACTTGATTAATGCTTTAAGATCTGTTCGAGAAATACGACCTTTTCGTACTTTCGTTATAATTATTTTTCTAGGGTCTTTTTGCTTAGTCATTTTGAAAAAGATATTGTCTGCGATCCTTTACATAAAAGTAGTGAAAGCTGAATGTTGCGTCAAGTTCCACAATCAAAAGTACTAAATCGTAGAATTAAGATTGGCACTCCGCTGCTAGCATATCTACTTTCTTGGATAGTTAATCGCCAGATTTGAAGACTGAGGAAACCATAATGAAACCTTCCCTTTTACTGAACGGGTTATAATTGCACCAAAAAGGAATCAATCTCTCTTTGTCCTAAATTGGGATATAGTTTGGGTGTGATTCTGGCCAGAATCTACAGTTTTCCTCAATACTAGTAGTATTTCATTTTGAACGAAACTTCAAGAAAAACAGCATTATAAATTTAGTCCAAATGATGCTAACAGTTTCTACTTAGTATCGCTATATGTGCGGATTGTACCACTATATGTTGGATAACACGACATTTCATTTTCAGTACTCCATAGAAATACCCAAATACGTTCGGGCGCTCCGGGGTACGCAATCAACGACATACTGTCTGAATCATTAATCCACTCCCAAGTACCTCCTCCTGACTCCGGGTAAGTCCCATCTGATTTGAAATAATGACTACCCCCACTATCACCGTACCACCATTTATCTAGAAGCTGGGATTTTGTTAAGGTTTTTTCTTCTTCTTGAGGTTCAGGTGTTTCAGAATCACATCCGTAGATGAAGCCAAATAATACAATTAAAATAAATGATAGATATTTCATAATCAGGTTGTTAAAATGCTAATATAGCAAATTATTTTTTTTCTTGAGTTTTAATTTCAATTATCATTCCGTTGAGCAAACTAAACCCCAGTTCTATGTAATTTCTCCTTTTCTCAAGCTAGTTATAATTGTACTGAGCAGGAACAAATCTCTATTTGTACTGAATCGGGATTTAGTTTGGGCATATTTCTGGCCAAAATCTACAATACCACTAAATACAACTAGTATTCTAGATTGAGAATATCTTCAAGAAATACCAAATTATAAATTAAACCCAAATGATACTATCGGTTTCCATTTAGTATCGAAATATGTGCTGATTGAACCGCTACACGATGGATAGCACGACACTTCATTTTCAGTACTCCAGAGAAACACCCAGATACGTTCTGGTGCTCCAGGGTAGGCAATCAACGACATACTATCTGAATCATTAATCCACTCCCAAGTACCTCCTCCTGACTCCGGGCATGTCCCATCTGATCTGAAATAATGACAACCACCACTATCACCGTACCACCATTTATCTAGAAGCTGGGATTTTGTTAAGGTTTTTTCTTCTTCTTGAGGTTCTGTAGAACTATTGTCACATGAAGACATTAACACGTTTGTAAAAAAATTAAATGATAAATATTTCAGAAATCATTGTTAGTTGCTACAGTAGCGAATACTCTTATACATTCAAGATTCATTTGATTTTATATTTATTCAACTTGAATGTTCCATGATGAACCTAGCTGATTTACTTGAATATCATTATCCTCTAACATCCCGGTATACTTGAATAAAAAGACTTCAGATCCTCTAAAAAATAATTTTGTTGTTATAAAAAAATCATTACCTTCTTTTACAAACTTTTGCGTAATTTCTATTGAAGAAGAATTGAAATCAACTAATAATAAACTGGTTGGTGGATTTGCAAAAATTTTAGCAAAATCTTGAGCATAACATTGAAACAGGCAAGAATCCTTCTCTCCTTTGCAACACTTAGTCTCTGAAGTTTCAAGATCAAACGTTTCATGAATTTCTTTAAGACTGTAGACCATAAATTTAACCTCTGAAGAATCATTATGGATAAGCTTCATATATCTTGTGTCTTCACTTAAAATTTCTAATTTGTAGTAAGAAGAAGACAATGCCAACTTCATCGTATCACTAAATTTATAACTTGGGTTTAGTGTATAATCTACAACGGTCGTGGTGTCTTGGCCTAAAGAAGTAAGGGCAAATCCTACAAAAACTAAACATATAATATACTTCATACAATATTCAATTTACACAAATAACTTTATTTATGACCCACATCACCTCCTTCAACTTCGCCTACGATAATATTTGTAAGACGCTTATTTATTTCATTTGCTGTTACCCCTTTCGCACGATTATATAATGCTTGGGAGTATTCATTCCCATTAATTTTAACGTAAGTTTTATACAGTGTTTTATTTGCCTTATTAGTGTATTTGTCGACTTTTTTATTCGCCCTTTTTAATTGACGCTTAAGTTTCTTTCGTTTCTTTTTACTCTTAGTTTTATCTAATTGCTTTTTCAAGCTCGAGCTCTCTGATGTAGCACTAACTGCCTTATCTAAATGCTTATTATATTTTTTTCGGCTTCTTTTCATAGCCCTATCTGTGGCTTTACTTATAGACGCATTAAGGATCTCTGTGGTTAATTCTTCACCAATTGCATTTGAAATAATACCCCAAACATCTACTTCGTCGCCGTTTAATATGTCTTTTGCTGCATCGTTCACTGCGGACTCTATTACATCTATTCCTTGCTGGACTGCATATAAAGAGTATTCTCGATATTTGCCTTTAAATAACTTTGAAAATTGTTTTACATACTTTGAACCGGTGAAGTCAAAGACATTCAAAGCGCCTAAACCTGCTTCAACAGCTACATCAGAATAATCCACAGAGGCAATTGCTTGGTCAAAGCTCATCGATGGATTGATCATGTACTGGTCTACAACTTGAAATGTAAATTCAACTCCAGCAGCCAAAGCAGCATTCTTTACCATTAATGCCCATGGCACGACATCAGGCATTGGCAAAGGTGCTTCTCCATTAAAATCAATACAAAATACTGGGGAATTAGCTGCGAATGAATAAGGTGAGTTAGCAGTCCAGTCATTTAATTGGGGATCGACACTTAAGAACTTACCTAAACTACTATTATATATTCTAGCTCCAAAATCAAGAACATCACCTTGATCATTTATACTTTGCATTTTTTCTTTCCCATTAAACCCAAAGCTATACCCATTTGGTGAATTTGTCATTGAACGTCCAGGCATGATCATTCCAAATGGATAATAGTCCTGCGCTGTTATCAGTTCTGCTGAATAGTACTCTTCAGGACCATTACAGATGAGTGTTCTCTTGTCAGATAATACAATTAACACATTGCCAAGATGATTTGAAAATTCGTACCTCTTCTTACCTCTCTTGTGCTCATGTTCATCTGACCCAAACACTGGGTTAACTATGTTTCCTGCTATACTCAAAATACTGTCTACTTCCCTATAGCCTATTCTCTTATTACCGTATACCACTTGTGACTCAAGTCTAAAGGTATCTTTATTCATCTCATAGGTTGCTAAGATATTTCCTTGAATATCTCGAATATAATACGTAACGGTTGTATCTGTTATTACTCCTGAACCATTTTTATTGATCACTCGTTTAACAATTTTATGTCCATCTGGTCCATACTCAAACTCTAAATCCGGTTTTGTACTTACCGTTCCCCCTGTGGTTTGAGAGAAGCCATATACTCTAGGTTCTTTTATCTCATTGTTATTGTAATACATATGGATATCTATAAGTAATGGGGACCCAGGACTAGTTTCCTGCATTTTGGTTACCAACCTACCATTTCTATACCAGTATATTGAGTCTGCTTTACGTTCTATTCTTAACAATATGGTAGTTCCGGTATAATCACCCGTATAATGTAATAATGTTCCTCCATTTTTTGCTCTTACTCCATCATACAGGTCGTACAACCACATATAATCTATTGCACTGTGAGCAACATTGGAATATGCTAGACCTACCTTCACTTTCTTATGATGCATTGTTGAGCCACTTACTTCCCATTCGATGTAGCCATCTCCATATAGGTAGTTATCAGACACTGCTGTACCATTATTCCAGCCATCTCCTCCATGGCGATGCAGTGTATTATTCATATAATTGACTTCCCCACTCACCGTTAAATCTGAATACATTAGCTTATTCATCGGTGTTGTACTCCCGGTTCTTACTATTTTTCTAACCTTACCTCTATTGTTCCATTCAATCAATTCAATCTCTTCAGATTCATCATGTATTAAATTTCCAACTTCATCATACTGGTAATTCCAGGAGCTTTGATCATCTAAATCCTCAGAATAGTTTCCGGATGTAACTACATCATCTACGTACTCAAGTTGATTGGTTCCCGATATATAATTATAGCTTAAATCATCCATATTCAGGTTTACAGATGAAGCTCCTGTTCTCAATAATGATAATATATTCCCATTAGGATCATAACTGTATTCAGTATGATAGCTGCTGATTGCAACGGTTGAACTGTTGTCCCAAATATTATTTGCAGAATCTGCCGAGTTCCACGCATCTGCAGACACCAATCGGTTCAATTGATCGTAGCTGTAAGCCATGCCTTGTGGTTCTCCACTGGAGCCCATAAAAGGACGTATGGCTGTCACCATGTGTCTAATGTTTCCATTATATAGATCCTTTGCCCCATCATAAAAATCAGAGTTATTTACATCCAGCAAGAAATGATCCGCAGAACTAATTGTTGAATTTGCATCTCCAATAGCTTGGTAATCTCCATTATAAAAACCTAAACTATATCCAAACATATCCCTTGCAAAAGTTTGATTCACACCACTTAAAACGCCATCTTGGCCAATATCTCTATTCTCTGACAAAGTATTTGAATTAACACCTTTTATTCTGCCTTGAAGTGTATAAGCATAGTCTACACCTTGGACTTTTAGCTCTCCAATTTCTTCTCTCTTCAGTGGCCCATGCAAATAATAGGAGTAATTTGCATCTCTGTCCCAGTGTACCAAATCCGATGATGAGTAAACATCGGTTAATCTATTGCTTTTATCAAATTTATAACACTGTGTATACTGATCTATTTGCTCTTTTTGGTAGTAAAAGTAATTCACATTTCCGCTTACTAGATCATATTCATATTCCAAAATTTTATAATGGTGATTGATCTCTCGCAAGTTTCGGTCCTCTTTCAAAACTTGGCTGATGTTTCCATCTAAATCATAATTTAAATGTATTGCATAAAGATAAGTAGAATCCACATTATCTTGAATATCTTCATAAGTAAATGAACTTACCAAGTTCCGCAAATTATTTTGGTTAAACGCTAGGTAATTTACATCAAAAGCAGTAGTATCATAATACGTTCTAATTACCTCTCTTCTTATCCACGCACTATCTATAAAGTCATGCAAGTCGTTAGGATTAAATGCTATCTGCCAAGTCATTTGTTCATGCGTTGTTAACTTACCCATTTCATAAGGCCTACCTTTATCATCGAATAGTATGTAGCTATAGTCACCTTTATCTTGCTGTTCTTGATCCTCAGACATTACAACTCTTCCTAAGTTGTCATGCCAGAAATTAGTTTCTCCAGCATCAGGTGTACTTTGAGTGACTACTTGGTTCAAAGAGTTGCACTCAAATAAACTGTTAAAAGTATGTGAAGGAAAATACTCATTACTTCCGCTTGCTCTATAGCTTTGAATTGTACTCAGCGTGCTACTGTTGGTTATGACATCTACTCCCTTAGGTGGTACAGTTTGCACCAAATTACCGGCCTGATCATAATAATAAAGTGTATAATGATATTCATGCAGATCACGGGTCATGGTAAAGGTTTCATTGCCTACGGCCTCTAAGCATTTCAATCTATATCTGCGCTCAAAATCATAGCGTACACTATCGATGTATTCTGTGTATCTTTTCTGCGCCAGGTAATCCGCCATTAATTCCATCTTCTCTTGGCAAGGATTAATATATTCATAGCGTTGATACTCTGCTTTATCACAGAGTCTCAAGGTATCTGTTGCACTACAGGTATCCTGAAGGATCCAGTCCGGAGCATAGCCTCTTAAAATTACAGTGAAGGTAGTACCACGCCATGTCCTTTGGTCTGCTTTTACTGTAAAGTAATGGACTGCCGTATCGCAGTTCTGGTGGATATATCGGACAAATTGACCCCCAAAAAACGGACTCAAATTGACCCCCTTGT